>NZ_CP016618.1 GCF_002741015.1 Microvirga ossetica | reverse complement strand
CTGATGCGCATACCAGAGGCTTAGAGGGTCTCGAACAGAGCGGCTCGTCGAGCATAGCCGGCCTGACGATAAAGTCCCACCGAGGGATCGGCCTCAAGCCTGTGGGCAGTCTCCAAGAGCGCTTCTGTCTCGGCGATGGACAGGACGAAGGGCAGCTTCCGGGAACGGCGCATGGACGACAGATTGGATGTGGGATCGCGCAAACCGAGGTCCTCAGCAATCAGAAACTTGTGCAGGCCGCGCGCCACCGTGATGCGTCGGGCCATGGTTGATCCGGCATAGCCGCGCGGATCGATAGCTGCGATGTGGTCGCGGATCGGCTCCAAACTGACCTCGTCGTGGCCAAGGCTGTTCTCATCCAGCCAGACAAGATAGCAGTTCAGGTCATCGGTGTAGGTGTCGATGGTGCCGGCAGATGCCCCAAGCTCGGTTGTCAGAGCATCGAGCCAGAGCTGGGCTAGCCGGTGGTTTGCACGCATGAGATCCTCCCGTGAGAGGACCCTGCCACAGCAAGGGTTACCGACTTCTTGTCAAAAGTCTCCTTATGCGAATACCTCTAGGTCGCTTGGTCATGTCAACGACGTGATCGACCTACCCCTTTGGACGCTTGGCGCTGGTCCCTGACAGTCGTACCATCAGGTATCAACGACGCGGATGACGGCCCATGCACCTGCAGCGCAGCGTCCTCCCAAGCGGCCACGTCACCTGGACCGCCTATGACGGTGACGCCATCGTCACCGAGATCCGCGAGTTCGTCATCTACCTGGAGGCGCGCCATCACGCCCCGAGCACCGTCGCCCATTATGCCCGGCACGTGGTCCGGCTGGGCAACTATCTCGCGGCCATGGGCAAGAGCTTCCGGGAGATCACACCCTTGGACCTCGACCGCTTCATTCCCGCGCTGATCCGCCATGGCCCGATCCTGGATCTGAAGATCGCCCTCAACATCATCCCGCTGCGCCCGGAACCCGTGGACGTTTCCGCCAGCCTGCACAACCAGATCCTGTTTGCGATCAAGGCCTTCTACACCTTTCTGGACATGCGCCACGCCGCGCTGATCTTTGGCAATGACGAGAGGCCGCGCGCCTATCATCCCGACGCCTACAAGCCTTTCCTGGCTCATATCGCACAGCGCAAGCCGCGGCGCCGCACCGAAAGCCGGTCGGACCACAAGGCCAAGGCGGCCTCCGCCAAACGGGCCGTCGACCACCGGCTGAAGCCCGAGCAGGTCCTGAAGATCATCGAGGCGGCCAGCCTCATGCGCGACGCCTTCCTGGTGGTCCTCCTGTACACGACCGGCATCCGGATCGGCGAGGCCCGGGGCCTGCTGCACGAGGACTTCCGGTTGGAGGAGAACGTCATCTGGGTCACGCCCCGCCTTCACGAGAACAAGGCGCGCGTCAAAAACGGCAGGGCGCGGCCGATCCCGGTGCTCGACTTCGTGATGACGATGTATGAGGACTATGTCGCCAGCGACGAATACCTTCCGGCCTTCGAGACCGGCACGAATTATGTGTTCTGCAACATCGCCAAAGCGCAAATCGGCCGCGGGCTGTCTGAGAGCAACGCCTACGACATTCAAAAGCGTCTGGTCCGGAACTCGGGGATTGCGTTTACCTGGCACATGTTCCGTCACACCCATGCCAGCGAGGCGATCGCTCAGGGCTATAGCCTGCTCGATGTCGCTGACCGCCTCGGGCATGCCAGCCCGCAGACGACCAATGCCATCTACAAGCACCTGTTCAATGCCGAGTACAAGAAGCTGCAGCTCAGGAACCACACGGAGGTCGAAGAGCGCCTGAATGACTTGAGGCGTATCGGCCTGGCGGAGGAGAAGCTCAAATGGCTCTGAAGCTCGCCCGAAGCTACGATCCGGACGTCGCGTATCTTGGGAGCCTGCGAGCCTTTCTGGCCGCCCTGCACCCTGCCCTGCTCGAACGAGACCTGTGGGGCTTCCATACGCTTCGGGAATGCTTCGGGATCGACGCCGGATCCGCGTTATACGCGCCGGACAGTTATGGCGGGGCGCGGCACGCTCAAATCCTCCGCGACGCCCAGGAGATTGGGCCCAGTAGTGGCTGTGTTGAGAGAAACACCCATGGAGAACGCAGCAGAAAGGGCCGCCCGGCATCCATCATCCGGCAGCGCGGACAAACGCTGTCCGATGAGTTGCTGGGTGGGATTGGCTTCGACTTCGCCGCTGTGCCGGAGTTCTACAAGACGGAGCTCAAGGCATTTTTTGCCTGGCGCCTGTCACGGCCACAGAGCCGGCACTACCGCTGGTACACGCGAGCGATTCAGTTGATTCCCTTCTGTGCTGACCTTGCATCCACTCAAGCACCTGCGGTCCGCCACCTGATCGACTTCGGTCGCCCTATCGAGAGCGGTTTAGGCTGCGGCAGCACGCCCCTTCGGAGCCTGTTTGAGAATTGGCTGGCAGGGAGGGAATACTCGGTTCGCCCCACGAAGCTCAAATGGCGTCGGGACGCCACGATCCACGAGACAGCCTATGGGCCCGTGGCCAGTGCCGTGGCCAACCTCTTGGTGTTCACCCTCATCCTCTTGCGCGAGAAAGCCAAGCCGGTGGAGGCCAGGGACCTGGTTCTCCTGGAGGATGTTTATCCCGCCGATGAAGTTCCGGTGACGCGGTCCAAAGCACCCTATCTCAGCTTCTTCCGCATTCAACTTCCGTGGCTGCGCACCGTAGCGCGGCGCTACGTTCTCAACAAAATCGAGCACAAGGAACTCTCGCCGCGCACTCTGCCATCCTACATTGCCTCCCTGGGACAGATCGAGGCATGCCTGTACAGTCTTCATTCCTCGCCTCGCCCCGAACACATCACACAGGAGTTCATCGAGCATACGTTCCTGTCATGGGGCAACGACAAGGGCTTTACCGGGCAGAACTGGTATACGGACCCGCTCAACATGGTCCAATGGGCCTCCGCCTACCTCCCGGAATACCGCTGGCGCCGCCTTGTCTTCGATAAGAGGAACGTTCGCAGGGTTCGTAGCTATCATCCCCGGACGCATGAATATGCGCGCAATCTCGAAGACGCGATGGTGCCCGAGGAGGTCATTGAGCAGATCTTCCTGAGGTTCGACTCCCTGCCGGTTGTCTGTAAACGTCTTCTGATCATCGCCCGCTATACGGGCATGCGGTCCATCGACCTGCACGCCCTTGCGTTCGGTTGCCTGGCACCGGATCCGGACGATGCCGACTTCATGCTGCTGACCTTCTACCAGTCCAAGGTCAAGCGCTGGAACACCAAGCCGCTGCACAAGAACGATGCTGCCCATGCTCTGGTCATCCAGGCCATCCAGGAGCAGCAGGACGACGTCCGGACAGCATGGCGGCGCGAGACACAATACCTGTTCCCGCACAGGCTCGGCGATGCCGAAGTCCATCTCAGTCCAGGGCACACCCGGGACGTGATCGCGAAGTGGATCATCCGCCAAGGCATTCGTGACAAGGACGGCGGCATCTACAAGTTCGGCTGGCATGACCTGCGCCATTTTTACGGCACCGAACTGGCATTGGCCGGCTATGACATCATGATGATCCAGATGGAACTCGGCCATGCCTCGGCCGACATGAGCCTGATCTACGTCAATCAGCGTCTGAAGCTGAAGAAGAAAGCTGTCCTCGAGAAGGGTGGTGGCAAGTTCATCTCCATCAAGGGCGAGGTCGACGACAAGGTCGCCGAACTGGCGCTGCGCAAGGGTGCCACTCTGGCGGTTGACGTCCCCGGCGGCCTCTGCTCGCTTCCGGGCCAGATCGGTGAATGGTGCGAACACAACGGAGCCTGCTTCACGTGCACGTACTTCCGGGCCGATATCGGGCAGTTGCCGTTCTTCGAGAAGGAAATGCGCACCATGGCTGCCAGCCTCACCCGCTTCAAAGGTGAGGTGGAAGGCTTCGAGCACGACGGCCATCGGCGCATGGCTGACATCGGTCGCAAGCGGATGGAGCGAACCCAGCAGGGGCTTGCGAACGTCAAGACCATCATCAAGACGATCAAGGCGGAGGGGACGTTCAGTGGACAGGCTCGAAAATACCAGCGGGCTGCTGGCAGCGGCGCGGCAGCGGAGTGTGACCAAGCGGCGTGCGGTCGAAGAGATCTTGGGCACCATGCGCCGGAACGGTGAGGTCATCTCGTTCAAGACCGTGGCCGAGCGCGCCAACGTCAGCCGCGAGTACCTTTACCGCCAGTTCAAGGAGGTGATCCAGCAACTTCGCACGACAGCGCTTCAGCAGGTTGTGACGGTCGATGGCGAGGAGGTCCGGGTTCGCTCGGCGGGCCGTGCCGCAACGATCGAGGTGGCGCTGCGCAACAAGGTCAAGCGGCTGGAGTCGGAGCTGGCCGAGGTCCGCCAGCAGAAAATGGAGCTGGATCGCCGCTATGAGCGCGCGCTCGGCGAAGCAGAGGAATGGCGTAGCCGCCATCAGCGCGCCGTGACCGAGCTTCTTGAGGTGCGCAGCCGGTTGACACGTTATGGGTCGTCATGAGCCATGACGGGCAAAGCCGTCAGGGCTTGGACACCCCAAGCCGCCGGCACGCGGAGCGGTCAAGAAGGCCCGCAGGGCCCCGCCGGAGGCGGCAGGCCGCAGGCCTGTTCTTGACAGCGAGCATGGCGGTGGCACCTCGATCGCAAATGCCCATGGATGACATGTCAATCAGGTCTAATCGCCTGGCCTGCCTAAGGATTTACAGAACACCTCCAGGTAAATGCGAAATGTTATCAAGTTATATTGCGTTGACAACATTGAACTTCCGGGCCGAGATTGCATTCTGTCTTGATAGAGATATAGTCTACATCTAGACACAATGGTGACGCCATGGCACGGCCTCTCAAGAACCAAACGGAAGCGGCATCACAGGATCTCCCTCACCTGGAGCAATCGCGCTTTGAGCCCGCCAATCGGAGGCGCCTGAGCGCTCCCGGCATGCGCACTTTCCTGGCCATTGCCGACCTATGGGCTTTAACCGAGCAGGAGCGCCTCCGGATCCTTGGGTACCCGCCGCGTTCCACCTATCACAAGTGGGCCAAACAGGCTCGTGAACATGTCGAGTTCACCCTAGACGCCGATGTTCTGACCCGGATCTCGGCAGTCCTCGGGATCTATCAGGCGCTGCGAGTCCTTTTCGAGACGGAACAGGAAGGCTTGTCATGGCTTCGCGGGCCTCACCAGGCCACGGTGTTCGGAGGTCATCCGCCGATTGAACTCGTGACTGATGGCACCCAGGACAGTCTCATGATCGTACGGCGCTTCCTCGATGCGGCCCGTGGTGGCCTCTACATGGAGCCCAACGAGGTCGACCGAAACTTTATCCCTTATGAAGATACGGATATCCACTTCTCGTGACCAACGTCGCTGAAGCACCTTACCCGACCTACCGTCTGATCCCGTCCCAGTTTCCGCCCATTGGCCTGTTCGACACGGTGGCAACGCCTGCCGATCTGTCGGCGGTGATGGAGTTGGTCGGGTGGACCAATGACCGGCTCGTGGCCAGCCGCATTGCTCGCCTTCCTCAACAGGAATGGGTTTATGGCCGGCCGAACGCCAGCATCGTGATGGCGGCCTTCCTGCACGTCAGTCCCACAGGCATGCGGTTCAACTCGCCCGACCTCGGGGCTTGGTATGCTGCCAGCGAAATCGAAACGGCGGTAGCCGAGGTCGGACATCACCTCCGACGCGAGGCAGTGGCACGAAGCGTTCCACAACTAACACGGGTCTACCGAAGCTATTCAGCGCGACTGCATGGTGTCTACATGGACATTCGCGGCCAACAGGCCGAGCGCGCCGATGTTTATGCGCCTGATCGTTATGACGCCTCGCAGCAATTGGGAGAAGCGATCCGTCGTGCAGGTGAGGCTGGCATCATCTACGACAGTTTGCGGCGCCGTGGAGGAACCAACATCGTTGCACATCGGCCCACGAATGTTCTCGATGTAACGCAGGCTGATCATTTCGAGATACGCGTTCCGGCTGTCGGACGTCGAATTGACGTGCGGAAACTCGCCGCTCCTTAGACGGAAAAATCATCAAGCCAAGAGGTCTTTGCTAGCGAGCACCTCTCCCCATTGGCAGCATTAGCAAGCGGCATGATCTTCTTCGCGCCCGAGAAAGCACCAACGAACCGCTGGACTGCCTTTGGTTGGCATTTGGCGGAAGGGATGTTAATTCGTGCCCATCCCTTAACGTTTGTTTCTGTGTGGAGCGATGACGCTGCGTCTCCCCGCCAGAAATTCATTTTCAACGATCAGGATTTGCCAGATGCCCGGCATCGCACGTCAGTTCGAGCCGCAGATCACCCGGACCGGTGGCGCTCCCTCCAAGCACCGCTTCACCGCTCGATGCTCGCGGTGCCAGAAGACGGACACCTACGAGTCCAGCACGTCTGTCGGTGACGATTTCGTCAAAGGCCACTTCAAGGACCGCGGCTGGCTTCTCGCCCGCGATCGCGCCCATGATTTGTGTTCGGCTTGTCTGGCGAGACCCCAAGGGGCTCAGCAGCCTCGCCAGCGCGAAGTTTGGCACCACAGATCACCAGACGTTGTGACCCATCCAGATCGCCCGACACCAGTTACAGGTAGCGTCCCAGGACGTGGTGTAAGAGCGAGCCGCCTGTGGGATGGTCATCGTCAGTCTTCGGTTAGAGTTCGGGTAGCGACACCTGACCCTGACCCCGGAGACGACGATGACCGACGAGAGAATGGCCCTGATCGAGCTGATCGAAAAGGGGGCCGATGCCGATCTCATCCGTGACATGCTCGCTTTTGCCGCCGAGCGCCTGATGAGCCTCGAGGTGGAGGCCCTGACCGGAGCTCCCGCCGGCGTACGCAGCTCGGAGCGCCTCACTCACCGCAATGGATACCGGGAGCGGGCCTGGGACACCCGCGCCGGCCGGATCGATCTTTCCATCCCCAAGCTGCGCAAGGGCTCCTACTTTCCTGTCTTTCTCGAGCCGCGGCGCACCGCCGAGAAGGCGCTCACGGCCGTGATCCAAGAGGCCTACGTTCATGGCATCTCGACCCGCGCCGTGGACGATCTCGTCAAAGCCATGGGGGCGTCCGGCATCTCGAAGAGCCAGGTCTCGCGCCTGTGCGAGGAGATCGACGAGCGCGTCAACGCCTTCCTCTCGCGCCCGATCGAGGGCGAATGGCCCTACCTGTGGATCGATGCCACCTATCTGGTGCCGGATCGCCAGCCGTCCGTCCGGATAGTCGATCACCGTCACACGCTGGCGGGCGAGAGGGCGCGTCAGCTCAGTGGGCTCGAGCAGGAACAGCACCTTGTCGTACTGGAGCGTCAGATTGCGGGTAAGACCCGAGAGGCCGGCCGGATCGTCTCCACGGCCGTCCATGTCCTGCGGCACCGGACGGTGCGCATCCGAGGGGCTGATGGGCTCCTTGGCGAAACGCCGGTTATGATCGGCCAGGAACCCCGGCAGGAAGGCGTTTGCTGCCTCGATCGTCGATATGCCGGCAAGCCGCATCTCCTTGACCAGGCGATCCTGCAGCGTGCCGAACGAGCGCTCGACGCGGCCCTTGGCAGCCGGTGTGTTGGCGCAGAGGATGTCGATGTTGAGTTCATGCAGGGCCCGCCCGAATTGGGTCATGCCGTCGCCGCTTTCAGCCTCTGTGTTGCTGACCCGGAAGATGGCGTGCTTGTCCGAGTAGAAGGCGATCGGACGGCCATGGGCTGTGACGTATTCATGCGTCTCGCGCAGGTAATCGAAGGTGGACTCCGAGGGCACGAAAGCCGCATGCATCAGCTGGCTGGTGGCATCATCGATATAAGCCAGAAGCGTGCATTGTGGGCCACGGTTCTCGAACCACCAATGCTTGGAGCCGTCGATCTGGATCAGTTCGCCCCTGCGCTCGCGGCGATTGCGTGGCTGATGAACCGAAGGAAGGCGCCGGCGGCGATCCAGCCACAGACCGTCTTCGATCATCCACTTGCGCAGGGTCTCCCGTGACACCCGGCAGTCATGAACCTCAAGCAACTTCTCGGCCACCAGGGTCGGGCCAAAGTCGGCGTAGCGCTCCTTGATGAGCGTCATGACCAAGTCGCGGACTGACGCGGGAAGCCGGTTGTTGCCGGGCTGGCCGCGCCGCTTCGACACGAGGCAGACAGCTCCATGCTGCCGGAAGTCCTTCAACAGCCGGAAGACCTGTCGGCGTTTGAGACGGAGCAGGCCGCAAGCGTCCCGAACGGTCACCCGACGGGCTTCTAAATCCATCAGCACATCCAGCCGGGAAAACTCCTTGGCGCTCATCGACACCACCGTCATACGGCACGTCCTCCTGCAACCCCGAAAAGCAGGAGAGTGCCATTTGAACTTTGCAGAGGGGTGTCATCTCTATATTGCGTCTACACTCTTAATTCGCATAACGCTCAGTATGGAACCGCTCCCTTCCCACAGGCTCCAATCGGAGTAGGTTGATGGCTGGATCAGACGAGCCGACGAGGTAATCGAAGGAGCGGCGACGCGGGCATATCGGGATCCGGCATAGTTGAGGATGCCGATGTGGACGATCCGGGGCCTACGCTGGGCCTTCTGGGCATGGCCAAGGACGGGCCATGCCGCAGTCGTACCGCCGAGCAACACAAGGACATCGCGCCGCCTCATGGGATCACCTCATGACCGACATCCGGGCCGACAGGCTGGATGATACACCAATGTGCCCCTCGAAGTCCTCCGGGGGCCTCGAAGATTCGAGTTCGGCGTGCGAGGCAGCCGCTTGGGAAGCGGGTAGGCTTTGCTTGGTTCGACCGACAGCACGCCTGCGGCCAGGAGATCGAACAGGCCCTCCGCCGGGCCCACGGGCGGCCAGCCGAGACACCGGAGAGCCGACGCTGCCTGGCGATCGGCCGACGTTCACCAATACCCCGCAGACAAACAAGATCAGCACGTTGGACGAGAGAGGTCCCCGGCCCCCCTGCGTGGCGGTGCTGCGCCGGATCACCTCCTGATCACCTGAGATCGAGACTTGAAATGATCAATAGTAACGAAGTTCGTCTGAACCAAGCGTGACGTGCTGCAGAAAATTCTCTTTAGAAGGCACGTGTTCATACAGTTCAACTGTCCCATAATCTTTGAGACTTGGATGAGCAGAGCCGGTTGTTCTCAATATTGGCTCTGTTCTTACAGCCCATCTCGCCGTGGTGCTTACTGCTATGAACGATTTTTCCATCAGCGCGAGCGCTGTTCGAGCTTCCGAAACCCACCTTGCAACGGTGTTCGGACAAACCATGGTCGGTATCATTCACCGGGACCTGAACGGCCGAGTACTGATGGTCAACGACCGCTTTTGCGAGCTTGTGGGTCGTAGCAGCGACGAACTCCATCACTTAGCCATGGAGGATATCACGCATCCCGAGGATGCTCCCGGGAATGCCCAACTGTTGGCGCAGCATCTCCCGAGCGGCACGCCATTTCAGATCGAAAAGCGCTATGTCCGCCCGGACGGCTCGCTCATCTGGTGTGCCGTGAACATGTCCTTCGTGCGTGACGAAGCCGCCCATGTGGTCTCCATGATTGCCATCGCTCAGGACATCAACGACCGCAAACTCGCAGAGGATAAAGCGTGGGCCAGCCACAATCTTCTTCAGAGCGTCATCGACAGCGTGCAGGACCTCATTTTTGTCAAGGATCGGGAGGGGCGCTACGTCCTCATGAACCGGTATGCGGCCGAAGGTTGCGGAGTTCAGGAGGGGCAGCGGGATTATGACCTTGTTCCGCATGACATTGCGGAGAGCTTTATTGAAATCGACCGACTGGTCATGGCGTCGGGCCAGAGCCTTGCGGTTGAGGAAGTCGTCCCGATCCATGGGGAGCTTCGCACATTCCAAACCATCAAGGTCCCCTGGCGACAGAACGGCGATATCGTCGGTGTGATTGGCGTTGCCCGGGACCTCACCGAGCGGTTCGAAGCCGAGGCGCGCTTGCGCGCGAGCGAGCAGCAGCTTGCTGCTCTTATCGATAACCTGCCGGGTGCGGTTTACACCTGTGTTCCTTCTGCTCCTTGGCTGCTGACATACGTGAGTGACGGTGCCGAAGCCCTCACCGGCTATCCCGCCGCCGATTTCATGGAGCAGAAGCTCACTTGGGCCGATCTCGTGCACCCGGGCGATCTCGCATCTCTAGAGGCAGCGATTGCCCACAGTATCGAGGCGCAATTGCCCTTCTCCCTGACTTATCGGATCACCACACGGGAGGGCGAGGAGCGTTGGGTCAACGAGCGGGGCAAAGGCGTCTATGACGCTTCGGGGGCACCCATTCTCCTGGAGGGCTTCGTCAGCGACGTGACAGCCCAGTGGCAGGCGGAGGAACGGATCCGCTGGGCGGCGCAGCACGACCCGCTCACCGGACTCCCCAATCGCAGGCTGTTCCAAGATCGTTTGGAGGAAGCGTTGCGCCGCGCCGCTGCGGCCGGCAGAAAGGTCGGGCTGCTGCTGCTTGACCTTGATCATCTCAAAAAGGTCAACGACACCTTGGGACACGACGCTGGTGACGCCCTGTTGCAAACAGTAGCGGACCAGCTGATACAATCAGTGCGCAGCAGCGATACGGTGGCACGTAACGGCGGCGATGAGTTCGCGATCATCTTGCCGGGCCTTGAGAGCGAGCGCGAGATGTGGTCGCACATCGGGCCGGTTCTCGGACGCCTGCAGGAGCCATTCTCCCACAGCGGAAGGGTCATGGCCTGCGGCGCCAGCATGGGTGCCAGCCTCTGGCCGGATCATGGCGACGACGCAGAAACCCTGCTGAAGCAGGCGGACATCGCGCTTTATGCAGCTAAGACGACCGGCCGTGGCAAGGTGATGATGTTCGAACCCGCGATGCGGGCTGAGGCGCAGCGCCGGACCACAATGTTGAGCCTGGCGCGGGCGGCGGTCGACGAGCATCGCATAGAGCCGTTCTACCAGCCCAAGGTGTTTCTGGACAGCGGTAAGTTGGCCGGTTTCGAGGCCTTGCTGCGCTGGCGCAATCCACAGGCCGGGATTGAGCTGCCCTCAACGATCCAGGCTGCCTTTGAGGATCCGAGTCTCGGGATCGCTCTGGGACAGCAGATGCATGACGTCGTGTTCGCCGATATGCGGCGCTGGTTGGATACTGGCCTCAACTTTGGGCACGTCGGCATCAACGTTTCAACCGCGGAATTCCTTGGCGGCGACTTGGCGGAGCGGGTGCTCAATCGCCTCAAGGCTGCCGGCGTTCCACCGCACTTCCTTGAACTGGAAGTGACTGAGACGGTTTTTCTCGGCTGGAGCAGCCCCTTTGTCGAACGCGCTTTGCGCACACTGAGCGCAGAAGGGGTGAAGATCGCGCTCGACGATTTCGGCACCGGCTATGCTTCGCTCTCGCATCTGAAGCAGTTTCCGGTCGACGTCATCAAGATCGACCGCTCCTTCGTCCATGATCTCGCTCACAACGCTGACGACACTGCTATTCTGCAAGCGGTTCTGAACCTCGGAAAGAGCTTGAACATCACCACGGTTGCCGAAGGGGTCGAGACTGAAACGCAAGCCTCGTACCTTCGGGCCCAAGGCTGTGTTCTAGGCCAAGGCTTTTTATTCGGCCGCCCAACCATGAAGACCTTGATCCCCAACCTGATTGCCTCGTGGAGACCTCCCTCAACCCGACCCGGAATCCTGTGAGTTCTCCGGCAATCACTCCTCAGCAGTAGCATGGGCCATCGGGGACAGGCTGTTGCGCACCCAAACCCGTCCTTACGCCGGAGCCCGCTGCAAGGGAGCATGAGGGAAATGGCACCGTTCTCTTATTCCGGGGATTCTGGTCAAGCCCTTTGAATGGCACCGTCAAGTTATCGGAGAAGGACGAGTCTATCCTGGGCTTAGGTCTGGATCAGGCGGCACTCGCAATACCTGTCACCTCGGGCCAGACCTGAAAGGCCCGAGCACGAGCCCGGCGATGATCAACGGCGTTGGTGTTTGCAGGACGGCGGAAGAGATTGGCAACCTGATCGTGAGCCGACAGGAAGCGCTGAGCCTGTCCGGCTGAAGCGCTTCATGATGCACTCGCGTCGTCGGGTCGGTTGATGGCTGTTCTCGGCGCGATTGTTTAAGCCCTTGTGCTGCCGATGCTCGACGCTGGGCATCACTGACCTCTTTGCGACGGCATAGCTGGCCAGCTTGTCCGTAATCATCACACGCGGGGGGATGCCCTGCTTCTTGAGCAGCTTGCGGAGCAAGCGCTTGGCGGCCTTCGCGTTGCGACGGCTCTGAACCAGAATGTCGAGTACGACACCATGCTGGTCCACAGCCCGCCACAACCAATGCTTCTCCCCAGCGATGCTGATGACAACCTCGTCGAGGTGCCATTTGTCCCCAGGAGCCGGAACTCGCCTGCGGATCTGGTTGGCAAAGCTCTGACCAAACTTCAGGGCCCACTGCCGCACTGTCTCATGGCTGACCAGGATGCCGCGAGCGGCCAGCATCTCCTCAACCATGCGTAAACTGAGTGGGAATCGAAAGTAGAGCCACACGGCGTGGCTGATCACTTCGGCGGGGAAGCGGTGGCGGGCGTGGCGAGGATGACGGGTCGGGTTCATTCCTCCCATATGCCTGGGTCCGGTCACCCTCCGGTTAATTTGACGGTGCCGCCTGAGATCAGGTTAATCCCTCTTGGCCTCCCCTATCAGCATAGGAAATCGGGTGCCTCAAGATAGTGCACCGAGCACACTCCGCGCCTCCTCCACATCCGGCAGCCCCAGACCCAGCCAGGAAAGCATGTTCGTTCCTCACACCCTCGCCCTTTACGGCGGCCAATGCCTTAATGGAACGACAAACCTGGGTCACCCAATAAGCAAGAGCAGGGCAGCCTCCCCGCACAGTCAAGCTAAGCTATAGAAAACATTGGCTAATCCAGCTGCCAAAGACCGATCTTAACTGGCTGTTAACCATAGTTCCGACATCGTCATGCCTGATGAACTTTGGAGATGCCATGATCGGCGATCAACAGAAAGCTAGAAGAGGACAACTCGACAGAGTGGCTCAGAGCCGGATCGGTCGGCGGTTGCGGTTGGTCTACCGCCATCTCGTGGGCGAGCCGATCCCGGACAATCAGATCGACCTTCTCCTTGCCCTCCGGTGGAAGGAGCGCGATCAGGGCGGGTCTGCATCCAAGGCCACCGGGCTGTCGGCTCATGATGAAATAACCTTGGACGGAGCGCCCGAAGGCACCCTCTGAAACGGAACGAGTGTTCGGAAACCAGGCTCTCGAGTGTGCTGTGATTGGCCTACTGGGCTATGGTCAGGCAACAGGGTTAACCAGAGGTTAAAGGCCCACTCCTGCAGGGGCTGAGCAGCCGGAAAACGCGGCGTGTCCGTCAGCCCTCCGGGTGCGTGGTCTCTCCAGGCGCACCGAACGCCTCAAGCCGCGCCTGAGCTGCTTTGAGTGCAGCCTCCTTCCAGACGAGCGCGAGATCTTCTCCAAGGTCGTCGTTGGCCCGCTGCAGCGCCTGCTCCCGGATGTTGCGCGCCAGGTTGAGGATGTGCTTCTCCATGGCCTCCTCGCCGGGAGCCAAGCTGGCGTGCATCAGGCTCAGGTCCGCCGCCATAGCACCGTACGTCTCACCTGCCTGTCGCGCAGCCTCACGCCTATCCGCTTCTGTCTTCATTGCGGATGCTCACCTCGTGCGCAGATGCTCCGCCTCCAAGATAAGCTGCTGAGCCGTTCGATCCAGGGGCGCATGCGTTGCAAGGCTTCGAAGGCTTTCCGACAGGGAAGGCAGGAGGGCGGCTTCGCATGACAAAGCGGTGGTTTTGCAAAACGAAAAAGAGGTTGCTCAGCATAGTCTCAAGGGTGCCTGGGGCTGCAGGCTTCGCTGGGTCAGTTCCATCGAGGCGCCGCTTTCATACGGTCGAGCTGAACCCCAGAGCAAGGCCGATCATCAGACCGATGAAGGCTGTCCCCATCTCCGGCCGTCAGGACCAGGAGGCCTCCTCACCTACGGGCAGCGGCGGGCGGGGAGGCCCTTGCTCATCATCTCGGGGACCTGCCACGACAGTCAGACCTCCTGGACACATCATTCCGGGTGGATGATAGAAAGACTCGGGCATCTGGCTGTTTCCTGGGCGCGGGCCTCATCTGCCGACACGCGAAGCTGCTATAGAGCCTCGGACCGGAAATGAGACTCCTGGCTTCTGTGCGAGGCCGAGCTGTGATTCACTGCCTGGACTGGGAGGTGGATTATGGGTCATTGCTATTCCCTGGATCTGCGGGTGCGCGTCGCCGACTTTGTCGATGCAGGTCATTCCTGCCGGGCGGCAGCCCAGCACTTTGACGTCAGCGAGAGTTTCGCCATCAAGCTGGTGCAGCGGAAGCGGCGGTTCGGCTCGCCGGCACCGGCCCGGCAAGGCCGTCCGCCCGGACGCGGCAAGCTGGTGCCCTATGAGAGCTTCTTGATCCAGACGGTCGAGGCCGAGCCGGCCATCACCATGCCCGAGCTGGCCGCAAGGCTGCTGACTGAGCATGGGATCGTTGCGGCTCCCGCGATGCTCTCGCGCTTCCTGTGCCGGCACGGCTTCTCATATAAAAAAATGCCTGATGGCGGCGGAGTGCGCACGCGCCGATGTGCGGGATGAGCGCCGGGTCTGGCATGCCCAGCGCCAGCCGCGCATGCGCCAGGAGACGCACCGGCTGGTGTTCCTGGACGAGACGTATGTCAACACCAAGATGACGCGCCTGCGCGGGCGGAGCCGCAGGGGCCAGCGCCTACGCATGAAAGCTCCCTTTGGACACTGGAAAACCCATACCTTTCTGGCTGGGCTACGGTGCAACGAGTTGTGCGCGCCGTGGATCATCGATGGCCCGATCACCCGGTTGGCGTTCGAGGCTTACATTGAGACGCAGCTCGCGCCGACGCTGCGCAAAGGCGATGTGGTGATCCTCGACAACCTGGCTGTCCACAAGAGCGAGAAGGCCGCTCAGTGTCTGAAGCAACGCGGAGCCTGGTTCCTGTTTTTACCTGCTTATTCGCCTGATCTTAATCCAATTGAACAGGCCTTTGCCAAGATCAAAGCGCACTTGCGCAAGGCCGAGGCCCGAACGTTCGACGCGCTCTGGCGAGCGCTCGGTGAGATCTGCAACCTGTTCGAACCACAAGAGTGCTGGAACTACCTTAAGGCTGCCGGATATGCGTCCGTTTAACCGTCCGATGCTCTAGCGGTCAGATTGGTAACAGAACTGCGCCGGACTCCCTCAGTCGCAAAGCAGTACCCGCTTCTTGACGCCGGTAGGATGGGTGGTGATATGGCGAATGGAGTTTCGGCTGGATGCTCCAGCGCAAGAGTGGTGAATGTTGGAACGTGTTCGAGGCCGCAAGAGCTCCCGCGAGAAAATTCTCGACGCGGCTGCGGAGCTTGTCAGCGAGATCGATTCGGGACGACTGACACTGGACGCCGTCGCCAGAAGGGCTGGTCTCAGCAAGGGCGGCCTGCTCTACAACTTTCCTACCAAGGACGCGCTGCTTCAGGCCATGGTTCAGCGCCTTGTCGACGAGGTCTCGGCGGAGCGGGAGGCACTCCGAGCTAAGGCTGAGCCGGGGCGCAACCTGGAAGCGCGCCTGTGCACGGCGGCGCTGCTTAAGCTGCGCTCGGGCAGGACCAAGGAGGTCGTCAATGGCATGCTCGCCGCTTCGGCAGAAAACCCGCGCCTGCTCGATCCCGTGCGCGCGGTCATCAAGGCGACCCTGGACAAGCTGCAAGCCACGTCTGACGATCTGGACGCGGCGCTGGTGGGCTGGCCATTGAGGGCCTGAACAGTCTGGTAATGCACGACCTCAACCCCTTCTCAGAGGAGGAGCACGAGCGGGTCGTCCAAGCAGTCAACCGCCTGTTACGCAACGGGATCGCTGAGTAGAGCCCTCAGGCCTGCCACCACTGGAGATAGCTGTGGTGAGGGAGTACAGCCGCCGTCGCAGTCTGTTGAACCGAGTTGGGCAAGTCAGGCGCAAGGCAAATGTGGAGCAATTATGTGCCTAGGGTTAGAGCAAGTCTGCTCCCAAACACCCGATAAAATAGAACGGATCGGCAGCCTTTCCAACGCGGCTTGAAGACTGCTCCTTCAATAGGAGCCCCTGTGATACTCACGCCGATCCGGTCCCCATTTGAACCTGCTGCGGTAAATTGCTTTGACGCACCGATCCCGACAGCGCTTGTCTCTCTCACGGACACCGTTCCAAGGGCGTGCACTTCTCCATCGGTTATTCTGGCCTGGATGGCGGCTCAGCCACCCAAAACAAAGCCGGATTGAGCTTTGGGGCAGCTCTATTGGTTGTCTTAGCTACCCACGTTCTTGCTACGTACGACGTTGCCAAATGTGTGAGTTTCTCGAGGCCGCAACTGGCGCAAGTTGCGGACAAAAGCCGGTCTGAACTTGCGCACCCATCGCCGAACCCTCTCATAGGAGACCTCCAGGCCCCGCTCGACCAAGAGTTCCTCGACATTGCGGTAGCTGAGCGTGAAGCGTAGGTATAGCCAAACGGCGTGCCGGATGATCTCAGGCGGGAACTGGTGGCGGTACGAAATGGGCTACATCCCCTACCCTGCTGCACCTCAATCCGGTCCGTTAGCCCTTAACGTGGCATTGCCAATGTGACACCCCCCGAATGTGCGGGAGGCAATACGGAGAGCAAGAGGATGTGTGGGGCGGTGTATGACGGTCTTGCTGAGATGGGTGCGACCAGTTCCGGACAACGTCAGCCTCAGGGTAGACCAACACGGTAGAATGCTTCGGTGCACCACACTTTCTCATGCTCCCCAGCAGCCCGGACCAGAGGTCGATCCCTGACTAATGACCTGTTTAGGCTCTGGAAGAAATCCCAGCGAAACCGTTTCTGCTCAATCGAGAAATTCGATCACAGCAGTTTGTCGAGCGTGATCGGCAGATTGCGTACCCGCTTTCCGGTGGCGTGGTAGATTGCATTGGCAATTGCGGCCGGAACACCCACGATGCCGATCTCGCCCAATCCTTTCACCCCAAGCGGATTGACGATGTCATCCTGCTCATCGACGAAGATCACCTTGATGTCATGCACGTCTGCGTTCACCGGAACATGGTATTCCGCGATGTTCGCATTCATGATGCGCCCAAAATTGTGATCGATCAGCGTTTCCTCGTGCAGGGCCATACCCATGCCCCACACGACGCTTCCCACGATCTGGCTGCGCGCTGTCTTGGCGTTGAGGATGCGTCCGGCCGCGACGGCACTGACGATGCGAGTGACGCGCACGACGTTGAGCTGCTCATCCACCTTCACCTCGGCGAAGACCGCCGAATGCGTGTTATGGGCGTGTGAGCCGTCCTTCGCGAAGCGGGTGGTCTCTTCACGTACGATCCTGTCCACACCGCCGTGCTGCATGGCATCCGCGATCGATACCGCGCGGGCTGCATCCCGCCTGCTGACGATCATGCCGTCGGAGAGGACAACCCCTTCCGGAGCTGCGCCTGCGAGAGGCGAGTTCGGCATAGCCTTCGCCAGACGCAGCAGCTCCTTGCGGACCGCGTTGGATGTCGTCACGATTCCGTTCGAAACCGAGGCCGCTATCCAGGATCCGCCCTCCACCGGCGACTGAGGTAACGTCGAATCACCCAACCGAATCGTGATGCTTTCAAGCGGCAGGCCCAGCGTGTCGGCCGCGACCTGCGCCATGATCGTATAGGTTCCGGTGCCGATATCGGATGTCGCGCACGACACCTCCGCGTGCCCATTCGCTGTGAGTACGATGCGAACCGTGATCGGCATCTGCAAAGCCTCCCAGATGCCGGTCGCCATGCCCCACCCGACCAGCTCGCCCCCATCCCGCATGCTGCGAGGCTCCGGGCTGCGCTTGTCCCAACCGAATGCTTCCGCACCCTGACGGTAGCATTCGCGGAGATTCTTGCTGCTGTACGGCAAGTCACTGGTCTGGTCACGCTCCGAGTAGCACCGCAGGCGAAGTTCCAGTGGATCGAGCCTGAGCGCGACGGCAAGCTCGTCCATCGCGGCTTCGAGCGCATAAACACCGGTCGCCGCGCCCGGAGCTCGCATATCGGATGACGTAGGAAGATCGAGCCGCACCAGATTATGCGCATACCTCGCGTTGGCACTCGTGTAGAGCAGGCCGGACCAAGTTGTTTCGTCCCGGCGAAAGTCTTCGTAATGTGACGTCACCGTGGTCGCGTCGTGCACGATCGCGCTGATCGTGCCGTCAGTGTCGGCACCCAGGTCGATGCGCTGGATCATAGCCGGCCTGTAGCCAAGGGCGTACATCTGCTGACGCGTGAGCACAACACGGACCGAGCGCTCCAGCGCACGGGCAGCCAAAACGGCCAGAACAACCTGATACTGCGGCCGCAACCCGGACCCGAACGCGCCGCCGACAAACGGCGACATGACCCGGACGGCCTCCGGCTGCAAACCGAAGACGCTGCACACATAGCGGTGCACGTTCTGCACGCCTTGAGTTTTATCGTAGATCGTGATCTTGCCACCGCCGTCCCAGATCACTGTCGAAGCATACGGCTCCATGGGATTGTGATGTTCGATTGGGACGTAGTATTCGCCGTGGTGGCGCACATCGGAATCCGCCAGGGCGTTCGCCACGTCGCCTCTCGGCTTTGCCGGCTCCTTGAGGGCAATCGCGTCGTCCAGCTTACTATACATATCGGTGACATGTGCTTCTCTTTCATACTCCACGCGCACGAGCGAGGACGCGAAGCGCGCGGTTTCGGAATTCTCGGCCAATACCAATGCAATCGGCTGGTTGCTGAACATGATCCTGTCGTTATACAGGGGACGGAACGGCGAGCCCTGGCCGGGCGCCAAATCATCCTTGTAGGCCTTATCGGTCTCGGCCATCGGTGGCCGGTTCTCGTGTGTGAGGACCGCAACGACCCCGCTGACGCTCCTGGCTTCGCTGATATCGATCTTCGCGATGCGTCCCCGTGCAATGGCTGATCCGACGACACTGGCATGGATGAGACCGGGGGCGTTGAACTCGCCAGCATATTTCGCTGTGCCTGTGACTTTGTCACGCCCATCGACACGCGAGGTAGGACTTCCGATGTAAGGAGTCATTGGCTTGCTCGCTTGGTCTTGTTCAGCGGCGGGTGTTGTGGACGCTGATAAAATGGCGCGTCCGTCTGTGAACACACCGACGGCCACAGCACCTTGCCGGGTACTTCGGCGGCTAATCTCGCCTCGGTGTGGTATAGCGTAGAGCGATCACGTGCCATCGCGTCCTCATGCGATTTTCTTGTTGCTCTGAGACTGCGGCGTTCCTCGCGCGGCTTGCGTCAGTGCACGGACGATGGTGCGGCGTGCGAGTTCGATCTTAAAGGCGTTGTGTTCGAATCCTTTAGCATCTCGCAGCGCCAGGCCCGCGGCGCGATTGAAAGCCTCCGGGCTCGCGTCTTGTCCGGTCAACGCCGCTTCGGCCGATTCATCCCGCCATGGCTTGTGGGCGACGCCGCCGAGTGCGAACCGGGCTTGTTGGATCGTACTGCCGTCTATCTCCATCCCAACCGCGACGGACACAAGCGCGAAGGCGTAGGACAGGCGATCGCGGATCTTGAGATAGGTGTAGTTGTTGGCGAATCCTCGGGCGGGAAGCTCGACGGCGGTGACGATCTCGTTTGCATCCAGATTGGTATCGCGCTGCGGCGTGTTTCCGGGCAGGCGATGGAAGTCCGCAATCGAGATGACCCGCTCCCCCGCGGGTCCGGCGACATGAACCTTGGCGTCAAGGGTAACGAGTGCAACGCACATATCGGAGGGATGGGTCGCAATGCACGCATCGCTCGTTCCCAGAATTGCGTTGATCCGGTTGATCCCTGTTATCGCCGAGCAGCCGCTACCGGGCTCGCGCTTGTTGCACGGCGTCGTCGTGTCGTAGAAGTAGAAGCAGCGCGTGCGCTGCAAGAGATTGCCCCCCGTTGACGCCATATTGCGCAACTGCGCCGAAGCGCCCGCGAGAATAGCACTGGCGAGCACCGGGTAGCGTTGCGCAATCAGCGGGTGCCACGCGAGATCGGAATTGGGCACCAACGCGCCGATCCGCAGACCTCCGCCTGGAGTTTCCTCGATCTTTGAAAGCGGTAGACGCGAAATGTCGATCAGTCGGGTAGGACGTTCCACATCCTCTTTCATGAGGTCAAGCAGGTTGGTGCCGCCTGCTATAAACTTCGCCGTGGGATCGGCGGCGATCTGTCGGACTGCATCGGCCACGTCGTTGGCTCGCGCGTATTCGAAGTTGATCATGAGGCCCCCATCACCTGCTGGATGGCCGAAACGATGTTCGGATACGCGGCGCAGCGGCAGATATTGCCGCTCATCAGTTCACGGATCTCGTCAGGGGTCCTCGCCTTACCTTCTGCGAGCAGACCGATTGCCGAGCAGATCTGGCCCGGCGTGCAGTAGCCGCACTGGAACGCATCCTGATCGATGAAAGCCTGCTGCATTGGGTGCAGCACGCCATCCGTTGCAAGACCTTCGACTGTGGTCACTGTGGCGCCGTCCTTCATGACGGCAAGCGTGAGGCAGGAATTGATCCGGCGTCCATCGACCAGAACGGTGCAGGCGCCGCATTGACCGTGATCGCACCCCTTTTTTGTGCCGGTGAGATCGAGATGCTCTCGGACTGCGTCGAGCAAAGTTGTCCACGGTGCGACATTAAGCTTGGTCGCAACACCGTTTACGATCAACTCAATCGAGACCTGGCTTGGTGACTGGATGGTTGCTTGAGTGGCCGTGTTCGGTTGTGCCATGGGCATTCTCCGCAGATCGAAGAAACCTTGGCCACGGACCGACTCAGGTGCACAGGTTTCGACTGGCACCTAGAGCATCATCTGCAAAATGTGATTTGGGTCGTCGCCAAAAGAACCTGAGAACTTGAACACAATGCAACGCGTGGGCAACAATTTCGATTGTGGGCGTTGCCCTCTAAAGCATCAGGCCCAAAAGCGGAGTCCACTTTTGGGATTGATCTCATACTCATCTTTTGAGCAACGCATCGGTGGTCGCGGGAAACCGGCTCCGCTCTTCTGCACCACACGCTCGGTACTACAAGCTCAGTCAAGGTCGTCAATATACACCATATTCTTCGCCTGCAAAGGCGCGATACCGAGTTGAGCACGTGCCGCGCCTTGATCGAGATGAAAAGTTCAATGGGTTGGAAGCAGGCGGTGGCCGCCTTCCCCCTGGGGGCTGGAGCAAGATCTGCGCCCGAGCATTCGGTAACTTAGTACGTAGCAAGAATGTGGGTCCGCACCGACCCTTGCGGCCATCCGCACGGCCGCCTGCGGCTGGTTCACCCCGATCCTCGGATCAGGATCCGACCCGGCCCATGCCGATCATCTGCACCTGGATGTGCAGCAGCATAGGTCGAGTGACCGCTATCGCATCTGCCAGTAGCCGTCGCGCACTTGCCGGAGGCATTCCGTCGGTGGTGAGGCTGACACGAGACCGTCGATCCTGTTGATCCTCGGCACTGCTCTCGCGATGGCGTGGGCGATCACCCAGGCCGGCGTCGCCCAGAGCCTGGCCACGCTGATGACGGGCTTGCCCGGCGGATGGCTCTAGTTCATGGCCGTGACGATCGTCGTCTTCCTGATCCTGGGCAGCGTGCTCGAGGGACTGCCGGCCATCGTGCTCATGGCGCCGCTCATGTTCCCGATCGCGACGAGCCTCGGGATCAACGACGTTCACTACGCGATGATCCTCGTGACGGCGATGAACATCGGCTTGATGGCACCGCCCATAGGAATGGGCTTCTATCTCGCCTGCAAGATCGGCAACGTTCCGCCCGACGAAGCCATCGGCGCGGTCTGGCCGTACCTCGTGGCGTTGCTCGTCGGTCTCATCATCATTGCCTTGGTGCCCTGGATCTCGATCGGGTTCCTCTGACGACAATCCTCGGCAACCCGATTGCGGCTGGATGTGCTATCCGTCCCAAAGCCACTGATCCTGTTTCTTCCGCGCTCAGGGTCGTGGTCAGACTCACGTCGAGGTGTGCGGAGGCACCTCCGTGAGCCGCTATCCCTGAATAGCTGACCAGCTTCTGCGGCGAGCTGAAGCGATGGATGTCGCCGATCGCCGCGATCAGATCGAGGCCACCGTGAGGTTCACGCCCGTGATGGTCATCAGCCGCTTGACCGCAGGATCGCCGAGCGCGTCCTGGACGATCTCGCGATCCAGGAGTTCCAAATCCTCGCCGAGCCGGTCCAGTTCATGCACGTGCTGCTCGATCGCCAGGATCTCGTCGGACAGGAGGGACTGGCGCTTGAGCCACGCTCGTCCGACCCGGCTGAACAGATCCGCATGAGGACAGCGCGGGATCAGATGCGCATGCAGGATCGAGTGGACCTCATTCTTGATCCGCGTGCGATGGCGAACCACCTGGTCGCGCCGGGCCACCAAGCGCCGCCTCCGTTCCACCTCAGGCGGCGGGTTCCAGATCTGAGGCAGGAAGCCGGCGGCCTGCAGGGAGGCCAGCACGCCGGCGTCGATCTTGTCGGTCTTGACGTGGGCATAGGCGATAGCCTTGACCTGGAGCGGATTGGCGATGATCACCCGCGCCACGAAAGGCGAGAGCACGCGCGACACCGCCATGCGGTTGCCAGTGGCTTCGATCACCACCTCATCGGTGGGTTTTAGCGTCTTGCCGAAGCCCTCCAGGGCGGTCCGGGTCATGTCGATGCGCCCATGATGGCGCAGCCGACCCTCTTAACAGATCACGACCTCGGCGAAAGTACGGTGGAGATCCATTCCGATCACACGTCGCATGGCAAAGCTCCCTTGATCGCGTTACGATGGGAGCGTCGGGCGACACGACACCTACGGATCCGCGCTCTCGGCGCAACCGGGCGATTCGCAGAGACGGCCAGCTACTAACACGAGCTCGCAGCTCATCGTTCAGATCCGCCTGCCCGCACTTCGTGCTCCCGGTGCCTCTGTCCCGGAGGCACTGTCAACTTAATGCTTTTACTCGCTCTTGCAGGTGTTTAGGTCCAGAGCGGGTCACGCATTTTCAATAGCTTAGACCCGCTTGGAAATCGCTGAAAATACCGTAAGACGGCCTTTACACAGTTAAGTTGACGGTGCCCTTACAAGATGGCTCAGGTGATTGGCATTCTGGAAACACGGCCGCTTGAGACGGGCTGCGTTCCGACAGCCGTTCATGGGCGGCACGGTTGCCCGTCAGCAGCCCATCCATGGGCCGAGTCCGTGACCGATCAGATACCCGGCTGCGCGCTCCTGTGCCAGAGCCTGCCGTCTGAGGGAGCGGTGGTGTTGCCACAAGGCGAAGCGAAGCCGTCGTGTGATCATACCCACCTCCCGCTCTGGCTCGGGACTGGGAATCGTCCCGCCCGTGTTTCGCCCTAGCTTCCCTGCTAACGGGTGGTCCCTGAACGGGAGCTCAGGATGCTCAGTCCATGGCGTGGCCTTGCGCTCCTGCTGCTGACGGCCGGGCTGATGGTCCTGGAACCGTGGAGTGCTCACGCCGAGGCCGAGGTCGACCTCGCGCTGGTGCTGGCCGTCGACGTCTCCCTGTCGATGGAGCCGGACGAGCAGGAGCTTCAGCGGCAGGGCTTCGTCGAGGCCTTCCGCTCCTCGGAGGTGCACGAGGCCATCGGCAAGGGCATGCTGGGGCGCATCGCGGTGGTGTACGTCGAATGGGCCGGGGCCGGATACCAGCAGGTGGTCGTGCCCTGGACCGTGATCGAGCAGCCGGGCGACAGCCGTGCCTTTGCGGCTCGCCTGGCCGAGAGCTCCATCCAGCGCTTCGGCTACACCTCCATCTCGGGTGCCATCGACTTCAGCCTCTGGAAGCTGCGGACAAGCGGCATTCAGGCCGTCCGGCAGGTGATCGACATCTCCGGTGATGGCGCCAACAACCAGGGCCGCATCGTGACCGCGGCGCGGGACGAGGCGCTGGCGCAGGGGATCACCATCAACGGGCTGCCGCTCATGCTGAAGCGGCCGGACGGCCTGTGGGACATCGAGGACCTCGATCTCTACTTCCGTGACTGCGTGATCGGCGGACCGGGGGCCTTCATGATCCCGGTGCGGGAGAAGGCCCAATTTGCCGAAGCCATTCGAACCAAGGTCGTCCGCGAGATCGCCGACAGGCCCCGGATCCAGTCGCTTGTCCAGCCGACCCAGGCAGAGGGCCGGGCCAACTGCCTGGCCGGGGAGCTCCGGCGGCAGCGGAGCGGAAACTGACCGATCCGGGAGCGGTCAGAGCCAGTCGGATGATCCGGCGGCAGCTCGGGATGGTCATGCGCGATGACCTCAACCTGCTGCGCCTGGCCTTGATCGCAAGCATGACCTCGTCCCCGGCCTCGAGGCCGCGATCGCAGATCCGGCAGGCGGCCGCATCATGGCACGCGCACCCTGCGGCATCCGTTGGAACGAGGGGCCAAGCGACACGGTTGTTTCGGCATCGGGCGGGCCATCGCAGAAGAGCCGCGCTCACGGATGAGGAACAGACGCCATGACGCACAGATTTGGGATCGGCCAGCTCGTGCGGCCACGGGAACGCCTTCTCGAGAATACCGGGATCTACGAGATCCTGGGTCTTCTGCCCTCCGGATCGGACGACGAGCCCCTCTACCGGATCAAGGCAGCGGCAGGGCCGGTCCAGCGCGTTGTACGTGAAGCCGACATCGTGCCGGCATCCGCGTCCTCGCAAGCGAACGGCTGAACAGGCTCCGTCCCCGGCGCATCATCCGAACCAGGAACGATCGGCGAGATGATCCCGATGCGCATCGCCGTCATGGCAGCCCTGTTTCCCGGGATCTCCGCTGCCCAGGGTGATGTTTGGACCCTCGAACTCCTGGAGCGATACGCCTCTGGGTCAGGGACGGCGGGTTCGCCTGTCCCATGGCCACGAGGGTCACGGAGGTCGGTTCCGGTGACCGAGACACGGCGTTCAAGGTCATCTGCGGTCCTGCCGCGACCGCCGTCACCGGGGAGGAGGTTGCGTACCGCCTGGAGGTGTGTCCGAACGACACCCGGCTTGTAGAGCCGTGGCAGGAGTAGCCCGCCTCCCGGCGGAAGGGCTCTCGCACCCACCAAGGACGCATCGGGATCCCGCCCGGCCGATGCTTGCGCCGACGTCTTGCGCGTCGCGCCGGATTTCTTCGAATACGTGGTTTACAAGCTTGGCTGTGTTGCCTATTTGTTCCGGACGCGACCCGGGCTCCCGCACACGTCGCTTGCATCGGATCGCGCCTTCCGCGCATCGTCGACGTGCGCCGGACCCGACCTCGATACGATGATCTCCCGAACCCGCCCCTGATCGGTTCACGTGACGGCTTCATGCCGTCCGCATTGGGACGAGCGTACCCCATGCCCATCATTTCGTCTTCCGACATCGTCGCCGACGATGCGTCCGACCTGCTGACCCACATCCGCGAAAGCGCATCTGCTCTCTCGTTCCATCCGCGCGGCACCGTCCGCTGCCGGGGCGTGCCCCTGTTCCGGACCCAGGCCGCCCGCGATCTCGGCTGCCTGCTCGACGTCGATCCCGACGTGGTGTCTTGGATGTGCCTGCCGACGGTCCTCGCTGACAGCATCGACATACACGCACTGGCCTTCGCCGTCGTGCGTTCCGCCGGCACCATCCTCACTGATGCCGTGCCATCGGACGCGAAACGGCCGCCCCGGACTGAGTGTCCGACGGGCTAGAGTCAGCTCTGGGTTACGGACGGCCCTTCAGCTTGGTCGTGTGAAGGTCCGCTCGTCGCCCGTGACCTGCCCTCCCCTCCTGCAGCAACGAACTGCCTTCGAGGACGAGGCTCCGAGCGACCTGCCTGCAGGCCTGAAGGAAGCCATCGAGAACTGGACGGGCCCATAAGCCGCGGCAATCGTAGACTGGTGCGGGCGGAGGGGCTCGATCCCCCACAGCTGGCGCCGCTGGAACCTAAATCCAGTGCGTCTCCCAATTCCGCCACGCCCGCACGTGGTGGGCCCGCCCGGGCTCGAACCGGGAACCAGACCGTTGAGCGGCCGGCTCTGACCACTGAGCTACAGGCCCACGCCTCTCGAAATGTGCCGCATTCACGGATGGCTGGCTATGTCAGGAAAGGCACACCGGCATGGAGCTCCTGGAGATCGAGGCCTTTAGGAGTCAGGTCACTGCCACTGAGGATTCCATGCCTGAGCTTGAGATCCCGGAGCGATCTTCTCGCGACCGAACCACGCTCTTCCGTCTGCGTTCGCAGCAATGCCGCTATGTTGTCTCGGACGAAACCGAGGCGATCTTCTGCGGTGCCCCAACTGATGACGGATCCAGCTGGTGCCCTTGGCAAAGGCAGCTGGTCTACACAAAGCCAGCTTCCGGTGGTGTGAAGACTGAGCGTAGGTTCGTCCTTCCCAATCCTCGCTAGAGCAGGCTGATGATGGGGCCGCGGGCGGCATGCGCTCACTGGGTGGATTGCAGGGCGGCAATGGTCTGTCGAACGCCTTCCCGCAGCGGCGTGACGGCGCCCCCGAACGTGCGCTCGAACTTGGACGTGTCCATCACGAACGGCCGCTCGAACTGATAGAGCACCTCACGGGCCTCGCGGATCTGGCGATTGAACAGGCCGGCCAGTGTCATCATGCCCCGCCCGAGCCGCCGCATCCGGGGCGGCTGGCCCAGGGCCCCGAACACCTCAGCGATGAAGGTCCTGCCTGTCACAGGCGGGCCGCTCGGAATGTGCCAGACCTCGCCCCAGGCGCGGGCATTCGTCCCGAGGGTAACCAGGCCCCGGGCAAAGTCCGGCAGGTAGGTGAGTGTATGGGGCGCATCCAATGAGCCGAGCCAGGAGGCGGTCTTTCCCCGCAGGGCTGGCTCGATCACCAGCATAGTGGCGGCTGAGTTGGCATGGAGGCCATAGAAGTCCGAGCCGCGGCCGATCGCGACGCCGACCCGGCCACGCGTGTGAGCGGCCAGAAGCGTCTCTTCCAGGCGGGCCCGCAGCTGCCCCTTGGGGCCGCTCGCCCGGCGTGGGCTGTCCTCGGTCATCGGACCACTTGAGGGGCCGTACATGTAGAGGTTGTCGACCACCACGAGAACGGCATCGGCGGCTGAGGCTGCCGCAATCACGCTCTCGGTCATCGCCGGCAGGACCTGCGGCCACTGCGCGTACGGCACGTTCGCTGCGTGATAGACGACGGCTGCATCCCGGCAGGTCTTCCGAACCTCGTCGGCTCGCAGGATGTCGGCCGTGACCGCCTCGACTCCCTTGGGCCATGGGTCGGTGGCTCTGCGGCCGACCGCCCGCACGCGGCGGCCCTGGCGTGCCAGCTCGGCCACGAGGGCACAACCGGCGCCGCCGGTGGCCCCGAGGACAACGTGATAACCTCCCGTCTCCGCCACGGTCTCACTCCTTTCGGGAACTGTCGACGGCCATAACAATGGTCCTGATCCTGCCGCAAGATCAGGCGCTCGGCGCACCCCAACCATTTCGGGTTCGCCGAGGTCGTGATCACTGCAATCTCTCCTCTCACACGATGCCCAGGCGCCGCCAAGTTGGGCGAGCACCAGATTCACAGTCTTGGCCTCACCTTCAACAGCTTGGCCCCGAGCCGCTCCGCCGCTAGCCTACGCTGCGCTTAATCGTCCAGCACGCGGCGACGCGGCTTGTCGGGAAGCTGTGCTGGTAGCAGATATCAAGGGTGTTGCTGTCGCGGATCGTGAATGTGTACTGGCCGTCATCGTCCGACATGACGCCGGAGCGGTTGTCGGGGCTGATCGCGCCGATCAGCGTCTCCGAGAACGTGCCCGCCCCGGATGTTCCGGCGAAGACGTTACCCTTCTGCTCGGTGATCGAATAAGTGAACTCGATCAGGGTGGTCGAGAAGTTCGGGCCGGCCTTCTCGACCTGAATCTCCGGAATAAGAGAACAGAGCCGGTAATTAACACGGCGCGGTGGGACTGAAGCACCGTCCAGGTAGAGTGGGCACTGGAACGGACAACGATTACGGATTGATTTGAAAGGCTTCGAGTTTTGGCGGATTTCCATCAGTAGTGAACGCCCCCTCGTAGGGGCCTGCCTGGGTGTGGGCCACACACTCGATTGTCGAGCCCTTGATGGTTGGGTCGCCGAAGCGGCAGAAACCCACTGCGGCATCCTCCTGGCCCTGTTCTTCGGGGGCGCCAGTCGTCGCAGCCAGGATGACCGTCTCGATGGCCTGGACAACAATGTCCGAACCTTGTTCAACCCGGCGGGAGCCATTGCCGGAGAACGAAAGTATTGTACTCTCGGTCATAAACCAATACGTGCTCACCCCAGTGCTGTAGTTCATGTTCACCAGGATGGGCTTGCAGCCATCCATCGCAAGCCCGGCATGAACCAGCCTGGAGCATTCACCGGAGACAGTGACCATCTGGACGATCTTATTGGGTTCGTCGTTCTCATCCGACGTTGCTTGTGGAACAACATCCGCGCCAAGAGGGGCAGCGAGGAAGAGTGCAATAGCAAGAGACAGCCTCATGGCATGCCTCCATCTTAGCCCCATTTCATTATAGGCCTGCCTGCCCCGTGCTGTCGATCTAGAACGGCACAGCAAATGTCCGAGATCAGGAGGGCATGTTCCTCCTATGCTATCCAGCCTTGGCCGCCAAATCGCCTATTCATGCAACAAAGCGTCCTGGATCTCTATGGCCTATCCCGACCGGAAATCGGCCAGTAGCAAGCCCAAGTAGAGCTGGTAAGCAGCAAGCGGTTCCGGAACATCGGAGAGAGCGAAGGGTTGGTTTTAGGATACCCGTCAAGGCCCAGATCATGGCTCGCACGCTGGTCCTGCTCGCCACAGCTCTGCCGCTGTTGACCGCCGCAGCCGCGGAGCCGGATTATAGGATAGCGCGGCAAAAAATGGTCGATACAATCGAGGGGTTCGCCACCCGTCTCGCCGCTGCCCTGGGTACCGGCGGCCTCACTCCATCCGTCCTGGCTATCATGCGGCAGGTGCCACGGCACGAGTTCGTGCCCGCAGAGGTCCGAGCTGCCGCCTATGACAACCGGCCCCTGCCGATCGGCTATGGCCAGACAATCTCACAGCCTTACATCGTTGCCCTCATGACCGGCCTTGTGAGGTCGGACAAGGACGATGTTGTTCTCGAGGTCGGGACCGGCTCCGGCTATCAGGCTGCAGTGCTGTCGCCGCTGGTCAGCCGCGTCTACTCGATCGAGATCGTGGAGGCGCTGGCCAAGCGGGCAACGGAACGATTGGCTACGCTGGGCTACGGCAATGTGACGGTGCGGCACGGCGACGGCTATCATGGCTGGCCCGAACACAGCCCCTTCGATGCAATCATTGTGACCGCAGCCGCAAGCCATATTCCACCGCCGCTCGTCAGGCAACTCAAGCCGGGGGGCCGCATGGTCATTCCGGTCGGGCCACCCTTCATGGCTCAGAACCTGATGCTGGTTGAGAAAGACACCCGGGAGCAAGTGCATACTCGCACACTCGTGCCCGTCCAGTTCGTCCCGCTGACTGGCGGTAATCGCTAGGGCCATGGCACTCTTGATTGCCATCGGCATTCTCGCAGGCGCTGCCCTCGCATACGAGATCCTGCTGGCGCGCCTGTTCTCAATCCTGCTCTGGCACCATTTCGCCTACATGATGATCAGCGTGGCGCTGCTCGGGATTGGCGCCAGCGGCACGGCCCTGGCCTTCGCGCGAGGAGCGCGCACCTCATCATCCTTTGGCTTCGGCTTCACCGGCTGCGCCGTGCTGTTCGCGATCTCCACTGTCGGAGGCTTTGCACTCGCACAGCGGGTGCCGTTCAATCCGCTCGAGGTGATCTGGGATGTCCACCAGCAGCTTCATCTGGCGCGGATTTACCTGTTGCTGGCTCTGCCCTTTTTTGCCTCCGGTGCCGCGATTGGGCTGGCTTTCATTCACTACAGCGATCGGATTGCCACGATCTACCGCGCGGACCTGCTCGGCGCCGGTGCCGGTGCGCTGCTGACTGTCGCCCTGCTGTACGTGCTCCCGCCGCAGGAATGCCTGCGGATCATTGGCGGCCTGGGCTTCGTTGCGGCGACACTTGCCGCTTTGGACAGTGGCGCTCGCCGTTCGGCTGCCGCGTTGGCTGCTCTTGCGGTGATCTCAACGGTCGCTTGGCCGTCTTCGTGGCTGCAGCTACAGCCATCACCGTACAAGGGCTTGAGCGTAGCCTTGACAGCACCGGATGCCCGTGTCCTGGCACAGCGGTCTAATCCACTGGGGCTGCTGACAGTGGTCGAGAGCCCGGTTGTTCCATTTCGCTATGCTCCCGGGCTCAGCCTCAGCGCCATGTCGGAGCCGCCCATGCAGTTGGGTGTCTTCACGGATGCCGAAGCGCCGACGTTCATCACCCGCTCTACGGGGGACAAGAGTGCGCTCGAATTTCTCGATCAGCAGACCACAGCGCTCCCGTACCACCTCCTCAAGGCGCCACGCACGCTCATCCTGGGAGCGGGAGGGGGCGCCGACGTGCTGAATGCTCTGTACCATGACGCAGCACGCATCGACGCGCTTGAGCTCAACCCAGATCTGGTCGACCTGGTGCGTGGGCCATTCTCGGCTTTCGCCGGAGGGATCTATCAGCGCGAGGGTGTCACGGTGCACATCGCCGAGGCACGCAGCTTCGTGGAGGCGAGCAGGCAGCGTTGGGATTTGATCCAGCTGGCACTTCTCGATTCCTTCACGGCGGCGGCGGCAGGTGTTCAGGCTCTTGGGGAAAGTCCACTCTACACGGTGGAGGCGCTTCAGGCTTATTACGGGCATCTCGCCCCTGGCGGGCTGCTGGCCATCACGCGCTGGCTGCTCGCGCCGCCCCGCGATGCCATAAAACTGTTCGCCACCGCCGCTGTGGCTCTCGAGCAAAGGGGTGTCTCATCCCCCGGCGCTCAGCTGGCGATGATCCATAGCTGGAACACGGCAACACTCTTGATGAAGAATGGGCCCTTCAATGCCGCCGATATTGCCGCGATCCGAGCTTTCGCCGTAGCCCGTTCCTTCGACGTGGCTTGGTATCCGGGTATGGCCGAGGCAGAGGCGAACCGCTTCAACCAAGTGGCCGAACCCTACCTGTACCGCGCCGCCGTGGCGGTGCTTGGCCCGGCACGGGAGCGTTTTCTGAACGACTACAGGTTCTACATCGTGCCGGCAACCGATGACCGGCCCTACTTTTTCCGCTCGTTCAAATGGGCATTGCTGCCCGAGCTTTTGGCCCAACGCGCGCAAGGTGGGCTGACCCAAGTGGATGCGGGGTATTTGGTCTTGCTCGCCACACTCCTGCAATCAGCGATCGCGAGCTTGGTCCTCATCCTGTTGCCGCTGGCGGTGTTGCGCGCCAAACACTCGAATCGCAAGCCTGGAGCCGTGGCACGGTGGCAGGTCGTGCTTTACTTTTCGGCTCTTGGCTTTGGGTTCATGTTTATCGAAATCAGCTTCATCCAGCGCTTTACATTGTTCCTTGGTCATCCCCTAGCGGCGATAGCAGTGGTGTTGGCGGCCTTCCTGGTCTTCGCTGGTCTTGGGAGTGGCATCGCGGCACCCCTCGCTTCGCGAAGACAGGCGGTCATTGTGATTGCTGTGGTAGGCATCATCGCGTTCGCCGGGATCTATCTGATTGGATTGCCTGTTCTGCTGCCGAGCCTTGTCAGCTTGCCCGCTCCACTCAAAACAGCAATAGCCCTTGTCTTGATCGCACCACTGGGCTTCGCGATGGGTCTCCCGTTCCCACTTGGCTTGGAGCGGATATCCGCAGAGGCCCCTGACCTGGTGCCATGGGCTTGGGGCATCAATGGCTGTGCCTCAGTGGTCGGGGCTGTCCTTGCGAGTATCCTTGCGATGCATATCGGTCTAACTCTCGTCGTCTGTTTGGCCCTCGCGCTCTATGCTGTTGCGGCACTGACGCTCATGACCGAAACACCTCGAACTCTCAAAGAGACTTTGTCAGGCTCTGATGCCCCAGGAGCCACGTAGGGGCAACACAACCTACAGCAGGACGACAGGCAAGTCCCTCACTTATGCAGGACGGGTTCCGACCGCTCCGCACCTCAGCCACGGATTTCGCGCAGGAGGATAATCTCGATCAGTCCGCTTAGGGTAAATCCCTGTCCGTTTTCGGTCGTCGGCTTAGATCTGTTAGATGCGACAGAACCTGCCATGCCCTTGCTTAAGATCTTCGATCTCAGGAAGAGCTCTCGCACACCTCAGGGGCTGCTGACGGTGCTCAAGGGAGTCAACCTGACGCTTGAACCCGGGTCCAGCGTGGCCCTGATGGGCCAATCCGGGAGCGGAAACAGCACCCTCTTGCATCTGGTTGCCGGCCTCGACGATGCCGACAGCGGTGAGATCTGGCTCCGTGCAATCCCTTGCGTCGACCAATATCGCCACGCCCGCATCGTATCAGTGATAAGGAGCTGCCTGACTAAAGATCAAACACCAGTCGAACTCTTCCGTAGTGCGATCATGAAGCTCGGCGTATCGTGTCTGCTTGATCCAGGTTCCTGCGAGGGACGATCACCATGACCGAGGATCGGGCCGATCGGCAATATGAGTTTTACCCCCAGCAGTACACACGCTTTGGAAGCGATATCTCGGCCGAGATCCGGCGCGAGGTCTATGGAGAGGACCTAGGTCAACTGGGGTGGCGGACCCTTGACGAACAGGCCCAAATCGCTGAGCTGTGCAGTCGTTCCAGCCCCTGCCACGTCCTCGATGTCGCCTGCGGATCCGGCGGGCCCTCGCTCGCGCTTGTCGCCTCGACCGGCTGCACACTGACCGGCATTGACATCGAAGCCTCCGCCATTGCACAAGCCCAGCGTCTCGCATCAGAGCGCGGCTTCTCTGAAAAAGCCCGCTTTCTCACGCTCGACTGTCGGAACGCGCTGCCCTTCGAGAATGACGCGTTTGATGTCGTAGTCTGCATTGATGCAGTGCTTCATCTTGGGGATCGGTTCGCAATCCTAGCCGATTGGTCGCGATTGCTGCGGCCTGGAGGCCTATTGCTCTTCACCGATGCCGCCGTTCTGACCGGAGCTATCTCAAAGGACGAATTTGAGATTCGAGCATCACAAGGGGGCTTTCTGCTTGTGCCACCGGGATTAAATGAAACCGCAGTGGCGGCGGCCGGTCTCGTCCTGCAACGCTGTGACGATCGGACTCGAGCCACCGCGGATCTTGCAACCCGGTTGCATGTGGCGCGGGAAAGGCGCTCCTCCGAGTTAGCAAAGACAGAGGGCTTAGAATGGTTTTCGCAACGCCAGAACTTCCTCGCGGTGACGGCTGAGCTGGCATCCAGCAGCCGGCTATCGCGATTTTTCTACATCGTCGAAAAGCCTGCCATCGCACATGTGTGAACTGTCCTCGCCTACCTCCAGAGTGCTGTGAACCGCGTTGTCGGCCATTGCAGCATCTGCATCCGGGACAGACGCTCTCATCAACCCGGGTGTCGCTGAACATCCTGAAGTGAGAGTCCAGCTTTTGGAGCAGGAGCAGACATCTTGGCGTGAAACTCCGTGATCTCGGAGGCTCAGGTTAACTGTTAATGTGAGATACGTTCAGGAACACCCCTCCCCTGCCCCGTTCGTTAGAGAAACACTTGCGACTACCGAAGCACGTTTGCGGACGGCGCTCATGCCCACTCCAAATGCAAGCAACGTTCGCGCTGCGATCTTACGTTAAATGCTCAACGCCAACGAAAATCTCACATTAAATGCTTGAGCCTTTATCTCGGCCCAACAATTAAGCCACTTAAATCATTGAATCTGCTGTCTCAGGCCAAAATGCTCAGTGACACCCGCATAGTCGCGCATAAACCGCCGATGCCGGTGCGGGTAGCGCTGGCCAACAAGATAGCCTGGTTCGTCTGGGTCCGACGGCAAGAGGTGGAATCTGTTAGGCTCCGGCCGCGGCGGGGTAAGCCCTCGCGGCTATGGGGCTGTTGAGGCGTGAGAAGATCACAGGAGAGAGATGGCGCAACGGTCACCGAGACGGGATCAGAAAAACCAGCTTTGTGACGAGCGCCTTCGCATGGCTCCGAATTGGACCTGATCCGCGAACTCCCATCCGGGCCCGCGGCGTATGAACGGCCGAAGTAGAGGCCGCACACGTCAGCCCTGACCACGCGCTGCATCAAACCTGAAGATTCGTCTTGCGTTTTACCGGGCGTCCACACAGGTCGCAAATTCGCATTTTACTTGTCAATACTAGCCGGTCCACGCTGGCCGGATGCTGTAGAAGCAATGGCTTAGCGTCGCTGTTATCACGCAAAATGACGCCGAAAAATGCCTATACTTCGAGGTTGCGACAGATGGGGTAATCGGCTTCGCGCCACACCCCGCCGGACTGTCGGGAGGTGCTGCGCTTCAGGCTGATGGTACAACGTGGTCTGGGTAGGACCAGCCACAAGCATCGGTGGGAGAAGCGCAGCATGAAGCATTATGCCGGCCTCGACGTCTCGGTCAAAGAGACTTCTTTGTGCATTCTGGACGAGACGGGCAAGGTCTGTCGCGAACTGAAGGTGACCAGCCATCCAGACGACCTGGCGCAGCTGCTCCGGGATCCAGCCTGGCGGCTCGAGCGGGTCGGGCTCGAAGCCGGTCCGCTGTCCCAATGGCTCTACAGCGGGCTGGCCATGGCCGGGCTGCCGGTCATTTGCATTGAGACGCGTCACACCAAGGCGTTCCTGAAGGCGCAGGTGAACAAGACCGACCGCAACGGTGCGCGCGGCATCGCTCAGATGATGCGTGTCAACCTGTTCCGGCCCGTTCATGTGACGACGCTCACCAGCCAGAACAGACGCGCCCTGCTGACAGCTCGCAAGTTATTGCAGGAAAAAGCCATTGCCATCGAGAACGACATCCGCGGTCTGCTGCGCAACTTTGGGCTCAAGGTCGGGATCATTGGCAAGGTCAGGTTCGAGGACCGGATCCGGGAGCTCGTGGCGGGACTACCGGAGCTGGCCGAGATCATGGCTTGCCTCCTCGAAGCCCGTCAGAGCCTGCGGGAGCGCTTCGCCATCCTGCATCGCAAAGTGTTGGTGACCGTCCGGGACGATGACGTCTGCCGGCGCCTGATGACCATCCCCGGTGTCGGTCCTGTGGTATCGCTGGCCTTCAGCGCCACGATCGACATTCCGGCGCGGTTCAAGACTTCCAAGGCAGTCGGCCCCGCTCTGGGGCTCACGCCGGTTCTCAACCAGTCCGGCGAGAGCAATCGGATCGGACGCGTCTCTCTGTGCGGCGACGCCATGATGCGAGCGCTACTCTATGAGGCAGCTCAGGTGCTGCTGACCCGGGTGCAGAAATGGTCCTGGCTGAAGGCCTGGGCCGTGAATGTGGCCCGACGGCGCGGCCTGCAAAAGGCCATCGTGGCTCTGGCGCGTCGCTTGGCTGTGATCATGCACCGCCTCTGGAGCGACGGCACCGAGTTCCGCTGGACCAGGGAGAGTGCCACGGCGACCGCCTGATCACTCACCAGAACAGCCTGTCACAAGAACAGAAGGATAACCGAGGTCCGCCAGCCGGTGGAGAGATGTCCCTTGCGGGACGATGGATGAGGTGAGTTCGCTAGGGTTCTTGTGTCGGTCGCGCCTGGCGCGATCAGAACGCGCGACAGATTGGGCTGCCTCATTCTTCTGATCCCATACTGGGAGAGCCCGAGAGCTGATCCCGAAGTGAAGCAAGGACCCGCGAGTGACGTCAAACATCGGGAATGTCGAAGGCCTGAAAGCGCTTGACCTCAAACCGCCGAATAGAGAAGAACCCTTAAAACATCAGAGGGAGTCGAGCGCCTGCTCGACATCATCGAGAAGATCCTCGACAGTCTCCAGACCAACCGACAGCCGCAGTAGCCCATCGCTGATCCCGTGTTTAGCGCGGTCCTCGGGGCTATAGATGGCATGGGTCATGCTCGCGGGGTGCTGAACCAAGGTCTCGCAATCACCGAGACTGACGGCTCGGATGACCAGCCGCAACTTGTTCATGAACGCTAAACCTAGTTCCATCCCGCCGTCGAGTTCGAATGCGATTAGTCCGCCAGACTTAGACATTTGCTGTCGCGCGAGATCATATTGCGGAAACGATTCAAGACCAGGGTAGGAGACGGTCGCTACCTTGCCATGACCTTCGAGCCGCTTGGCAATTTGGAGAGCCGAATCCGAGTGGCGCTCCATGCGCAGAAAGAAAGCAGTTAAACGGTGACAGCGTAGCGCCGGTAATCCAACGCAGACCCGTTGAACGTACGCGCGCGATCATTTCCTTCGTACTAACGACTACACCGCCGATCAGGTCTCCATGACCTCCGAGATACTTGGTCGCGGAATGGATAACAGTATCTGCACCGAGCTCGATAGGCCGCTGCAAAACAGGGGTCGCGAAGGTATTGTCAACGACCACTGTAGCGTCAACGCTGTGGCCAATCTTGGCAATCTCAGCAATGTCTATGACACGAAGGTTCGGGTTAGCGGGTGTCTCGAAGAATATCGCCTTTGTTCTGCCTGTTAGTGCAGCCTGCAATGCTTCGGGCGTTGTGAAATCCGCAACACACACCTTGATCCCGAAGCGTGGCAGGGCTTGGGTAAAGTAAGCGAAGGTGTTTCCATAAAGCGTGTGATCAACAACGACCTCGTCGCCATTGTCCAATAGGGTCAACATGACGCTTGATATGGCGGCCATACCTGAGCCTGTGGTCATGCCTGCCTCGGCGCCTTCGAGACTGGCCATTCGCTCCTCAAGGATGGTTTGGGTTGGATTGCGCGTGCGGCCGTAAATATAGCCAGGTCGCTCACCCTTGAACATTTCAGCCCCAGCTTCAGCGGATTCAAATGCGTAGGTCGAGGTCATATAGATGGGCGGCGTGAGAGCACCCTGCTCGGTCTGGGGATCGTAACCCAGATGGATTGCACGAGTGGCTAGCCCGTGAGGGCGATTGCGGCGCTGCGGTTGGTTCATGGGAATTCCTATCGTTTCCTCATTGTGATTATGGGCTGCCGGAAGCATCTGTCTTCGTGTGGCAAAACCATTTACAACGCTCTCAGAAAGGCACCGTTGCATTAAACCCGGCCGTATAATGCGGGGCGGATTGTCAAGGAGCCGCTTCTATGTCGCTTCTCAAGCGCTGCCGCGTTCCGGTCGAGATCATCCTGCTGTGCCTCCGCTGGTACTGCAAGTACGGCATCAGCTATCGCGACCTGGCGGAGATGGCCTCCTGTTGCACGGATGAGCAAGTTGGTAACCGGAGCTGGTTAGCGCAGAGGCCTGTTCGCCGTCTGAGCCAAGATCCGCCGTGCCGTTCAAAGCCAATGCTCCTCGCCGTCACCGCATTCTGGAGCAGCGGCACTGGATCACGAATTGGGCGGGGTATGACGCGGCCCTGCGCCAGCGCGGAATCCTCACGGTCTGGTCCTCAGAGGAGGCGATTGCCGTCCGGCGCGCCGAACCCCGCCAAACGCCCGGTGGTCAGCCGCATTACTCTGCCCTGGCGATCAGGACGCTGCTCATTGCACAGCTCCTGAACCAGCCAATGCTCCCAACGACGGCTCATGAGAATACCGCATCTGGCTGAGATCACGAACCGTCTGCACCGTAGGTTACGGCTTCCCGCCCCCAAGGTTAGATTGTTCGTCCTGCTGGATTGCTCGTCAGGGGCGTTCTGGCTTGATCGATCCAGTGGCCGCTTGATCCGCCTTGGGGATCACGCGCCAGATTGATCCGCCCGTGTCATCCACCACAAACAGGGTGCCGTCGGGTGCAAGGGCCACATCGGCCGGGCGGCCCCACACCAGGGCGCGATCGTCTCCTTCTGTCCAGAAGCCGGTCATGAAGTTGTCGTACCAGCCGACCGGGCGGCCCTGCTCAAACTTCACCCGCACCACCTTGTAGCCCGTGGGCTTGGAGCGGTTCCACGATCCCTTGAGCGCAATGATGGCATCGCCCCGGTAGTCTGGCGGCACCCGCTCGCCGGTCAGGAACACGAAGTCCATGGCCGCAGAATGCCCCTCGAACAGCAGATCAGGAGCGATCGAGGCTGAGACCTTGTCGGGCGCCATGGCGGCAAAGCCGGGCTGAGGATGATTGCCCGTGTAAGCGTAGGGCCAACCGTAGAAGCCCCCCTCCTGGACCCGGATCAGGTAATCCGGCACCAGCTCATCGCCGAAGCCGTCGCGCTCCTGCACTGTGGCCCAGAGCTCTCCGGTCTCGGGATGGAAGGCCAAGCCCACCGGATTGCGCACACCCGATGCGATCGTCGTCTGCTCCTTGCCGTCCGCCGAGAACCTCTGGATCGTCGCCTTGGGCTCAGGCTCGACACCCAGATTGCCGGCTGAGCCGACGCCGGCATAAAGCTGGCCGTTCGGGCCGATCTCGAGATCCCGGTTGGCGTGCCCCTGAACAACCCCGAACACGCCACGGGCGGTGATGAGTTTCTGGCCATCCATGACCGGATTGGGCTTGCGCTGTTCCGGTGGCACATCAGCCGCACGGCGTGGTTGCGATCCTTGGCTGCGAATGGCCCCATCCTGGTAAGTCAAGCTCCAGATGCCCTCTTGGTCGGCAACCAGCAACTCACCCCTTCGATGAGCTATACCGTTGGGCTTGTTGAACCCGGCCGCAAAGCGCTCGATCCATTCGGCGCGTCCATTCTGGTCGGCATCGCGCAGAATGAAAATGGTGCCGGACCCCTGGCTCACAACGGCAAGATCGCCGTTGGGGAGCACGAGGGCCTGACGCGGGTTGTCGAGCTTGTCAGCAAAGAGCGACACCTCGAAGGCGTCTGGTACAACAGGTGTTTTATTCTCCCGGTCCAGGATCAGAGGAGAATTGCGGACAATTGGGCCCTCAAAGGGCTTCGGGAGCTGATCCGCCTTGATCTCGAAGCGTTGGCCGATGGCTTGATCGGAGCCGGGACTCATGGTCTGGACCTGAGCAAGGGCTGAGGCCGACACAATCAGGAGCAAGACGGCAGAAAGCGGAGTGCTGCGCATGCGAAATCTCCCGGGCAGGTCCGCTTTCGAAAAGCAGATGCGAACGACTCTGTTCCGGCTTGACGGGCCCTGGCGCATCACAAACGTGTGCTTGTCTGGGGTTGTGTCCGTCTCTGACAGCTAGAGCGATCAAGCCGAGCCAACAGTCGTCCTGTCCATATGAGGAACACTCGCTGCCGATCGACACATTGCCATGGAACAGATCTACGGATGGCTCCATTGCATTAACCTTGGCAGTGTAACGGTGGGCGGCTATATGAGGAGCCGTCCTGTTGTCTCTGTTCAAGCGCCGTCGTTTTCCGGTCGAGATCATCCTGCTGTGCGTGCGCTGGTACTGCAAGTACGCGATCAGCTATCGCGATCTGGCCGAAATGATGCAGGAGCGCGGTGTCAACGTTGACCCATCCACGATTTTTCGCTGGGTGCAACGCTATGCCCCGGAGATCGAGAAGCGGGTGCGCCGATATCAGGGCTCCCGGTCGGGATCCTGGCGGATGGATGAGAACTACGTGCGGGTCGGCGGAAGATGGAAGTACCTGTTCAGGGCTGTCGACAAGCACGGACAGCTGATCGACTTCATGCTGTCGGATCGCCGCAACACCCGAGCGGCTTACCGCTTCCTGCGCAAAGCTCTAAAGACGATGAGCGACTATCCTCCTGAGTCGATCACGACTGACAAGCTGGCGTCCTATCCCAAAGCCTTCCGGCGCCTGCAGACCGAAGGACTGCTGCCCAAAGAGGTCGTGCATCGGACATCGAAATACTTGAACAACATCATCGAGGCGGATCATGGAGCGCTCAAGCGTGTGATCCGGCCGACCCGCGGCTTCCAGAGCATGAAAACAGGCTATGCCACCATCAAAGGCTTTGAGGTGATGCGAATGATCCGCCGTGGGCATTGCATTCTGCAACAACCAGGAGTGGCAGGCGAAGTCCGTCTCATCAACCAGATCTTCGGTCTTACTGCTTGAAGAATGCGTGCGGGCTGGTTCGTCATGCCCTCTCTATGTTACTGCAACGGAGCCGTTCGATGCGGCGGCTCGGCAATCGCCCGTGAGAGGCACCCCGTCCGTGCAGCGATGGCGTCGCTCTGATCCTCAAGGATGACGGAACCAGCAGCCAAGATCAGGCCTTGTGAATACAGTCGTTATGAACGCCTGATCTTTCTGCTGATCGGGTCGTCTTGGTGGACAGATATGCTGTGGGTTATTCTTCTCCTTGGCGCCGCTGGGATGGCCGGAGGCTACGCGGCCGAACGGGCCATCATCCCGAAACTCCAGTATCGTCCCGGGACACCCAATGAGGTCGTCGAAACCTGTCGGCAGGCCGCCATTGCGGCAGCCAGCACCCACGCAAGCGAGATGAGCGCGCAGGTGACGCGCGTGGATGCGACCAGCGCCGGCGAAATACGCCGCACCCGAAGCGGTCTGCGGGCACCGGTGGAGGTTGGGATTGTCTACTCCCGCCCGGGCGGGCGCGAAGCCCGCCAGGGCGTCATCGAATGCCGGGTTGACCGGCGCGGGCAGGCGACTATCGCGGATCTTGCAGCCGCAGCACGCTAGGCAGCTCTTGCACACGTGCGACCGGTGCCGCTGACTGGCGCGAAGCCTGGTTGGTCCGCACAACACGTTGCTGCGCAGCCGCTGTCGCTGTTCTCCGCACTGAGCCGGTCGCCGCTGGTGGCGCAGGGCGCACGCTCTCGCGACGAGCCGCGGGTGATGCTGTGGTCGCGGGGTGTTGCTGCGGCGGGGCTTTCGTCGCGGCGCTTGGCACAGGGTTCGCGGGGTTGGCGCTGGCTGCCTCCTGCTTCAGGCGCATGACTTCGGCCTCGGCCGCATCGCGCGCCTTGCGGGCGGCGTCCAGCTCGGAACGGGCCGTAGCCGCCTCCGCACGCGTCCTCACGAGTTCCTCGAACAGGTTGCCGCGCACGCGGTTGAGCCGGGCGATCTCGTCTTCGGGAGACCCAACAGCGCCGGTGATCGAGACGATGCTAAGGCCGACGGCCGTCACAACGGCATAGCCGGCAGAGAGCAGGATCTGTTTGGGTTGGGAACGTGCCATCGGAGGCCCTCCCGCTGGTATCCTCACGGCCCGATGCTGACCGGGCGGCGATCCTGCTCTTCTGGCCCACGGTCAGGTAGACCCGCAGAAGGACTAACCCTTGTGGACAGGTTCTCCTTGGCGGTGCGGCATACGGCAAACTAAGCCGAGCTTACCTTGCTTGTGGGCGTGCAGGAAATCAGCACGAAGCCAATCAGCTTGGACATGAGACGACGACGGACTTGCCACTCCTCATGTCGGCAGCGCTTTGCTGCGAACCTATGTGCCACGGTAGCGTTGTCGAGGCAGGCACTTGCGCGACGCGGTGGGGGCGTTCGAAACACGGAGCAGATCGCCGGCATCTTGAGGGATCGGCGCGGGCTCAACGATCGCGAAATCGTCAAGCTTGTCGCGACCGTTCTGGCAAGGGTCGCTGCTCCTGCTGAGGGACTTGCGATGACGGCTCCGCTTTTCATGTTCGCGACCGGGATCGAGAACAGCTATCCCACCATCAATAACGGCCGCACACGTGTCGACGAAATGGAGAAGTGCTGCCATTACAAACACTGGCGCACCGACTTCGATCTGCTGGACGATCTCAACATCCGCTGCCTGCGCTACGGTCCCCCGATCCACCGAACCTGGCTCGGCGAGGGCCGATATGACTGGAGTTTCGCCGATGAAACGTTCGGGGAAATTCGCACGCGAAACATCATACCCATCGTCGATCTCTGCCATTTCGGCGTACCGGACTGGGTCGGCAACTTCCAGAACCCTGATTTCCCCGAGCTGTTCGCAGGATACGCGCGGGCCTTCGCAGAGCGGTTCCCGTGGGTGCAGCTCTACACGCCGGTCAACGAGATGTTCATCTGCGCGACCTTCTCGGCCGCCTACGGCTGGTGGAACGAACAGCTCTCGAGCGATCAGGCGTTCGTCACGGCGCTGAAGCACATCGTTAAGGCAAATGTTCTCGCGATGGCTGAGATCCTTGTGGTTCGCCCCGACGCGATCTTCATTCAGAGCGAGTCTTCCGAGCACTTTCATCCCGAATGCCCAGCGGCGATCAGGGTTGCCGAGTTCCTCAACGCACGGCGCTTTCTATCGCTCGACCTCAACTACGGTCGCCGCGTTGATTCGGACATGCTCTTCTACCTTCTCGATAATGGCATGTCTCGTGACGAGTATTACTTCTTCATGGACAGAAACCTGAAGCGGCACTGCATCATGGGCAACGACTATTATGTGACGAATGAGCACCTCGTGGCTGCCGATGGAGGCACCTCGGCCTCCGGCGAGGTGTTCGGTTATGACGAGATCACGCAGCAGTATTACGACCGCTATCGGCTTCCGGTCATGCACACCGAGACCAATTTGATCGAAGGCCCACTCGGGAATGAGGCCGTCAAGTGGCTCTGGAAGGAATGGGCCAACGTCCTGCGGGTCCGAAACCTTGGCGTCCCGATCGTCGGCTTCACCTGGTACTCCCTGACCGATCAAGTTGATTGGGATGTCGGTCTTCGCGAGGAGCAGGGTACCGTCAATCCGCTCGGCCTCTACGATCTCGACCGCAACATCAGAGCGGTGGGGCGGGCCTACAAGCAGATGATCAAGGATTGGTGTGAAATCCTGCCGGCGCAGAGCATCTGCCTCCGCGTACCGGTCGTTCCGCCACACGCGTACCACGAGCCGATGGCCCAACAACAGCGCGAAAGTGCTCGCAGAATTGGCGACACGACATCCGCCGAGCCCTCGGTCGCAGCTTGATCTGGAACCACTCAATCGGACCACCGCGTGGGTCGGCTAATTGCCAGCGCAGCAGTTCCTGGACCCCCATGGGTCCAGCCCACAGACCGTGAGAGCATACTGATACAACTCGGCTAGCCTAACCGCCGCATTGCGGCGCTCCTCCACCGCGTAGTAGTACGCCTCCTCAACCTCAACTATTGGGAGCAGCACGTCTCTCCAGGCGCTTAAGTGCGCCAGTCTGATTTGCAGGCCCGTGGCTCTCATAGCGAAGCTCTTATCGCTCGCTGGCCCCTTGATGGGCTTTCCACGACCAGAGAAAGCGTGACCCGCCAGACTATCTCGCCGGCCATGCTCTCGACATCGGCGGTAAAGTCGCGCCGTTCCCCACCGGCATTTCATCCCATATGATGTCGCAGAGGGCTTTTTTGGCCTCTTCCTTGGCCGCCTCAAAGCCCTCTCGTTTCACACTTGAAGGTCCGGCGGGAAGTCCTCACCATCATGAAGGTCGAAGAAAAAGCGAGGCACGGCCGCAGCGGCGTTTGAGGACAATGGCCTTTAACGCCGGGGGGCTTGCTTCCTGTTTCAGAAATGGCTTCTGCGAAGTTATGACTTCGCCTATGTAATTTCGCTGCTCAGATAGATGATTGGCACGTCTACTGCGTTAGCCCAGTGCAGGGCCTGTTCGCGCGCCTTCTCCAGCGTGGCATATGTTTGATTGTTTTGCATCTGGTCGTTCGGCTCAATGCCTCTTCCAGTCACAGTGTATTGCTTTCCGATGGCTGGTTCGTGAATGACCTCGATGAGAATACATCTCTCCGCATCTGCGGGTTTTTGGCCCTCAGCCAATTGCTTGAAGTCAGGCATGTATCCCTCCTCTGCATCTCGACAGCCAGATTATCGCGCTCTCACGTGGATCAGCGCCTACAGCGCTGCATCTGTTCCGTAAAAGTTTCTCGCGAAATTGAGCCGACATCCACGGGAGCATAAGGATCTGTGGGGCATCCCTGTTGCCCACGGTGCCGCACCTTTCTTAAGTGTCACCCGATCAGGCGGAATGGGCAGCTATCTGAACCAGAGTGTCACCCACTGCCCCATCAATTCTTATGCTCCCCGGATTAGCATCAGTTCGCCCAGGAGTTGGCTCCCATCTCGCAGTTACGCCTGCGCTCTGACTGCGCCTGGGTCGTCACAATCAGAGCCTCGGGAGCCGCGCCAGCAATCTCGCCAATGATCTTGGTCTTGATCGCCTCGGCGAACTGATGGCGCTCTCTCACCGAGAGCATGAATGCGCCAAGGCCTCCGATGACACAGTCACGGTAGTAGTCATCAAGGTTCTCGGAATCCCAGGAGTCTGTCGGTCGTTTGAGGATAAGGGGAAGACCGTTTATGACGACGCCCTGAGCCAATGCTTCTTCTCGCGCCTGAGTGATTGATCGGCCGAGATTGTTGACGCCATCACCCGAGATGTCGATCACCCGCCGCACCGCCTCAACATTGCTCTCGCTAAGAAGCTTCATGCTGACGTCGATCGCCCATGAAATGGAGGTACGGGGGACGGCGTCTGATGGGAGCCTGCGCGAGCCGGTAGCAAAGCTGAGAGCGCCCTCGGAGCCTCTGATCTGAGTCCATGGGACCGTAACGTACTGAATCGTGGGACCTGCCCATTCCAGATAGACCACGGCAATGCGCCCCAGCATGCTGCTGCCGATGGCGTTGTGGACCAGAGGTGACCGGAACGCAACTTGTTGCATGGATGAGCGAGTTTGTAACCGCGGCTGGATCGCGTAACGGCCTGATTGGCTTCCGAGCAAAGATCTCCACCATGCCCTTCAAGGCCAATGCCGCCCGCCGACATCGCATCCCCAAGCAGCGGCACCGGGTGACGAACTGGGCCGAGTACGACGCCAGCCTGCGTCAGCGCGGAGGCCTGACCGTCTGGTTTTCTCCGGAAGCCATTGCCGCCTGGCGGGCTGAGCCGCGGACCTGCTACCTGCTGGTCGACAGTACAGGCCTGCGTCTGTGCGGACCCGGCGAGTGGCTGATCGAGAAGCACTGCACCCGGAGACGCCGATCCTGGCGCAAGCTACACATTGGGGTCGATGCTCACACTGGGCAGATCCTCGCCTCAGAGCTGACCATGAGCGACATCGATGATGGCTCCCAGGTTGAGCCTTTACTCGACCAGCTCCCAGGTCCACTCGCCTCGTTCATCGGCGATGGCGCCTATGATCAAGCCGGTATCTCCGGCACCATCACTAAGCGCCATCCTGAGGCTGAGGTCATCGTTCCGCCACGTTCAACGGCGGTACTGAGCCACATGGCAGAGAGCACTCCGAGCCAGCGTGATCGACATCTCCAAAGCATTGCTGAGAATGGACGTGCGGACTGGCAGAAGTGGTCCGGGTACACTCGCCGGGCTCTGGTGGAGGCCGCCATCAGTGGCTTCAAACGAGTGATCGGTGACGCGCTGCGCTCGCGGACTGACCGGCGCCGTGCAACCGAGGTCGCCGTCGCCATTGCTGGCCTAAACCGCATGCTTGAGCTTGGGCGCCCGAAGCCCGTCCGCATCGCTTAAACAAACGCACAGAGTGGGCTTCGTATGTTCACCAACCGATCCATGCAACACGGTCGCTCCCAGCACCTATCACCTTCCTGTAGCTTTGGCTCTTCAAATCAGACAGCTTGGCAGGGACCGGCAAATCACGATCCCAAGCGACAGAGAATGCGCAAGTGAGCCCATACAAGGTCTACGGCGCCTGAGGACCTGAACTCAGGCCGGGAGGCAAGTGTTGCCTCAGGAAGAAGTGTCGTAGGTGCCTCCATGGGTATATTTTGGACGACTGTCATCGGTCTGGTTGCCGGCGTGATCGCTCGCTTTGTTGTTCCAGGAAGAAAGGGGCCGTTCGGGTTCATCCTCACCGCACTTCTCGGAATTATGGGCGCCTTTGGCGCTTCATACTTCGTGCAAGAAGCAGGATGGTTTAGTGCCGATGGAGCAGCGGGGCTGGTGAGCGCAACGTTCGGGGCAGTGCTCGCGCTCTTCATCTGGGCTACGCTGTTCAGAAGCCGTCGTCCGACTTCATCGATTTAGCACGCCAACGTTGGGGCGGGGTTCAAGAACTGCGTCATCAAGGCTAAAACACGGTGCGCCAGCACGGGGAATGAACCTTGCGGAAACCTTCCACCCGTTAGAGAGCAATGGGAACCGAACTGTCGATGAGTTCTCACCCGGCAAGCACGTCAACCCGCTCGGCCAGCGGTAGCGGCGGATTACGGGCACATTTCGCCTGCTGCTAGCGCATCATGTGGACCAGCTCGATCTCACCACGATGGCCTATGTGAGCCAGCAATGCAAAGCGCCGGTCTATCAGGACCGGCGCTCCTGGTTCAGACTTATGCTGCATCATCCGCCAGAGCATCGGCTGTATCGTTGGCCTGCAACGCATCCATCAGCAGACCAGCGTTCTGACGAATCCTTGCCTCGATCTCAGACGCGATCCCGGTGTCTTCCTTTAGGAAGGCCTTGGCGTTCTCGCGGCTGGCCGAGGCGCTGGCTCGAAAGGAAGGCCCCCATAAGGGCGAGCCGCTCTCCCCGAGCAGAGTTGATCGGTCCAAGCCCATGACGACCCGCCAGAATGCCCGCCTGTTGGGAGCATGGATCCGATCAATTGGGCTGGACTCACTGGCCTACGGCACACATTCCCAGTGCCGGACAAAGGCGTCCATGATCGATTGCCGAACCGGCAATCTCCGCGCCGTTCAGCTCCTGCTCGGCCACACCAAGTTCGAGAACACCGTGCGATATCCCGGCATTGACGTCGACGATGCACTCGTCATCGCGGAGCAAGTCGAAACCTGAGTGCGGAGGCGGCTTGCCGATGAGCCGCCTCTCAGACTCTCCTGACTGTGACGGAGCGAGGCCCAGATCTGAGGCTCAAGCAGCCCTAAGACATACGACTGGCGCGTGCCACTACCCGATCTTCCGCATAGGGAGCACGGGGCCATTGGGCCCCGAACCCGCGAAAGCAATTTCAACGCCGGCGGAGACACCTAAGGAATGAGCCACAGGATAGAGAGGAGGATCGAGAGCCCGGCCGTCACCCACCCAATCCTAAGCCAGTACCTGAAGTCCCATTCCCTCAAGAAGGGCACATCACCGTTGTCGGGAGCCAGCGGGGTCTTCAGCGCGTCCTGGAACTGCCTCCATGCGTGCCACGCGATTGCCGTGGCAACAACCGACAGCCCCCCAAAGGCAACAGCAAGGTACCAGAGCCGATCATCGAGAGCGCTGAATGTCACGCGAAACTCCGTGGCAGCAAAGCGAGTCTTCAACCTAGCAGATCGGGCTTGGGGGCGGGCTTGCCAGTTTCCGGTCGCGGCATTGGAAGAGGCCATATGGCGGATCGGTCCCGACGGTCCATCTGCGGCGCGAGCCTTGTGCAGAGGCCATCCGTTTCGCACCTGCTTGGGTGCGACCCTCGCGCTGCGGCGCATCACTCATTTTCGTTGGGGATGTTCAGCACGTGGCCGCAGGCCTTGCAGTGGACGGCGTCAAGCTCGTGGCGTTGCAGCCCGCATTGCGGGCACGGGAAGAGCACCTTGCCGCCGGGGCGGAACACAGCCTGCGCCAGGCGGAGGAACAGGGTGATGCCGACGAGCATCATGAGGATCGAGAGCAACTCACCGCTGGTGCTGCCCATCAGCGTGACATCCCCAAAGCCCGTGGTGGAGAGCGTCGCCATCGTGAAGTAGAGCGCATCAATATAGTCTTCGATCTTCGGATTGATCTCACGCTGGCTGACGTAGACCAGCGCGGAGATCATGAACACGAAGACAGCGAGGTTCAGGGCAGCGTGGATCACCTCCTCGTTTTGGCGCACGGCTGCAAAGCGCCGCTTGAGCTGGCCGAGCACGTTGTAGGACCGCAGGAGCCGGACCGTCCGGAGAATCCGCAGAAAGCCGAGGTTGACCCCAAGCGCCGAGACGAACAGGGAGGCGATCACCACAAGATCGACCAGCGCAGCGCCATTGTCGAGGTAGGCCATGGGGTGGCGGTGAGCGAGCATCCGGCCCAGAAACTCGAGGGCGAGAAGGACCCCGAGCAGCAGATCCACCACCCGCAGCCACGTCGCGTCGGCGACAAAGGTGGTGGCCACAAAGTAAGCGATCGCGGCCAGGTCAATGGCAAGGAGACCCGCTTGGAAGGTAATTGCTACCGGACGGTGGCCATAGAACAGGCGCCGCAGTTGCACACGGAGCCGCCCCAGCCTGCTCGACCGCGCCTGCATTGGCGCTAACGCTTGGCTGAGCGTGCTGCGGACGCAGAGCGCCTAGCATGAGTTGCCGTGAAGATTGTTACCAGCTTGGCCATGTCCTCCTCGTCGGCGGTGGCGGCTGTTCCCTGAACTGAGAAATCATAGAAGCGCCGACGGTCAAAGGGAATGGCGGTGTAACGGTTCCACGAAGGCCTTGTTTGCGGGCTACGGCACCGCCGCCCGCTTGAAGCCGATCCGCTCGCGCAGCTGCAACCCCCATCGGCGCAGGTCGCTCCCGGCCTGAGAGGCTGGTGAGCAATTTTATTGCTCGGTTCAAATGCTTGATTCAGAATAGATTTCTTGAAGATCGGTGAGGTGGATGCGGGTTGTTTGACGGTGGAGGAACCCCGCCATGGATGTCTGTTCCTACGCCAGCGACCTCAATGATGCCGAATGGGCGCTGCTCGCGCCTCTGGTCCCGCGCAGCCATCCGGCCGGACGGCGACAGACCTATCCGTTACGGCACATCGTCGATGCGATCTTCTATCTGCTGCGCACCGGAGCCCAGTGGCGGCTGCTGCCGCACGAGTATCCACCGCGCGGTGCCGTCTTCTACCACTATGCCCAGTGGCGCGAGGATGGCACCTGGGAGCACGTGACCCAGGTCCTGCGCGAGAGCTACCGCCGCACGATCGGCCGGGCGCCGCAGCCCACGGCGGCGATCATCGACAGCCAATCGGTCAAGACCACTGAGATGGGCGGACCGCGCGGCTATGATGGTGGCAAAAAGATCAAGGGCCGCAAGCGCCATCTGCTCGTTGATACGCAAGGCACGCTGCTGAAGAACAAGGTGCACCCGGCTGACATCCATGATCGCGCAGGGGCCGAACTCTTGTTGGAGGGTCTGCAGCATCTCTTCCCGGCCATCGAGCAGATGTGGGCCGACACGGCTTATCGCGGATTGAAGGATTGGCTGCGCAGAGCGCTGGGCTGGAGGCTGTCGATCCCGCAACACTGGTGGAGCGGAGGCGTCTGGATGCGGGTTGGCGCCGAGCCGCCGACGCGGCCGAGTGGCTTCCAGGTACTCGCGCGAAGGTGGGTGATCGAGCGGACAATCGCCTGGTTGACCACCAACCGGCGGCTGGCGAAGGACTACGAACGTCTGGGCGAAACCGGCGAGATGCTGCTCTACCTCGCGATGAGCCGCATCCTGCTGCGCCGCCTCACGCGCAAAGACGAAAGATAATTGCTCACCAGCCTCTGAGTGCGCGTCAGGATCACGGTTGCGCCCTCATAGAGCAGGCCTCGCAGGTGAGCGTCGCCGCGCCGCGAGATGTGGCCGTCATAGTCGACCTCGCACTCGAACCGCTACGGTTGGACAACGCCGGACGGGGATGCTGGTTTCCGATCCGCCCGCGCGGTTGAAAGCAGCCCGGCCTGTTACATCTGATGAGCGATGACACAGTGCATCGCGATCGAACGTTCCCATCCCGCCGACAACCCGTCCCTCTCCGACGCGATCCAGATCCACCTCGGGCGCGAACTGCGCGCCCTCTACGGCGATCCTGCCGCGGAGAAGATGCCCCGGAGCCTGGCCCAGCTTCTCACTCGCGTGGCCCAGGTCATCCGGGCTCAGACGGAGCCGGTGGACCAGGCCTTCGTCGACGAGCTCATGGCTGGGCTGAAGTCGCTGCGGGTCTACGCGATCTCGCTTACCCGGGACATCCACCAGGCCAGGATCTCGTCCAGGAGACAGTGCTGAAGGCCATCAGCCGGCAGGAGACGTTCGAAGCGGGCACGAACCTCCAGGCCTGGCTCTTCACCATCCTGCGCAACCTGTTCTTCTCCGCCCGCCGCACGACGCAACGCGAGGTCGAGGATGCGGACGCACCCCACGCAGCAAGGATGATCACGATCCCGGATCAGGAGGACAGGCTGGCGGTCCAGGATCTCCACACCGCCCTCGCAAGGCTGCCCCGCGAGCAGCGCGAGGCGCTTTGTTGCATGGATGAGCGAGTTGGTAACCGCGGCTGGGTAGCGTAGAGGCCTATTCGGCTTCTGACCAAGGATCTCGACCGTGCCATTCAAAGCCAATGCCGCTCGCCGTCACCGCATTCCGAAGCAGCGGCACCGGGTGACGAACTGGGCCGAGTACGACGCGGCCCTGCGCCGGAGGGGAAGTCTCACGGTCTGGTTCACCGAGGAAGCCATTGCAGCTTGGCGCGCTGAGCCCCGCACAACACGCGGTGGTCAGCCGCTACTCGGCTCTGGCGATCAGGACAGCCCTGACACTCCGGGCGGTGTTCCGGCTGGCGCTCCGGCAGACCGAGGGCTTGATCGGCTCGATCCTGAGGCTCCTATAGGCCTTGATCTCGCTGTGCCAGATCACTCGACCGTGAGACGGCGGGCCGAAACCCTGGAGGTGCCAAGGCCGTATGCGAGCTCCGGAGGGCCTGTTCACCTGCTGGTCGACAGCACAGGCCTGCGTCTGTGCGGACCCGGCGAGTGGCTGATCGAGAAGCACGGCACCACAAGACGCCGGTCCTGGCACAAGCTGCATATCGGCGTCGATGCCGAGACCGGACAGATTCTCGCATCAGAGCTGACGACCAACGATGTCGATGATGGCTCGCAGGTCGGCGCGTTGCTCAACCAGATCACAGACCCACTCGCTTCCTTCATCGGTGATGGAGCCTATGATCAGACTTGCATCTACGACACCATCGCCAAGCGCGAACCTGATGCGGAAGTGATCATTCCACCACGATCGACTGCCGTGCCGAGCGATACGGCAGAGAGCGCTCCGACTCAGCGCGATCGGCATCTCCAAAGCATGGCCGAGCATGGGCGCATGGGCTGGCAAAGGAGATCCCGGTACACTCGTCGAGCCTTGGTGGAGGCCGCCTTCAGCCGCTTCAAACGAGTGATCGGCGACGGGCTGCGCTCGCGGACGGATCGGCGTCGTGCGACGGAGATTGCCATCGCCGTTCATGCCCTGAACCAGATGCTCGCGTTTGGGCGCCCGAAGACCGTCCGGATTGCCTGAATTTCGGCTACGGGTGCATTCAATGCGCGCACAGTCCGATCCGCGCAACAAAGCCCTACCTGGTGCCTCGTATAAGGACTTGGACCGGATGGGTTTCGATAGAAAACCTGTCGCCCGTTCCATCTGAAGAGGACTCCAGCCAGTAAAAGGTAATGGTGAGTGGGCATGACCTGGAACTCGCTCTCGAGGCGAGAGAGACGGGTTGCATCATCGGCCTTTTCTTATCCTCGACGTGTTGAACCTGCATGGAGGCGATGCCTAAGGAGCAACGAGTCGTTTACTCCCTGCTGCTACATAGAACCCAGCCTGTGTAGCGTATCAGGCTGAGGCAACAGGAAGCCCCGCCCGGCTCTACCCCGGGCGGGGCTTCTGCGTCTTGTCACCCTCGGGATTGCTTCAATGAGAGCATTTATCTCTTTCCTCGCCTGCCTTGTCCCCCTCGTGGTTTTCGCGGCCGAGGAAGAACGCCATCCTACAGACGGCCTTCCGCATCCTTGCCCAGCGCCGCCTTCTTTCGCGGGCGGAACTGTCCTGTTCAACTCTGATCCTGGAGGAAGCTACCAAGACGATGGCAACGGTCACTGTTCGGGAGAAGCATGGCGGCAAGTGCGGTGGTGCTCTGGAAACCGCTCCCCGTCGCTTCACCATAGAAATCGACCTAAAGACTGGGACGGCCCGATGGGACAATAACGACGAGATGGAAATGAATCCCATTCCTCAATGAGTAGAGCTTCCTAGGACCGGGATCAAAAGGTTTGAAAGACCGAAGCGCCTAAACGGGGTCAGAACAAGATCTGATGGTACAGGGTAGACGCCCCCAACGACCTCGCTGTGCCAGAGTGGAGGTGTTGATTGCACGCAAGGGAGGCGTCCGATTCCTGCGCAGCTCAAAGGCCAAGCGATCCAGCGTATCCGGTGAGTTCCAGGTAGCCCCGTCCGCCGGGTGTCGAGACCAGCCCCTCCCAATAGCTGGGCATTCCCGTGGCGCGCCCGTCCAGTTCTTGCGCATCGAAAAGGGGCGTGAGGCGGATGCGGCGCGTGCCTTCGGGGAGGCGGATCTCGAAATCGGCCTCGACAGGGTAAGCCGCGCCGGTTTGAGGCGAGTGCCAGCGCCGTCGGGGCACGAAGCGCACGTCCTCAGGCGCGAGCAGCAGCTGCGTTCCGTCAGCTCGGCGGAGCGTGCCGCCGGCATGAACGGCCTGCCCGTCGCGGCCCCGGACCTGGAAGGCCATCAATGCAGCGCCGTCGTCGAAGTTGATGCCGGTCCAGTCCCAGCCGACGGCGTCGGGCGGGAGATAACTCGACGACCACTCGCGGTCGAGCCAGGCGCGGCCCGTCATCGCCGCCCGTTTCCCGTCGCGGACCACGCTGCCGACGACCGCCAGCTGCGGCATCGAATAGTAATAGCTCGCCTGCTCGGGGCGCGGGCCCTTGCGGCTATAGCCCCTGTCGCCGTTGAGCATCACGGGCTGGGTCGGGGTAAACGAGAGGTCGAGCGCAAAATCCCGCGCGCGCGCCGTGACGTGGAAGACGCCCTCGGCGCGCCGGTCGAACCGCCAATCGAGCAACGCGATCCGAGCATCGCCCTCGTATGCCTCCGCGATCCCGAGGCCCTGCCGCGCAATGCGCTGATCATGGATCAGCCTGCCCCTGGCGGGGTCGGACAGCGCCGCGTGCGCGAAGATGATCTGGCGCGGCGCGAAGGCGCTCGGGTTGGCGGGATCGATCCCGGGGCGCGAGCGGAAGAAGGTGATCTGGAACCCGATCGGCCGGCCATCGGGGGCATCAAGCCAGCCGGTGAAATACCACCATTCGGTGCGATAGTCCGGATGTGCGCCATGATCGCGCGGGAAGCGGAATTCTGCGCCCGGCGTAACGACGGGATAGGCGGGCTGCGGGCTCGCCACAGGCACGGCCCAGCCGGCGGCGAGCAGGAGCATCGTGAGCGCGAGCCGCGTCTTCATCACCAGTCCTCGCTTACAGCACGAACTGCGTCGCGCGACGCCGCCTGGCGCCCGGCGATCATCGCGGTGGCAGCCGCGGTGCCAATCAGCGCGGTCGCAACGCCGACGATCAGTCCCCAGGGGATGCGTGTCGTCATCGTCCAGTTGAACGATTGCGGGTTGATCACATGGATCAGGATCTGGCTGAGCGCGATCCCGACGGCGCTGCCCGCCGCCATGCCGACCACCCCGAGGAGTGCGCCCTCAATGGCGAGCATCGTGACAATCTGGCCCCGGCCCATCCCGACATGGCGCATCATCCCGAATTCCTTGATGCGTGCGACCGTCTGCGCCGAGAAGGAGGCGGCGACCCCGGCCAGGCCGATCAGGATCGCGATCGCCTCGAGTGCATAGGTGATCGCGAAGCTCCGGTCGAACAACCGGAGCGCGCGTCCGCGCAGGGCGGCGGGTTCGGCGAAATCCACGCGCCGGGTCATATCGGGCGGCAGCCGCGCCAGGATCGCCGCGCGCGCTGCCGCAACCGAGGCGCCCGGCACGAGCTCGACAGCGGCCTCGCTGCGGACGGCATCGCCGGTGATCGCCGTGTAATCGCGCGTGTCGATCACGATGGCGCCCTGCTGCCGGGCATAGTCACGCCAGATCCCCGCCACATGGCCCATCACCTTGGCGCCGCCCGCGCCGATGGGCAGTGCGAAAGCGTCACCAGGCTGCGCGCCGTAAAGTCGCGCCGCGGGCTCGGACAGCCAGAGCGCGACGCCGTCCCCCGACCGTGGCGCCCGCTGGATCAACGGTAGCGCGTAGCCAGGCCCCGCAACTGGGCGAACGATGAGCAGCGCGGGGGGAAGCTCCGGATCGAGTGTGACGGCCAGGCCCTTGCTGAAGGCGATTCCCGCGACCCCCGGCGTTGCGGCGAGGCGGCGCTGCGTTTCGGCGTCGAACATTGGCTCGTTCGACGCCGCGGCGACATAGAGATCGGCGCTGAGGAAGCTCTCCAGCCAGTCGTCAACTGAGCCCCGGAAGCTGGTGACCATCACCGCCATCGCGATCATCAGCCCGGTGCTTGCGACGATACCACCGAGGGCGATCGAGGCCTGGCCGGGCGCGCCGAGGAGGCGGTGAAGCGCCATCTCGAAGGCGGGGACGCGCAGCTTCGCGTGTCCCAGCGGCCGCAGCAGCAGGCGCGCAAGCCAGGGCATTGCAGCAACCCCGCCGGCAAGCACAAGCCCGACCGCAAGATAGCCGAAGACCGGAAGCCGGTTCACCGCCGGGAGAAAGGCGCACACGAACCCGGCCCCGATCAGTGTCACGGCCGGGACGATGCTGGGTGGCTTGCGTGGGTCGACCTGATCGCCCGCATCCTTGAGCGCCAGCGCGGGCGCGATCCGTGCGGCGCGCCGGGCGGGCGCGTAGCTTCCAGCCAGTGCCGTCGCGATGCCAAAGCCGAAGAAGAGCACCGCCGCTTCGGGCGCGAACGCGAGCGTCGTCGTCGCGCCGTCGAAATAGCCCGCGCCGAGATCGCCGCCGAGCAGGCGCAGAGCAACCCCAGCGATCGCATAGCCTCCCGCCAGGCCAATCAGCGCGCCCACACCACCCAGTGCCGCGCCCTCGGCGAGGAGCTGGCCGGTGAGCGCGCGTTCCTGCAGGCCGAGCGTGCGGAGCAGCGCGAACTGGCGCAGCCGCCGCGTCACCGCGAGTGATTGCGCAGAATAGACGAGGAATCCGCCGGTCAGCAGCGCGACCAGTGCGAGCATGTCGAGGTTGACACGATAGGCGCGCGAGAGCGCGTCGCCGCGGCGGCTCTCGGTCTCGCCATCGCTGAGCTGCGTATTGGCGGGCAGGACGGACGCGAGCTGCGCCTTGGCGTCGGCCAAGACGGTCCCGGGCTCGAGCTTCAGGTCGACCCGATCGAGCGTGCCGAGCCGTCCAAAGCGCCATTGCGCCGACGCGATATCGATGACCGCTATGCCCTGCCCTGGCGCCACCCCCGGCAGGTCCCCCGCAACGACGAAGTCGTGCGTCCGGCCATTCGCACGCACTTCGACCCGGTCGCCGAAGCCGAAGCCCGTCTGGGTCATGGCATCGCGCGATAGGTAGAGCGCGTCCTGATCGAGCACGGCGGCGAGGTCTATCGACCGTGGTCCGGCGCCCGTGCGCGCGATCTGAGGTCTGATGACCAGGCTGGGCGAAACCGTCAGCGTGCGAAACATGTCGAGCCCCAGAAGCGGGATCGGGTGCGCCCGCTCCCCGACCGTCGCGCGCATCTGCACGACGGGGCTCGCGTCCGCGATCACGCCGAGCCCCATCAGTGTGGGATAGAGCCCCTCGTCAAAGCCAAGCGCGCTCGCACCGCGTACCTGCAGATCGGCACCTCCGGCGGCGCTGCGCACCGCCTGCCCGAAGGATTCGGCGGCCGACCGATTGATGACATGGACCGCAAAGGCGAGCGCGAGGCCAATTGCGATGGCGAGTCCGGCCAGCACAAAGCGCATCGGAAAGGCGCGCAGTTCACCGACCATCAGCCAGCGCCAGGCGATCGCGCGCGTTTCAGCCATCGGCGGGCACCAGGCCATGCGGCGTGAGCATGAGCTGCCGGTCGGCCGTCGCCGCGGCCAGCGGCGAATGCGTGACGAGCAACATCGCCGCGCCGCGCTCCCTCACCGTCCGGCCGAGCAGCGCGATGATGTGTGCCGCGGTGTCGGGGTCGAGATTGCCTGTCGGCTCGTCGGCGAGGATCAGCCCGGGTGCATGCACCAGCGCTCTCGCGATCGCAACACGCTGCAGCTCGCCGCCTGAGAGCTCGCGGGGATAGCTGGACAGTCGGTCGCCTAGCCCGACGGCATCGAGCATCTCGCCGGCGCGCACCAGCGCCACGGTGCGGGGTTGTTTCTGAAGGATGAGTGGAAAGGCGACGTTCCGCACGAGATCGAGGTGCGGCAGGATGTGGAAGGCTTGGAACACGAAGCCGATCGCATCGCGACGAAGCGCGGTCCGCCCAACCTCGTCCAGCCGCACCAGATCGGTTCCGGCCACCATGACCTCCCCCGAATCCGCGGTGTCGAGCCCCGCGATGATATTGAGCAAGGTCGACTTTCCCGCGCCCGATTCACCCCGGATCGCAACATGCTCGCCTGCTTCGAGCGTCAGCGCGAGTCCGCCGAACAGCCGCCGCCCGCCGGGGAGCACCTTGGCGAGCGAGGTCAGTCGGAGAACGGGCTCACGCATCGTAACCAGAATAGGTCTTTGGCTCGAAGCAATAAAGCGGGCATCGTCAATTTAACGGGTTCGGTGTGCCTTATACGAGCTTTTGGCTTGGTGCAGATCGTGCATGTTCAATGACTTAGAGCTGAGGGTTCGAACTCAAACAGCCGATAGTCGCTTAAGTTGACGATGCCTTCACGGCACCGCCGGAGGTGCCGCTGAGAGCCTGAAGACGAAACCGCTGGCCATAGTCCTCCAGCAGGCGGTGAATGACCCCTGCTCCGAACGCCGCATGACTGCCTCCACCTTGGCAGGCGATTGCGACCAGGGGAGGCGGCGGTTCATTGGTCCGAGCTGCCATGGTATCGTCCAGGCTGAGTTCAGCGCCTGAGCCTAGCACGGCAAAAGTGTCCGTGGGCTGGCTGTTCGGAGGCTTCCATGGCACAGCCCACATATCGTCGGATCGTTCTCGCCGCTCGCCCGGAAGGCGAGCCGACGCCGGACCATTTCCGTCTCGAAACCGCACCCGTTCCGGAGCCCGGCCCCGGCCAGGTCCTGATCCGGGTCCTCTGGCTCTCGCTGGACCCCTACATGCGTGGCCGGATGAGCGCCGCCAAGTCTTACGCCAAACCGGTCGAGATCGGCGAAGTGATGGAGGGCGGCACCGTCGGGGAAGTTGTGGCCTCGAACCATCCTGACTATGCACCTGGAGACTTCGTGCTGAGCCATTCGGGGTGGCAGGAGTACGCCATCGCAGATGGCGACAGCGTTCGCAAACTTGATCCTAACCTGGCGCCTCTGTCGACGGCTCTTGGCGTGCTCGGCATGCCGGGCATGACAGCCTACACGGGGCTGCTGAACATCGGGCAGCCCAAGCCGGGCGAAACCGTCGTGGTTGCGGCTGCCGCCGGCCCGGTCGGTTCGGCTGTTGGCCAAATCGCCAAGATCAAGGGCTGCCACGTGGTTGGCATTGCCGGAGGTGCGGAGAAGTGCGCCTACCTCCTGAACGAGCTCGCATTCGATGCCGCCATCGATCATCGGGCCCCCGATATGCCCGAGAGGCTTGCTGACGCCTGCCCTAAGGGGATCGATGTCTATTTCGAGAACGTGGGCGGTGAGGTCTGGAATGCCGTGTTCCCGCTGCTCAACGACTTTGCACGCATTCCGGTGTGTGGGCTTGTTGCCCACTACAACGACACCACCCTTCCCCCTGGTCCTGATCGGACGCCGCTGCTGATGCGGACGATCCTGAGCAAACGCCTGACATTACGCGGATTCATCGTGCGGGATTTCGCATCCCAGGCCGATGAGTTCCGGCGCGAGGTCGGCTCCTGGCTCCGGGCAGGACAGATCAAGTATCGCGAGGATGTGGTCGAGGGACTGGAGAACGCCCCTGAGGCATTCGTTGGCATGCTAAAAGGGCGAAACTTCGGCAAAATGCTCGTGCAGGTGGGTCGGGACTGAGCCGACGAGCAGTCTGCGCCCAACCTGCACCCGGTGCGGTGTCAGCTGGGACTGTAATGCCGAGAAGAAGCCCCCGGAAGCAACGGATGCTCCCAGGGGCCCCGGTGTGGAGGTGAGCTGAGACCGGTAGGCTGCCCCGACTGCTAGAGGCTGAGCCGATGCTCGTTCGCGTGTGCCAGTCCGGCCGGCTGCCAGTCTCAGTCCTCGTCTACTCCACCCGTTCCGATGAGGATCTCGCGCTTGCCGGCGTGGTTCGCCGGCCCGACGATGCCCTCCTTTTCCATTCGTTCCATGATCGAGGCGGCCCGGTTGTACCCGATCTGCAGCCGCCGCTGGATGTAAGAGGTTGACGCCTTCTTGTGCCGCAGCACGATGGAGACCGCCTGATCGAACAGCTCGCCCGATCCCAACCCCATCTCGCTCTCGTCGAAGATTGGCGTCTCCTCCGGCTCCTGCTCTTCCTCGTCCTCAGCCGTAACGGCCTCGAGATAAACGGGCTTGGCTTGCCGTTTCAGATGCGCCACCACTCGTTCGACTTCGGTGTCCGAAACGAAGGGGCCATGCACGCGAGCGATGCGCCCGCCGCCGGCCATGTAGAGCATGTCGCCCTGGCCCAAGAGCTGCTCGGCGCCCATCTCGCCCAGGATCGTGCGGCTGTCGATCTTCGAGGTGACCTGGAACGAGATCCTTGTCGGGAAGTTCGCCTTGATCGTGCCGGTGATCACGTCCACGGAAGGCCGCTGCGTGGCCAGGATGACATGGATGCCGGCGGCGCGGGCCATCTGGGCCAGGCGCTGGATCGCGCCCTCGATCTCCTTGCCGGCCACCATCATCAGGTCGGCCATCTCGTCGACGATCACCACGATGTACGGCAGCGACGTGAGGTCCATGACCTCTTCCGTGTACGTCAGCTCGCCGGTCTCCTTATCGAAGCTCGTCTGAACCGTTCGCGTGATGACTTCCCCCTTCTCGCGCGCCTCGGAGACCCGGGCATTGAACCCGTCGATGTTGCGGACTCCAAGCTTCGCCATCTTCTTATAGCGATCTTCCATCTCGCGCACCGCCCATCGCAAGGCAATGATCGCCTTCTTCGGGTCGGTGACCACGGGCGTGAGCAGATGCGGGATGCCGTCATAGACGGAGAGCTCGAGCATCTTGGGATCGACCATGATCAGCCGGCACTGCTCAGGCGTGAAGCGATACAGCAAGGACAGGATCATGGTGTTGATCGCCACCGACTTGCCCGACCCGGTGGTGCCGGCGACCAGGAGGTGCGGCATGCGGGCGAGATCGCCGATCACCGGCTCGCCGCCGATCGTCTTGCCCAGGCACAAGGGCATTTTTTGTGTCGAGCCTGTGAATGCCTCTGACTCCAGGATCTCGCGCAGGTAAACGGTCTCGCGGGTCTCGTTCGGCAGCTCGACGCCGATGGCATTGCGGCCCGGGATGACCGCGACACGGGCGGAAACCGCGCTCATGGAGCGGGCGATATCCTCGGTCAGTGCGATCACCCGCGAGGACTTGATGCCGGGAGCAGGTTCGAACTCGTAAAGCGTGACCACCGGACCCGGATGGACGTGGATTATCTCGCCCCTGACGCCGAAGTCACGGATGACCTTCTCCAGCCGGCCTGCTGCCTCTTCGAGAATGTCCTCGGTCAGGATCTCACCTTCCCGCTCGGGGGCCTCAGCCAGATAGTCGACAAGAGGGAACTCATAAGCATGGATGACCTCCCGATGTGCCACAGGCCTGGGAAGCACAATGATTTCTGCCGAGGGAAGACGAGCCTCGGATTCCGCATCAGGTGCGACACCCAGTTCATTCGGTGTCTCCGGATGGGCCTCATCGTCTATTTCGGTCGTGTCCGTCTCGATGATGCGGCTCAGATCCAAGTTACTCGAGTTTAAGAGGGCCTCCGTGTCCGTAAACGAGGCCTCAATTGAATTGTCTATGCAAGACGGCAGCCCCATGTCCTCGTTCTGGTCATCCTCAGGTGCCGGGACACTAACGATCAGATCAGGAGTTTGGGCGCCCTCAGTCGCAATGACGGCCCTCGGACTAACCTCTTCAGCATTGACTGGCGCAGGTGCGCTCAGGACTTCACCGAAAGTGGACGTAGGTTTGGAATCAGGCTTGGCGACCAAGCGAGGCTCATCTGCATAGAGGGCCAGATATCCCAGGTCGAGATCAGCCTCCTCGATGTCGACCCCTGGAGCTGGAGCAGTCTCTGCCTCGGTCGAGAGATCGTTCGGCTCGAAGAACTCCGCATCTTCAATGTCTTCAGTGCGACCGGCCGCCTCCACTGCAGGACCCGAGCCGGTATCATCGTCGGCCATGGCATTCGGCATGATCGGCGCGAAGGTGTCGCCCAACATGAACGGCCGGACGAAGACAGTACTTGCCGGCCACGCAAATGTTGCAGTTACCGGCGCAACCCAAGAGGCGTTCTGAAAAAGCTGAGGCCCTCCTTCAGAGATCATGGCGTCCTCGCGCGGGGATGCTGTCACGTCTGTCTCGACCGGTTGAAGAGCCTCTGGTGGAGGCGCCGTTTCGACAGCCTCTGCACCCGTTGTGGTCCCTGTTTCGGGAACCAGGCTCGGCTCGGTGCTTTCCTCTGGCTCACCTCCGAACTCCGCCTCGATCTGGGCAAGCTGGCTGTGCACAACAGGAGCAGATTGGGGCTGCGGCGTCGACAGAAGCTGCTCAACCGAGGGTGATGCTGGACGTTTTGAGGAAACGGAAGGGCGGCGCTCGGAAATCGATCTGGTGCGGTTCAAATGAGTTTCTTTCGGTTCTGGTTTTTGTTGTGATTTTCGGCCCGGATGATTGGGCGTGCGGGTCAAAACGAGGTTCGTGTCGACCACGAACGCCTTCCACCAACCCGGTTCCGGCAGGCCGGCGGCCGCCCAGGGCGTGGTCCAGGAGAGATTGGTGGCGCCATGATCCTGATGATCAGGCGCAAGAGGGCGGCGCGGCGGACAAAACGGAGGTTTCGAGGTCGGTCGCATGGTCTCTGGGCACCTGGATGCCGCGTGTTAGACGCGGTTAAGGATCCCCAATGGTTTAGGCGCGACAGGTAAAGGGAGGGTTAGAGGCGAGACGTGGATGGGGGTGGGTGCGTGCTATGGGCGGATAAACGCGAAGCGAAATTTCGGCGTATCCGCATCTGGTTTCGAGCATCATGGGGGCAGCGCAAGATGTGTTCCTGATCGAGCGCCGGCACTATCCGTTCGAAGAGCATCATCGGGTAGGCCTCCAACCGCAGAATATGAGGGGCTCCAGCCCAAAAGGAAATCTGTCCCGAAAGGTGGGCTCATGGGACGGAGCTTAGCGCATTGCCGAGACCGGCTTCCCTTCCTGGAGCCGCGTCATCTCCTCCATGGAACAGGCCGCCTATTTGATAGCGATGGAATAGGTCCTGATGCCGGTCGGGCAGCAATGCGGGTCGTTAGGCTTCGGAACAGTCGTGGTGACGGTGATGGTGCCGGGTGCAAACTTCACGTCCCGGGGATCCTGGCCAAAAACGGGATCAGCGCAAGATCTGATGGGGTAGACGCCCCCCCAGCGGCCTTGATGTGCCAGAGTGGAGGTGTTGATTGCACCACTCAAGGGAGGCGTCCATGGGAGAAGTTAGCACGATTGGTCTGGATCTGGCGAAAAGCGTGTTCCAGGCTCACGGAGCCGATGCATCGGGAGCGGTTCTGTTCCGCAAGAAGCTGCGGCGGCACCAGGTCCTCGCGTTCTTCTCGTCCCAGCCACCCTGCACGGTGGCGATGGAGGCCTGCGCCAGCTCGCACCACTGGGCGCGCGAGATCAGCCGGCTCGGGCATGCCGTCCGGCTGATCCCACCCGCTTACGTGAAGCCTTTCGTCAAGCGGCAGAAGAATGATGCGGCGGATGCCGAGGCGATCTGCGAGGCCGCCCAGCGTCCGACCATGCGTTTCGTGGCGCCCAAGAGTGACGGGGCTCAAGCCTCAGCCCTCGTGTTCCGCGCCCGCGATCTCTTGGTCAAGCAGCGCACCCAGATCATCAATGCCCTACGGGGGCACTTGGCCGAGTTCGGGATCGTGGTCGCCAAAGGACCAGCTCACGTTTCGAAACTCGCGCAGGCTGTCGAGAACTCGGACGAACCGGTCCCGGAGCTCGCCCGACCGATCCTCCAGATGCTGATCGAGACGCTCCATCGGCTGGACGAGCAGATCGCCCGGTTGGATCGTGAGGTCGCCCAGCGGGCCAAGGAGGATGAGACGGCGCGGCGGCTGATGACGATCCCGGGTGTCGGCCCGGTCACCGCCGTGGCTCTGGCGGCGCTGGCCCCTCCGGCTGAGACATTCAAACGCGGCCGGGACTTTGCCGCCTGGGTCGGGCTCACACCGCTGCAGCATTCGACTGGTGGCAAGCAGAAGCTGGGGGCGACCTCGAAGATGGGCGAACGCACGCTGCGCCGCCTGCTCATCATCGGGGCCAACAGCGTCTTGCTTGGAGCCGCCCGCAACGGAGTTCCCGCTGGGTCGTGGCTCTCGCGCATGCTGGCGCGCAAGCCACCGATGCTGGTGCGTGTGGCGCTCGCCAACAAGATGGCCCGGATTGTATGGGCTCTGCTGGCAAGAGGTGAGGTGTATCGGGCTCCGGCTGTGGGTGCGTGAGCATTCGCAGGTGTGAGGCTGTTGGGGCGTAGGAAGGTCGAAGGAGAGGAATGGCGCAACGGTCAACGAGACGGGATCAGACAAACCAGCTTAGGCACAAGCGCTTCGAGCGCGTAGATCTGATTGGGGCCTGATCCGCGTACTCCCATTCGGGCCCGCGGCATGTGAGCCGCATCAAAGGCCGCACACATGTCCGCATCCGACCCGCGCGCTGCACCAAACCCGAAGATTCTTCTTGCGTTACCAGGGGCGTCTACACATGTTCCCATTGACACGCTAAGGCAGAACGGGTTGGCAACGTTCTTGCCGAAAGAGATCCGATGCTTTCTGTTCCGGCAGATGAAAGCTCACGATCATCTGCTAACACATGGCTGTTTCTGCGCTAATGCGATGCGCCTGGATTAGCAGGGTAAGTCTTCCTGACGATACATTCAGAGGTGGTGTCTTTCTCATCACTACGCACCACCCCTGTACGCTTCGCAACGCCCTTGCACCAAGCCGAAAAAAGATTTGAGAAGTGATAGCAATCAGCTTGGATGGACACGTTCTTGCTACGAACGTTTTGCCGTACAATCAGGTACACATCTTGCGATGCCCCTACGTTGCCTTCATGAATGTTGAGTATAAGGCTATGTCATGGAGGCCCCTTAATCCCTCAACTAGGTTGGAACCACTATAGGCGAGAGGCTGTTGTCGCCTGAAGACCAATGCCGGCCGCGCCTCTGGCGAGCGAGGCCAAGGTCGGGCTGTGGCAGAGCGGAACCAGCCCTCGCAGTCAACAGGGGGAGGAGGCCAATATGTCGGATCTTGGCGAGCAGAATGTGAACCGGCGCGAGGTGATGGTCGGAGCTGGAGCCTGTGCGGCGCTCGCGACGGCGCCGCTTTCGGTGAAAGCACAACCCGCCCCGGTCGGGACGCCTGTGATGACACAGGTTTCGTTCAACGTGAACGGGCAGGTTCGCACGCTCGAGCTCGACACCCGCACAACGCTCCTCGACGCTCTGCGAGAGCACTTGCATCTCACCGGCACCAAGAAGGGCTGCGATCACGGCCAGTGTGGCGCTTGCACGGTTGTGGTCGACGGGCGGCGGATCAATTCTTGCCTCACTCTTGCCGTGATGCACCAGGGCGGCGCGGTGACCTCGATCGAGGGGCTCGGCACGCCGGACGACCTGCATCCCATGCAGGCGGCGTTCATCAAGCATGACGGCTATCAGTGCGGCTACTGCACGCCCGGACAGATCTGCTCGGGTGTGGCGGTGTTGGACGAGATCAAGGCCGGGATCCCGAGCCATGTCACGGCCGACCTCACAGCTCCAGCGCAGCTCAGCGAGGCCGAGATCCGCGAGCGGATGAGTGGCAACATCTGCCGCTGCGGCGCTTACTCCAACATCGTCGAGGCCATGACCGAGGTCGCGGAGAGGCAGGGATGAGAGCTTTCACCTTTGAACGCGCAAACACGCCTGCTGAGGCAGCCGCCGCCGTCGCCCGCACGCCTGGCGCGAAGTTCATCGCGGGTGGCACAAATCTGCTCGACCTGATGAAGTTGCAGATCGAGACACCCACCCACCTCGTCGACGTGAACGGGCTGAAGCTCGACACCATCGAGCCGAGCCCGGAAGGTGGGCTTCGGATCGGCGCACTTGTCCGTAACACCGACCTCGCTGCCAACGAGCGCGTTCGGCGCGACTACGGTGTCCTGTCACGGGCGCTGCTCGCGGGGGCGTCCGGCCAGTTGCGCAACCGGGCAACGACGGCGGGAAACTTTCTCCAGCGCACCCGCTGCCCCTACTTCTACGACACCGCTCAGCCTTGCAACAAACGGCGGCCCGGCAGCGGCTGCTCGGCCCTAGACGGGTTCAGCCGGCAGCTCGGCATCATCGGGGTGAGTGATGCCTGCATCGCCACCAACCCGAGCGACATGGCGGTCGCCATGCGCGTGCTCGACGCGACGGTCGAGACCGTGCGGGCCGACGGCGCGACCAGGACGATCCCGATTGCTGAGTTTCACCGCCTGCCCGGCGACACGCCCCACGTGGAGACGACGCTGGAGCCCGGTGAGCTCATCACCGCCGCGACCTTGCCCCCGCCCATCGGCGGCCGGCAGATCTATCGCAAGGTGCGCGACCGCGCGTCTTACGCCTTCGCTCTGGTGTCTGTGGCGGCTGTCATTCAGCGGGACGGCTCAGGACGTGTGGCTGTGGGCGGCGTGGCGCACAAGCCGTGGCGGGTCGAAGCGGCGGAAGCCGCTCTGCCGCGCGGCCCCAGGGCGGTCACGGAACAGCTGCTCGCCGGTGCCAAGCCGACCCACGACAACGCGTTCAAGGTAGCGCTTGTCGAGCGCACGCTCGGCGCGGTGATCTCCGAAGCGAGGAGCTGAGACATGCGGTTCGACACTCCCGCCAGTACCAATCCGATTGACCAGCTCAAGGTTGTTGGCCGACCCACCGACCGGATCGATGGACGCTACAAGACAACCGGCACCGCGCCCTACGCCTACGAGCGGCACGACGTTGTGCCAGACCAGGCTTATGGCTTCGTGCTGGGCTCCGGGATCGCTAAAGGCCGCATCGTTGCCATGCACCTGGAGGAGGCCAAGACGGCGCCAGGCGTTCTGACGATCGTCACGACGCTCGACATGCCCCGATTGGAGCGCGGCATGATGAATGCCGCTTACCTGTTCGGCGGACCGGTCATTCAGCATTACCACCAAGCGATCGCCGTGGTGGTCGCGGAGACCTTCGAGCAGGCCCGGGCCGCGGCCTACCTGATCCGCGTCGACTACCAGCCCGAGGCGGGGAAGTTCGATCTCGCCGCCGAGGCGCCGAACGCCCCGCTCATTGGCGACGATAGCGGGGAAGGCAGCAGCGGACCTCCAGAGGCCCGCGTCGGCGACTTCGAGGGTGCGTTCGCGGCCGCGCCGGTGAAACTCGACGAGACTTACACGACGCCCGATGAGAGCCACGCCATGATGGAGCCGCACGCCACGATCGCGGCATGGGATGGCGATCGGCTGACGCTCTGGACATCAAACCAGATGATTGCTTGGGGCAAAGGCAGCATTGCCAAAATCCTCGGTATTCCGGCAGAGAACGTTCGCCTCGACTCGCCTTATATCGGCGGTGGCTTCGGAGCAAAGCTGTTCATCCGGGCCGATGCCGTGCTGGCAGCGCTCGCTGCCAAGGCGGCGCGCAGACCCGTCAAGTTGGCACTGAGTCGCCCGCTCGTCGCCAACAATACCACCCATCGGCCTGCCACGATCCAGCGCATCCGCATTGGCGCGAACCGTGACGGCACGATCACAGCCATCGCGCACGAGAGCACCTCCGGCAATCTGGCGGAGGGCAAGCCCGAGACGGCGGTGTCCCAAACGAGGCTCCTCTACGCGGGCGCAAACCGCCTGATGGCCATGCGGCTGGCTCCGCTCGACCTTCCGGAAGGCAACGCGATGCGCGCACCGGGCGAGGCACCCGGCATGATGGCGCTTGAGGTCGCCATGGACGAGATGGCGGAGAAGCTCGGCCTGGATCCGGTCGACTTTCGGATCCTGAACGACACCCAGGTCGATCCAGAGAAGTCCGACCGCCGCTTCTCCCATCGCGATCTCGTCGGCTGTCTTCGACTCGGTGCCGAGCGCTTCGGTTGGGACAAGCGCAATCCCCAGCCTGCCCAGGTGCGGGACGAACGCTGGCTCGTCGGAGCGGGCGTGGCGGCGGGCTTCCGCAACAACCTCCTGACAAAGTCCGCGGCGCGGGTCCGGCTTAACCGTCAAGGAGTGGTCACGGTTGAAACCGACATGACCGATATCGGAACGGGCTCCTACACCATCATCGCCCAGACCGCGGCCGAGATGATGGGGGTAGCCTTGGACAAGGTGGCCGTGCGGCTTGGCGACTCCGCCTTTCCGGTCTCCGCCGGCTCCGGCGGTCAGTGGGGGGCGAACAACTCGACCGCCGGGGTCTACGCTGCCTGTGTCAAACTGCGCGAAGCCGTCGCGCAGCAACTCGGCTTCAACGCCGCCGACGCCGTATTCTCGGACGGCGACGTGCGATCGGGCAACCGCAGCGTACCGCTTGCCGAGGCCGCGAGCGCGGGTGAGCTTGTCGTGGAAGACTTCATCGAGTACGGCGATCTCGCCAAAACGCACCAGCAATCGACCTTCGCGGCCCACTTCGTCGAAGTCGGGGTTGACGCAGCGACCGGCGAGGTTCGGGTTCGGCGGATGCTCGCCGTGTGCGCGGCTGGGCGCATCCTCAATCCCAAATCCGCGAGGAGCCAGGTGATCGGTGCGATGACGATGGGAGTCGGGGCGGCTTTGATGGAGGAACTGGCCGTGGACAAGCGGCGAGGTTTCTTCGTCAACCACGACCTTGCGGGCTATGAGGTGCCGGTCCATGCTGACATCCCGCACCAGGAAGTCGTCTTTCTCGACGAGGTCGACCCAATGTCCTCGCCCATGAAGGCCAAGGGCGTGGCCGAGCTCGGCATCTGCGGCGTCGGAGCGGCGGTCGCGAACGCGGTCTACAATGCCACCGGCGTTCGCATCCGCGACTATCCGCTCACGCTCGACAAGCTCATCGACCGCCTGCCGGAGGCCGTCTGAGACGCCCCTCGCGCCCTGGCTGCCGATTTAGTGGGCTGCGCGCCATTGCAGACAGAGCTGTCGCTGATCCTACGAAACTGGTCGGGGCGGGTATCATCAGGGCACTTGCCGTGGCCTTTACGTCTTCTTGCACAGGACCTAGAGCATCGGCTGTTCTGATTGAATCGGAGGCTATGCGGCGTGACGGCTTTGTGATTCCCTTATCTCGGCCCTCTTTAGAGGAGATGAGCGATGACCAAGTCCTACTCGCTGGATCTGCGGCAACGGGTGGTGCGCTTTGTTGAGGCGGGGCATTCCTGCCATGAGGCCGCGCGCCATTTTGAGGTGTCGGTCGCGTTTGTGGTGCGGCTCATGGCGGCGTATCGGGCCACCGGCAGCCTGGCGCCCAAACCAGAGGGCGGCTGGCGCTACTCCAAGCTCGACCCGCATCGCGAGTTTCTGATCCGTCGCGTCGCCGAGAGGAACGACATCACCATGCCCCAGCTCGCGGCCGAACTGCTGGCCTTGGGCACCAAGATCACGCCGGCGTCCATCGCGCGCTGGTACATCCGCCACGGCTATAGCGTCAAAAAAAACTTTGCGGGCCAGCGAACAAGAACGCTCCGACGTGCGCCAGGCCCGCGAGCATTGGCACACAAAACGCCAGCCGCGCATGCGCCAGGAGCCGCACCGGCTCGTGTTTCTCGATGAGACCGGCACATCCACCAAGATGACGCGCCTGCGCGGCCGCTGCCTCAAAGGGCAGCGTCTGTATGCAAGGGCACCATTCGGCCACTGGCTGACCCAGACCTTTGTCGCCGGGCTGCGCTACTGTGGTCTGACGGCGCCTTGGGTGATCGATGGGCCGATGACCCGTCAGATCTTTGAGACTTATGTGGAGACCCAGCTTGCTCCGACGCTGTCCAAGGGCGACGTGGTGATCCTCGACAACCTGCCGGCGCACAAGAGCGAGACGGCGGCGCAGTGTCTGAAGCAACGCGGCGCCTGGTTCCTGTTCCTGCCTGCTTATTCGCCCGATTTGAACCCAATTGAGCAACTCTTCGCCAAGATCAAAGCACATCTGCGCAAAGCCGAAGCCCGCACCTTTGACGCGCTCTGGCGGGCCATCGGGGACATCTGTGATGGGGTCGAAGCTGAGGAATGCCGCAACTACTTCACTGCCGCAGGTTATGGATTCGTCTGAACAGCCGATGCTCTAGTCCTCGCCGAGGCTCAAGCTCTGCCTCGTAGTCCTGCCATGTCATGCCATCCACCCCGGAGCGGCCTTGCGCCTGAGCGCGTAGAACGCCGTCCTGAGTGCGTCGACAGTGATATGGTGGAAGAGCGCGGTGAACCTGTCCTTCTTCCTCAGCCTTGCGGCTTTCCGTACGTGATCCAGCGACTGGGACATGCGATCCCGGCCCTGTGTCCGGTGCATGCGTTGCTGTTGCGCGTTCCCCTTGGTCCCCGGCCTTGGCTCCCCCAACTCCGCCACCGGTCGCCCGGCTGTGTCGTCGGCTTCACAGCTACTATGCCGAAGTCAGACTTCTCTGGATCGTTCATCGGCGGCTACGGCTCCTCGCCTTCCCACTGCGGACCATCCACCCGGAGGGCGGGTTGGGTGGCCAATCCAGAAATCTCCCGGTTCCCGTACAAGGAGCTTGCGTGCATGCCAGGGCCTCAGACCACGCCGGGTCGGCTGAGCGCTCACGTAACGCGCTCAGCCGTGTTGCCTTCCGGAACGTCAACGCCGTCGGCACCCGGGACTTTGGACTTTCGCGGCTCAATGGCTGGCCTGCACGCTCCCCTACCGACGCTTCGCCGACATCCTAGCGGAGGCCTGCGCACGGCTTGGGGCCGATATGGGCTGCTGGCCCTTTATCGTAATGGATTTTCTCCATCTACTCCTTGCCGGTCTCCCGGCGCACTGACGTATCCATGCCGATGCGGATAATCTGGTCCACGGGCGGTCTCCTGTGTTTGAGCCCCCCACGACCTCATTCTGGCACAGCGATGCCGTAAGGGGGCCGTTCACCCCAAAACAAAACCTCATGCTCTCCTTGGCCCGAGAGAGACGGCTCCTTGAGCCGCCAACTGGACGATGCCTTATAGGATAGGGTGAGTGACTTCCCATCTCTTCCGGATTCACCACTCCCATGCAACTCAAAGCTGGACTTCGAGCGCTGTTACCGATGCCTTTGGGAAACACCAAACAATCGTTCCATTCCCGACAGGCACCGAACAATTCTCGACGTCAAACACATTCAGAGCAGTGGTATCGATTGCAGTCGACAGATCATTAGGTGCAATTTGATGAGCCAAGGCAGAGCTAGGGGTGATCCCGGTCACAGAAAGCTCGGCATTTGTCGCACTTTGCAGGTCAGTGTTGACGACATGCAAATAAAGAGTTTGACCGCGTCGGCTCGCTGTTACATCCAGTGTTGATCCCTCACTTGTGACATTGACTGCGGCGTCGCCGCCGTACTTTCTGAAAAGCCGCATCACGTGTCCGACCGGAAGCAGATACGGGGTCTCTCGGGGGGAGCCAAGCATCACCGCATTGACCAACCAGGATACCCCCTCGAAATCAGCCAACGTCGCGATATCAACGAAGTCTGCGTTGCGTTCATAAAGGTTCAGCACTCTAGCGTGGTAGAGAGCTGAAATCCATTCGCGAAGGATTTCACATTTATTATGTGGCTGGAGGGAGAGGTGCCCCTCCGTGATTGCCACTCGTTTCGAAGCGTCTATTGATTGGATCACGCTCCGAGCTTCGGTGAGTTTACGGTCAACCTTATCATACATCGTACAAAGCTCAGCCCAGCTTGCATGATAATCTTTCCGATACTCACGTCCTCTTAAAACCGTATTTGGATTGTCTGGCTTCTGGTGCATCATGTGAAGCGCCACCAAGTCAACAAGGTCTCCAGATTCGCGCAGAAGATCCTCGGCCCACCACTTGTCGCTGTTGCGCTCCTGATCTCCCCAACCGATAAGCTGGATTGAGCTGTCAGCAGACCGCATGGTCTCAGCAAACGTTCTGTATTGTCAACGGCGGTTCAAAAGTCGACCACGGGGCGGCGCAAAACTGGGCCAGTGGCGGGCGCGCTGACCACATAGCTGGCGCGTGCCATGGCGCATTGGCCCCCTGGGCCAATTGTCATCGGGTTGATTTCAGGACGATGTTTGCCGTTTGCGCGATCGGCTATGAGCAAGACGGTAGCTCTCGCCGTTCATCTCGAGGATGCTGACATGGTGGGTCAGTCGGTCGAGAAGTGCGCCCGTAAGGCGTTCTGAGCCAAGGGTCTCGGTCCATTCGTCAAAGGGCAGATTGCTGGTTATGAGGGTGGCGCCGCGTTCGTAGCGTCGCGAGATCAGCTCGAACAGCAGCTCCGCCCCGGTCTTCGAGAGGGGCACGAAGCCCAGTTCGTCGATGATCAGCAGCTTGTATCCGGCCATCTGCCTCTGGAGACGAAGCAGGCGGCGCTCGTCACGGGCCTCCATCATCTCGCTGACCAGGGCAGAGGCTGTGGTGAAGCCGACGGACAGTCCCCTTTGGCAGGCGGCCAGCCCGAGCCCCAGGGCGATATGGGTCTTGCCGGTGCCGGAGGGGCCGAGGGCAATGACATTCTCGCGCCGCTCGATCCACTCGCCACGCGCCAGCTCTAGGACCTGCATCTTGTTCAGTCTCGGGATGGCGGCGAAGTCGAAGCTGTCGAGGCTTTTGACGGCCGGGAACTTCGCGGTCTTGATGCGCCGCTCGACCATCCGCCGCTCGCGGTCGATCAGCTCCATCTCCACGAGCCGGGCCAAGAAGCGGACATGGTCAAGCCCCTCGGTGGCGCATTGGCGGGCCAGCTTCTGGTGCTCGCGCAGGAATGTGGGCAGTTTGAGCGCCTTGAGGTGGTGGGCGAGCAAAATCTCGGGAGCTTCAGCGCTCATGCGGCATCCTCCGAGATCAGGCACATATAGGCCGCCGCCGATGTCTTCTCGACCCTGGCTTTCGGCAGATAGGGGTAAACATCGAGGTCCAGCCGCGGCGGTCTGCGCTCCACCCGGCACAGGACCAGATGCTTGACCGCATCGAAGCCGATCGCCCCCATCTGCAGGGCCTGCTTCACCGCAGCATGGAGATCCGGGAGATTGAAGAGTTCCAGCAGCCGCAGCACCTGCACATATTCGCGCCGGCCCTGCTTGTTCATGCGGACTTCCATCAAGCCGCGCAAGGTCGCGAACTCCTCGGGCAGGTCCCATCCCTGCAAAGGAGCGGCCTGATCGAGTGCGTTGATCTTGTTCTCGATCAACGGGAGGTAATGTAGCGGATTAAAGATCACCTCTTCCCGCTCGTAGCTGCGGGGATGGCGCGCAATGACCTCGCTGCGGCAGCCGATCACCACCTCGTCGACATAGCCCCGGATCCAGACATCCTGATGGCCCCAGGCCACGGGCACCGAGTAGTCGTTGGTCTTGTAGCGCACGAGCGACTGCGATGAGACGCGCCCGCTGGCCTGATCGCAGGCCTCAAATGGCGAGGCCGGCAGGGGACGCATGGCCGCGGTATCCCGCTGCAGGCGCTGGCCGATCGTCTCGGCCGGCCCCCGCAGCTTGTCATCCTGCCGCTTGCGACATTGCCCCTCCAGCCAGGTGTTGAAGGTCTCCCAGCTCGGGAAGTTCGGGATTGGCACCATGAAGTTGCGACGGGAATAACCGACGAGGCCCTCCACATTCCCTTTGTCGTTCCCCTTGCCCGGACGACCGTAGCGATCCCGGATCACGTAGTGCGACAGGAAACCACTGAACAACGCCGCCCGCTTGCGCGTCCCGTCCGGCAGGATCTTTGCCACCAGGCAGCGGTCATTGTCATAGAGCACCGACTGCGGCACCGCACCGAAGAAGGCAAAGGCCTGGATGTGGCCGTCCACCCAGGCCTCAGACACAGCCGCGGGATAGGCCCGGACGAAACACGCATCGCTGTGCGGAAGATCAAGCACGAAGAAATGCGCTTTCTGCTCCACCCCGCCGATCACGACCACCGCCTCCCCGAAGTCGGCCTGCGCATGGCCGGGTGGGTGCGACAGCGGCACAAACATCTCCTGGCATCGCCGCTCGCGCTCGCGGATGTAGTCTTTGATCGTCGTATAGCCGCCGGTGAACCCATGCTCCTCCCGGAGCCGGTCAAACACCCGCTTCGCCGTATGGCGTTGCTTGCGGTGAACCGACCGATCGCCCTCCAGCCAGGCATCGATGATCGGGACGAACGTTTCCAGCTTCGGGCGCCGGACAGGAGCATGACGCCGATAGCCGGGCGGCTCCGCATAGGCCATCATCTTGCGAACGCTGTCGCGCGATATGTTGAAATGCTTCGCCGCCTCGCGCTGGCTCATGCCTTCAGAGCACGCCAGCCGAACCTTCCGGTAAAGTTCCACGGTGAAAATCCCCCAGCCCTCCCTGCAACCGGCAGAAAGGGAATAGGTGGACGACTTTTACGCCGCCCGCAGCGGGTCTATCCCGCCGCTACCGTGGTCAAATTTTGCACCGCCGTTCTCAGAGTCGAATGTCGCGCTTCGCCGAAAGGGTTGCCGATCCGTTCTGCCTTAGCGCTCAGTCAGGAGCAGATTTTGCGCTGACCCCAGCCCTCAGAAGAGACCCCTGTTGGCGTCCCGGATACCAGGCTGTCCCGCCCATCTTCGCCAGTTCCTCAGCGACGACGTCCACTTCCTCCTCTGTCATGCAGCTCTGTTCCTGGTTGTGTTGAGGGCCTGGCCAAGCTCACGCCCCGTATGCAGTCTGTGGAACAGGTAAAAGCCGTTCAATCGTATCCCGGTGACAGCAGCCCGCTCACGGAAACCCGGCGGCGCGGAGTCGGAAGGACCAAGCGAGCCTTCACGCAGCCAATGCTCAGGGAGTAGAAACCCGGGCAGAGGGCGATCTGCCGCCACGGCACAGATGAGTTGAGGCCGCTGCTTATTGCGGAAGAGGTGATAAATGCACTCGCACTTGGCGCCGCCCGGCTCCTGAATTACTGGCAAGGTGCTTCCCCCGCGGCTGGCGTTCCATAAACTTGGCAAGCCGCTGTCGACCAGCATGCACTGCCCCGCCAGAGTGTCATGGCGGAACATCCCTACGTAGAAAACCGGTGCCCTTGTCACATCCAAGCCGTTAACACAGGTTAATCCAACTGGGATCGGTCACCTCGGCATCACCAGTTCTCAGGTCCGATTGTTACCGACGCCCTGCATAGGTAGGGGCGCCGTATTGATGAATTGCGAGAGACAATGGCAACCAACGGACGATTCAACCAAACGCCACCCGACAAGGCGAATGAGCTCTTCGAGAGGCTCCTCGCCACCTCAGACAATGCTGTCAAAACCCGCGAGCGGCTGTTGGCCAACCTGAAGGAGGAGCTGGAACTCCTGGCCAGTCTCCAGGAGCAGCATCTCTTTCCGATCCTGACACAGCACGGGATGCAGGATCTTGTGCAAGACGCTACCCGCGACAACGAGGAGACGAGTGCCCTCCTGACGGAACTGGAGCGCATGCCGAAGAATGCTGCTGAGTTCATCGGCCAAGTGACCGAGCTGAGGCGAACGTTCCAGCAGCACATCCGCGACGACAAGAAGGAGCTGCTTCCCGCTGTGCTCAAGGTCTTGAGCGACGAGGAAGTTAACGCAGTCATTGAGAAAGTGGAGGATGAGATGGCAACCATTGACGAGACCAAGCGAGCCGATGCGCAGCGCGCCCGCGAGCAGGGCGAAACGGTCCAGCGCGTAACGGAAGGCGTCGCGGACAGCATGAAGGCGGGAGTGGAAGGCGCTCAAACCATGGCGCGGACCATGCAGGAGACCATGGAGAACAGCTTCGGCGCCGTCTCGGAGATGGCCCGGCGCTCGACCGAACACGCCGTACGGCTCTTTGGTCTTCCCTCCGGGAATGCTGCGGATCTAACCGGACAGACATCGGAGAACCTCCGCGCCGTGACACAATCCGGCACCGCTCTGGCGCGTGGTTTACAGGATGTCTCCCGCGAGGTGTTCGAACTGAGCCAGAAGCGCCTGCAACGCAACCTCGATGGTCTCAACCAGCTTGCCCGCTGCCGATCGGTCGCTGATCTGGTGGCGGCTCAGAGTTCTCTCCTTCGCGACAACCTGGAACAGACCCTCGACAACAGCCGCCGGATTGCGGAACTCACGATCCAGGTGACCGACGAGGCGACCAGAAGCGCGACGGTGCAGGCCCAGCAAACAGCTCAGCGCTTTAGCCGCGTGGCCTGACCCCTATAGCCGTGATGGTGATGTGCTCCTGGCCACGAGCCAGGAGCACATGCCTTCCGAGACGCCACGGCTGAACGTCAGTTTTCTGATCCTTCAAGCCGCCACCCCCATCCCTCACGTGAGAGAAGCCAACGCCGTGAAGAGGGATGGTCATCTCGCAATCGTCACCACACAGTTCATTGCCCTCAGCTTAGCGCCGGTTCACCGCACTGGCGGTTTGGGCTGCAGACCTGCCCCAACTGCAATCTGCACCAGCTCGGGCAGGCTTTGAGCCCCCAGCCGCTCCATGATACGGGCCCGATGCGCTTCGACCGTGCGTGGGCTGAGCCCCAGGTCTCGCGCTATCGTCTTGTTGGTGCCCCCGGCCAGTAGTCCATCCAGCACCGCCCGCTCCCGGACCGGCAACGCCGCAATCCGGGCTCTGGCGAGTTCCATGGTCTCATTCCGTTCGGCTGTCTCGCGGATCCCGGCCTGAGCCGATGCAAGAGCATCCAGCAGCTGTTCCGGCCGGTAGGGGACGTCCAGGAAATCCACCGCGCCCGCCTTCATCGCCTGGACCCCGACAGTAGAGTTACCGCGAGTCTCTCCAATCACAATCACCGGCAGGCCCGCACGCCGCGCTTTCAACTCCTTCGGGATCATTAGCCCGCCTGCTTCAGGAGCACCGGTGTCGAGCACCACACAACCCGGCACGAGCACCGGCGCCACCTCTAGGAAGGCTTGGGCCGAGGCAAACGCCTTCACCTCATACCCGGCCTGCTGAAGCCGAAGGCACAGATCCCGGCGCGAGGCTTCGTCGTTATCCACCACATAAACCATGGACCCGTCATGTTGCGTGATGTCGCGGGCAATGCCGGCGATCCGCCGAACCCTGCGATGGTCGTCAAGAATCGGGAACCCGATGATGTGGACGTAGCGCATGCTCCCGTCGGGGCGGACGACGCGGTACTCATGGGCGACGGTCTCGCCCTGCAGGACACGCTCGGTAGCCTGGAGTGCGCATTCCCGGTCCTCTGGATGGACGGTTTCGGCCCATTGGCTACGATCCTTGAAAGCATCTGGAGACCGGCCCCAGACCCGCTCGTAGGCAGGGCTGAGGTATTCCATCTGCATGGTGTCGGCATCCTGGATCCAGAGCACGTCGGTGGAGTGCTCGGCGAACTGCCGGAAGCGCTCTTCGCTTTCCCGCAGGGCAGTTTCGGCGCGGGCGCGCAGGACCGCCGTCCAGGTGCGCTCGGCCACCTCCTGCACCAGCGTCACCTCATCGTCATGCCAATGACGGGGCTCGGCTTGGTGGACAAAGAGAGTTGCGACCTGCCGGTCGTTTTTGATCAGCGGCACGATCACGACAGCACGGTAACCGGCTCTGGTGAAGGATGCAGCAACCTTTTCCGCTGCGGTGCGTGGATCCGCCAACGCATCGTTGATGTGGATCGCATGCCCCGCCTTCAGCTCGCGCTCAATCAGCAGACCGAAGTCACTGACACGATACTGGCCCGCAAAGCTCGGGGTCGTGCCGTCGCTCCAATCATGCTCGACCGTAAACGACTCACCGCTCGCACTGACCTCTGCATACCCGGCACTATTCACGCGCAGGTGGCGGCCGAGCATCTCGGCCGCTGTGAGCATAACGTCGCGCGCCTCGGTGATGCCGCGCAGGCGCGTGCTCAGATCGATCAGGAAGCGGAGCCGCTGCTCACCGAGCACCCGCTCGGTGGTCTCGTGGATGATGATGAGCACGCCCCCGACCTGATCGCTCTCGTTCATGACGGGACTGAACGAGCCGTTCCACCACGTCGTCTCGGGGTAGCCCTTGCGCTGAATGATGTCGACCGGCAGGTCCTGGACGTAGGTTGCTTCACCGCGACGGGCCTGCGCCACGAGCGGCGAAACCACATCCCAGGTTTCGACCCAGACCTGCGGTAGGGGGCGCCCGAGCGCCTCTGGCCTGATGCCGCGCAGCGGCAGACAGGCATCATTGTAGAAGGCGATCAGCTCCGGCCCCCACAGCAAGTAGGTGGGCAGCTTGGAGCGGAGCATATTGCTGAGCGTGATGCGGTGGAAGAGCGGCCAAGTCTCGACAGGACCAAGCGGTGAGGCGGACCAGTCATACGCTTGGATGCGGGCCCCCATGGTGCCGCCACCGGTCAGAAACTGCATGATACTCAACCTGCCGAGCCTCCTGCGGTTCGCGTTGATGCCAGCTCAATCTTGGCTATATTGCGCTGGCTCTTGTGCAACCAGAGTATAGATCTCCTTGCTGGACGAAGATGGTAATCGTTTCACGTCGAAAGCAGATCCCAGTCCGTGGCCTATGCCGTATTCCTGTGTCGGGATGTACCGCCATGACAAACGGGCGTGCCTGAGCACTAGACTCCTGCCAGTGTAGCATGACTTTTGCCCCAACGCGTTTGACTGTGAAGCGCCGCTTGAGAGGAGTGCACTTTCTTCTGGGGCTGGAACAAGATTTGCTCCCAAACACACGCTAACCTAGTACGTAGCAAGAACGTGGCTCGGCATATTGACCGAAGTCCCCGCGATGGCTGAACCCAGCTTGGAACTTGGTGTTTGAGCCGTCATCCAATGCCTAAGCAAATGATGGAGAAGTGTACTGCTCGCCAAAGTGTCACCTGTGAGGGACGGTCGTTGTCGAAGTAACTTCGAGAATGCGGGTTAGTGCAATAGTTTCAGACGGGTATCTGAACGACGTGAGCATTATCTTGCTTCACGTTGCGCGGTCCGTCCGCAGCCTTATCGGAAAGATTGCCAATCCGTTCTATCTTATCGTGTCAACAAGAACAGCTCTTGTTCTGACCCCATGCTTATCGCAGAACACCCGATTGAAAGGATATTCGAGGCAGGGTCCTCAGCAAAGCAGGCCATAAAATGTGCTTGCTGCCGAAGTAGAGCGATTGAAGTTCACCACAGGAAGTATCAGCCCCGGGTTCCTTGCGGGGGACCTCTCCCCTCTCGTTACCCTCTGTAGGCCATGTCACGCCCTGATCGAGGAGGAGCGTGCAAAAGCCTGGCACAGGAGCGAGGCGAAGTTGGCTCCTCTGATGGAAACAGAGAACCAGCGCGTCGTCGGCCGTCAACAGCCATAGCCATATGCCAGCCGATCTCCGCCCCACTTGAGCGACGAGCCTAGGCTTTCTCGACCGTATTGCGTTGACGATCGTGTTCGACGATGTAGGAGAACGATGAGATCAGCGCGTCGGGACGAACTGGTTGAGCTGGATCGGGTCCAGCCCGAGGCGTCCTGCCCATTCCTCTAAGGCGGTGTTATAGAGGCGCCCGAGGATATGTCTTGAATGCTCCGCGGCATCTTTGAGCCTGCTAAGCTCAGCCAAGGCTGCCTTCATCAGGTCGAGATCACGATCAGACATCATGCCACTCCCCTTCAGTTATTATTAACTACTATGGCGCGGTGGAGCTGTGAGGACAAGCCTTAAAAGGGGGATGCGGGGCCGTGACAACTCGAAGCTGGGGTTTGACGTCTGGCCAACAAGAAAGAGCGCTCGAATACAGTGTCATTCGGCTTCGAACCCGGACCCGTCTCTTGCTCGGCGCAAACCTCTGAGTGGCTTGCGGTTTTGCTCGGAGTCAGAGGGTCACGACCGGCGCCGACTGTGACCCCTCTGTTATTGCTGTTTGTTTCGAATGTTCAGTGGGTTGCGCCTGTTCTGACAGGGGGTCAACGTTTCTGAGCCGATTTACAGGGGATGACTGAGAGGCTGGTGAGCAATTATCTTTCCTTTCGCGTGAGGCGGCGCAGCAGGATGCGGCTCATCGCGAGATAGAGCAGCATCTCGCCGGTCTCGACCAGACGTTCGTAGTCCTTCGCCAGCCGCCGGTTGGTGGTCAACCAGGCGATTGTCCGCTCAACAACCCATCTGCGCGCGAGCACCTGAAAGCCACTCGGCCGCGTCGGCGGCTCTGCGCCAATCCGCGTCCAGACGCCACCGGCCCACCAGTGTTGTGGGATCGACAGCCTCCAGCCCAGCGCTTTGCACAGCCAATCCTTCAATCCGCGATAAGCCGTGTCGGCCCACATCAGCTCGATGGCCGGGAAGAGATGCTGCAGACCCTCCAACAAGATCTCGGCTCCGGCGCGGTCATGGATGTCGGCTGGATGCACGCTGTTCTTCAGGAGATTGCCTTGCGTATCAACGAGAAGATGGCGCTTGCGGCCCTTGATCTTTTTGCCACCATCATAGCCGCGCGGTCCGCCCATCTCAGAGGTCTTGACCGATTGGCTGTCGATGATCGCCGCTGTCGGCTGAGGACTGCGGCCGATCGTGCGGCGGTAGCTCTCGCGCAGGACCTGGGTCACGTGCTCCCAGGTGCCATCCTCGCGCCACTGGGCATAGTGGTAGAAGACGGCACACCGGGGTGGATACTCGTGCGGCAGCAGCCGCCACTGGGCTCCGGTGCGCAGCAGATAGAAGATCGCATCGACGATGCGCCGTAACGGATAGGTCTGTCGCCGTCCGGCTGGATGGCTGCGGGGGACAAGGGGCGCGAGCAGCGCCCATTCGGCATCATTGAGATCGCTGGCGTAGGAACAGACATCCATGGCGGGGCTCCTCAACCGTCAAACAGCCCGCATCCGCCTCACCGATTCCAGTGAAATCTATCCTGAATCAAGGACTTGAAGCGAGCAATAAAATTGCTCACCAGCCTCTGAGGCCGAATACGCCGAATTGGTAACCATCGTCGGTATGGCGTCCGAGACGAACCGCATCGTTACGGCGCTCGGAGTCGAGATCGACGACGCGTTCAAGCTATCAGAGAAGTGTCTGCCATGAGCATGAGCTGGCAGAGAGCGTTCGCAGCCGGAATTTGCGACTGAGCCTCCCCTCCCCTCTGTGGACTTGCGCTTCACCGCAGGGTTCATGACAGCAAGATTTCTGAACGATCCCAATGTCTGGTATTCCCTGTTGATCGCTTCCTGCGCGGCTGCTGCTCCAGATTAACGCGTCGCTTACTCGCCTGCCAGATAGTGCCTGTCACCGTACGGCAAAAGGAGAAGCCATGAGTGACGTCGTTGGAATTCCGGGCAACCGGATCCGCTCGTTCGTGGAGCGCATCGAGCAGATCGAGAACGAGATCAAGGAGCTGACCGAGGCCAAGAAGGAGGTCTTCTCCGAAGCCAAGGGTGAGGGATTCGACGTGAAGATCCTCAAGGAGATCATCAAGCTGCGCAGGCAGGGTCAGGATGAGCGCGACGAGCACGAGAGCCTGCTCGACGTCTACATGCGGGCCATGGACGAAGCCGGTCCCGCGCCGGTCGCCGAGGCGGCCTGACAGTACGCCCCGCTCAAATGTTGCAGAAGGCCGCCCAACGGCGGCCTTCTTATTATCCGGATAGAGCATTGGCTTGCAAGAATGCTCGCTCGCCTGCAAGAGTCTCCTTCTCTTGCTGGATCAACTGCACAGACTAATGCATCTCGCCCGTCTTGGAGACGGTCGCGCGGGACAAGTGGCAGCGGGGCTACCGGGATTTGCGACCGTGTGAGGAGGAGAGATCATGACAATAACGACGATTAACTCTGGTCGGCTCTATCATATCTACATCGCCAATCTCACAACCGCCTGGGGCGGTCAGGATGTGCATCTCACGGAGCAACAGGCTTTGGAGTACGTGCACGACCCCGACGGGTTCGCAGCGAAGCACTTCGGGCTGACCCGCGAGGAATATCACGAGTGGGCCGAGAGCTACGGCAAGGCCCTGTGCGGCGGGAAAACCAGTGTCGGAAAGCCCTGCGGAAACACATTAACCAGGGGTTGCCAGCTCAACGCGCAGACGTGGAAAGCGCGGCACAGATCCGAGTACTGCAAAGTCCACGGCGGGGAATAATCGCACTACAATTTCGTTGAACATTTTTTATGGGACTTAAAAGTGCGTTAGCTTTGGGCTAATGCATTATGCTCTTGCGATGACGGTTCGGGTCATTCCTTCACGCGCCTCCGTCCAAACCAGTTCACCGCGATGAAGCATAGCGTTGACGTGAGCGTGAGTCTCGCTGAAGGCGAAGCTCAGTTGATGAGGATCAAGCGGGCGTGTGAAGAGCACGGGAACCAAGTCGGCAACGGAGTGAGGCTTGATGCGACAGGCCTTCGCGACCCGAGCGCAGCGTTCCTCATGATGGTCCACTAGCTCCTGGCAGCGCACATGCAGACCACGGAACGGAAGCTGGTGACCAGGAAGAACAAGTGCGTCGGCAGGAATCCGCTTCGTGATCATGTTCAGCGAGCGCAGGTAAAGACCGAGTGGGTCGCCGTCAGGATCGACTTCCCAAACGCTGATGTTGGGCGTGATTTTGGCGAGGACCTGGTCTGCTGGAAGAAAAATGTTGTCACTGGCACAGTACAACATGAGCTGGTCGGGCGCATGGCCATCACCAAAGAGCACCTCGAACTCGCGACCGCCGATCAATAGAACCTGTTCTGCTACAACGCGTGTGAAGGTCGGCGGAAGGGGCGTCACCATCCGGAGATAGGCCTGGCCCCGGGTGGCAACGAGATCAGCTGTCTCAGGAGCCATGCCGTGGCCCAGGTAAAAATCGCGATAGGGCTTTGCTTCCTTCGCCTCCGGGTTGAGCGAGATGTTGAGGCAGCCGAGATAGCTGCTGAGGCTCGTCAGCAAAGGCAGGTCGAACTGCTCGCACAACCAGCCTGCAAGTCCGATATGATCGGGATGAAAGTGGGTGATAATCAGGCGCGTCAGCCGCCGTCCGGCAAGTGGCCCAGCAAGGAGCGCCTGCCAAGTTGACCGTGTCGGATCATCTGCGATCCCGGTATCGAGTACCGCCCATCCGTCGCCGTCTTCGATGAGATAGATGTTGACGTGGTCGAGGCGGAATGGGAGCGGAATTCGGGTCCAAAGGATTCCCGGCGCGACTTCCCGCACCTGACCGATCTCAGGGGGCTCCGCAAACGGCAAAGTCAGGCCGAGCCCGGCGGAGAGCGGGGTTGAACTCTTAAGCACCAGTTCTCAAGCTCCAGTCACTAAAGGATCATTAATTAATTCAGATAGCCTGCACGAGCTGGCCGATGCTGGCTTTGGCATCGCCATAGAACATGCGGGTGTTGTCCTTGTAGAACAGCGGGTTCTCAATGCCGGAATAGCCGGTCCCCTGCCCGCGCTTCGAGACGAACACCTGCTTGGCCTTCCACACCTCAAGCACCGGCATCCCGGCGATCGGACTGTTCGGGTCCTCCTGGGCGGCCGGGTTGACGATGTCGTTCGAGCCGATCACGATCACCACGTCGGTCGCCGAGAAGTCCTCGTTGATCTCGTCCATCTCCAGCACGATGTCGTACGGCACCTTGGCCTCGGCCAGCAGCACGTTCATGTGCCCCGGCAGGCGGCCGGCCACCGGATGGATGGCAAAGCGCACCACTTTGCCCTTGGCGCGCAGGCGGCGGGTGAGCTCCGACACCGATTGCTGGGCCTGGGCCACCGCCATGCCATAGCCCGGCACGATGACGACACTGTCGGCCTCCTCGAGCGCCGCCGCCACGCCATCAGCATCGATTGCGATCTGCTCGCCGGCGATCGCCATCACCGGGCCCGTCGTGGCGCCGAAGCCGCCGAGGATGACGCTGATGAAGCTGCGGTTCATCGCCTTGCACATGATGTAGCTCAGGATCGCACCCGAGGAGCCGACCAGGGCGCCCGTGACGATCAGGAGGTCGTTACCGAGGGTGAAGCCGATCGCCGCCGCCGCCCAGCCCGAATACGAGTTGAGCATCGAGACCACCACCGGCATGTCGGCCCCGCCGATGCCCATGATCAGGTGATAGCCGATGAAGAACGCCAGCAGCGTCATCGCCACCAGCGTCCAGATGCCGGCGCCCTGCATGTACAGCACCAGGAGAACGAGCGAGGCCAGGACCGCCGCAGCATTGAGCCCGTGCCCGCCGGGCAGCTTCTTTGCCTTGCCGTCGACCTTGCCGGCGAGCTTGCCAAACGCGATCACCGAGCCGGTAAACGTCACCGCGCCGATGAACACGCCGAGAAAGACCTCGACCCTCAGGATCGCGATCTCCACGCCGGTCTTGTGCGCCAGCACCCCGGCAAAGCCGGTCAGCGCACTCCGCGCGGCTTCGTCCATGGCGAGCACGCGGGCAAGCTCGAGGTCGGCGTTGATGCCGATGAACACGGCCGCCAGACCGACAAAGGAGTGCAGCGCCGCCACCAGCTGCGGCATCTCGGTCATCGCGACCGTCCTGGCCACGGTCCAGCCGATGGCCGATCCGATTACCAGCATGGCGGCAATGACCGCGTAGTTGCCGACACCCGGACCGAACACAGTCGCTCCCACGGCGAGCGCCATGCCGGCCATGCCGTACCAGACGGCGCGCTTGGCGCTCTCCTGGCCCGACAGGCCACCGAGCGACAGGATGAACAGGATAGCGGCCGCCACATAGGCGGCAGAGACAAGGCCAAAGTTCATCGGACGATCCTCACGACTTCTGGAACATGGCCAGCATCCGGCGCGTGACCAGGAAGCCGCCGACGATGTTGATGGTGCCGATCAGGAACGACAGCGCCGCCAGCGCCACCACCAGCCAGTGGCCGGAGCCGACCTGCAAGAGCGCTCCCAGCACCACGATGCCGGAGATGGCGTTGGTCACCGCCATCAGCGGCGTGTGCAGGGAATGGCTGACGCTCCAGATCACCTGGAAGCCGACGAAGCACGCCAGGGCAAATACGATGAAGTGCGCCATGAAGCTCGCCGGCGCATAGGCGCCCACCAGCGCGATCAGCAGGCCGCCCGCGACGAGCAGCCCCACCTGAGTGCGGGTCTGCGCCCTGAAGGCGTCCGCCTCCTGCGCCCGCTTCTCCTCCGGGGTCAGCTCCTTGACCTTCTCCTTCGGCCTGGCGGCGATCGCCGGCACCTTGGGCGGCGGCGGCGGATAGGTGATCGCGCCCTGGTGCGTGACCGTGGACCCACGGATGACGTCGTCGTCCATGTTGTGGTGGATGACGCCGTCCTTGTTCGGCGTCAGGTCGGCCAGCATGTGGCGGATGTTGTTACTGTAGAGGGTGGAGGCCTGGGCGGCCATGCGGCTCGGGAAATCCGTGGTGCCGACGACGGTGACGCCGTTCTCCGTCACGATCGTCTCGTCCGGCACGGTCAGGTCGCAGTTGCCGCCGCGTTCGGCCGCGAGATCGACGATCACCGAGCCCGGCTTCATCACGGCCACCATGTCGGCCGTCCACAGCTTCGGGGCCGGCCGGCCGGGAATGAGGGCCGTGGTGATGACGATGTCGATCTCCGGCGCGAGTTCGCGGAACTTGGCCAGTTGCTTCTCGCGGAACTCCGGGCTCGAGGGCGCGGCATAGCCGCCGGTGGCGGCGCCGTCCTGCGCCTCCTCGAACTCCAGGAAGACGAACTGCGCGCCCATCGACGCGATCTGCTCGGCGACCTCGGGCCGCACATCGAAGGCATAGGTGATGGCGCCGAGCGCGGTCGCCGTGCCGATGGCGGCGAGCCCGGCGACGCCGGCGCCGACCACCAGCACCTTGGCCGGCGGCACCTTGCCGGCGGCGGTGACCTGGCCGGTGAAGAAGCGGCCGAAGGCGTTGCCAGCCTCGATCACGGCGCGGTAACCGGCGATGTTGGCCATCGAGGAGAGCGCATCCATCTTCTGGGCGCGCGAGATGCGCGGCACCATGTCCATGGCGATGAGCGTGGCGCCCCGGGCCTTTGCCTGCTCCAGCAGATCCTCGTTCTGGGCCGGCCAGACGAACGAGATCAAGGTCTGGCCCTGGCGCAGATGACCGATCTCCTCCTCCATCGGCGGGCGCACCTTCACCACCACGTCGGCCGCCTCGAACAGCGCCTGACCGGAGGGAACGACCGCGACGCCGGCCGCAGCATAGGCGGCGTCCGGAAAGCCCGCCTTCTTCCCTGCCCCCGCCTCGATCACGCAGGCATGCCCGAGCTTATGCAGCGCCAGCGCCGAATCCGGCGTCAGCGCCACCCGCGCCTCGCCCGCAAAGATCTCTTTCAGAGCCCCAATCTTCATCGTCCAACGTCCTTTTTGTAGTTTACTCGGGTCTGATTTGCGGCGTGGTCGGCGAGCACTGCTTACGTGGTACTTGGAACATGCCTTTGCGTTCCTTTCGGTTTGACTTACTTGGCGCCTTTGACTGCTGACTGGAATGAGTTAACGCTAGGCCTGCGGGGCGCGCCGCCGACGTCGGACTCCATCGATTCACGGGCGGGCAGAACGGACATCGGTGCTCTCCGCCCAGCCTTAAGACGCCTGCCCGACTGCGGCTTTGGTCAACTCCTCCTTCAGTTCCGGGAGGATTGTGAAGAGGTCGCCGACGAGGCCGTAATCGGCCACCTGGAAGATCGGGGCCTCCTCATCCTTGTTGATGGCCACGATCACCTTGGAATCCTTCATGCCGGCCAGATGCTGAATGGCCCCTGAAATCCCGACCGCGATGTAGAGATCGGGCGCCACCACCTTGCCGGTCTGGCCGACCTGCCAGTCGTTCGGCGCATAGCCGGCATCCACCGCCGCGCGGGAAGCGCCCATCGCCGCCCCGAGCTTGTCGGCGATCGGCTCGATGTACTTGGTGAAGTTCTCGGAGCTTCCGAGCGAGCGTCCGCCCGAAATGATGATCCGGGCCGAGGTCAGCTCGGGCCGGTCGGATTGCGCGATCTCCTCGCCCTTGAAGGACGATGTGCCCGGATCGTCGGCCGCATTCACCGTCTCGATGGCAGCCGAGCCGCCCTCGGCCGCTGCCGGGAAGGCGGCGGTGCGCACGGTGATCACCTTCTTGGCGTCGGTTGCCTGCACCGTCTGGATGGCGTTGCCGGCATAGATCGGCCGCTCGAAGGTGTCGGGCGAGACCACCTTGGTGATGTCGGAGACCTGCATCACGTCGAGCAGCGCGGCGACGCGCGGCATCACGTTCTTGCCGGTGGTGGTCGCCGGCGCCACCAGGGCGTCGTAGGAGCCCGCCAGCGACACGATCAGCGCCGCAACCGGCTCGGCGAGCTGGTGCTCGTAAGGAGCGCTGTCGGCGAGGAGCACCTTCTCCACGCCCGCGAGCTTCGATGCGGCTTCCGCGGCCGCCTTGGCGTTGGCGCCGGCGACCAGCACATGCACCGGCGCACCGAGCGCCGTGGCGGCGGAGAGCGCCTTGTGGGTGGCATCCTTCAGGTGAGCGTTGTCGTGCTCGGCGATCAGCAGGGTGGTCATCGTTGGATCTCCTTAGAGCACGCCGGCTTCGACTTTGAGCTTCTGGACCAGTTCGGCCACCGACGCCACCTTGACGCCGGCCTTGCGCCCGCCGGGCTCGGCGGTCTTGAGCACCTTCAGGCGCGGGGCCACGTCGACGCCGAGCGTCTCCGGGCTCGTCTCGTCGAGCGGCTTCTTCTTGGCCTTCATGATGTTGGGCAAGCTGGCATAGCGCGGCTCGTTGAGGCGCAGGTCCGTGGTGACGATGGCCGGCAGCTTCAAGGCCACCGTCTGCAGCCCACCATCGACCTCGCGGGTGACGTCGATGGAGCCCTCGCCGACAGCGACCTTGAAGGCGAACGTGCCCTGCGGCCAGCCGAGCAGGGCGGCCAGCATCTGGCCGGTCTGGTTGGCATCGTCGTCGATGGCCTGCTTGCCCATGATGACGAGGTCGGGCTTCTCCTGCGCGACCACCTGGGCCAGGATCTTGGCCACCGCCAGCGGCTCGACGACAGCGTCGGTCTTGACCAGGATGCCGCGGTCGGCCCCCATGGCGAGCGCCGTGCGAAGGGTCTCGCCCGCCTGTTGCGGGCCGATGGAGACGGCGACGATCTCGGTGGCCTTGCCCTGTTCCTTCAGGCGCACCGCCTCCTCGACGGCGATCTCGTCGAACGGGTTCATCGACATCTTGACGTTGGCCAGTTCGACCCCGCTCCCGTCGCCCTTCACACGGATCTTCACGTTGTAGTCCACAACACGCTTCACACAGACCAGAAGCTTCATCGATCTACACCTTTGTTCTTATGAGACCACTCGCTCAATAGAAGAGTTCTTTGCCATTGGATACTCGAGCTAACACGAACAGTTCCGGACGCAATCCTCACAGTGAAGTACACTGGAACCGCTCAGCGCCTCGTCGAAAAATCAATGCCTAAAGATCAAAGAGATTTGCTTCCCAATTTCTTCAGGGGTCAGCCTTCCCTCCCGGTACCAACTGCTAACACTATTGAGAAGTGTTAGCAGCAGGAGGCGATAAACATGTCGATCAAGCTTCTTGTCGAGCGGCAAGTCTGCGATCAGCGCAATGAAGATTTTTTCGAAAGCGTCGCGCTTCACAATCAACCGCTCCCGGACTTCGGTCGGAACTGATTGGAAATCGCTCATCAGCGGCATAGTGATCGAGTTGGGATCAAGCTGAATTTCAAGAAACGTCACACAGGCTGTCTCAAGTCGCTCCCACGGTCCTTCGGCTTTGTCGATCGCATCGCGAATGCGGTCTTCAGCAGTTTGGAGTGCGACATCGTGCACCTTCACGAACAGCGCTTCCTTGGACTTGATGTAGTGATACAGGGAGCCACCAAGGAGTCCGACGCGCTCTCCGATGTCACGCACGGAGGTCGCAGCATATCCTCTCTCCGCGAATAGGACTGCAGCCGCCTCGAGGATCTCTCTTTCGCGCTCACTCACAAAGAGCTTCTCCGTGAGTCTACCTCTTGCACCCCGCAAGCGCGATGTGGATGTCTTAGTCACAGCAATATCCCACACAGTTTACCTTCGTCCTCATACAAGAACTTGTTCGTGCTCCTCTCGCAAGGCGCGACTTTAGACGATCCCTGCCCTAATCGCCAAATACGCAGAGCGAATAAATAGTCGCCACCTAGACGATAGTAGGTAATATCCAGGCTTGCGCTATGTAACAATCGTTTGGTACAGATGTAAACTAAATTCGAAACAAAATGCCGGCTGGGTCGCGACCCGGGACCGCCGGCCAAGGAGCACTCACATGACCCAAGCCTATATTGTCGACTATGTGCGGTCGCCTTTCACGCCAGCATACAAGGGGCCGCTCGCCGCGACTCGCCCGGATGATCTCGCAGGCAACGTCATCTCCGCCCTGATCGCCCGCGCAGGGGTCGATCCTTCACAAATCGAGGATATCAATCTCGGCTGCGCGTTTCCTGAGGGTGAGCAGGGGCTGAACATCGCCCGCTGTGTGGCGCTGATCGCTGGTCTGCCGCTCTCGGTTGGAGGCTCTACCGTCAATCGGTGGTGCGGATCATCCATGCAAGCGATCCAAATGGCCGCTGGAGCGATCGCCATGGGCGCTGGCGATGCCTTTATTGCGGGTGGCGTCGAGTCCATGACGCGGGTGCCAATGATGGGCTTCAATCCCATGCCGAACCCCGACTGGACGGCTCGCCAGCGCGCCGCCTTCCTCAACATGGGCCTGACGGCCGAGAATCTGGCGTCGCAATATGGTATCAGCCGCGATGAACAGGATGCCTACGCCCTGGCAAGCCAGGAGAAGGCGGCGGCCGCCCAGGCGGCCGGGCGCCTCAATGCTGAAGTCACACCTATTGGCCCCGTCGACAGGGACGGATGCGTGCGCGCCGACACCAGCGCGGCAAAGCTCGGCCAGCTGAAAGCAGCCTTCAAGGCTGACGGCTCGGTCACCGCTGGCAACTCCTCACCGCTCACTGATGGGGCGACCGCGACCTTGGTCTGCTCTGAAGACTTTGTGCACAAGCACAACCTCAAGCCGCTTGCGCGGATCGCCGGCTATGCAATCTCCGGCTGCGCTCCTGACATCATGGGCATCGGGCCGGTGGAGGCAACCGGCAAGGCCTTGAAGCGTGCCGACATCTCTGCCTCTGACCTGGATGTGATTGAAATGAACGAGGCCTTCGCTGTGCAGGTTCTCGCCTGTTGCCGGGAACTCGGCATTGATCCGGCATCGCTCAACCGGGACGGAGGCGCCATCGCTCTCGGACACCCGCTGGGAGCCACAGGCGCGCGTCTCGTCGGTAAGGCCTCCAGCCTTCTGAAGCGTGACGGCGGACGTTACGGCCTTGCCACCCAGTGCATCGGCGGCGGGCAAGGGATCGCCATGGTGCTGGAGGCTGCATAATGACAACGATCACCAGAGCTGCGGTAATCGGCGCGGGCGTCATGGGCTCGGGGATTGCCAGTCACCTCACCAATGCCGGCGTGAACGTTGTCTTGCTCGACCTGGATGCCGAGACCGCAGCTACCGGCGTGACGCGCCAACTCAAAGCAGGGGGCTTCATGGACCCGTCTTTCGCTGCGCGTATCCGGACTGGCTCTACCGTGGACGATTTAGATCTGCTTTCCGACGTCGATTGGATCATCGAAGTGGTCGCGGAACGTCTTGAGGTCAAGCAGGCGCTCTACAGAGCAATCGATGCAGTGCGCAAGCCGGGTTCCATCGTGTCGTCCAATACTTCGACAATCCCGCTGGCAGCACTGACGGCGGGCCTGCCCGAAAGCTTTTGTGCCGATTTCCTGATCACCCATTTCTTCAATCCGCCGCGCCGCATGCGACTGCTGGAGTTGGTCGGCGGTTTACACACCAAGGCGTCTGTTGCGGCGATCATTCACGATTTTTGCGATCGCAATCTCGGCAAAGACGTCGTGATCTGTAAGGATACGCCCGGCTTCATTGGCAATCGTATTGGCAATTTCTGGATGGTCGCGGCCCAGAACGAGGCGATCGGTCGCGGTCTTGATGTCGAGGAGGCGGACACCATCATCAGCACGCCCTTCGGCATTCCATCTACCGGCATCTTTGGCTTGCTCGATCTGGTCGGCATCGACCTTATGCCGACTATCTTGCGAAGTCTGCAGAACGCCCTCCCGGAGAGCGACGCAATCCACGGCTACGACGCAGAACCGCCGCTGATTTCCCGGATGATCGCTGAAACCCGCATTGGTCGGAAGAGCGGTGCCGGCTTCATGCGCCTGTCTGCCGACCGCAAAACGCGCGACGTCACCGATCTTGCGACCGGCACATACCGCCCTCAAAAACAGATCATACCCGAAAGCCTCGAGGGCTCAAAGGGCGACCCGCGTGCGCTGATGGAACACCCGGCCGTTGGTGGGCAGTATGCGGCGATTGTCATGGAGAAGTCGCTTGCCTATGCCGCCTCTCTCGTTCCCGAGATCGCCGATCGCCCTGACGCCGTCGATGCGGCGATGCGCTCGGGCTACGGCTGGAAAGAAGGGCCTTTTGAACTGATCGACAGGCTTGGCCCGGATTGGCTGCTAACCCGGCTCAAGGCTCGTGGCCTCGCCGTTCCCAGCTATCTCGCGTTAGCGGCATCCAAGGGTGGCTTTTATTCTATCAACAACGGCAAGCGCACGTGCCTGCTACCCGACGGGTCCAAGAAGTTCGTCACGCGCGGTGAAGGCGTCATTGCCTTTTCGGACCTGCGCCTTACCACCACTCCTGTCGAGACCTACGAAGGGGCAAATCTCTGGGATCTCGGGGATGGCGTGGCATGCCTGGAATTCTGCACGAAGATGAACACCTTTAACATCGGCGTGCTCGATGCAATTGGCAAGGCGGTGGAGTGCACTGCACGACACTTCAAGGCCCTGGTGATCGGCAGCGACGCCAGCAACTTCAGCACGGGTGCTGACCTGCGGGTCGTTCTCGAAACCGCAGAGGGTGGGCGCGCGGTAATCAGTGCCCTCGTTGATAAGGGCCATAGTACGTTCAAGAGCCTCAAATATGCTCCCTTTCCAGTGGTGGGCGCAGCATCCGGCCTCGCCCTCGGCGGCGGCTGTGAGATCCTTCTGCATTGCGATGCCATCCAAGCCCATTCAGAACTGTCCATCGGGCTCGTCGAGACCCGCGTAGGTGTTGTTCCAGGCTGGGGTGGCTGCAAGGAGCTTCTGTTGCGCTTCATCAGTTCGGCTGACGTGCCGCATGGCCCTGTCGCTCCTGCAATAGCAGCGTTTAACCGGATTGCACCGGCTATGGTTTCGACCAGCGCCCATAACGCTCGCGCGATCGGTTTCCTCAGAGCAGACGATGGCATCACCATGAACCGTGATCGACTGCTTGTGGACGCTAAACGCAAGGCTCTTGATCTCGCTGAAAACTATGTTGCTCCGCAACCGCCCCTGCTGGCGCTTTCAGGCCCATCCGGCGCCGCGGCCATCCGCAATATTCTCGAAGGCGAAGCCTTGGCTGGACGCGCAACCGCTCATGACCTTGTGGTCGGAGAGGCTTTGATCGGTGTCTTGACCGGCGGAGCGTCGGCCGACCCGCTGAGACCCTTGAGCGAGGACGACGTGACGGCGCTCGAAAAGGAGGCCTTCCTTGACCTCCTCAGCACGGCCGCAACCATCGAACGCATGAAGCACATGCTTGCGACCGGCAAGCCACTGCGTAACTGACACCGAGAGTGAATTCCATGACACGGTACAATCCACCCGTCGACGACATGCGCTTCCTGCTGTCAGACGTTTTCGATTTCGACGCGCAGATGGCGGCATTGCCCGGCTATGAGGAAGTTAATGCCGAGCTCGCAGTAAGCATTCTCGAGGAGGGCGGCAAGTTTTGCGCCGATATCCTGGAGCCCCTGAACCGCACCGGAGATGAGGAGGGGTGCAAGCTTGAACATGGCCTCGTTGCAACTCCGAGAGGCTTTCCCGAAGCCTACAAAGCCTTCGTCGAGGCTGGCTGGGGTGGCCTCTCCGGCGACCCGCAGTTCGGGGGCCAGGGCCTGCCGCGTGTCTTGCAAGTCCTGTTCGATGAAATGCTCTCCTCCGCCAACATGTCCTTCGGCCTCTTTCCCGGTCTCACTCGCGGCGCTGTCGAGGCGATCGCCCATTACGCCACCGACGAGCTGAAGGCCAAGTATCTGCCAAAGATGATCTCCGGCGAATGGACTGGTGCGATGGCCCTGACGGAAGCCTCCGCCGGCACGGATCTCGGCCTCCTTTCCTCACGGGCTGAACCGGCTGGTGATGGTTCCTATAGGATCAAAAGCACGAAGATCTTTATTTCCTCCGGCGATCATGATTTTGGCGGCAACATCATCCATCTGGTCCTCGCCCGCTTGCCCGACGCGCCGAAGGGTGTGAAGGGTATCAGCCTGTTCTTGGTGCCGAAATTCCTTGTCAAGGATGACGGCAGCCTTGGGAATCGCAACAGCCTGTCCGTCGGATCGCTCGAACACAAGATGGGTATCCATGCCCAGCCGACCTGCGTTATGAACTATGACGATGCCACCGGCTGGCTCGTCGGAGAGCCCGGGCGCGGTCTGAACGCCATGTTCACCATGATGAACGCCGAGCGGCTTTTTGTCGGCATTCAGGGTCTTGGCATCTCCGAAGCCGCAAATCAGAAAGCAGTCGCGTATGCCCGGGAGCGCTTACAGGGTCGCTCGCTCGACGGTGCGCGTGCACCAGTGCCAATCATCGAACACCCTGATGTGCGCAAGATGCTGCTGTCCGGACGTGCCTTCGCCGATGCCGCCCGCGCCCTGGCGACCTGGACCGCCATACAGATGGATATCGCATCTCGTCACCCAGAGGAGACGGCTCGTCGGGATGCGAATGGGCTCGTGGCCCTCCTGACGCCGGTGGTCAAGGCGGCCTTCACCGACTTCGGCTTCGAGACTGCCGTTCTGTCCCAGCAAGTCTTCGGCGGCCATGGCTACATCCGGGAGTGGGGGATGGAACAATATGTCCGCGATGCCCGCATCACCCAGATCTACGAAGGCACCAACGGTGTACAAGCCATGGATCTTGCCGGCCGCAAGCTGCCGATCGAAGGTGGCAAGCTCGCGACGCGCTTTTTTGCAAGCATGAAAGTGGATCTGGAAACCGCGGTCCCAGGTGCCAATTCAATCGCCGAGCCAACGGCCGAGGCTCTCGGCCGGCTCGAGCGAGCAACTGAGTATTTGTTGTCGCACGCGGACAACTCCGCAGAGATCGGCGCCGCTGCGACCGATTACCTGCGCCTGTTTGTGCTGGTTTCCTTCGGTTGGATGTGGACGAGAATGGCTGCGAAGTCCTTGACTGCCGAGGAATTCACGCCGTTCCACCGACGGAAAATTGCTGTCGCTCAGTTCTTTGCGGAGCGCATGCTCCCGCAGACCATCGGTCTTGAGGCGTCAATCACAAATAAGGCAAGAGCGCTCATGGAGCTCGAAGCAGAATTTTTCTAAGCAAATCATCACCCGAGGGAAGAATGAGCTGGCAGCCCCAATCCGATCGGCGGCTTCTCGGTCAATCACTCGGACATCTCGTCCATTGGATATGATCTCCAGTGTCCGGAATGCATCATGGTCTCTCCCCCGAGCCGTACCCCTTGCGTCAGTCGGATCCATGACCGTTCTGGTATGATTGGCATCCGGACGCGCGGTCTGGGCGATGGGAGACTGTCGCCATGGCTCAGGCGATGAAAGTCGAGGAACAGACGAACCAACTCCTGGCGGCTGTGGCGCCGGAGGACTTTGCCTTCCTCGCACCTCACCTTGAACTCGTCGCGCTGACCCGTGGACAGGTGCTCTATGAGCCCGGTGACGTCATCCACTACGCCTACTTTCCGCACCGGGCCGTAATCTCGCTCGTGAATGTCCTGAATGATGGTCGGACCGTCGAGGTGGGGGTGTTCGGGCGCGGGGCCGTGATGGGCCTGCTGAGTGCGTCGACCACGCGGGAATCCTTTGGCCGCTATGTCGTGCAGATGTCCGGCTCCGCCTCGCGCATCCCCGTCGATCGCCTCGAGGAGGTGAGGAACGCCCGGCCCAAACTGCGGCAGTTGATTGCCGGCTATGGCAAGGTCCTGCTCGCACACACGTTCCAACTGCTGACCTGCAATGCCGTTCATCCGGTGGAAGCGCGCTGCTGCCGCTGGATCCTCATGCTGCACCTGCATCTCGGCCAGGACACGCTGCCGCTCACGCACGAGTTCCTGGCCGAGATGCTGGGGGTGCAACGCTCCACGGTGAGCGCCGTGACCAAAACCCTCCAGACCGCTGGGCTGATCCGGCAGAACCGCGGCAGCATCACTGTGACCGACTGGACCGGTCTCGAAGCGAGGACCTGCGAATGCTACGGCCGGATCCTGCACATTTATCGGCGTCTGCTGCGACCCACCCCTGACCTGCCACAGGATCGGTCTCAACCGTGATCGCCCTGATGGCCAAACCCTGCAGCCGCAAAAAGGGTCCGTCGCAAGTGGGCGTTTAAAGTTTTGGATCCGTGCGGTTGAGATGATGACCCGAGTAATTCGCAGGAGGATTTTATGGAACTGGATGCGGCGTCATCTGAGCATATTTGGAAGATACACGCTCCAGCGCATGGAAGTTGAGCAGAGCGCCAGTTTGCGGGATGTGTTCGGAACCGTGCGCTTGGTGCACAACTGGGGCCGGATCGGCATTAACGGGCAAGAGAAGGTTGAGGAATTCGCCGGCGAGGTCGAGGTCATTGTGAGCGCCATATTCAGCAATCAAAATGGCCCGGGGTATCCCGGGCCCCTTTAGCTGCTGTTGCTGCGGCGATCTTAGTAGGCGCCAAACTTGAAGTTCAGCTTGGCCCGGGCGACGAAGAAGTCCTGCTCGTCATCGTCGCGCGGCAGCGACACATCGACGGGGGCTCCCCCGGCCGGGGTGAAGGTCCTGATGATGCCGTTGTTGTCATCGTCTTCATCGAGGCTAACCCACAGGCCTTCCAGGCCAAGGGTGACGGCTGAGGAGCCGAACCAGTTCACCGGCAGGGCCCACTCGACACCACCGGCGGCCGTCCAGCCGGTGTTATCTTCCTCATGCCGTCCGAGCTTGGGCAGAGGTGACGGGCGTCGCGAGAGCCAACTGATTTGACGCTTGAGAGGCGCACTACCCTCAAGCCATTAAGTTGACGATGTTAACACACCGCGTGGCTGATCACTTCAGCAGGTAGCGGTAGCTGGCATAACGAGGATGGTGGGATGGTTTCATCCCTCACATCTGCCCATGTCCCGATAACCACCTTGTTAACTTGAAGACGCCGATTTGAAGCTTGGTCCCCATCGGCGGTCCTGATATATAATTCGAATGTTAGGTATTTAAGAGGAGCGGCCATGGCGGATGTGCGACCTAGTAGAACCGAGTGGCCTGAACTGGGGGCCGAACGCGGCGTTGCGCAATATCAGCGTTTGGCTTCCCTGCTGAGGCACCGGATTGCGAAGGGCGAGTACCCGCTCGGCACGCAGCTGCCGCCGATCACGCAACTCGCGGGCGACCTGGGCGTCGCCGTCGTCACCGTCAGGCAGGCGTACGAGCTGCTTTCCAAGGAAGGGCTGATCCGCAGCCAGCGTGGCGTCGGCACCCACGTGACCGCGCTGCCCGCCGCCACGGGCGACCTCCAACCGGCGATCAATGATCCCTTCGCCGTGCCGCAGGCGCTTGCCTTCGAGATACTCGAAGTCCGGCGCAGCACCCTGGTCCCGCAAGAGCTGCTCGGGCCAGGTGACCGGTCGGCCGACGAATACGTGTACGTCCGCAAGCTGCACACCTATTCCGGCGAGCCGTTCTGCTACGCCGAAATCTATGTGCCGACGCCGGTCTTTGAATCGCTGCCCAGGAACATCGCTAGGAAGAGGAAACTGCTCGCCGCAGTGCTCGACGAACTGGGCGCGCATTGCAAGCGTTTGCGGCAGCGCCTGACCGTGATGCCCGCGGATTTTCCTCTGTGCGAGATGCTGAAGATCCCGTTTGCCTCTCCCGTCGCGAAAATGCTGCGCCTCTTGGTCGACGGCAAAGGCAACGTGCTGTACGCCGGTGTCACCTGGTATCGAGGCGACCGCTACGTCTCAGAGATCGACGTCCCCGTGTCCGCCTTGAAGATCGTGCCCGGGATCGCCGAACCTCAACCGCAGCCCGTCCGCGAGCGCAAGCGGGGCTGAAAGCTCTCGTTCGAACCTCCGGGTAACCCGGAGCGGCACCTCCTCCGCCGTCCGCTGTGAAGCGACTGCGAACTCGTCCTGCCGGGTGCGCGAGATCGCGCACCGCTTGGCGACGTTCTCTGCGGTCACACCCAATTCGTACTTGACGCAGCTGCTCGTCATGCCTAAAGTTCTAACATTAGACATTTAGACGGATAAGTTACTATCCAGATCGCAGGAATCTAGCCGGAATGAAGACACTCCCTACCGTCATCCGGGCGGCCGATCTGGCCGCCTACGCGCCGGCCAACCACACCGGCACCTCCAACGTGCGCGTGATCGGTCCTGAGACCGTCGGCGCGACGGTGCTCGAAGTGCTGGTCGGCACGATCGTGAAATCGCAGGGCGCGCGGCCGCATGCACATCCCCACCTGGAGCAATGCGCCTACATGATCGACGGAACCGGTGAGTCGGAGGCGGAGGGCCGTGTGGAAGCGCTGGGTGCCGGGACCTGGGCCTACGTGCCGGCAGGCGTGTTCCATTCGTTTCGCGTGACCAGCGACCAGCCCGGGCGACTGCTGGTCGTCTATGCGCCGCCTTATTGCGAGAACCCGGCCCACACGATCACGGAACCCAACGGCGCTGCCGCCGGACCCGCTCGCGGCGAGGTCCGCGTGCTTGCCGCCGGCGACGCCGCCACCGGCACGATTCCCCTCATCGACCGCGAGACGGTCGGCGCGCGCTGGGTTGATATCTCGGCGCTGCGGATGCCTGCCGGCAGCGCATCGGCCTGCACGACGGAGCCTGACGCCGAGCAGGTTCTCTACGTCGAAGACGGACGGATCGACGCGCGTGCCGGCGGGCAGGACTTCGGTCTCGCCCCGGGCGACTTCCTTTTCCTTCCACGCGGGGCCGCCGCCTCCCTGCGCTGCGCGCCGGAACGGCCCGCGTCCGGCTTCTTCATCAAAGGGCGGCTTCCAGGCACTGCTTCAGTACCCGCCAGTGAAAGGAGCGGCTCATGACCGCAAGACTTCTTACGCAGCCCACCACATCCAGTGGTGCCCCGCTGCCGCTTCCCGCCCTGCCGCAGGACAAGCTCCTGACCGTCAACATCGAGCAGATCCCGCTGATCAAGGACGTCTTCCCAGGCATCCACATCAGGCCGCTGCGCCTGGACCCGGAACGCGGAGAGTGGGTCTTTATGGCCATCGTCGAACCCGGTTGCTCCCTGCCGATTCACTACCACACCGGCACGGCGCAGGTGTGGACGATCCAGGGCTGCTGGATGTATCGCGAGTACCCCGACCAGCCGCAGACGGCGGGCTCCTACCTGTACGAACCCGGCGGCTCGGTGCACACCTTCTACACCCCCGAGGACAACACCGAGGACACCATCACCATCGCCTGGATCGAAGGCGCGCAAGTCAGCTTCAACGAGGACGGCACGTTCCACGGGCTCAATGACGCGACCTCGATCCAGTACGCGATCGAGACCATCGCGGCGAAGCTTGGCATCGGACCGGTGGGCTACATCCGGGGCGGCAGCGCCGAGTGATCCATTCCTGACCGTCAAAAGGAAGCGCGGGGCCGCCCTGCTCTTCTCGGCGGCCCGGCGCGCGTTGGGGCTGCCTGATCTAAAGGACGGTTCCTTCCTCTACTGATAAAGGTGCACAGCAAGGATGAAGAACAACTCAAGCCACGGCGGTCCGCTGGCGGGCCTGCGCATCATCGACATCACCGAAGTCGTCATGGGACCGTCGGCCACGCAGATGCTGGCCGACCTGGGGGCCGACGTGATCAAGGTGGAGCCGCCCGGCGGCGACATGCTGCGCGCCACCGGTCCTGGCGGGCGTGCGGGGGCCGGCCCGCTATTCCTCAACCTGAACCGCAACAAGCGCAGCGTGGTCCTGGACCTGAAGACGCCTGCCGGCAAGGAAGCGCTGCTGAAGCTCGCGGAAGGCGCCGACGCGCTGGTCTACAACGTGCGGCCGCAGGCGATGCAGCGCCTCGGGCTGGATTACGAGGCGGTGCGGCTGGTGAACCCGCGCATCGTCTATGTCGGCACCTTCGGTTTCAGCCAGCGCGGCCGCTATGCGGACTCGCGCGCCTTCGACGACTCGATTCAGGCGGCCGTCGCGATCCCCGAGGCCAGCGTGCGGGCCGGTTCCGACGTGCCGCGCTATGCCCCGCTTAACCTCTCGGACCGGGCGACGGGCCTGTACGCCTTCGGCGTGATCTGCGCCGCGCTGCTCGCGCGCGAACGCACGGGCTGCGGGCAGGCGGTGGACGTGCCGATGTTCGAGACCACCGCGCAGATGATGCTGGGCGATCATCTCTACGGCCACACCTTCGTTCCGCCGCGCGGCGGCTTCGGCTATCCACGGCTGCTCAACCCGCAGCGGCGGCCGTACGCCACCAAGGACGGCTTGGTGTGCTGCGTCGTCTACACCGACGAACAGTGGAAAGCCTTCATGCGCGCGGTCGGCGAAGCCGAGCGCTTCGAGACCGACCCGCGGTTTGCCGATGGCGAATCGCGCACGCAGCATATCGAAGCGCTGTACGAGATCCTCGCCGACAATCTGAAAACGAAGACCACGCAGCAATGGCGCGAGCTGCTGCAGCCGCTCGGCATCCCGGTATTGCCGGCGCATACCTTCGAGTCTCTGCTCGACGATCCGCACCTGCAGGACATCGGGTTCTTCCAGCAACTCGAGCATCCCACCGAGGGCGTGCTGCGGACCATGGCCGTGCCCAGCGAGTGGCCGCAAACGCCGCTGCCGCCGTTGCGTCCGCCGCCGCTGCTGGGCGAGCACAGCGCGGAGGTACTGGCCGAGGCCGGCTACTCCCCGCAGCAGATCCGCGGGATGATCGAGACTGGCGTGACGCAAGCGACGGCGGCACCGAAAGAAAGGGAATCTGCACCATGACGAACGTTGTCAATGTCAGCCGGCAGGACGGCCGGCTGGTGCTCACCATCGACCGCCCGGAGCGCCGAAATGCGCTCAACGCGGAAGTGATCGGCGCCTTGCGGCAAGCCTTGGATGGCGTGAAGGCGGATAAGGCGATCCGCGCCATAGTGCTCACTGGCGCCGGGGACGAGGCGTTCTGCGCCGGCGCCGACCTGGGCGCGGATGCCTTCGCGTTCGACTACGCCACGCCGACCAACGCTTATGCCGACCTGCTGCGCACGGCGCGCACGCTCGACGTGCCGCTCGTCGCCCGGGTCAACGGCGCATGCATGGCCGGCGGCATGGGCCTACTCGCGATGTGCGACCTCGCCATCGCCGCCCCGCGCGCGATCTTCGGCCTGCCCGAGGCCAAGGTCGGCGTGTTCCCGATGCAGGTGCTCGCGGTGCTGCAGGCCCAGGTGCCGCAGCGCTGCCTCGCGCAGTTGTGCCTGACGGGCGACCCGATCGACGCCGCGCGGGCCCGTGAAATCGGCCTGGTCAACGAGGTGGCGGAAGACCTCGACGGCGCGCTTGAGCGCCTGCTGTCGCGCCTGCTGTCCAACTCGCCCACCGCGCTGCGGCGTGGCCTGTATGCGATGAAGGCGATGCGCTCGATGTCCTTCGAGGAGGCGATCGCGTTCGCCGAAGGCCAGATCGGCCTGCTGGCGATGACGCAGGACGCGCGCGAGGGCTTGGCCGCATTTAATGAAAGGAGAAAACCGCAATGGACCAAGCAATGAACGCGACGTCGGGCAAGGTTGTCCGCATCGGCGGCGCCTCGGGCTTCTGGGGCGACAGCAGCCTGGGGCCAGTGCAACTGGTGCGCGAGGGCAGCATCGACTATCTGGTGTTCGACTACCTCGCCGAGCTGACCATGTCGATCCTCGCGGGCGCGCGCATGAAGCGCCCGGAGGAAGGCTACGCGACCGACTTCGTCGCGGTGGCGCTGCGCTCGGTGCTGAGGCAGGCCGTCGCGCAGGGCATTCGCATCGTCAGCAACGCCGGCGGCGTGAACCCCAGGGGCTGCGCTGCAGCAGTGCAGGCCCTCGCCGACGAGCTCGGGGTGCCGGTGCGCATCGCGATCGTGACAGGCGACGACGTGCTCGCGCTCGCCCCCGCGATGCGAGCAGCCGGCGCGGTCGACATGTCCAGCGGCGATCCCCTGCCCGAAAAACTGGTGACCGCCAATGCCTACCTGGGGGCGCTGCCGATCGCGCGGGCGCTGGACGCGGGCGCCGACATCGTCATCACCGGCCGCTGCGTCGACAGCGCGGTGACCCTGGGCGTGCTGTTGCACGAATTCAGCTGGCCGGCCGACGACTTCGACCGGCTTGCCGCGGGCAGCCTCGCCGGCCACATCATCGAATGCGGCTGCCAGGCCACGGGCGGTTTGCACACCGACTGGGCCGCAGTCCCTGACTGGGCCAACATCGGCTATCCGATCGTCGAATGCCACGAAGACGGCAGCTTCATCCTTACCAAACCGCCCGAGACCGGCGGGCTCGTCACGCCCGCGACCGTCGGTGAGCAACTGCTTTACGAAATCGGCGATCCGGCCAGCTATCTGCTGCCGGACGTGACCTGCGACTTCCGCCAGGTGCGGATGGAACAGGCCGGGCTGCATCGGGTGCTCGTGACCGGCGCCCGCGGGCGCCCACCCACCGGCACCTACAAGGTCAGCGCGACGGCCGCAGTGGGCTTCAAGCTGTCCGCGCAGCTCACCATCGTTGGGGTTGACGCCGCCGCGAAGGCGAAACGCACGGGCGAGGCGCTGATCGAGCGCGGCCGCTGGCTGCTGCGCGAAGCTGGCGCCGCGGATTTCCTGGCCACCCATGTCGAGCTGCTCGGCACGGAGTCCGCCTATGGGCCGCATGCCCAGCCCTTGCCGACGCGCGAAGTCGTGCTGCGCCTGACCGTGACGCATGCCGATCGGCAGGCGCTGGTGATGTTCAGCCGCGAGTTCGCCGCACCCGGCACCTCCTGGTCGCCGGGCACGACCGGCGTGGGCGGCCGCCCCTCGGTGGCGCCCGTGCTGCGGCAGTTCGCCTTTCTCTTGCCGAAGGAGCAGGTCGAACCGACGGTCATGATCGGCGACACGACCTTCGCGGTGCAGCTGCCGCCAGCCAAACCGCAGGTCGCGCCGGAACCGCTGGCGAGCGCCGCAGGCGCGCTGCCCGCCAGGCCGCGCAAGACCGTGCCGCTCGTGCAGATTGCGTGGGGGCGCAGCGGCGACAAGGGCGATAGCTCCAACATCGGCCTGATCGCGCGCCGTCCGGAACTGCTGGCGGTGCTCATGGAGCAGGTAACGCCCGAACGCGTCAAGGAGTACCTCCGGCACCTCGTGCAGGGGCCCGTCCACCGTTACGAGCTGCCCGGCATCCATGCCATCAACCTGGTCTGCGAGCACGCGCTGGGCGGCGGCGGCATGGCCTCGTTGCGCAACGATCCGCTCGGCAAGGGCATGGCGCAGATGCTGCTCGACATGCCGGTCGAGGTGCCCGAAAACTTGCTGCCCGAGCTTCCCGCATGAACTTCGATAGAGAGCGACATGACGATGAACAGAGTCTGGACGATGCTGCTCTTACCAGCGTTGCTGGCGACGCCGCTCGCCGCAAAGGCCTGGGAGCGCGGCAAGGTCGAGACATTCGCCACGTTGCCCCCGGGTGAGGCGCATCCCGAGGGGATCGCCATGGACCGCGACGGCAACGTCTATGTCGTCACGGTGGCGGTGAACAAACCCAAGACGAGTGAGGGAACGCTCCTTGTGTTCGACCCACAGGGCAAGCACCTGCGGACTGTCCAGATCAAGGGCTCGAGCAGGTTATTGCTCGACCTTGGCTTCCACCCGCAGACCGGCAAGTTGCTCGTGATCGATTACAAGGACGCGAAGGTCCTGAGCGCCGATCCCGAAACGGGTGCCTCATCCGTGTTCATGACGGTCACGGGCAAGGACGCGCGCCTCGACGGGATGATGTTCGACACCGCCGGCAACGTGTACGTGACCGATGCCCACCAGGGCATCATCTGGAAAGTCGGACCAGGCGGCGGCGAAGCGGTGGAGTGGGTCAAAAGCCTACTGCTCAAGCCGATGAGGCTACCACCAGGGATCGGCGCGAATGGTCTGGCGTTCAATACTAAGAAGACGGCGTTGTTCGTCGCCAATACGGCGAACGACACCATTGTCAAGATACCGGTGACTGGCTCGACGCTTGAACCCGGCACGCCTGAAGTCTTCGTCCACCGCGTCGGCGGCGGGCCCGACGGTCTGATCATTGACGAGCACGACAACCTCTGGATCGCGTGCAACCAGTCCAACGAGATTCTTGTGCTCGAGCCGACGCAGGGCCAAGTGATTGCCAAGCTCGGCGACTTCGGCGGCATCGATCGCGACGGTACACCCATAGGCTTTCTCTGGTCGAATAGCCTCGTATTCCACGGTGACGACGTTCTTGTCACCAACCTGTCGTTCAATTTTGGCGCGGCCGTCCCGCAGCTTAGTGACGAGCTTGGCTTGGCGCATCTGGTGGCCCAGAATCTGCGGACGATCGATGGACCGTGGGCTCACCAGGTGAAGGTCCACACGATCTCGAAAATCAACAGGCAGATACCGAGCATTTCGAAATGACCGGTCAGAGTCGACATGGCGCCGCGGCTCGTCACCTTGAGGGTCGAGGAACCAGCGAAGCGGCAGGCGGGCGTCCTCGTCCCCGACGTCGCGACCCTCGTCCAAGAGCTCCGCAACGAAGCGAGGGTGAGCTGACCATGGCCGTCCTCATCATCGCCGAGCACGAGAACGGCGCCCTCCGATCCGCTACGGCGGCGACCGTCGCGGCCGCCCGCGCAATCGGCGGCGAGATTGACGTTCTTACGGGCTCGCGGCCTTCAACTTCGTGCTCGACGCCATGCTCGAAGGCGGCGTCAACGCGAGCCTCGGCCTCGACGGGCCCGGCAAGTCCCTGTCGTTCCTGCTCCTTGCCGCGACGGGGCGGCTCGATGCGGCGCTCCTCGCGCGCCTTGTCGATCCCACATCTGTTGGACCCGCAGCCGAATAACCTTTACGAGAGGCAAGAACCATGAGGAAAAAGACTTTCATCGGCGCCTGCTTGGCAGCGCTCAGCCTAGCGGCGGTCCCGCTAAGCGCGACCGCGCAGAATTATCCGACGCGGGTGATCAAGTTCATCGTTCCCTTTGCGGCCGGCAGCGCCACCGATTCAGTGGCGCGCATCCTCGGGTCGAAGATGTCCGAGACGCTCGGCCAGCCGATCATCGTCGAGAACATGGCGGGAGCGAGTGGCGTGATCGCCGCCCAGAACGTCGCGAGGGCAGCGCCGGATGGCTACACCGTCTTGATCACCACGAACACGACCCATGCCGCCAATCAGAGCATGCTGAAGAAGGTGCCCTATGACGCAGTCGCCGACTTCGAGCCGATCACGAAGCTCGGCACGGTCGGCCTGGCGTTGATCGCCAACCCGTCGGTCCCGGCAAGCAACGTCCAAGAACTGCTCGCTTACGCGAAGGCCAACCCTGGCAAGCTCACGTTCGGCAGCGGTAACAGCTCATCCCGGATCGCCGGCGAGATGCTGAAAACCCTTGGCGGCATCGATATTCTCAACGTGCCCTATCGCAGCACCCCGCAGGCGATCACTGACATTCTCGGCGGGCAGATCTCGCTGGTATTTGCCGACATCTGGACCACTTTGCCTCAGATCAAGGCCGGCACGGTGAAAGGTCTTGCGATCTCGGCCGCGCAGCGGAGCAAGCTCGCACCTGAGCTCCCGACGATGACCGAGGCGGGCGTGCCGGGCTACGATCTCTCCGCGTGGTCCGCAGCGTTCGTGCCGGCGAAGACGCCGAAGCCGATCGTCGAGAAACTGCACGCGGCATTCACCGAGGCTCTCTCCGATAAGGCAGTCCAGGAGCAGTTCTACGCGGCCGGCAGCGAGCCCGAGTCGAGCACGCCGGAGGAGCTGAAGGCGTTCGTGGTCTCGGAAACCCGGAAGTGGGCCGATATCGTGAAGGCGGCTGGCATTCAGCCTGAGTAAAGTCCGGCCCAGGTGTGCTCCCGGTGGCAGATCCAGCCCGAAGGCAGGAGAGCGCTCCCCAGGCGGATCCGTCGCGCGTGCGAGGGACTGACAAGCGGCTCGTCGCCATCAACAAGCACGAGGAGGCACGATCTTCCAGGTTGCTGATTACGGACTGGTGGCGGACCGATTCCAAGTCCTCCCGAGCTTGGCGCAGCGCTCCAGTCTTCTTAAGGGTCGCAAACTCGAGCAGCGTGCGTCCTTGCCGACGGCACCGACGCCCGCCCCTTGTTTCTTGGGAGGAAGACACGGTTCGACCGTGCATCGATGGAGCGCGAAGTCATGAACGCAACATTTGACTACACCGGCCGGAACATTTTCGTCGCGGGCGGCACCAGCGGGATCAACCTTGGCATCGCCAAGGCCTTCGCCGCGGCCGGCGGCCGGATCGGCGTGGGAAGCCGGAGCCAGGCGAAGGTGGACGCCGCCGTGGCCGAGCTCTCGGGGGCGGAGCCAGCGCTCGGCTACGTGTTCGACGTTCGCGACCACACAGCGGTGGCCACGGCACTGGCCGCCTTCACCGAGGCGGCCGGCCCGATCGACGTGCTGGTGTCAGGGGCTGCCGGCAATTTCCCGGCACTCGCCAAGGACATCAGCCCGAACGGGTTCAAGGCGGTCATCGACATCGACTTGCTTGGGACCTTCCACGTGATGAAGGCGGCCTATCCGTTGCTGCGCCGTCCCGGCGGCAGCGTCATCAACATTTCCGCGCCGCAGGCGCAGGTGGCGATGTCGCACCAGGTTCACGTCTGCGCCGCCAAGGCCGGCGTCGACATGCTCACGCGCTGCCTCGCCATCGAGTGGGGTCCCGAGGGCCTGCGGGTCAACGGCGTCATTCCCGGCCCGATCGCGGGCACCGAGGGCATGGCCCGGCTGGCGCCTACCCCCGAGGCGCGGGACCGGACAGCGGCGAGCGTGCCGCTGCGGCGCATGGGCAACCCCGACGATGTCGCCGCCGCCTGCCTCTTCCTCGGCTCGGACGCGGCGCGCTACGTAAGCGGCGCGATCCTGCCGGCCGACGGCGGCTGGATTCTGAACGGCGCGCCGATGAGCCTCGACGCCGTCTAGGCGCCTCCTCCCCGCAACGGTTTTCCAGGAAGGCCCCGATGAGCTACCAGACAATTCTGCTCAGCCAGGAAGGTGGCATCGCCACCATCACCCTCAACCGCCCCGAGGTCATGAACGGGCTGAACGCCACGATGCGGCGCGAGATTGCGGCGGCCGTGACAGAGGCGAGCGCGGAGGCACGGGTGATCGTGCTGACCGGCGCGGGGCGCGGCTTCTGCTCCGGCCAGGATCTCGGCGACGCGAAAAGCCTGGATGCCGCCGACTTCGAGCGCGTCCTGCGCGAGGAGTACGAGCCGATGCTGAACGCGCTCTACGACTGCCCAGTGCCGACCATCGCCGCGGTCAACGGACCGGCGGCGGGCGCCGGGGCGAACCTGGCCCTGGCGGCGGACGTGGTCATCGCGGCGCATTCAGCGGTCTTCGTCCAGGCGTTCGCCCGCATCGGGCTGATCCCCGATGCGGGCGGCACCTATTGGCTGCCGCGTCAGGTGAGCTTCGCCAGGGCGATGGGCGCGGTGCTTTTTGCCGAGCCGATCACCGCTGAGCAGGCCGCGGCGTGGGGGATGATCTGGGAGGCGGTTCCCGATGCCGACCTCGCCGCCACGGTCCAGGCCCGCGCCATCCATCTTGCTGCGGGGCCGACGACCGCCTATCGGCTGGCCAAACAGGCGCTGCGCCGGGGCCTCGACAACCGGATCGACGAGCAGCTCGCGCTTGAGGCGCGGCTCCAAGCGGAGGCGGGCCGGAGCCACGACTTCCGCGAAGGGGTCATGGCCTTTCTGGGGAAACGGCCCGCGCGGTACCAGGGCCACTAGCGACTCGCGGCGGGCCCGCGGACAAACCGTGCGCGATGGTGCGGGACGGCGCGCATGCGTCAGTTAGTTGCCGATATCCCGGGGTGGGGAGCACGTCCAACTCTCAGAGCGAGGTTCGAACCGGCAGAATCGCTCGGAACCACGCTGGACGCGGACGCCCGGAGCCGCGGACCTTGCTTTCCATCTGCGGACACGCGTCCAGCCGCGATGTCTCCACCCTTCACTCGATGGTCCCACGGTGTCTGAGAGGTCCGCTTTCCGTCGGACTCCGCTCTCACTCACGCCCATCTACGGCAAGATCGAAAGCAGAGACCCTTCGTGATTGGTGAGTCGCTCCAGCACTTGCGGGTGACGCAAGGCGCGGACGGCTCGTGGTGGCCGGCGCACCGGCGCTCCTCCATGCTCAGCCTGGAGAACCCGTAGTCCTTGGTGCCGATTTGCACTCATGATGGGATTGCGCGATTTGGCAGCCACTTTAGGCACTTCCTGTGAGACTAAAGAACCTCCTGAGTCTCACAGGAAGTGCAAACGAACATGCGGTCCCATGTTGACTACGAACTGCCGTGCCTCGCTGATCCACTCGGGAGCGGCCTCCACCCAGCAAATTTTTTTCGGGTCCGTGATGCCAGGTCCGTCACGTGAAGTGCAGAGACACGGAACCGGTTTGGAAGATTCAAATGATCGAGTGCAAATCGACACCACTTCCCTCGCCAATATAGCGTGAGTCAAAGGGGTGTTGTCACGTTAACCGGCATTGGGCGCAATGAGGCACATGCCGCTGCCTGATGGGCTCAAGCGGTGACACAGGCCGCGGCTTTCCACTCAGCCATGGCGTTGAGGCGGTGAAGATGGGTGGCAAGAGCGGAGCGTCGGGAACGGGGTGGAACGAAGAGATTGCGAACGGCGGAGAAGACGGCCACGAACTTCTGCAGGCCTCCCGGGGATCGAAAGCCCTGCATCGCGTGCTCTCGTCGGCGTAAGGGCAGATGAGAATTCTCCGCCCGATTATTCAAACCCTTGTGCGAGCGATGCTCGACCGCTGGCATGATTTGGCGCCGGGCGGCAGCGTAGGAGCCGAGTTTATCGGTGATCATCCGCCGGGGTAGGCAGCCCTGCTTCCGCAAGAGACGCTTCAGCAAGCGCTTGGCCGCCTTGGTGTTGCCGCGTGCCTGAAGGATCTCCTCAAGCACGTAGCCGTCCTGATCAACAGCCCGCCACAGCCAGTGCTTCTGGCCGGCAATGGTTACCACGACTTCGTCGAGATGCCAAACGTCGCGGCGGCTCGGCGTCTTACGCTTGAGGCGGCGGGCGTAAGCCGGCCCGAACTTCAGCGTCCACCGGCGGACGGTCTCATAGGACACGACGATGCCGCGCTCGAGCAACATCTCCTCGACCAGCCGCAGGCTCAACGGGAACCGGAAGTACAACCAGACCGCATGGGCGATGATCTCAGGCGGGAAGCGATGGCGTTTGTAGCTGGTGAGCTTGCTCATGCCGGGCTATCTACACCGCTCGCTCTCATGTCCGAGTTAACGTGATGTCGTGGATGGCGCCCTCCACCAGCGTCAGATGTGCCAAAATAGACATGTTGAAGAACCGGAGAGGAACCCCTCATCATGCCAGAGATTGCCACGATCGGCCATGATATCGCAAAGAACGTCTTCCAGGTCCACGGCGTCGACAGAAGTGGAAAGATCGTCCTGCGCAAGGTGCTGTGGCGCAGCCAGGTTCCAGGTTTCTTCAAAACCCTTTCCCCTTGCCTGATCGGATTGGAGGCCTGCGCGACCGCTCATCACTGGGCGCGCACGCTCATGGCCTTCGGGCACGATGTCCGCTTGATCCCGCCCGCCTACGTCAAACCCTATCTGCGCCGACAGAAGAATGATGCCGCGGACGCGGCGGCGATCTGCGAAGCCGTCACACGGCCGTCGATGCGCTTCGTCCCGGTCAAGAGCCCGCAGCAGCAGAGCACCCTCATGCTGCATGGAGCCCGCGATCTTCTGATCGGGCAGCGGACGGCCTTGATCAATGCCCTGCGCGGTCACTTTGCAGAGCTGGGCATCGTGGTGGCGCAGGGCGCTCGCAACACGCGCCAGCTGATCGCCTATCTTCAGGACGAGACCAACCCGGATCTGCCGGATACGGCCCGGATAGCGCTCCAGCCTCTGGCAGCGATGCTGATGGAGATCGAGGCGCAGATTGCCAAGCTCGACAAGGCCATTCTGGCGGCCCACCGCAGCGATCCAGTCAGCACGAGGCTCGCCGGCATTCCGGGCATCGGCCCGATTGTGGCCTCTTGTCTCTCCTCCAGCATCCCGGACGCCAGCCTGTTCCAGGGCAGTCGGGAGTTTGCCGCCTATCTCGGCCTCGTGCCGCGGCAGCACTCAACCGGCGGCAAGCCGCGGCTTGGCTCCATCTCCAAGATGGGCAACCGGCATCTGCGCAAGCTGCTGGTCGTGGGAGCGCACGCGGCGCTCTACAGCATGAAGTCCGGCAAGACCAAGACGGTCTTGGCGGACTGGGCCCGGTCGCTTCTGGCCAAGAAGCCGTTCGAGGTGGTGGCCGTCGCGCTGGCCAACAAGATCGCCCGGATCGCCTGGGCGGTGATGGCCAGGAGCACGGCTTACCAGCCTGGGAACAAGGGAGCTGCCGCGCCGACGGCATCATACACGGCAGCTTAGATTATTCGCCCCTCGGGGCATCCAGTTGGCACGGTGATGATGAGATGATGTGAAGCCAAAGCGGACATGGACCGCCGGAACTGGCAAACCCGTGGTGTTGTCTTGCGCCAGTCGAGCGCGATAACGTGAAAGGGACCAGGTTCAGCGTAAAACATCAGGGCCTGTGGTCATGCAGCACCGCGCTTAAAGGCCGGAGACATGACCGCACCCGCCCCGCTAGGCCCAAACGTCATCAACAATCACATTGCCAAACGGGCGCCATCCAGACATGACAACACCCGCGCGACGATGACGAGCAGGACTTCTTCGTCGCCCGGGCCAAGCTGAACTTCAAGTTTGGCGCCTACTAAGATCGCCGCAGCAACAGCAGCTAAAGGGGCCCGGGATACCCCGGGCCATTTTGATTGCTGAATATGGCGCTCACAATGACCTCGACCTCGCCGGCGAATTCCTCAACCTTCTCTTGCCCGTTAATGCCGATCCGGCCCCAGTTGTGCACCAAGCGCACGGTTCCGAACACATCCCGCAAACTGGCGCTCTGCTCAACTTCCATGCGCTGGAGCGTGTATCTTCCAAATATGCTCAGATGACGCCGCATCCAGTTCCATAAAATCCTCCTGCGAATTACTCGGGTCATCATCTCAACCGCACGGATCCAAAACTTTAAACGCCCACTTGCGACGGACCCTTTTTGCGGCTGCAGGGTTTGGCCATCAGGGCGATCACGGTTGAGACCGATCCTGTGGCAGGTCAGGGGTGGGTCGCAGCAGACGCCGATAAATGTGCAGGATCCGGCCGTAGCATTCGCAGGTCCTCGCTTCGAGACCGGTCCAGTCGGTCACAGTGATGCTGCCGCGGTTCTGCCGGATCAGCCCAGCGGTCTGGAGGGTTTTGGTCACGGCGCTCACCGTGGAGCGTTGCACCCCCAGCATCTCGGCCAGGAACTCGTGCGTGAGCGGCAGCGTGTCCTGGCCGAGATGCAGGTGCAGCATGAGGATCCAGCGGCAGCAGCGCGCTTCCACCGGATGAACGGCATTGCAGGTCAGCAGTTGGAACGTGTGTGCGAGCAGGACCTTGCCATAGCCGGCAATCAACTGCCGCAGTTTGGGCCGGGCGTTCCTCACCTCCTCGAGGCGATCGACGGGGATGCGCGAGGCGGAGCCGGACATCTGCACGACATAGCGGCCAAAGGATTCCCGCGTGGTCGACGCACTCAGCAGGCCCATCACGGCCCCGCGCCCGAACACCCCCACCTCGACGGTCCGACCATCATTCAGGACATTCACGAGCGAGATTACGGCCCGGTGCGGAAAGTAGGCGTAGTGGATGACGTCACCGGGCTCATAGAGCACCTGTCCACGGGTCAGCGCGACGAGTTCAAGGTGAGGTGCGAGGAAGGCAAAGTCCTCCGGCGCCACAGCCGCCAGGAGTTGGTTCGTCTGTTCCTCGACTTTCATCGCCTGAGCCATGGCGACAGTCTCCCATCGCCCAGACCGCGCGTCCGGATGCCAATCATACCAGAACGGTCATGGATCCGACTGACGCAAGGGGTACGGCTCGGGGGAGAGACCATGATGCATTCCGGACACTGGAGATCATATCCAATGGACGAGATGTCCGAGTGATTGACCGAGAAGCCGCCGATCGGATTGGGGCTGCCAGCTCATTGGGACCTCCTCTCAGAAGTCGACACGGTCACCGCCCTTGAGGCCCAGCATGACGCGCGCCTCGTCCGGAGTAGCGATCTCATGGCCGAGCTCCTCTAGGATGCGGCGGATCTTGGACACCTGCTCGGCGTTGGAGGAGGCAAGCATGCCCTTGCCGATGTAGAGGCTGTCCTCGAGCCCGACCCGCACGCTTCCGCCCAGCAATGCGGCCTGAGTCGCGAAGTTCATCTGGTGGCGCCCAGCGGCGAGCACTGACCACTGATAGTTATCACCGAAGATCTTGTCGGCGGTGCGCTTCATGAACAGCAGGTTGTCGAGGTCAGCGCCGATCCCGCCCAGGATGCCGAAGATCATCTGCACAAAGAAGGGCGGCTTGAGCAGTCCCCGGTCCACGAAATGCGCCACGTTGTAGAGATGGCCGACATCGTAGCACTCGTGCTCGAAGCGGGTGCCGTGCTCCTCGCCGAGCATCTTCAGGATGCGCTCAATGTCGCGGAAGGTGTTGCGGAAGATGAAGTCGTCGGTATGGCGGAGATAGGGTTCCTCCCAGTCGAACTTCCAGTCCTTGTAGCGATCCGCCATCGGGTAGATGCCGAAGTTCATTGAGCCCATGTTCAGCGAGCACATCTCCGGCTTGGCGACGAGCGGCGCCGCGAGGCGGTCCTCGACCGTCATGTTCAGCCCGCCGCCGGTCGTGATGTTGATGATCGCGTTCGTCGATTGCTTGATACGCGGCAGGAACTGCATGAACACGTTGGGGTCCGGCGTGGGCCGGCCATCCTTCGGATCGCGCGCATGGAGGTGAAGGATGGACGCCCCGGCCTCCGCGGCGGCGATTGCCTCCCTTGCAATGTCCTCGGGGCGATACGGCAGCGCATCCGACATGGTCGGCGTGTGAATGCCGCCGGTCACGGCGCAGGTGATGATGATCTTCGCCGAAGGCTTCTTCGGCTTGGGGGCAGTTACGTCAGACAAGGCCTTCTCCTCCGGTGGGGCGGCTCAGTCCTCGAATGTAAATCGGCTCGGAAACGTTGACCCTCTCAGAGCAGGCGCAACCGGCTGAACATTCGAAACAAATAGCTATAACAGAGGGTCACAGTTGGCGCCGGTCGTGACCCTCTCACCCTGAGCAAAAACCGCAAGCCACTCGGAGGTCTGTGCGGAGCATGAGACGGAGTCTGGGTTCGAAGTTGAATGACACGTCAGACAACTTGACGGTGCCATCAGCAGATCTCGAACAGGCCGGCCGCGCCCATGCCGCCGCCAACGCACATGGTCACGACCACGTAGCGGGCACCGCGCCGCTTGCCCTCGATGAGCGCGTGACCGACGAGCCGCGCTCCCGACATTCCGTAGGGATGACCGATGGAAATGCCACCGCCATTGACATTGTAGATTTCGGGATCGATGCCCAGTTTGTCACGGCAATACAGAGCCTGAACGGCAAATGCCTCGTTCAATTCCCATAGGCCGATATCCTTGACGGACAATCCGTGCTGCTTGAGCAGCTTCGGCACGGCAAAGATCGGGCCGATCCCCATTTCCTCCGGATCGCAGCCGGCAACCGCAATCCCACGATAGATACCGAGCGGCTGCAGTCCTCGCTTTTCTGCCGCCCTGGCTTCCATGAGCAGGCTTGCCGAGGCGCCGTCTGACAGCTGTGAGGCATTTCCCGCCGTAATGTATCTGCCCTGAGCGACTTTCATGCCGCCACTGAGTACCGGCTTAAGGGCACTGAGACCCTCGAGCGTCGTGTCAGGGCGGTTGCCCTCATCGCGGTCGAGCGTCACTTCCACGCGACTCTCCGCGCCTGTCGCCTTGTCGATGACCTTCATCATGCTCTTCAGCGGGACGATCTCGGCATCAAAACGACCAGCCTTCTGGGCGGTCGCGGTGCGCTGCTGCGACTGCAGGGAAAACTCATCCTGACGCTCTCGCGAGACTCCGTACCGCTCAGCAACGATTTCAGCGGTCTCCAGCATCGTCATGTACAGGTCCGGCCGATGGTGAACCAGCCACGGGTCCTGGAAACGGTCGACATTCATCTTCGGCGCCTGAACGAGCGAGATCGACTCCACCCCGCCCCCGACGGTCACTGTCATGCCGTCGGCAATGATCTGCTTGGCGGCTATGGCGATCGCCATGAGGCCGGAAGCGCACTGGCGGTCAACGGACATGCCTGCGACAGATGTCGGCAGGCCGGCACGAATGGCTGCCTGCCGGGCGATGTTCATGTGCGTCGAGCCCTGCTGGATCGCCGCGCCCATAACAACATCATCAACTTCGCCTGGTTCGACACCCGCGCGGGACACAGCGTGAGCAATCACATGGCCACCAAGTTCCTGAGCCTGCGTGTCGTTGAACGCGCCGCGATAGGCCTTGCCGATCGGCGTGCGCGCAGTGGATACGATGACGGCGTCTCTCATGTCACTTCACCTTCTCGATCGGGTTGCCTGCCAGCGACCGCGCGGCGATCGTGGCGAATTTGTTGGTCTAGTCGAATGCGCTATCGAGGATACGTTCGCCTGACGTGTCAGTGATTTCAGCGATCCGGGCAGCGATGCGCTCGGGAGTTCGCTCCCCTTCCGGCAGAAACACGCCTTCGGTCTCGCGGATATGCGTGACAGCGAAAACGCCCGCCCCGGCGCCCATGATCATGCGTGATGGCGCCTGTTCGCTGACCAGATAGAGTACCGCTGGCGTGACCGTCTCTGGCGCAAGCAGCGCCGCGACCTCGTCCGAAACAAGGCCGACCGTCATCTGGGTCGCGGCCGTCGGAGCCAGGGTGTTCACGCGGATGTCGTATTTGGCACCTTCGATGTGCAGGACATTCATCAGCCCGACCATGGCCGCCTTCGCGGCACCGTAGTTCGCTTGGCCGAAATTCCCGTACAGGCCAGAGGCCGATGAGGTGAACAGGATGCGGCCGTAGCCTTGCTGCCGCATTTGATCCCAGACAGCTTGGGTGCAGTTGAAGGTGCCCATGACATGCACTTTCATGACCAGCGCGAAATCGACCGGATCGAGCTTGCCGAAACTCTTGTCACGCAAGATGCCCGCATTGTTGACGAGGATGTCGATCCGACCCCAGGCAGCGACGGCCTTCTCCACCATCGCGCGCACCTGATCCCCGTTTGCGACATCGGCCGCCGCCGCCATTGCCTCAGCACCCATGTCCGTGATTTCTGCGGCCACCGCCGCGGCAGCATCCCTGGAAATGTCACTGACCACAACCTTGGCGCCCGCTTTTGCAAGCCCGAGTGCATGGCTACGCCCAAGCCCAGCCCCGGCGCCGGTGACGATCGCCACCCTCCCTTGGAAGCCGCTCATTCTGAATCCTCCTTTTCCTGTGAAATGGTCAGCACGAGCCAGTCGGCGGCCAATGCCGGACGATGACTGCCCTCAATCTCGACCTCTACCGTGTAGTGGAACAGCGTCTGCCCTCCGCCGCGTGGCGTGACCTTGTCGAGCGTGAACCTGGCCCGGATTCGCGAACCCGAAGGGACAGGGTTGAGGAACCGGATCCGATCGAACCCATAGTTTAGGCTGGTCGTCACGCCGTCGATCTTGGGGAGGCCCGTCTCAGCCATCCGCGAAAGCAAGGAGAGCGACAGGAAACCATGCGCTATGGTGTCTCCGAACGGCCCCGACGCTGCAGCCTCCGGGTCGACGTGAATGAACTGCTGGTCCTCGGTAACGTCTGCGAAGCCGTTGATGCGGCTCTGATCGACCAAAAGCCAGTTTGAGATGCCGACTGAAGCGCCGACCAGTTCGTGCATCTCCGCAACTGTCCTGGACAGAACCGGACTGCTGGTCTGCACACTCATGCTTCATCCTCCCGGAACATGTGCTTCCGAGTCTGAACCGACAAGCCGCCATCGAGAGGCAGGATTGCGCCGGTGACGAAGCCTCCGCCTGCTCCGCACAGATAGAGAATGCTGGCTGCGAGGTCGTGGGGCTCTCCAATGCGCCCCACGGGAACTGTAGAAGCCGCATGTTCGCGCTTCGGTTCCTCTCCCAGCGCGAAGGCTGTCATACGCGTATTGAAGGGACCGGGGGCAATTGTGTTCACATTGACGCCGCGTTCGGCGAATTCGTTGGCTAGGATACGTGTTAGGTGATGCACGGCAGCCTTCGATGTCGCATAAGAATAGGCGCCGTCAGCCAGAGGCAAAGTCCCCGTCATCGAACCGATGTTGACGACCCGCGACGGATCGCCGGGTTTTGCGGAAGCGATGAGCATCGGCATCAGGTTGCGGGTCAGGGTGAACAGCCCGACGAGATTGACTGACAACACCTTTTCCCAGGCGGCCCAGTCAAACTTCTCGAAGGGAGCTCCCCAGGTCGTGCCGGCATTGTTGACCAGAATGTCGAGGCGCTCCGTGCGCTGGCGAACCTCCTGGGTCAGAGCGTTGACACCGGCTTCCGTCGCGACATCGCCGCCGAACCCCTCGCATGCGCCCTGGGCTGCCAGTTCATCCGCCACTTTCCGGCACTGATCGGCCTTGCGGGACGCGATCAGCACTCGTGCACCCGCGGCCACCAGCGTCTCGGCGCAAATCCTGCCAATTCCGGTCGCGCCGCCTGTCACCAGAGCGGTTTTGCCCCGCACAGAAAAGAGCGATTCCAGTTTTTTCAAAGTGCTCCTCCTTTAACGCTCCTAGAGTCTCGGATGAGAATAGTGGACTTGCACTTTTCGGAGTCCATCCGATGCTTCTTTCCTTGCTGAGCGAATCGTGCGGAGCATTTTCCGGCGATAGAAGTCGCTCTAGTAGCCGAGATGACGTGCCACACGGTCAGTATGGAAGGTGACGCTTCCAAGCCACTCCGCATCGACATGCGCATATTTCAGATAAAGGCCGATGTCGCATTCATCCGTCATGCCAATACCTCCATGCAGTTGGAGGCATTCCGCCGTGACACGACAGGCCACGTCGCTGGCTTTCGCTTTGGCTACAGCGGTCGTGAATGCCCGGTCAGTGGCCTCATCGTCGAAGGCTCTCATCGCCTTCAAGGTCGCAGACCATGCGTCCTCGATTTGGCAGTGGAGGTGCGCAGCCCGATGCTGGAGGGCCTGAAAGGACCCGATGGGGCGGCCGAACTGCTGGCGCTCCTTAAGATAGTCGAGCGTGCGCTCGAAAGCTGCCTCCGCCGTTCCACATAATCGAGCCGCTACACATATCCGACCTGCGTCGAGGACACGCTCGACGAGTTCCCTCGGGGCCTGTCCGCTCTTCAAGGAGAGCGGCGCGCCGGCCGGAATTCCTTCAAGATGCAGGTCGCAAACACGTCGCCCGTCGACGAGCTTGCGCACTTGGCGGATAAGCCCTTCGGGTATTCCCTCAACCAGGAACAGCAACGGCTCCTGGCCTTCATCATCGGCCGTTGCGGCGACAAACAGGGCATCGGCAATGTGTCCGTCCGGGACAGCCGCAAGGGTGCCAGTCAGGTTGTAGCCGTCTTTGCCGCGCCTGGCCTTCAGCCGCTGACCTTGTTGAATGCTGATATGTTCGACCGCTACTGCGACCGACGCGTCGCCGGTCGCGATCCGCGCCAACCGGTCCTCGGCCACTCCTTCAACGCCTGAGAGGGCCATCACCGACATGACGGAGGACGAGATGAACGACGACAAGACCAGTCGACGCCCCATCTCTCTGGCGACAATACCGGCACCTGTGACCCCGAGTTCGGAGCCGCCGCTTGCGACTGGCGCCGTAATACCTGACCACCCCAACGCACAGGCCTGCCGCCAGAACTCTGGATGATAGCCACGCATGTCAGCGCCATCGCGGATTGCACGTAGCGATGCGAGAGGCGAGCACTCCGAGATAAAGCTGCGTGCGCTGTCCTGCAGCATCTCTCGTTCTTCCTGGTTCATTGCTGCACTCCTCAGGCGGTAGGAAGTTGAAGAATGGACTTCGAGATGATCTCGAGCATGATCTCCGAGGTGCCGCCCTCGATTGAATTGCCACGGCTGCGCAGCCACAGTCCTGCTGCGCTGTCGGTCTCCAAGTTTTCATCCCAGGCGAGTGCGTCGACGCCGCCAAGTGACATCAGCAGTGCAAGCCGGCGCTTGTTCAGCTCGGTTCCCTGGTATTTCAGAACAGCCGAGCGCGCGCCGATCTCCCGCCCCGCATTGGCCTCGGCAATGTAGCGCTCCCTGGTTGCTTCGAATGCATAAGTGTCAACGGCAGCCTCGGCGATCCTGGCTCGAAGCAGCTTGTCGTGCAGCTCGCCGTTCTTGCTCGCTGCCTTGGCGGCTGCATCGTCCAACAAATGAACGTCGAATAGATTGCTGCCGCCGCTGGCGATCATCTCGCGCTCGTGGGTGAGCAGATATTTTGCGACATCCCACCCGCGGTTGAGCTCGCCCACGAGGTTTTCCTTCGGTACCCGCACGTCCTCCAGGAAGGTCTCGCAAAACGGTGATTTGCCGGAGATCAGGCGGATAGGACGCGCCGTTACGCCGGGGGTCTCCATGTCGAACAAGAGGAAGGAGATGCCCTGCTGCTTCTTGGCATCCGGATCCGTTCTGACCAGACAGAAGATCCAGTCGGCTTTGTCGGCGTAGGAGGTCCAGATCTTCTGTCCGTTGACAAGAAAATGATCTCCGTTGTCGACCGCACGGGTCCGCAGAGACGCGAGGTCCGAACCGGCGCCGGGCTCGGAATAGCCTTGGCACCAGCGAATCTCGCCCCGCGCGATTTTGGGGAGATGCTCGCGCTTCTGCGCCTCATTGCCGAACTTGAGCAATGCCGGCCCGAGCATCGAGATGCCGAAATTTTCCAACGGAGCACGAGCCCCGATGCGGTCCATTTCCTCCTGGAGGATGGCCGCCTCTTCGGGACTCAAACCTCCGCCGCCATACTCGCGCGGCCAAGTGGGGACGGTCCAACCGCGCGCGGCCATGCGCTCCAGCCAAAAGCGTTGCGCCTCGGAGGCAAAGGCCCATTGCCGTCCGCCCCAGCAGGTATCCGCCTCGCTGCGTTTGGACTGGCGCATCTCGTCCGGACAATTGACCTCCAGCCAATCTGCCACTTCCTTGCGAAATCGATCCATTTCCTTGTTCTCCCGATACCTTGCTGGCCGGCTCTCATCACGATGACAGGACCAAAACGAGTGCTCTCCGGCTGTCATGCGGCCCAAAGGAGCTGAAGCAGCGTCGCGGACCGGCGAGGGTGGAGGTGCCACCCTCGCCGATGCGCTTCGATCAGCTCTTCACGAGCGGACAGCCACCCTCGCTCATGGGGCGAAAGGCCTGTTCGGCAGGAATTGTGGCGATGACCTTGTAGAGATCCCACTCACCCTTGGATTCGCTCGGTTTCTTGACCTCGAAGACGTACATGTCATGGATCTTGCGGCCGTCCGGACGGATCCTGCCTTTTCCGAACAGGTCGTCTGTGGGCGTCTCCTTCATTTTGGCTATGACCTTCGTCGCATCCTTGTCCTTCAGGGCCTCGACGGCCTTGAGATAGTGAAGAACCCCGTCATAGACCCCGGCATGAACCATCGATGGTATCTTGCCACCGCTCTTGTCGACGAAGCGCTTCGTCCAGGCCCGGGCCCGGTCGTTCATGTCCCAGTAGAAACCCTCTGTCAGCACCAGGCCCTGAGCTGTCTGAAGACCAAGGGAGTGAACGTCTATGACCGTGGTCAGAAGCCCGGCGAGCTTCTGGCCGCCCTGGATGACCCCGAACTCGGCCGCCTGCTTCATCCCATTGACGAAGTCGCCGCCGGCATTCGCAAACCCAATGACCTTTGCTCCCGATGACTGCGCCTGGAGGATGAACGACGCGAAATCCTGGCCGGGGAAGGGATGCCGGACAGTGCCGAGCACCTTGCCGCCAGCCTTGGTGACCTTAGCCACGGCGTCACGCTCGAGCGCATGTCCGAACGCATAATCCGCCGTGAGGAAGAACCACGTGTCCGCTCCACGCTGGACCATTGCGGTGCTGGTACCGTTCGCCAGCGCCCAGGTGTCATAGGTCCAGTGAACGGTGTTGGGGGAGCATTGCGGCCCAGTCAGATCCGAGGTGCCACCGCCCGAGTTGATGAATATCCTGTTCCGCTCCCGCGTGATGGTATTGACCGCGAGCGCCACCGACGAGGTCGGGACGTCCAGGATGGCGTCAACGCCGTCCTGATCGTACCATTGCCGGGTAATGCTGGCGCCGATGTCCGGCCTGTTCTGATGGTCCGCCGCGACGATGTCGACCGTGATCCCCTTCTCGGCAGCCTTGAAGTCTTCAACGGCCATGCGCGCCGCTACGACAGAGCCCTCACCGGTCAGGTCGGAATAGACCCCCGATCGGTCGTTCAACACTCCAAGCTTCACGGATATCTGAGCATGGGCGGCTCCTGTCAGGGCCAGCCCCATGACAACACTACAGACAAAACTCAACCTCATCGTTTCCTCCATTTCCTGTTTCACCCGAACCAGACCGGATCCGGCAGTGCGTGAGAAAAAGGCTACGGTGTCATCGGGAACGGCCCGCTCCCATACCCCGGGAGTTCCGTTCGTGTTTTTATCCGTTGGTCCGACGACACTGCCCTCTGTTGCGTGGTGGTGGACATCGCCCTCAGACGAAAGCACTGAGGGCGATGATTGCGCGCTCCACCACAAGCGCGCTGACTTCATAGGCTCTTGCGCAGGAGCAGACCGCCTCGGCATCGGCCTTTGGCTCGACTACGGCGCGTAAAGATCTCGCAGGGCCCTCTTGTTGGTCTTGCCGACACTCGTTCGCGTGATCGCGGTCGTGAAGACGATTCGATCTGGCACAGCCCACTTGGAGATGATGCCCTTGTCGGCGTACGCGGCGATGTGGGCCTTGACGACCTTCTCGGTGAGGCTTTGCTCGTGGCCGGCCTTGGGGACGATGATTGCGAGCGGTCGCTCCCCCCATCTCGTATCCGGCACCCCGATGACCGCGACCTCGCTGACGCTTGGATGCTGAGAAAGGATGTCCTCGATCTCCAGAGACGAAATCCACTCGCCCCCGGTTTTGATCACGTCCTTCAGCCGATCGGTGATCTGCAAGTATCCAGCTGGGTCGATGTACCCGACGTCGTTGGTGTGCAGGTAAGCGCCCTGCCAGAGCGCCTCCGAATTTCCAGGGTCTTTGAAGTAGCCCTGCGTCAGCCAGGGCGCCCGCACCACGACTTCGCCGGTGCACTTGCCATCGTGCGGGACGTCGTTCATCTCGGGGTCGACGACCCGCAGGTCGACCAGGGGGAGAGGCAATCCCGTCCGGGTCCGGACGTCGATCTGCCGCTCGGCCGGGTCCTCGAGCATCGCGGGGGTGAGCTGCGCCAAGGTCAGGACGGGACAGGTCTCGGACATCCCGTAACCCGAGTAGATGTCGATTCCCCGATCGAGCGCGGCCTGGGCAAGACCCTTGGGCAGGGCCGAGCCGCCGATGATCATCGTCAGCCCCCGGAAGTCGACATTCGCGCTGGCCGGACAATTGAGAAGCATGTGGAGCAGGGTCGGGATGCAGTGGGAGAACGTCACCTTCTCGGTTTCAATCAGCTTGAGCAGCATTTCGGGAGCATAGCGGCCAGGATAGACCTGCTTGATGCCCAGCATGGTCGCGATGAACGGCAGCCCCCATGCGTGGACGTGGAACATGGGCGTGATCGGCATGTACACGTCGCTGCGATGGAGCCGCCCCTGCTCTGCCGCAGTGCCGAGGGCCGTCGCCGTGGCGAGCGTATGCAGGACAAGCTGGCGATGGCTGAAATACACACCCTTGGGCAGGCCGGTCGTGCCGGTGGTGTAGAAGGTCGTGGCGCGGGTGTTCTCGTCGAAGTCGGGGAAGTCATACTCGGCGGACGAGGAGGCGAGCAGCGCCTCGTACTCCGCGGCGATCTCGAGCGGGGTGGCGGGTACGTTGCCCTCGTCGACCATGACGATGATCGTTCTTACCCGCTCGATCCGGTCCCGGAGGCCCTCGATGAGCGGCAGGAAGTCGGCGTGGACCAGGAGAACGTCATCCTCGGCGTGATTGATCGTGTAGAGGATCTGTTCCGGCGACAGGCGGATGTTCACCATGTGGAGCACCGCGCCCATGCTCGGGACGGCGAAGTAACCTTCCAGGTAGCGGTGGCTGTCCCAGTCGAGCACGCCCACCGTGTCGCCCGGTCCAACGCCCAGGCTGGCGAGACCGTTGGCAAGCCGTCCGATCCGCTGCGCAAGCGTCCGATAATCGTAACGCACCAGGTCGCGGTACACGATCTCCTGGTCCGGAGCGTGCCGCAGCGGCGTGTGAAGCAGGTGCTTGATCAGCAGAGGATAGCCATAGGCGGACGGGGTGCTCTCGATCAGCTTCGTTGGCGCCGCTTGGTGAGCCGTGCCGGCTGCGTCGCGCGCCAGGGATTTGCCTGATATAGGCATGGTGCCAAACTCCCTTAATGCTGGCAGTTATGTTGTTTGACTTGCTGCCCGGGACCCTGTGGTCTCTTTCCCTGTTCGGATGCAGCTATTGTCTCGCCGTAAGCATGGCACCGAAGTCCGGACTGGAATTGCCAATATGCGCCACGTTGTTGGCAGAATGCGCCGTGGCGTAGTCTATTAGTTCTACCCGGAGCGTCTCTGGGCCATTGCTCCATGCCCGTGTTCCGTGCTCACAGCCGCTCGATGATTAGGGCGATGCCCCTGTCCTTTGCCGAAGGGTGGCGAGCCCATTGGGCCGCTGTTCGGATCGATCCTGTCGACGGCAGGCCGGAATTCATCGGCGACGGCGCATGAGTTGTCTCAATGCGCCGATTTTCTGATATTATACGCCAGGACCCCGGCGAGAGATTGCGGCATGCCCACACTCAAAATGGAAGCATTGGTCGATGGGATGGCTTGGTCTGGCTTTGACCACGCGGTACGGCACGCTCCCGGCGGCGCTGCAGCGGTCTTCCAGGCAATCGATGTTCCGCTCACCGTGATAGATCGCCCCGGGCAGAGAACGGCGTTCCGCAAATATGTTGCCTACTTTGAGGTCGCAGCTCACCTCACCGGCGATCCGCTATTCGGTCTCCGGCTGGGGGCGAGAACCCGGGCACTGCGCTCCGGCATCCCGGGCTATCTTTTGATGAACGCGCGCTATTTTCGCGATGCGGTCCGCGACCTCGCCTGGACACTGCCATCTCTTGTCGGAGGCGTTCTGGTTGAGCTGGTGGAGGACCGGGAGCCGCCGGCGTTCCTCTGGTCAATCATCGCGGACGTCGGCCCTGCCACGCAGTTCACGGGTCACTCCAGCGCGTATCTCGTACGGATGCTCCAAGCTCACCGGGGTCCATCCTGGCGACCGCTTCGGGTGCTCCACGCCATGCCGGAGCCCAAGCGTGCGGAACGATACCGTGAAATTCTGGGGTGTCCCGTCGTGTTCAACGCGCCGGTGAACGCAATTGAGTTTAGACGTGACGATCTCCGCGCCGAGAAGGCGGATGTTGATCCTCGCTTGCACGCGCTGCTATCGACTTACGCCCATTACCTCTCGGAGCGGGGGGCGGCCACCACCAATGTCAGCGACGCCATCCGTATGGCCATCCGCGACGGCATTGCCCTGGGTCGGGCCGATCTTCCCTTCGTCGCCGAGCGGCTCAGGATATCCCGGCGGAGTTTGCAGCGGGCGCTTGCCGAGCGCGGCCTGTCGTTCAGCGAACTGCGCGACGATGAGCGATTTGGGCTCGCCCGCTCGCTTCTGGAGAGCGGCAGCCAGCCGATCGGAGAGATCGCCGCAAGCCTCGGTTATGCCGAGGTGTCAGCGTTCTCGCGAGCATTCCGACATCGCTTCGGCGCAAGCCCGCGCTCAGTTCGCCGGCAGGCGAGTATTGGACCTGCGATCTTAGGGCCGGAGCAAGAGCTGCTCTCAAACACACGGTAACGGAGTACGTAGCAAGAACGTGGCCTCAGGAACCGAAGGAGAGACCGCCGCAATAGCTGAATACAGCTTTGACTTTGGCTTCTACGCCATATGCATGACTCAACAATTGCTAGAGAAGGGCACTGCTCCTCAAAGTGTCGCCTGTGAGGAGCGTTATTGTCCGGATAGGTTCGAGAAAGCGGGTCCACGCAATAGTTTCGAACAGGTATCCGATTGTCATCATGAAGACTGAAGAAGGCGGACGCCTGTGCAATGCATCGCGACCGTCACGGTCAGTCTGGACGTTGTCGTCAATATGACTTATGTGCAATGTGACCTTGGGACCTCGTTAGTTATGGCAAAAGTCAATCCAATCCGCCGCGCCGAAATCGGGCGCGAGAAGCGCGCGAGAACCCGTGCTCAGCTCATCGCTGCTGCCAACTCGCTTTATGCGAAGCAGGGGGTGGAATCCGTCACCGTCGACGACGTGGTCCGGGAGGCTGGGGTCGCGAAGGGGACATTCTACGTCCATTTCACCGGACTTGACGCCCTGAATGCAGCGGTCGCGGAGGAGTTGGTCAGGTCTTTCGACGAATTGCTGCAGCCAGTCAGGCTCTCCCTCGACGACCCCGCACTCCGTATTGCGTTCGGATGCAGCTCATTCATCGACAAGGCTCTCGACGACGCTCGATGGGGGGCGCTTACCTCAAAGTTCTTGTTGGCAAGTCCCAAATGGGGCGAGGTCGTCCGCCGCCGCCTCCTCGAGGACCTCCAGCAGCTCTCAAAGGGCTTGCCGCGCCGCGCGGCCTCTGTCGAGCTCAACCTCGAGATCGTCGTCGGGATCATTCTCCAGCTGATGCGCGCCCTCGGCCAAGGCAGGCTGTCATCCCAAGATCGCAACCCGTCTATCGGCGCAATCCTGCGGGCAATCGGTCTTGATGCCCGGCGGACGAAATCCGTTCTCGCGCACTTGCCGCCCCCTCAAAAGGACGCATCCCGGGCTAAACCAGGGCGCTCGACGTCGCAGCCGAAGCGCACGACCGCCAGCGCCGCCTGATCTCGCAGCCCCCAATTCCCTCAGACAACAATCTCCGTAATCTGTTCGCCGAGATCGAGTGAGCCATCGCGGCTCCAGATCCGTGCGTTGATGCGGTCGCCGGGTTTCAGATACTCGGGCCGGCGTCCCTGCGACTTGAGAAACATCTTCCAGAACCTGCGCTCAGGCAGCAATTGCAGCAAGCGCCGCAAGGGCGGGGGTGGGACGCGAAGCGCACAGCCGCTCGGCGTGCCCGTCAGGAGAACATCCCCGGGAGCGATGTTGGCGAAAGTGGACAATTCGGAAATCGTCTCGGCAGGCTTGAACACGAGAGCGGAGGTGTTGTCGCGCTGCCGCACCGTTCCGTTTACTGAGAGCTGGAGCTCCAGATCGTCAATTCTGGGAAACTCTTCTCTATCCAGAACGGTGAGCCAGGGGCCGATCGGACAAAAGCCGCGATAGCTCTTTCCCTTGAAGAATTGTGTCTGCGGCAACTGGACATCGCGCGCGCTGAGGTCGTTCGCGATCGCGACGGCGAAGACATAGTCGGCCAGCATGTCCGGGGTGATAGTCACTGCGGAGGAGATCGGCCGACGGAAGACCAGTGCAAGTTCGATCTCGTAGTCCAGCAGCTTCACATGGGGCGGTCGCGCGACTGCCTCATATGCCGAACCGATCGAAGCGTCGGACTTCGTGAAGAACATGTTGAACAGCTTAGCATCCGGATTCATACCGGATTCAATCATGTGCTGGCGGTAGTTCGCGCCCTGGCAATAAATCCGGCACGGGGTGGTGATCGGCGACAGGATCTGGATGTCGTTGATGCTGACGCTCGGCTTCCGCTCGCGTGCCTGACGCCAATCGTCTTCACCCCGTTCGATCAAGGCGGCAGTGGTGGGATAATTGTCGGCGAGCGGTGTGATCTGCTCTCCCGACGCAACCCCCCACCACGCTCTGTCCTGCTTCATGAATCGTACAAGATTAATAGTCATATTTTCCTCCCTTGATCGTCTGCCCATAGATCGCGCCGTTGTCCTCTCGTGCGTCCCAACATACCAAACCGCGGCGCGCGATGCCGTAGGGTTCAATCTCATATTGACCATCTAGTCGTTTTGACTATCATGTTCAAGTATCTGCTGGCGGCTAACACGCCAGCGGGAGGAAACAAAAATGACAATGGAGCCTATCGTCCAGCCAACGCCGTTGGCCGAGGTCGACGTTGACGTTATCGGAGCAGGGCCCGTCGGGCTGATGATGGCGAATCTGCTTGGTCTTTCAGGTTTGGAAGTCGCTCTTCTCGAAGGCAGCGGAGGTCTTCGCGGCATCCCGCGGGCCATTGCCTATGATGCCGAGACGTTGCGGTCCTTCTCGATAGCCGGTCTTCTCGACGAGATCGCGCCCGAACTCGTCCAAAGTCCGCATGTTCGCCACGTCAATGCCCGCGGCCGTACCTTGATGGAAATGGATTTTCCCGCTCGTGGGTCTCACGGTCATTCCCCTTTGGGCATCTTCTATCAGCCGCAGTTCGAGAGAGTCCTGTTTCATGGATTATCGAGGTTCGCCAACGTCAGGGCGTTGTTCGAACACATGGTAACGGGTCTGCAGCAACATCGTGATCACGTGGTCTTAATGGTGTCGACGCCGGATGGGATGCGCACTCTTCGGGCGAAGTTCATCGTCGGGTGTGACGGCGGCACAAGCCAGGTGCGCGACATGCTTGGTTCGACACTCGTCGGCTCGACCTTCGCGCAGCACTGGCTCGTCGTCGATGCGCTTGTACAGGATCACGCTGTCAAGCAGATAAGCTTCCACTGTGACCCGCGGCGCCCTCGTGTCGAAATCCCAGCCGTTGGTGATCGCGTCCGCTGGGAATTCATGCGTCTTCCTAACGAGCGCCAGGAAGAGTTGCTGGAGGAAGACAGGATCCATTCGCTGATCGCCGACAATTTTGGACACCGTTCATTCCGGATCGAACGGAAGGCGGTCTATACTTTTCACGCCCGCGTCGCGGATTGCTGGCGCAACAATCGCGGGTTCCTCGCCGGCGACGCCGCTCATCTGATGCCGCCCTTCGCGGGCCAAGGCATGAACAGCGGGATCAAAGATGCGGTCAATCTCGCTTGGAAGATAGCCTATGTCGTCAAAGGGCTCGCGCCGACCGCATTCCTCGATAGCTACGAGGCCGAACGAGCCCCCGTGGTGCGCCGATTAGTCAACGTATCCCGCCGTCTCGCCTTCGTCATCATGCCGACAAACCGGGTTGTCGCCATGGCGCGGGACTACATCTTCGCCTGCCTCAACATGTCGCGCCGTTTTCGGGCCTTCATCCGTCGTGGCGGCGTGCTGCCGCCGCCCGCTATCGGCCGCAGCGTGCTGACCGCCGGAACCAGGGATCCGTTGATCGGTCAGATGATGCCGCAACCTTGTGTTCAATCAACGCAGGGAGCGGCGCCGTTGGACACGTTTCAGGACTGCCACCAGTGGCTGGCGCTCGGTATCGGGGCCGATCCGATCAGCATGCTGTCTCCGCGCGATCTCTCAATCCTCGAAGCTCTTGGCACACGCTTCGTCTGCCTGAACGGCCACGATGAGCGCATCTCGGCAACGTCGCTACGATGCGATGACCCATCCTTTGCGGCGTGGGTGAAACGTCATGGCGTCCGCGCGCTTCTCATCCGGCCCGACCGCTTCATCGCCGCGCGCCTCGATCCGCAGACGCGGGATCTGACTGTCCTGAACATGTTCGCCGCGTGCAGCCGCGAGACTGCCCGTCGGATTGCAGCCTAGCCCGGAAGGAATTGCCGATGTCTCTCCAAACTACAGTCAAGCATGGCCCCGGCAGCATCGAGTTGCCGCGCGGTCCTTCTCCGCTGGTGAAGGCACACGAACTTCTATTTGCCCATTTTGAACGTCCCGACCTCGACAAAGCCGAGGCTTACCTCTGCGACTTCGGGCTGGTTCGCGCTGAAAAGAGTGACAACGAGTTGTTCATGCGGGGCGCCGGGCCGAAACCCTATATCTACCGGATAACGCGCGGGCCTCGGGCCCGCTTCCTCGGTCTCGGCCTTTCGGTCTCGGAGGCGGAGAATCTCGAAACGCTGGCCAAAGCTTTTGGCAGCCGCGTGGAGTGTGCTGGCGGACCGGGCGGCGGGTTTGTCGTGCGGCTTCGCGATCCTCAAGGCATTGAGGTGGAGGTCTTGCATGGAATGACGCCAAGCACGCCTTTGCCGGTCCGTCCACCGATCCAGCACAATGCCCCAACACATATCGTTCGCGTCAACGATACCCAGCGTCCGAAGTTCGAGCCGCCGCAGGTCACGAAGCTCGGGCACCTCGTCCTGGAAACGCCGGACTTCGATCGAAGCGTGCGTTGGTACATAGACACATTCGGCTTCATCCCGTCCGATGTGATGTGCCTGCCCGACGGTACGCCGATCGGCTCCTTCATGCGTTTGGATCGTGGCGCTGAACCCACGGACCATCACACCCTCTTCGTTTCCACGGGCTTGGAGTCGAAGGTCGATCACGTGGCATTCGAAGTCATTGATCTCGACGCGGTGGAAATGGGCCAACAGGTGATGATGGCGAACAGCTATAGGCATGCCTGGGGCGTCGGCCGCCATCTCCTCGGGAGCCAGATTTTCGACTACTGGCGCGATCCGTGGGGCCAGAAGCACGAACATTATGCCGATGGCGACCTGTTCGATGCAGACCAACCACCTGGATACCACCTGATGGATCGAGAGGGGCTTTACCAGTGGGGGCCTGACCTGCCGGATGATTTCATCGATGCCCGGCTGACCGCGCGGCGTCTGTGGAACCTGCTCAAGATAGCGGCCAACGACAGGGCACGCTTCAGACGGATGCTTGCCCTGAAGGACAGCCTATCGAGGCCCAGCCGCAAGTGGCAGCGTTGACGGTGCTAGCGCTGCCGCGACCTCATCCGTTGTTCTTCATTGCTGGATAGGAAAGCTGTTCGATGCCGATCCGGAATCTCGCCGATATTGAAGCCATCGAGACGCAGCCGCTCGCAGACCGCGGCTTGCCTCAGACGACATACGAGGCGCTCGCCGCCGCCGCCAAACGCACGCCCGACGCCAGGGCACTGTCCTTCTTTCTGACGCCCGATAGCTTTGAGCGCGTATTCACGTGGACCTATGCCGAATTGCTGGCCGACGTGACCCGAGTTGCAAACGCGTTTCATGCATTTGGCGTTAGTGCCGACCACCCGGTCGCCTTCGTGCTGCCAAACCTGCCCGAAACCCACTTCACGATCTGGGGAGGCGAAGCGGCCGGCGTAGCATTCGCTATCAATCATCTGCTGGAGCCCAGCCTGATCGCGGAGCTGTTGCGCGCCGCACGCGTGCGGGTGCTGGTGACCTTGGCGCCTGCGCCCGGCCTGGATCTGTGGACGAAGCTCGCGCCGCATGTTCAGACGCTGCCGGACCTTCGGGTCGTCGCCTGGGTTGATCTCTCGCCATATGCGGGAGACGCGGCGGGTCCGCCCCGAGACGGGGAGCCGAGGCCGCCTGCATCCGGTCTCGAAATCGTCGACTTCCGTCGGGCACTGCAGGAACAGCCGTCGGATCGGCTCGTCGCACCGCGGGGAATCTCTCAAGCCTCGAGCTCGTCCTATGTCTGCACCGGCGGAACCACAGGATTGCCCAAGATTGCGGCCCGCACGCACGGCAACGAAGTCTTTGATGCCTGGGCCCTCGCCCAGATCCTCGGCCCCAGCGCTACACAGCGCACCTTTTTCTGCGGGTTACCGCTCTTCCATGTCAACGCGCAGATCGTCACCGGACTACTGCCGTGGATGCAGGGCGATCACGTCGTGCTCGGTACGCCCGAGGGTTACCGAGGCAAGGGGCTCATCACACGGTTCTGGGAGATCGTTTCCCGCTTCCGCGTCTCAATGTTCTCCGGAGTGCCGACGATCTATGCCCCACTGCTCGACCTGCCGATCGGGGACAACGACGTCTCGAGCCTTGAGTTCGCGCTGTGTGGCGCAGCACCCATGCCGGCCAAGCTGATCGAGAGCTTCGAGGCCAAGACCGGAATCAAGATCCTTGAGGGCTACGGACTGACCGAAGGCACTTGTGCTTCATCGGTCAACCTGCCGGAAGGCGAGCGGCGCGCAGGCTCAATTGGAATGCGCATTCCCTATCAGCAGATGCGTGCTGTCATCCTCGACGATGACGGGCGTTTCCTGCGCATGGCGGAAATCCACGAGACCGGAACACTTGCGATCAAAGGTCCAAACGTCTTCTCTGGCTATCTGGATGCCGAACACAACAAGGACGTGTGGATCGACATCGAAGGGGAGCCTTGGCTCAACACCGGCGATCTCGGCCGGCAGGACGAAGATGGACGTTTCTGGCTCTCGGGCCGGCGCAAGGAACTTATCGTCAGAAGTGGACACAACATCGATCCGAAACTGATCGAGGATGCTTTGCTCCGGCATCCGGCTGTTGCATTGGCCGCAGCAATCGCCCGCCCCGACGCTTATGCGGGCGAAATCCCGGTGGCCTATGTACAAACGCAGCCCGGCACGATGGTCACCGGCCAGGAGCTGCTCGACTTTGCGACGGCGAGCATCCCCGAACGCGCTGCGGTTCCCAAGCAGGTGAAGGTCGTGCCGGCGCTGCCGATGACAGGTGTCGGAAAGATCTTCAAGCCGGCGCTGCAGCAGCTTGAGATCGAGACCGTCGTCCGTGCCGAGGCGCTGAACACCGGCGCGACCATTGCCGAAGTCGAGCATGTTCGGGATGCGCGGGGAGCACACGTGATCCGAGTCAGGACCGATGCGGGAGTAACGGCGCTGCGATCGGCGCTCGACCGCTATGCATTCAAGTCGGAGGTGCTGGAAGGGACCATCAGCCCATCCACTGGTGAAGAGGCGAAGTCATGAGCATGGCAACAGCCAACGCGGCGATGTGTCTCGACCCCAGCGGTCGCGGCGGATTCATGATGAGGCAGGTCCCTCGTCGAAAGCCCGCGGCCGACGAGGTCGGGGTCGCCGTAGCGGCAGCCTCAGTCAATCCGATCGACGTGCACCGCGCCCAAGGCTATGGCCGACGGCTGCTCTCGCTTCTTGGTGCCGGCAAGTTTCCGATGGTGCTCGGCAACGACCTTGCCGGCACTGTCACGGCCCTGGGCACTGGAGTGTCAAGGTTCAAGGTCGGCGATCGCGTCTACGGAGTGAAGCCAACCTCAGCGGAGGGGACCCATGCCAGCCATGTCCAGGTCAAGGCGAACTACCTGTTGCCTGTACCCGAAGAGCGGGATCTTCTTGCACTCGCCGCGCTTCCCTACTGCTTTGTAACGATGTGGCTGGCAACCTTCGGAGCGGGGCTCACGCGGGAGAATGCGTCCGAAAAGAGCGTGCTGGTCCACGGTGCCGCTGGGAGCCTCGGAACGCTGGCGTTGCAGATGCTGTCCGAATGGGGCGCAAAGGTCACGGCGATCGCCCGGCCCTCTACCTTCGACGCCTGCATCGGCGCTGGGGCTGCCGATGTGGTCGACTGCACGAAGAAGCCGTTTTCTTCACTCGGCCGCTCGTTTGATGCGACGCTCAACTTCGCTACGTGGGACGATGATCTCTCGCTGCTCGGCTGCCTACGCGACCGCGCGCTCGGTCATGCAACGACGGTGCATCCGATGCTGCGAAACTTCGACGAACTCGGCTGGGTGCGCGGGGGGCTGAGGACCATCTCTGACAAAAAGCGTCACCGGAGCGCTCTGCCCAAAGGCATCAAGCATTACGCATGGACCGTCTTCCGTCCGGATGAGGCGGCACTGTCCGAACTGAGCCGGCTTGTCGAACAGAACTGTGTCAGCCTTCCCATCGGACTCCTCAAGCCATTCGAAGAAGCAGCCGAGGCTTTCGACCACGTCAGGAAGGGTAAGCCAGGGCGCGCGCTTCTCACGCCCTGATGCTACGCAAGTCTTAGAGTTCGTACGAGGCGTTCAGCCCTAATGCATCGTATGGAACTGGAACTCCGCACGATGCGCTCCTCCTGGACGGGAGCATCGGACCAATCCCAAACGGGAATCCATTTTTCTCGTTCGATCATCCTCCAGAAAGTTGATCACGGCTGGATCGCCGGTTTTCCAGCGAACACGATCTCGGTTCGGATCTCCACTGCGATTCTCGGGGTCCGGTCCTCAAACCGGTTCCTCATTGCACACCTTGGGCAGTCATGAGGCAGTGCGGGGCTGGCACTTGAAGCGATATCGTTTCGATATCATAACCTGCAAGACAATATATTAGACCAGGAGCATGCCCGCTGCTACCCCCTCTCCATACCTTTGCACAGGATGGATTGATGCCCATGACCTCCAGCACAGTCACCGTTGACAACAAGTCCGTGGAACTGCCGGTAAAAGAAGGCACGATCGGCCCGAGCGTCATCGACATTTCCAAGCTCTACGGCCAGACCGGGATGTTCACCTACGATCCCGGCTTTACCTCGACGGCCGCCACCGAGTCGAAGATCACCTATATCGATGGCGACGCCGGCATCCTGCTCTATCGCGGCTATCCCATCGACCAGCTCGCCGAGCACGGCGACTTCCTCGAGACCTGCTATCTGCTCCTCTACGGAGAGCTGCCGACCGCAGCCCAGAAGGCTGATTTCGACTATCGCGTCACGCGCCACACCATGGTGCACGACCAGATGCACCGGTTCTTCACCGGCTTCCGCCGCGACGCGCATCCGATGGCGATCATGGTGGCCTGCGTCGGCGCACTCTCGGCCTTCTATCACGACTCGACCGACATCTCCGATCCGCACCAGCGCATGGTCGCGTCGATGCGCATGATCGCCAAGATGCCGACGCTCGCCGCCATGGCCTACAAGTACTCCATCGGCCAGCCCTTCGTGTATCCGCAGAACGATCTGGACTATACCTCCAACTTCCTGCGCATGTGCTTCGCGGTGCCGGCGGAAGAGTACAAGGTCAACCCGGTGCTCTCGCGGGCGCTCGACCGGATCTTCATTCTGCACGCCGATCACGAGCAGAACGCCTCGACCTCGACGGTGCGGCTCGCCGGATCCTCGGGCGCGAACCCCTTCGCCTGCATCGCGGCCGGCATCGCCTGCCTGTGGGGGCCTGCCCATGGCGGCGCCAACGAAGCGGCGCTGAAGATGCTTGAGGAGATCGGAACGCCCGACCGCATTCCGGAATACATCGCGAAGGCCAAGGACAAGAACGACCCGTTCCGTCTCATGGGCTTCGGCCACCGGGTCTACAAGAACTACGACCCGCGCGCCCGCATCATGCAGAAGACCACCCACGAGGTGCTCAACGAGCTCGGCATCAAGGACGATCCGCTCCTCGATGTGGCCGTGGAGCTCGAGCAGATCGCGCTGAAGGACGATTACTTCGTCGAGAAGAAGCTCTATCCGAACATCGATTTCTATTCGGGCATCACGCTGAAGGCGATGGGCTTCCCGACCTCGATGTTCACGGTGCTGTTCGCGCTCGCCCGCACGGTCGGCTGGATCGCCCAGTGGAGCGAGATGATCGAGGACCCGTCCCAGCGCATCGGCCGCCCGCGCCAGCTCTATACCGGCGCGACGGAGCGCGACTACGTGACCGAAGCCCGACGCGGCTAAGAAACGCTCCGCAGAGATAAAGTCATGCGCAGAATGCACAACCTTTCCCTTGCCGGCCGCTACGCCCCATTGGCCGGCTGCGTCATCCTGACGGGCGCCGCCTTCGGGCTCGTTCTGCAGCCCGCCAGCCTGACCCTGGCCGCGGCCTTCGGCCTGCTCTCCCTGCTCGGCATCTACGACATGCTCCAAGAAAAGCATGCAATTACGCGTAATTATCCGATTATCGGGCATGTTCGCTTTCTGATCGAAGCCGTACGACCGGAACTGAGGCAATATCTCCTTGAGACCGAGTTCGAAAAGCTGCCGTTCTCAAGAACCCAACGATCCTTGGTCTATGCCCGGGCAAAGAACGAGCCGGACCAGCGCCCCTTCGGGACCCTTGTGGATGGCTACTCAGATGGCCATGAGTTCATCGGTCACTCCATCCGTCCGAAACCGGTGGCCGACCCATCAGGATTCAGGATCAGCATTGGCAACGATCAGTGCGTAATGCCCTACTCGGGTTCCATCCTCAACATCTCGGCCATGAGCTTTGGGGCGCTCAGCGGCAATGCGATCATGGCCCTGAACAAGGGCGCGAAGATCGGAGGATTCGCCCACGATACCGGCGAGGGGAGTATCAGCCCCTACCATCGACGCTATGGTGGTAACCTCATCTGGCAGATTGCCAGCGGGTACTTTGGTTGTCGCAACGAGGACGGCAGCTTCTCTCCAGAGCGCTTCTCGGAGCAGGCATCGGACGATCAGGTCAAGATGATCGAGATCAAGCTCAGTCAGGGGGCTAAACCGGGCCATGGCGGCATTCTGCCCGGGCACAAGGTGAGTGCGGAAATTGCCCAGACCCGTGGGATCCCGGTCGGCCAGGAATGTATATCGCCCGCAGCCCACAGCAGCTTCCGCACACCTGTCGAGATGATGCTGTTCGTTGCGAAGCTCCGCAGTCTCTCAGGTGGGAAGCCCGTTGGTTTCAAACTCGCTGTCGGGCACCCCTGGGAGTTCATGGCAATCGTAAAGGCGATGATTGAGACCGGGATTGTGCCAGACTTTGTCGTCGTTGATGGAGCGGAAGGCGGGACGGGCGCAGCTCCACTCGAGTTCACCGATCACGTAGGAGTGCCTATGCGTGAGGCCCTGCTCTTGGTGCACAACACTCTTGTCGGAGCAGGGCTGCGTGACCGCATCAAGATCGGCGTCAGCGGCAAGATCATCTCAGCATTCGATATTGCGTGTGCCCTTGGCATTGGGGCCGACTGGGTCAATTCTGCCCGGGGCTTCATGTTCGCTGTCGGCTGCATACAGGCACAAAGCTGCCACACCAACAAATGCCCGACCGGTGTCGCGACTCAGGACCCCTTGCGGCAACGCGCTCTCGTTGTTCCTGACAAGGCACAGCGGGTCGCCAACTTTCACAGCAACACGATGCATGCTCTCGCCGAGCTTCTTGCCTCAGCGGGGTTGAACCATCCCTCCGACTTGAAGCCCCATCATTTGGCCCGGCGGATCAGTTCGTCTGAGATCAAGCTGTTCTCGCAGCTGCTTCCTTACCTTGAGCCCGGCGAACTGCTCAGCAAAAGGAACGACCATCCCTTTTATGCGAACTCTTGGGCCTTGGCGCGTCCGGACCGCTTCTCGGTTCCTGCACCGTAGTTACGCAAACTACTGGCAGCTCTGCGAAAGCACCCGGGACTCAACCTCTTGGACATCCGAGAGCCCGCGCACGATCGAGTGAGGAGGTAGCCTGAGACACACAAGTATCACCGGCGCCAAGGCGCCATCCAGATCAGGAAATACGCAATGTTACGAAGGATTTTTCCCAGCTTGTTCATGAGCGCGCTGGGCGCTCTTGTGGGATTGGCCACGGTGCCGACCGCGCACGCCCAGGAACCGGCTCTCCCGGTCCGGCCGGCGCTCAGCGAGGACGCCGACGCCGCCCTCGCGACGCTGAACAAGACGCTCTCGGCTTCGGAGCTCTCATTCTCGGCAAAAACCTCCAGGGTCTACCTGAACGAATCCGGACAGCCGCTGCACATCTTCCATACGATGAAGGTTCTCGTGCGCCGTCCCGACCGGCTCAAAATCCAGGTGACCGGCGATGACGGAGCCAACGACCTGTTCTACGACGGCAAGACGGTGTCCCTCTTCTCGCCTGACCGCAAGGTGTATTCGGTGATGCCCGCTCCGGGAGGCATCCCGGCAGCGCTGACCGAGGTGCTCGACAGGCTCAACATCGATTTTCCGCTGGTCAACTTCTTTGGTGTGTCACCGGACCAATCGCTCCTGCGCAAGGTGGTCGCCGGCTGGCAAGTTGGAACAGCCACCATCGACGGCGTCGAGTGCCGGCATCTGTTCTTTCATCAGATGGCCGGCACCGAGATGGAATTGTGGGTCGAGAACACTAACGCGGCCATCCCGCGTCGGTTGATCGTCACCTACCGGTTGCTGCCCGGTCAGCCGCGTTTCGTCGCCGAATTCACCAACTGGGACAGCAAAGCTCACCCGTCCGACTCCGTGTTCGCCTTCCAGCCGCCCGCCGACGCGAAACAGGTCGAGTTGATGCCGGCCGTTGCCCCGGGACAGCCAAGGAGGCAGTGATGAAGCATTCGATATGGGTTTTCGCGACTCTTCTCGCCGCCACCGCAGCAGCATCGGATGGGGCCGTTGCCCAACCGGCTCTGCCCCAGCTGCCGGGTCCGCCGTCGGGTGGCTTGCCGCGCCCGCCATCGGGCGGGCCAACCGGCGGCCCACCGATGAGAGGCAGCCTGCCTGGCGCACCTAACGGCGGCGCAATCCGCGGCTCTGTCGGATCGGGGAACATGGTGGCCCCCGTTCGCGGCGGGAATGTCGCGGCGCACGGTCCCATGGGCTCCGGGAACGTGGTTGGCTCCGGCAACGTCACGGTCAACCGCGGCGTCAACGTCCATGCCAGCGCGTTCTATGGCGGCCGGTCCGGATCCTATGGGAGCGGCTACTACAATCCCTACTGGGCCTATGCGACAGGGGCCGCCACCGGAGCCGCGGCCGCCTCAAGCGCGAACAACTACTACAACAGCGGAAGCGGTTACTACAGCAGTGGGAACAGCTACTCTAGCAACGACGATGGGTACTCGAGCAGTGGGAGCGGATCCTTTGGCAGAAGCACGAGGTCGGGCACCTCTCATCAGCGCTCGTCGTCCGCGAGTGATAACTGCCGCTAAATATAGGCCTTCGGCAGTGACCCCCGATCTGGCCGAGACCATCTGCTGCGTCCCGGCCTATCGGCGATTTCTGCAGCTCAGAGCGCGAACTCCTTGCAATTTGGACAGGAGCCGCGCTGTTGAGACCGAGGGTCGTCTCCTTCCAATCTTGCCGGCTGCGTTTGCCAGGGCACGAGCCCATCTCCTCGACCGATCCTCTCCCGAGACATTGAACCAGGGGCGAGTAGATGATGAATGATACGACTAAATCCCAGACGTCGCTGCCTCGGACCGATGCCCGGTCGCGAAGCAATGTGCCTCCGCTTCCCCATTCGGTCCAAGAGCATCTCGGCCAGGAGCTACGGGCGGAATACTCTCAGCGAGGGGAGAAGCCTCAATACCTGGGCGACCCGGCTCTGCCGCTCGAGTTCGATTCCTACCTCTACCGTCTTGAGCAGGTGGAGCGGGCCGCCAGGCTCGCTCGGATCCGCGAGCATGGCGCGCTGGCAGTGGCGGATGCCCTCGCAGACCTGATCCGATAGGGAGAACCGCTGCTCCCATGCCTGATGGCTCGCACAGGATCCAGACGGCTAGCGATCAGGCCCTCTTGAGTTCCCACGCGTCCAAGAAGAAAGCACCCAGCATCCTCTTGAGGAGAGAATGGCCGAGCACGGCATCTCCATCGATCACGCCGCCGTGCCTCGATGCCCTCTCGCTGAACCTGGTTCGTCCGGCCCCGTTCGCATCCCACCTGGATGAGCAGCAACGTCTCGGCTGGGACGTGGGTAGGATGATTCCTTCTGATGGTGCACCTGCGCATCGATGAGCCGAGTGCGTCGTCTGCATTGGAACATCTGGCCTGCGAAAGCCCACCATGCGGCGGCTCTCATGTCCATCGCGAAGACGGCCCCATCAGAACCGAACTGCTTGATGACAGCGCCCGCGGCGGCTGTGCCCGTGGCCGCCAAGTTCACATGACCTCCTCGACGATCCAGCCAAAACACTGAGGCGGACGCCGGTGCATTGATATGTCCTGAATATTATAGGTCAAAAAACAATATATTGGACCCATGTTAACCTGGCACCTAACTCTTTCCATGCCTTGGCATAGCAAAGGAGGCAGTGATGAAGCATCTGATCCGGGTTTTCGCGGGTCTTCTTGCCGTAACCGCAGCGACGGATATGGCCGTTGCCTTTCCAGGCCCGCCAATGGGCGGCCCACCGATGGGCGGCTTTCCACGTCCGCCGATGGCTGGTCCAATGATGAGAGGTCGCCCACCCGGCCCACCAAGCAGCGGCGCAATCCGCGGCCCTGTCAGACCGGGAAAAGTCGCGGCACCCGTTCGTGGCAGGAATTTCGGGCCGCCTGGTCGTGTCGGTTCCAGGAATCTCGGGGCACCCGTACGGGCCGGGAAAGGAGTCGCACACGGTCCCGTGAGCTCCGGGAACGTGGTGGCCCCCGTTCGTGGCGGGAATGTCGCGGCGCACGGTCCTTTGGGCTCTGGGAACGTGGTCGGCTCCGGCAACGTCACGGTCAACCGGGGTGGTGACGTTGCCGGCGCGTATTATGGTGGCAGGTACGGATCCTATGGTGGGCGGTACGGGTCCTTTGGGGGCCGGTACGGATCCTATGGGAGCGGCTACTATTATCCCTACGATTGGGGGGCGTATGCGGCGGGGGCCGCCACTGGAACTGCGGCCGCATCGAGCGCGAACAGCTACTATAACAACAACGGATACTATATCAACGGAAGCAGCTATTATAATAGCGGGAGCGGATACTCTGGTGGAGGCGCGAGCCCAGGAACCTCTCATCAGCGCTCCTCGTCCTCAACCGACCGATGCCGCTAACAAACAGGAAATGATGCACGGTTCCTTGCTTGCAGCAGCGGCTTCACTGGCTCGCGACTGCCTCGGTTCTCGCAGAACCGGGGCGGCCTTTGCAACACAGGTGGGACATCCCTTGGCAATAGGAATTTTTTGCGGCGGAGCAAGTGCATCTCATATAGCCAACTGCACTGGTTGAAGCGGATGATAGTGCATCCGAGTGTCGTGACGGCGGGATGGATGTCCTCACGGTGCTCATAGCGAACGGACAGGTCGCAGAGCGGAAAGGTATTCCTACACTGGAGTGTTACAGGAATTGCTGACGCGATAGGCTGATGCACGGGAGAGACGAGGATGCAACCCATTCCCATACTCGCCACCAGTCTCCGCCCAGTATCATCCAACAGGCTGTCTGGCATAATTTGCTGTCAAGGTTCAGCTGTGGAGAAACTCTCCAGACCGCTCCATCGAGTGTCGGGTCTCTCAGCCAATCCTGAGCATGGCTTGCCCAAGAAAAATCGTGCTGAGAACTCTTATCGGGCAGTGCACCGACGGAGACAGAGCGTCGCCGCTATCTCCATTACTTCAGTTTCAGTTCCGTAACAAATCAGAATCAAAGGCCAGTCACATTGCTGTAGCTTTCCGCAAGACCGACAGTAGTCGGCGGGCTTGGGCCTTCCTCGAGGCCGCTCTCCTTCCTGCTTCGAAGCTGCCGATAGGGAATGAGTAACATTCTGCAATCCCTCAGATTGCTATCGGTTCTCAGAGCCCATCAGGCACCCCGGTGTCGCTTTCCTTTGGTATCATGCTGATCCGGCCGGACGATCTCCAGGAAGTTGACCACGGCTGGATCGTCAGCGTCCCGGCGGAACACGACGTCGGTTCCGACCTGCGTCGTGTTGCCAGAGATGGGCCTGTAGACGACGTGCTCGCCGATGCTGACCGAGCTGACCGACGACGGAACGATGGCCACTCCCAACCCGGCTCCGACAAGGCTCACGATAGAAAACCCGCTCCGCACTTCATATGCGACACGCGGCATGAACCCGATCACCATCTGGATCAACGAGCGGTCCTGTTCAATGTCTGATCCGACGTAGACAATGAACGGTTCGTCCGCGAGTGCCTCTCGCGGAATTCGGCTCCGCTTCGCAAGAGGATGGTCCGCTGGAAGCGCCACCCTCAGCGGCCATTCCGCCAAGCGGATCGCATCCAGTTCTGGCGGCAGCTTCCCGGTAGGGCTGTCAACAAAGTTGGCTATGAACCCGATATGGATACGACCTTCCAGGAGCTGTGCGATCTGTGTGCTCGGATGGAGTTCGTGGAGCCCGAGTTCGACGTCGGGAACCCGTCGCTTGTACTGCCGCAGGACTCCTGACAGTACCCCGGAATAAGACGTGTCTGCGGAGTAGCCGATTTCGATGCGACCGATCTCGCCGCGTCCGGCCCGACGGGCCACGACGGCGGCATGCTGCGCCTGTTCAAGGGTGCGGCGGGCCTCCTTGAGGAAAAGGCGGCCCGCCTCTGTCAGGGTCACCACCCGGTTGGTCCGGCTGAGGAGCTGGACACCCAGCATGTCCTCCAGGGCCTTGATCTGGATGCTCAAGGCCGGCTGCGCGATGTGGACCCGCTCCGCAGCCCGGCCAAAATGCAGTTCCTCCGCGGTCGCGACGAAGTACCGGAGCTGGCGCAGATCCATTGATAGGTTTCTCTAATCGTAAAGCTAAGAATAATATATTAGATCTGGGCCATACGGGCAACTAATCCCTATCCATGCCTTCGCACAGGATAGATTGATGCCCATGATCTCCCGCCCGCGCACCGTCGACAACAAGCTCGTCGGACTACCGGCTAAAGAAAGGTTGACCGGCCGGAGCGTCATCGACACCTCAAAGCTCGATGACCGGACAGGGATGCTCACTTCCGATCCGGGCTTCACATCGACTGCAGCAACGGAAGAGAAGATCGCCCATATCGACGGCCAGACAAGCATTCTGCTCTCTCGTGACAGCCCGATCACCCAGCTCCGGAAGCACGGCGACTTCCTTGAGGAAAGCGAGGCTCGTTTCCGTACCCTTGCCAACATGATCCCAACCATCGTCTGGATCGCGGCTCCCGACGGCACGATTACCTTCGTCAACGATCAATGGTTCAGCTTCTGTGGCATCACACCCGAACAGAATGTCCGCTGCTGGCCCGAGTTGGTGCTCCATCCCGATGATCAGGCCTGCTGCATGGAGGCATGGACCGCCGCGCTGCGGAGCGGATGCAACTTCGAAATTGAGACCCGCATCCGTCGCAATGACGGTGAGTATCGCTGGTTCCTTACCCGGGCCATTCCGGTTCGGAATGCCGAAGGAGCCATCACAGCTTGGTTTGGGACAAGCACCGACATCCATGACCGCAAGCTCGTCGAAGAGGCCCTGCGTGCCAGCGAGGCGCGGTTCCGCACCATTGTCGAGACCGCCAATGATGGGATCTGGTTGATCGGCGTGGATGCTCGGACGCAGTTCGTGAATGCCCGCATGGCGGCCATGCTGGGCTGTACCCCGGACGAGATGATCGGGCGTTCGGCGCTGGAGTTCACCTTCCCCGAGGATGAGCCGAACCACCGCGAGCGGGTTGGCCGCAATCTTGCAGGCGAATTCGAGCAGTTCGAGATCCGCTTTCGGCGTAAGGACGGTGCGGCCATTCCCGTCTTGGCCGCCACCAGCGCCCTGCGTGACGAGTTGGGGCAGGTCTCGGGTGCATTGGGCATGTTCTCTGACATGAGCGAGAAGAAGCGTCTGGAGGAGCAGCAGGCCTTGCTCATGCGCGAGCTCCATCACCGGGTGAAGAACACACTAAGCACGGTGCAGGCCTTGGTGAACTCCACGGCCCGCAACGCGCCCTCGATTCAGAACTTCAGGGATTCCTTGACCCAGAGGATCATGTCCCTCGCACAGACCCACACACTCTTGTTCGACAACGAAATGGCGGGCGTGCAGCTACGGGATATTCTGCGCAGTGAGCTCGAGCCTTATGACGATCAGACCGGCACACGCGGCATCCTGACCGGGCCGGACCTGGACATGCCTTCCCACCTCACTCTGGCTGTTGGGATGGCGGTACATGAGCTGACGACAAACGCGGCGAAATATGGAGCACTTTCCAGTCCGCAGGGACGCGTTCATGTCACATGGAGCTTGCCTGCCGCGGACGTCGAGAAGAGCAAGATCCGGTTCGAATGGATGGAGCAAGGCGGCCCCCCCGTGGCCGTGCCGGACCGCAAGGGCTTCGGAACAACGCTGCTGGAGCGAGTGCTCAGCCGTCAGCTCGGCGGTGAGGTTGAGGCGGCCTTAGTGGGTGTGGCGCGATCATGATTTCCTGCACGACGCGAGATATAAAGCCTAGCGCTAACACCCTTTCAAGGTACGACCACACTGGTGACTAGCATGCAAGCATCAACCAGAACATGCGCCCTTCTCATCGTCTGCGCTATTCACACGAGCTGTCAGATCGGGGGAAGCCGGCGTCCTCCCTCGCACGGAGATCCCTCCCCCGCCATCACTGTCCAGCACCTCCGAGGCTACATCTCGCGCGGCGGTGGCGCGAACTGCACCATCCGGGGCTCCAGCGCCGATTGCTTCTTATGCGAAGGAACGCCCGGCTTCTGAGCCTGCGATCGGGCCTATCATGATGGGACGCGGGATGGGCACAGGTTTTCGCTTCTGAGCCCTCGGCCTGAGCGGAATATTCAACCTCTTGTCAGATCTCTCAACTTAGAGATCAGGCCGCTTGGCTAGGAGCTACTGAGGTACGACTGCGCTCTGCCTAGTGGATGAGGATGACATACTTTGATGTGATTGCTGCCGCGCATGGAGGCCCATACATTCTGCCGTGCGCGATGGCGATGCAGTCGCTGTAGCGCTGCCCTCCATGGGCGTTTCCTCCCTGAACTTGGGCTGCTGGCGACGGCAGCCCCTTTTCTTCTTGCTCCGGCCGCGTTGGACACTGACCATGATAGCGCATCAGATCTCTGCCTCCTCACCCGTCCGCGATCGTATCCTGGACGCTGCGGAGGAGCTGATTTGCATCAGAGGCGTCGGGAGCTTGACGCTGGAAGCCGTCGCTCACATGGCCGATGTCAGCAAGGGCGGAATTCTCTATCACTTCCGCTCCAAGGACTGCTTGATCTCCGGTCTGCAACAGCGCCTCGCGGAACATCTCGAGGAACGGCTGCGGGACACGAAGCATCAGCCGCTTCCTGTCTTGCTCGCCTTCCTTCGCGAGCTGCGACAGAGCTACGAAGCTGGCGGGCGCTGCTTTGCGCCGCTGCTGCTCGCACGTGAGCAGCAGGATCCATGCCCGGAGCTGCAAACGCTCATGACCAACCTGATCCGGCGGAGTGACGTCTCGGACAGCCGCGACGGCGGCCTGCTGCTGTTTGCATCGCTCGGGTTGGTTCTCGCGAGCCTGACGCGCATCCCTCACCTGAAGCCCGAACAAGCCCAGCATTTCTTTAATCGGCTGGAGGACGCAGCGGATGTGCTTGCGAACCAGCCTCGTGAAGAGGCTGGTGTCCCATGATGGCACTGATGATTTTGGGACTGTCGGGCGATGGATCGGTCGCGCTTACAAGAGCCCACCCAAGCACGATGACGGACACGGCTTGCACCGTGCTTCAGCAGGATGCGAAGTTGATGAAGGACATCGGCGCCGAACTCGGTGCAGTGTTCCCGCAGGTAAAGACCGTCAGGCTCGAATGCAGGAGGACTGACGCCACGCGGCAATTCAAGGACTGAGGGTCGCACAATCGTGTTTTGCTTATCAATACCAGCGGGCCTGCGCCGCAGATGTCGAACCAATGGCTTCGAACCCCTGCTATGACGCAAAGCGGCGATGAAAGTTTGTGACAGCCCTCGAACAGGTCTACCGTCGGGCGATTGCGGTAAGCGGGACATCGGCATAACGCCTCTCACCGGCGTGGCATCCTCATAGGCCTAGAAAAGTTATCCAGTGATCCTGAGCCTAACAAGTGAGTCGTACCCTGTTTCTATTATCTATGTACCACCACCACCGCAGTCTGGCAGCGTCCCTAAGACGGACGTAGCGTGAGCTGAGGCAGTAGCGGCTTCCTAAGGTTGCGAATTGCTACGCACCGTGCGGGACCCGTTCGTCGTATTCGTCCGCCGCCATTCCCGCGTCTTGGCAGTGAGCGTCGAGCGACGGCTAAGTTGTTCTGCGCTCGAAGGATCGCCGAGACCTCACCCTCGTCCATCCAGCACCAGTCACGCCGCGCGATTCGTGAGGAGGTCATCCGAGGTGGAGACGGTCTTCGGCGGCATGCTCACGTCGAAGGAGTTCGTGGGCGCGTCCGCTGCTAACCACTGCTCAAGGGTCTGGTCGATCTGCTCCGCGAGGTCGAGGACCAGATGATGGAGCGGATGCTGGGGGTGGAAGATGGAGGTGCAGGCCGCAGCGGCTGCACCAAGTTCGGTGATTGTGGTCATTCTCTTTTCCCTTTCGGTGCAATTCTCGTGCTCTCACCAGGGCTGCACGCCTTCTCTGGATGTCGTTGCGGCTTCACTTGCTTGCCTCGAGAGGGCAAGCCCGTTGGGTGCGACGCCTCGAACTCTCTCTTTCCAGACGGCACCCTTTCCTCCGTGACAAGGTCGAAATCCTTTCGTGGCGATTGGCTCCGGCTCCCGGGGGCTGTCCCGCGCCCGTTATCTCAAGCAAAGGCCCCGGATCGAGGGCTATATCCGGGGCCTAGCCTGTGACGGGACGGCTGTCTTACGGTTCGCCCGTCACAAGCTGCGGGCCGCCCTCACGGGGGACAGGAGGGAGAGATGGTCCGCAATACAATGGTGGTGCCGCGGCATCAGCCTGTGCGATCTGGCAGGGCCAGATCAGTCCGGTGCCGGGCCGGCAGGACCGGGGGAAGGGGCCGCGCCCGGTCTCATGACCATGTGCGCGGCCCTCGGCCCGTAGTTGCCCCCACGGGTGGGAAGTGCCGAGGTTAAGTTTTCATCTTTTCGAAGAAATCTCCCGCCTGAGGAATAGGAGGTAGATTACCGGAAAAGAGCAGTCGGTTTAGCTGTATTCTCGTTTATCTCGATAAGATCGTTGTATGGATTGACACGCCTTGATGAGGTCACAAAGCGACGAACTCTGTGTGTGCACCAGATGTTTCGGCACCCTGTCTGACTGGACCGTGAAGCGCCTCCCAAACCGATAGGCGCCTTCGTTTTCTTGATCGACGCTCAAGAGAGCGTCGCCTCATGCTGCCGGCCATCGGGTGTATGACGAACCACTCGCCAAGCCTTGAGCAAGAGGTCGCTTCCGTTCTTGAGGCGGACCGCCATTTAATGGCTCTGCGTGACTTTTAAGGTGAACGCACAACCAATGCCTACAACGAGAGCTTTCACACGCAAGGGAATATCGGCCAAGAGGCATCTCGGCGCGAACCCGCGCAACGCTCGCAAGAATCCCGGTCAGGGGCAGCTTGCTTGTACCACGCGCACGCTCGTCTATACCAAGGTGTGATCGGGGCAACCACGCGGACAATTGGTATGAAGCGCGGACGCAATCATCATCACCTTGTCAGCTTAACCCCATGCGGCTGCTGTTGGAGGCGCCCGTGGTCGCTCCGAGCGCGGCACCAACCGAGCCGAGCTCCGGCCTTGGAGAAGTGGAGGTTTCGATGAGGCGTGGTGAAACCTGGACGGTCTTCGATAATGGCTTAGCCATCGTGGTGACGATCATTGTCCTCGCGGCTCTCTTCTATTTCGGTCGGTCTGACGCTGAGGAGGGACATTTTCCCGGGCATCAGACGGCGCACGGCGCGTATCATCACCTCTATAACGGGATCATGCGCCCGGATGTCAAAAACTCGAGCTGTTGCAGTGAGCAGGACTGCGCTCCCACTGAAGCGAGGTGGGACAGTGTCAGGAAGCGTTGGATCGCGCTCAAATACGGTGCGTGGGTGGACATTCCTCCCGGCAAGGTCGTCCCGCGGGACCGGGTGCCCGATGGACTGGGCGCTGAACCTCACCTGTGCGCGCCGCCTCCTTCATGGTCCGCATATCCAAAGGATGAGGTGTTCTGCTTCATCGAGCCCGGTGGCGGCACCTGAGACCCCGGGGAGGCTTCCATGAGAATCCTTGGAATCCTGATGGACCCGTCGAAGGTGCCGAACCCGCGGCTCAATCGGCGGAGCCGATGTGCACACTGCAGAAGGCCCTATGTGTTCCGCCGCGGCATCCTCGCCAGGATCGAGCACAAGACGAAGGAGATGGCGCGTGATGAGGACGGCAGTCGGTATCTGAAGCGAGATGTCGGGGTGTACGCCTGCCATTCGCTCGAGTGCTTCCTTGCGATGATCGAGCCGAGCGGGCACGCATGAGGGCGATAAAAAGCTCACGAGAAGCTCTGATCCCGATCTCACGGCCGCTTCAATCGCTATTCTCAGGCAACGTGTCATCACCCCCTGAAAATACCAATGTAGGATTACGTCCCCCCTTGCCGTTGTGTTGCGCGCGCATCCTCGTCTTCACTCTAAACAGGAGAACACATTATGTTTAAGTTGCCTGTCGCGGGCTTCGCTAAGCGCGTGGATGATACAGTTACCCGCGCCATGAAGATCCTTCGCTCCCGCGAAGATTACACAGCCAAGAGACCAGCGACTACGCAGGCTTTTCAATCGCCAAAGCCCATTCCTGTCCGGGTGGAGCGGTAACTTCCCTCTACCTCAATACATCCCACTAGGGCATCGGACGTGAAAAGTGAAAACTATTTTTGTGCCCGATGCTCCCTTCATAGAGCAGCACATTGTCTTCTCGGGAACCGGATCCTCTTCTTGTTGACGCGGACCTCCTGTCCCGCACGAGGCACTAGCGTCGCGGCTCTCAATGAGAGAAAACGGTCAGCGGGGCTTGAGCCGCAAGGCTAGCGGCGCTTCCTACCGTCTGTGCCGCTCCCGCCGCCACGACCCCTAAACGCCCGCCGACGCCGATCTTGCCATCGGTGATCGTCTGCCCAGCCACGAGCCGCTCGCCGAGCACCCGGACTACCTCGGGACTTTCCGCGAACTTACCGTGGTTGAGAGGATCGCCGCTCTTGAGCGCCGTCAGGTCGAGAACCGTCACCCCGGCCTTCTCCAGTTCGGACCGATAGGGTTCGGTAGCTGGATTGATCTGGCCGAGTCGATCGATGTCGCCGCCGATATGGCGCGACACGCTCAGGGCCTGATCGTCCTGCGAGACGAAAAGCGTAAGCTTCGGACGAGACGGGCCCAATTCCTGCGACTGCCGGCGAAAGACATCAATGTCGAGATCCGGCGATGCCAGAATGACGTTCCTGATCTTCGGCGCAACCCGACCATCGCGGATCGCCATCTGACGCAGGGCCTCGGTCACAAGCCAACTTCCCATCGAGTGGGCCATGATCGTAACATCGCTGACCGACGGGTCCTGGGCAGCCCGCCGCAGAACCTCCTCAAGCTGCGTCCGGGAGTAGTTCGTGCTTTCCCTGTCATAGGCGTAATCGAGGACATTGCCCCGAGAAGGCCAGGTGAACAGGATCGGCGCGACATCAGCGTGGGAATCGTGCACGATCTGAGCGAAGCGGTACACCGCGTCTTCGTAGCGGTTGTTGAACCCGTGCACGAAGATCAGGACGTGACGATTACGCGGAAGGTGCTGCTTCAACCATCCACGAACCTCGCCGAGGTCAGTCAAGGTCCTGACCTTTGTCGTCGCGAACTCTGTCGACGGATCCGGGGGCAGGCGCTTCGGCCATTGCACCTGTCCGACCTGCCGGTTCTCCTCCGGGGGAATGGAGACCGTGATCTCAGTCGCGTGCAAGCCCTGACCGCGCTCTCCTGAGAACAGGACCGCTGGATCCGACGCTGGCGCCCGTGTGGTGGCGACGAGGAGGTTCACTTGCGAGGCGCGTGGAACCGTTGCCTGTACCGGCGTTAAAACTCCTTTGGGCAAGCCCGCACATCCCGACACACCGATGCAAAGGGAAAGAACGGTGGCAAGGCGTATCGCTTGATGCAGGGCGCGAGACTTTTTGGGCGACCCTGATGCTTTGACCATCCGTTTCATCACTTGCTGCTTCGACTGATCAGGTGATGCAGGCGTTCTTAATTCAAGCACGAGGTTAATCTCCTCGGCACGTTCGACTGCAACGATCCCGCGAGAGGAAGTGAGAGGAGGGACTTTCCAGCGCCGTCTGCGACAAGCAAGCTCCAGCCGCTCAAGTCCTGCTCGAGCGCTGGATCTTCCTGCAGCAGTTCTTCAATGACTCGGAGAGCCTCGGCATGCGCCATCGTGAGGTCTGTAACCCCGATGCCGTATGGATCGGCCAAGAGTTCCCGGTCATTTGAAAGATGGAAATAGCAGCGCATTACTTGATCTCTGCAATAGGCTAAGCGGATTACTTCTCGGAAATAGGATCGCGTGGTTTTGAGACTCGGGGCTAACCGTGATAAGTGGGCGTTCGCATCAGATCTCTTGCACAAAAGCAGCACCCAATTGGTATCGGGCGCTGCTCCTGCCTCGGTTAAGCCGTTCAGTAGGTGGTGAACTTGTAGTTCAGACCAGCGCGGATCACACCGAATTCAGTTTCATCCTTGCCGCTGATGTTGGGAACGTCGTCGTCGTCCTGTTCGAGGTTGACGTACAGACCTTCGACCTTGGCGGTCAGATTGTTGGTGAAGGCATACTCGACACCGGCACCAAGGGTCCAGCCAACGTTCGTGTCGTCCGAATTGCTGAATCCATTGCTGATCTTGCCGTACGCCAGACCGCCGGTGGCATAGATCAGCGCCCGATCGAAGGCGTAGCCGGCGCGGCCGCGCACGGTCCCAAACCAGTTGTCGTCATCGTCGTGGCTGTCGAGACCAGGAAGGGTGGTGTCGCCCCCGATGTCGGCGTACTGGATGTCCGTCTCCAGGCCGACCACGAAGGAGCCGATCTGGTAGTTGTAGCCGATCTGAGCGCCGCCGACGAAGCCGCCCTCGTCGTCGACTTCGAACGCCGTTCCGTTGATCACCACGTCATCGTCATTGGTGTTCCAGCCATAGCCGGCGTTCACACCAACGTAGAATCCCGTCCAGGTGAAGACGGGAACAGCCGCCGCGACCGGTGGCGGAGCGAAGCGGGAGGGCAGGTCGGCCGCGTGGGCCGCTGTTCCAAGGGCGGTCGCGACAGCCAGGGCGGCGAGGTGAGCGTTGAGCCCCGTTCTCATTTCTTATCCTTTCAGTGAGATGGACTGACATCAGAAGGTGCGGGATGCGCTGGGCATCGACCCCATGCAGATGCATCCCGAACTTGGCCGCAAACGCTTCTCAGGTCCAATATCTTGTTTCTTGCCCTACGATTGGAAAAACATATCATTGAATGGAAGCAGCGTTGAGGCCCTGGCTGGGTCAGTCACGGATCGTGAGCGCCTGACAGCTTTAAGGCATCCAACCGAGCAACGAGACCCGACACATGCGAAAGCGGAGGGCATGGCAACTGGCCGACTCCCTGCTCATAGGCCGCTGAATCGACGTGACCGGTCTCGGGCCAAGAACCCTCATCAAGCAAGCAAAACCCGTTAAGTTGACGGCGCCTGCTACCAAGACGTTTATCCTACTAACCGGCCAAGAGTTTGTTACGGTGACTTCAGCCTTCCGAGAGACTCAACCGGTTGCACCCGCCGTGTTGGAGTTACCCCTTCAATCTGTGCTCAGCCCGTCTCTGATCGAGACCTGCTTTGACCTGGGTAGACTCCGAGCAGTTCTGCCATTCTTACCAAATCCGGCAGCGAGCGCGCGCCCATTTTGCGCATGGCTTGGCCGCGATGAATTTTGACGGTGATTTCGCTGAGCCCCAGTTCCCCTGCGATTTGCTTGTTCATCAGACCCGTCGCGACAAGACTCATCACCTCCCGCTCGCGTTGCGTGAGAGTATCGAATTTAGCGCGCACATCTGAAAGCTGTTTATCCGATTGCCGTCGTTGGCGGTCTCGCTCTAGTGCTAACGTCACGGCATCCAGCATATCTTGATCGCGGAAAGGCTTGGCCAAGAAATCAACGGCTCCAGCCTTCATGGCCCTTACCGACATCGGGATATCGCCATGACCCGTCATGAAAATAATCGGAATATGAATGTTCGCTTTGGCCAATTCAGTTTGAAAGTCGAGACCGCTCAGCCGCGGCAATCTAACGTCGAGCACCAGGCAGCTTGGTATGTCGGGAAACTTGTGTTCCAGCAATTCGGCTGCAGACCCGAACATGCCGACTTTGAATCCGACTGAGCGAAACAGGCTTCCGAGCGCATTCCGCAGGGATTCATCATCATCGACGATGAAGATGATCGACTCCTCTGCAGCCACCGGCGGTGGTGTTGAACGGCTCGGCATGAGGTTCCCGTCCGACTACCAAACGATCACTGCCCAGAATAACACCTAAAAAGGCACTAGAGGAGAGCCAAACGGTCCAGAGTAGCAGGTTCATCCTTGCAGTCGTCACTTCCGAGCCCCCTCAAGCTCGGCAGTACACGAGGAGGACAGCGAATAATGTATCGAATGATTTCTGCCGTTTGGCTGGTCGCTGCATATAAATTGTCCCTCCTCGATCAGCTGGCCCAAGCTCACTCCCGTGATGAACTGCTTAGCTTAGCTTGCGGTAATATCCCCGCCCCTTCCAGTCAGAGCTCGATCAAGACAGCTAACCAGGGTTTGTTCATCGAATGGTTTGCTGAGCAAACTGACGGCTCCGGCATCCTTGGCAAGCCTATAGACCGTCTCGTCCGGAAAAGCCGTCATGAAGATTACAGGCATGCGCAGCCCCTTGCTCACGAGGCGGTGATGCAGTTCAAATCCGTTCATCCCTGGCATATGAATATCTGTAACCAGACATGAGGTATCGTTCAGGAGAGGCGATTGCAAGTAATCCTCCGCTGACGCAAACGTGTATACAATGTATCCGAGTGCTCTCAGGAGGCTCCTGATTGCCTCTCGGACAGCGTCATCATCATCGACAACTGAAACGCCTGGAGCATTTTGCACGCGACCCATCCTTCTGCGTGCGAGGGGTACGCAAGCTACGATTATGAATCCTTGAATAGTAGATAAATACGCCTCGACCGGGAAAGAAGTAATCATACATAGGTTTACCAGAGGGCAATTTCGACAGCTCCCGAATTCTACCGCCCTCTTCGAACCGGGTTTTCGAGGTTACAGGTGATGACATATTGAGCGTCGCCAGGGATACTCGGCAGCGTTCTTTTCTCGTCGGACCGGCACTCACGCAAGCCAACGTCACTATATAGATCTCATACCTCGAGACATCACGCGGAGTCCTGTCTGAGATGAGCCAGTTGCGGAAAGCGGTTTCTCGCGCCAGCTTGTTGATCGTTGGAAAAGGAGCATCCGAGCTCGATATAGAAACCCACAAGCATTACCTGACTTACGGCGCTCTAATGGTAGATCCCCCATAGCTGCTTCGCCTGGATGATAAAGCTCACGGATTTCGACAATTCGTCTTCATCGAGTTCGAGGAATCCGCAACTATCGACTAACGAGGAGGTGCCACGGGAGTAGATCTCAACCCAGTACGGCGGCTCGTGCTGGGAAATGTAGGGATCAGAGAGCTCGGTGATACGCACCTCAAGCGAGCAGAACTGTGCGACGATCGCTGTTCGCAAGCCTCTGCTATCCTTAGGCGTGAAGATGAGCCGGGCATAAGCTCGAACTAAAAGCTGCTCGACTTCGTCAAAAGACAGTGCATGAGAGGAGGCGCCGTCCGTAACGCTGTTGAGAGACCATGACATTGGATGGCTCCATAGCTGTCGTGCAATGATCCGGGTGGCGCTGAAGAGCGACAGACGGGTAGAGTCCGCAGGATTAAGCGGCGTGGCGACGCCCGCTCAGCCCCGCAGCCATGGTTTGCTGACCCTGCCGCAGCGACTCGATGACGTCCCGCATTGTTTCCGAAGCCACATCTACTGTAGGTTCTCTCAGAACAATGTCGCCGCGAGCGGTAAACCGCGCATCGTGCGCAGAGATAACCGCGGGGCGGTCGGGATGGATCTCGCGATACTCATCTGCCAAGATCCAGCCGTCGATTAGGCCGGCAAGAACGGCACGGCTGTAGAACCAGCCGATTTGGTGGGACCGGCGCGTCAAGATGACAAAGGCTTCCTCGCCTGTACCGGCCGTGAGAACCTTGTAGCTCGCGGAACGAAGCTCCTGCGCAAGACGCTCGCGAAAGTTAAGGTCGCCGTCCACGATCAGGATGCAATCCTTCAGCACTGGGTCCATAGCATCTTCCTGCAAGGCCTGCTTCGACGACATCGGTCGGCGAAGTTGCTCTGGAGAGCATTGTGATGCTCAGAAGCTAGAGGTTCCTCAGGTGAAGTTCGATTGTCTTCATGGGTGTCATGGTGATCAGGATTGGTTGAGTGGGTAATGCCTTCGTTTAGGATGAGCTATACTTCCAATTCGTCCGGCACCGGTGAGATACGCAGCGTTGCGTGATCACGGAAAGTGCTACCCTTTCGCTTCCATGAAGAACCCTGACTTTTGCACCGTGTGGCGTCGATAGCGTTCATAGGCGCCTGCTAGCGAAGTGCTTTCGCCTTTAACAGATTGTAAGCAGACGGCTATGGCGCTAAGGCATGGCTGTCCCCAACCACCAGAAAACGGCATTAAACGGCCAGACGTACGATTGCACTCGACAGTTGCTGTACAAGTGCAACCAAGCGGACCAGACGCGGGAGCCATCTCTTCTATCCTTTGGGAGCAGTTTTTAATCCGCCTCCGAACGAGCGGTTCTAGGGTCGTAGATTCCAAGTGCCGGACCTGATAGAGGTCCATTGATATGCTTTTGATATTATGATTTGCAAAACAATATATTGGACGCTGGCCAAGTCGACATTTATCCGTATCCATTCCTTCGGACAGGATGGATTGACGCTCATGACCTCCAGCACACTCACAGTCGATAACGAGCCCGAGGAACAGCCGGTCAAAGAAGGCACCATCGGCCCGAGCGTCGTCGACATCTCCAAGCTCTATGCCCAGACCGGGATCCAGCGGGGCTGAAGCAACGCCCCGGCAGAGACACAAAGCCATGCGCAGAATGCAAAACTTTTCCGTTGTCAGCCGCTACGCCACTTTGGCGGGCTGCGTCCTTCTGATGAGCGCCACCTTCTCGCTCGTTCAGCAGCCCGCCAGCCTGACCCTGGCTGCGGCCTTCGCTCTGCTCTCCCTGCTCGGCATCTATGACATGATCCAGGCAAAGCATGCCTTCAGGCCGTATCGTTTTTCCTTCGCGCGAGCGAGTTCACGAGGCCATTTGTCTGGGATCACAGCGCATTCTTCACCGATCTTTCCCGCGTTACGAATGCCCGGGGTCGGCATCGAACCGGTTGCAAACGGCCAGTTCAATGCGCTTGCCCCCAGCTGGGTCGAGACTCCGAGGACTGCGGACATAACGAGCGATCCTGCACTTGCGTTGCCCTTGCGGGCGGCGGTGCCAATCGGCTGCTCGGCGCAGCGGGAAGAAATAGCTGGACCGGTTCTGTTCCAGTGCTCGGATGCGGCATCCTCTGTGACCGGCCAAGTCCACGTCGGGGATCGGGCGGCCCCTGTGCGCGGCATGTTCCCGACGAATGGTCGGCAGGGACTAGATCGTTGAAGCGAAGGAAGGTTGTGACCGTCTCCTCGCAGCCGGTGACGAAGACGTCGGCGATAACACCAAAGGATAGCTGACCCGAGACGTTGGAAGGTTCCGGCTGAACCTCCATAGGCTCCCGGTGAACCTGCGTAGAATGGAGCAGCACCCCGCATCATCCTAGTCTGTCTGCCATATCCAAGCGGCACCTGTGCAACTTTGGCTCGTAGGAGGCCAGGATGAAACGATCAACGAGGCGGCGGTCCAGGCGCCGGGTCCTTCGGGAGCTCGATCTCAGCGCTGCAGCATGTGTGGTCCAGGCTGGCCTTGCAAACATCCCGACTAGCCAAAACTTCGGAGCAACCTCCAATGGCGACCATCATATCAGCGCAGATTGATACCGTCGTGATCGAACACAGGGTCGGACATCGCACGGAATATTTTTCAAATAATGGAATCTTCTGGATCCGCGACACTCTGGATGGGCGCGTCCTTGAGATCAGCATTAAGGAGTTCCTGGCTGTGCCGATTGCGGCTTACATCCGGCACATGGAGGCAGATCAATCAACAACTCCAGGGCAGGAGAGGACAAGGGGTTTGGGAGCCGGTTCAGCATGAGCCCGGTAGCGATCAGACGCGGCTGGGCCCGCCCCTGGAAGGGTGTCGTCCTGATCACTCTGTTTCTGCACCTTGTGAACCTTCAGCCGAGCCCAGCCCGCGCCGACGGAGCCGCCCCCCGGATGCCATACACGACGGCGCTGACGTCCGTAGGTCCTGGTGTCCCAAAACCGGCCAGTCCGGCCTTTGCGCAGGTGACCGGCCCGGACGGTCCGACGCCAGCCGGGCTCGCCTTCTGCCGACGGATGCCCAACGAGTGCTCGGTCGATCTCTCCGAGTCCTCTGAAGTTCAGCTCACGACCAAGGTCCTGGCTCTACTTCGGGCAACTTCGGAGCAGGTGAATGCGGCCATCAAGCCAATGACCGACATGGTGCATTGGGGTGCGGAGGATCGTTGGAGTTACCCGGACGATGGTTATGGGGATTGCGAGGATTTTCAACTCGTCAAGCGCAAGCGCCTCATCGAAAGCGGTCTGCCCCGTCGCGTACTGCGGATGGCGGTGGTTCTCGATCAGAACGGTGAAGGCCATGCGGTCCTGATGGTGCGCACCACCGCAGGCGACCTGGTCCTGGACAATAAGACCTCGGCGGTCCTGCCTTGGCGGGAGACGGGCTATCGCTTTGTCAAGCGCGAGGGCCAGGACGGGCCTGCTTGGGTCAGCTTGCTGGCGCCGCCTTCGCAAGTCGCCAGAGTCCTGAGCGTGGGATCAGGTCGGCAGAACCGACCCTTGCGGCGCCGTTAGCATATACACATGGGCATGTTCGGCCAGCATCCGTTGCGCCACACATCTGGAGTAGTGTTTGCCATGTCTCAGAAAGCCATTTCAGCCGATGACACGGCTGCTGTCCTAAGCGTTCAGTTCATGCGAGCCAGCGTTAGGTTCGTGGCCTCCATGGTAGCATTGATTGGTGTAAGCCTTCTGCTGGCTTCTCTCTAACAAAGCTTCGACTCCATCTGTAGACGCTGCCGGTCATCTGACCTGTGATTGCATCTTAGAACATAGTGCTCCGGGTAGAAGTGCTGCTGAGCCAGCGAATACAGCTGTTCTTTGCTTCGCTCAGCGCTGGCGTTCCAGCAAGGGCGGCACCTTTATCGCGGCGCTGCCACACATGGAGATCGCCTTCCCATCAGAACATCGCTGCGACCGAAGAGACTGATCTCGCTTCGCGCCTGGACATAGTCTCATCGTACTTGGCTTCCGATGCGATGATACTGGCAAAGAGTTCGCGGCAGCCAAGTAATGCGTAAGTAAGTACAGCAGGTCGATTTCGGCTGGACATCAGCGGAGCTTTGAAAGGAATAAGAGAGCTCCTCAGCTGCCGCTCTCCTTTTCGCCGCCAAGGTTGATGCAGCAGGGTCGTTAAATTGCAGGCCTTCAGCGGTTGAGCCGCGGTGCCGAAACACACTCAGGCAGTCGATATGTTTTTCCAATCGTAAGGTCAAAAGCAATATATTGGACCGGCGCAGACAGCAGGGCTATCCCATCCTCATGGGCAGAGGTTCCCGAGGACAACCAGGGAAAGGGCAAATGATGGGACATGGTCTTCAATGGCCTAAATCAATCTGTTGCTTGGCAATGCTTGCCGTGACGGGCTTGGCCGGCTGCCAGCAGCAGACCAGCCGCCCGGAGAATCCTCCAATCGTAGTTCAGGTCGAGACGGCTAGGTTGACTGACTATGCACCAACGGTGCGGCTGACCGGCGAAGTTCGCGCACAGGTCGAGAGCGACCTGTCCTTTCGGGTCGGGGGCCGCATCACCGAGCGCCTGGTCAACGTCGGCGACCACGTGACGGCCGATCAGGTGCTGGCCCGGCTCGACCCGCAGCAGCAACAGGCGACGGTGACCGCCGCCGCTGCCGCCGTCCAGTCCGCCGAGGCCATTCTCCGCCAGGCGACCTCCAGCTACGAACGCCAGAAGGCGCTGCTCGCCCAGGGCTACACAACCAAACGGGAGCACGATCAGGCTCAGGAAGCGTTCCGTACCGCGCAGGCCGCACTCGACACCGCACGGGCCCAGTTCGGCACCGCCCGCGACCATCTTTCCGACACGGTGCTGAGAGCAGGCGCCCCTGGGGTCGTCACGGCCCGCAATGCTGAGGCTGGGCAGGTCGTGCAGGTGGCGCAGACCGTCTTCTCGATCGCCCAGGACGGGCCACGCGATGCGGTCTTCAACGTCTACGAGTCGATCTTCACTCGCGAGCTCGGCAATCCCACCATTGCGCTGACGCTGGTGTCCGATCCGGCCGTGATGGCCAAGGGCACCGTGCGTGAGATCTCCCCGACCGTGGACAGGGCAACCGGAACCGTCAGGGCCAAGGTCGCCATCGAGCATCCGCCGGCAGCGATGACACTCGGGGCCGCCGTCGTCGGCGAGGGCCGGTTCCAGACCCGCAAGCTCGTGGTGATCCCGTGGGGCGCTCTGTCCAGCGCAAACGGCCAACCGGCCGTGTGGGTCGTCGATCCCCAGACCAAGACAGTGTCGCTGAGGTCGATCACCGTTGAAAGCTATGAGACCGGAAAGGTCGCCGTGCGTGAGGGGCTCCAGCCCGGTGAGATCGTCGTCACCGGCGGGGCGCAGTTCCTGCGGCCCGACCAGGTCGTTGCATTCCCCGAAGGAGCGGCCTCATGAAGCCCGTCCCCCTATCCCTGGCTGCCCTGGGCATGATGGCCCTGCTCGCCGCCTGCCAGGAAGAGCACCATGCCGAGGCGCCGGCGCCCCGACCCGTTCTCACCGTTGTTGTCGCCCCGCAGACGGCACGGACCGTGGGCTTTGCCGGAACCGTCGAGCCCCGGTACAAGTCCGACCTCGGCTTCCGGGTGCTCGGGCGCGTCATCAGCCGCGACGTCAATGTAAGCGACGTCGTCAGGAAGGGACAGCGCCTGGCCACGCTCGACCCGGTTGCCTATCAGCTGGCGGTGCGGTCGGCGCAGGCCGACCTGGCCAGCGCGACCGCCCGCCTCGAGAATGCCGCTTCGACCGAGGCCCGCCAGCGCACACTGCTGCAGCAGAACATCACCACACAGGCCCAGTACGATGCCGCCAAGCAGGCCCGCGAGTCTGCGGAGGCTGGCGTCACGAGCGCCAGGGCAAACCTCGACAAGGCCGAGGAGCAGCTCGGCTACGCCGAGCTTCGCGCCGATTCCGACGGGGTGGTCACCGCCACCGCGGCGGAACTCGGGCAGGTGGTCCAGCCGGGGCAGGCGGTCGTCTCGGTAGCCCGCCCGGAGATCCGGGAGGCGGTCGTCGACCTGCCCGAGAGCATCGGGCGGGATCTCAGGCCGGAAGCCCGCTTCGATGTCGCTCTGCAGCTGGATCCCTCGGTGCGGGCTGCCGGGTCGGTGCGGGAGATCGCGCCACAGGCGGATCCCGCCACCCGCACGCTGCGGGTGCGGATCACCCTCGACAACCCACCCAAGAGTTTCCGGCTCGGAACGACGATCACCGCCACGGTCACGACGTTTACTGCTCCGGGTATCGAGTTGCCGATCTCGGCTCTGCTGGAGCGCGACGGCAAGACGATGGTCTGGGTCGTCGATCCGGCCACCCGGACGGTGTCGACCCGGGACGTGACGATTGTCGCCCGGGACGGATCCTCCGTCTGGGTTCTGAACGGACTTACCCGCGGCACGCGCGTGGTTACCGCCGGCGCGAACAGCCTGACCCCCAATCAAACAGTCAAGATCGCAGACGAGTCCTCCCAATGAACAGCCGCTTCAACCTGTCCGACTGGGCGCTCGAGCACCGCTCCCTCGTCTGGTACTTCATGATCGTGTTCGGAATCGCCGGCATCTTCGCCTACATCAACTTGGGGCGTGAGGAAGATCCTTCGTTCACCATCAAGACGATGGTGATTGCGGCCCAGTGGCCCGGTGCGACCGTCGAGGAAACCTCGCTCCAGGTCACCGATCGGATCGAGAAGAAGCTCGAGGAGCTCGACTCGCTCGACTACACCCGCAGCCAGACCACGCCGGGCCAGACCGTGATTTATGTCAACCTGAAGGACACAGTCAAAAGCCGCGACGTGCCGGGTGTCTGGGTAAGAGTCCGGAACATGATCAACGACGTCAAACGGGAGTTTCCCCAAGGCGTCGTAGGTCCCGGCTTCAACGACGACTTCGGCGACGTGTATGGCAACGTCTACGCGTTCACCGCGGATGGGCTGACGCAGCGGCAGATGCGCGACTATGTCGAGGACGTGCGGGCCAAGGTTCTCACGGTGCCGAATGTCGGCAAGGTCAACCTGATCGGCGCCCAGGACGAGGCGATCTTCCTGGAATTCTCGACGCGCGAGATGGCGGCTCTCGACATCAGCCAGCAGGACGTCATCCAGACGCTCCAGGCCCAGAATGCGATCACCCCGTCCGGCGTCATCCAGGCCGGTCCTGAGCGTATCAGCGTACGGGTAACCGGGCAGTTCACCTCAGAGGAGAGCCTGCGCGACCTCAACCTGCGCCTCAACGACCGTTTCTTCCGCCTCAGCGATGTCGCCGCCATCAGCCGCGGCTACGTCGACCCGCCGCAGGCCTTGTTTCGGTTCAAGGGCCAGCCTGCCATCGGCCTGGCCATCGGCATGAAGACAGGCGCCAACCTGCTGCACTTCGGCGAGGCGTTGCAGGAGCAGATGGACAAGATCATCGCCGAATTGCCCATCGGCGTCGGCGTGCATCTCGTGGCCGATCAGCCCATCGTGGTCGAGGAGGCAGTCGGCGGCTTCACCAAGGCCTTGTTCGAGGCCGTCGCAATCGTGCTGGTGGTCAGCTTCCTGAGCCTGGGCATGCGAGCCGGGTTCGTGGTCGCGCTGTCGATCCCGCTCGTGCTGGCCATGACCTTCGTGGTCATGCAGTATACCGGCATCTCGCTGCAGCGCATTTCGCTTGGCGCTCTCATCATCGCGCTCGGCCTCCTAGTCGACGATGCTATGATCGCCGTCGAGATGATGGTGGCGCGGCTGGAGGCCGGCGACACGCTGCGCAAGGCTGCCACCGCCGTCTACACCTCGACCGCGTTCCCAATGCTCACCGGCACGCTCGTCACCGTTGCAAGCTTCATCCCGGTCGGTCTCAACAGCAGCAACGCGGGCGAGTTCACCTTCACGCTGTTCGTGGTGATCGCGGCCTCGCTGTTGCTGTCGTGGATCGTCGCGGTGGTGTTCACGCCCCTGCTCGGCGTGACGCTGCTGCCGAAGACGATGAAGAAGCATCACGACAAGCCGAGCCGCCTCATGACGGCGTTCTCGCGCGTCCTCGTCGGCGCCATGCGCTGGCGCTGGCTAACCATCGGCGTGACGGTGGCGATGTTCGGCGTCTCCCTCTACGGCATGAAGTTCGTCGAGCAGCAGTTCTTTCCGTCTTCAGATCGCAACGAACTCCTCGTCGACTTCACGCTGCCGCAGAACGCCGCGATTACCGACACGAAGGCACAGATGGACCGCTTCGAGGCCAAGCTCGCGGGCGATCCTGACATCGATCACTGGTCGTCCTATGTCGGCCAGAGCGCTGTGCGGTTCATTCTCGCCTTCGACCCGCAGCCGTCGAACCCCAACTACGGCCAGATGGTCATTGTGACCAAAAGCATCGAGGCCCGCGAGCGCCTCCGGGCCAAGATCAAGACCTGGGCCCGACAGGAATTTGCCGGCCTGGATGTGTACACGGATCTTCTGGCGGTGGGGCCGCCGGCCGGACGCCCGGTGCAGTACCGGCTCAGCGGCCCGGACGTCCAGAAAGTGCGCGACCTGGCGCAGCAACTCGCAACTCTCGTGGGCGATCACCCCCGGGTCACCAACATCGGCTTCAACTGGAATGAGCCTGCCCGGGTGGTGAAGGTCGACGTGCTCCAGGATAAGGCCCGCCAGCTCGGCGTGACCTCGCAGGACATCGCAGGTGCCCTCAACAGCGTCGTCGGCGGCACGAGCATCACCCAGGTCCGCGACGCGATCTATCTGGTCGACGTGATGGGCCGGGCGCGCGCCGCCGAGCGGCAATCCATCGAGACGCTCCAGAACCTGCAATTGCCGGGCAAGGATGGCCAGTCCGTGCCGCTGGCGGCGGTCGCGACCTTCCATTATGAGCTCGAGCAGCCGGTGATCTGGCGCCGCAGCCGCCTGCCGACGATCACGATCCGGGGCAGTATCATCGATGCAACCCAGCCGGCGACGATCGTCCAGCAGCTTGAGCCGAAGGTGCAGGAGTTCGTTCGCACGCTTCCGGCTGGCTACGGGGTGGCGGTGGCTGGCCCCGTGGAGGAGAGCGCCAAGTCCCAGGGGCCGATCACGGCGGTGGTCCCGCTCATGCTGTTCGTCATGGCAACGATCCTGATGCTTCAGTTGCAGAGCTTCTCGCGGCTGTTTCTGGTGGTGGCGGTGGCTCCGCTCGGGCTGATCGGCGTGGTGGCGGCGATGCTGCCCAGCGGGGCTCCCATGGGCTTCGTGGCCATCCTTGGGGTACTGGCGCTGGTCGGCATCCTGATCCGCAACTCGGTGATCCTGGTCGTGCAGATCGAGGACCTGCGGCGGGAGGGCCGGGCCCCATGGGAGGCCGTGGTCGAGGCCACCATGCACCGGACGCGGCCGATCCTGCTGACCGCGGCGGCGGCGAGCCTGGCGCTGATCCCGATCTCGCGCGAGGTGTTCTGGGGGCCGATGGCCTACGCCATGATGGGCGGCATCATCGTGGGCACGGCGTTGACCCTCGTGTTTCTGCCGGCGTTGTACGTGGCCTGGTTCCGCATCAAGGCGCCCTCCAAACCCGAAGTGGAACTGCCAGTTCCCGAGGGGGTGCATGAGCCGGCATAGAGCGCGATAAACCGATTGGCCGGCGTTCCAGACCGTGGCCCTGTGCCCCCGCGCCTTGGTCCGCGCGAACGTCCGCCTAAGCCCCGGCGGCCGCAAGCCGCCGGGGCCACACCCCCCGCATGCAAAAGAGGAGCGAATCCCATGCCCAGCAACAAGCCACCTCACAGCGACCAGCCCCCTCATGATCTCAGGAGCATGCTCACGAAGAGTAAGATCCTGGACGGCGCCCGTCAGGTCTTCCTTCTGAACGGCTATACCGGCGCCAGCATCGACCAGATCATCAACCAGGCTGGTGTCTCGAAGGGCTCAATCTATCACCACTTCGACGGCAAGGACGTCCTGTTCAACTCGCTGGTCGCCGCAGAAGCGGAGAGGATCGCGCGGGCATTGCCGTGCATCGATCCGGACGACTCCAACCCGTGCTCCGCCTTGCAGCAGATCGGGATGGCCATGCTCGAAACCCTGAACAATCCGGCCACCAGCGCGACTCTGCGCCTGATCATCGGAGCGCTTGGCCGATTTCCTCAACTGGGAGAGGAGTTCCTCCGGAACAGCCTGGGCCCAACCGTGGAAGGGATCGCAGCCTATCTCGATGTCCACGCGGCTTCCAAGGACATTCGGATCGGCAACAGCCGTGCCGCAGCGGAGGAGTTCGCGAGGCGATGCCTGGCGCATGTGGTCGAACGGGTTCTGGTGCCACACCAGCCTTTTATGACGGAAGCTGAATGCACGGGCGTGATCAAGGATATTCTCCGCAACTGCGGCATTCGGTGGCGGAATGCCGTCCCGAACGACGGGAGCGCGCGTATCATGTCTCCCTATGACTGAAGCATGATGTCCCGGTGGTTCCCGCTCATCATCACAATGTCGATCTCCTGCGGCACGCTTTACGTCGCGTTGTTCCGCTAGCCGAACGCCGAAGTCCAGGCTGAGGGGACAATTGTTACAAGCCTGTACACGGGACCAGAACGATGGACATTAACCCACAATGGATCACCCTCGGTTCGGCCTCGTCGGCAATGATCGCAGCCGCGCTCCGCCAGACCCTGGCGGAGCCGACCGGCCTCATGATCGCCTGTTCAACCTCGGTCGCGTGACCATGACGCTCGAAGCCCTTGCCCGGTCAGTTCCGTTGGAGCAACAATCCCCCTGTCAGAAAACCGGGATCCGCATGCGACAGCGTATCTCCCCACGCTATTTCTCGCTCAGCACGCTTCTGGCGATCAGTTTCGGGGGCTTGATGCTCCTCGCCGTCGGCTCCGTTCTCATCGTGAGCCTCGGAGGCGCGGGCCGAAACACCGGCGAGCTTCTGGCCGATAAGGCCGACCTGATCCTGTCCTCCATCGAGCAACGCGTCCGGCAACATCTTGGCATCGTCGTGGCCCAAGCCGAGTATCTAAAAACCTCGATGGACCGGGGGCAGCTTGACATCAAGGATGCCAGAGCGCTCGAAACGGCCCTTAGGTCTGCCCTTGCAGCAACACCGCAGGTAACCGGCATTGGCTTCATTCGCTCCAATCTGGAGGTCGTGCGGGTGGAGCGACGAGATGGCAGTCTCATCACCGAGGACTGGTCCGGCCAGCTCGATATCATTAAGCTCTTCGAGGATGTGCGGGCCGGCAAGGCTGCCGGATGGGGGGAACCCGTCTGGAGCCATCCGTTTCAGCAGACAATCATCCCGTTTATCGTCCCCGTGCATCGCGACGGAGACCTCCTTGGGATCCTCGTCCCGGCCATTGAGGTCACTGAGCTCTCCCGATACGTCGCCGAGATGTCCTCGCCTGTGCAGAGGGCGTTCATCCTCCACGGCCAGGACGCGGTGCTGGCTCACCCGGCCCTGGCCGGCAGATCCCCAACAGGGGCACACGAGCGCCCATTGCCGCTCCTCACCGAGGTCGACGACAAGGTTCTGCAAGCGATATGGTCGGCTGAGCGACAACCGCTGAACCTGCCTCTGAGGTCGACGGACCAGGGGCATATCGTTCCATTCTCGGCCGATTACTTCATCTACATGTACCGACGGGTTGCAGGCTTCGGTGAGAAGCCCTGGATCATTGGTGCGGCCTTGCCCGGTTCAGACGCCGGGCAGGAGGCGGAGCGACTGCAGACGATGGTGCTGACCGGATTAGGGCTCCTGCTCGTCTCCGTGTTCAGCGCGATCGCGGTCGGTCGGCGGGTCGCGCGCCCGATCCGCGACTTCGTTCGCGTGACAGAAGCCGTCCGGACACTCGAATTCGACAAAGCCCCCGTTCTCTCACGCAGCCGGATCCGGGAACTCGACACAGCTGGCCAAGCGCTGAACGCCATGGTTGCAGCTCTTCGCTGGTTTGAACTGTACCTGCCCAAACGCCTTGTCCATCGCCTTATCGCGCACGGGCAGGACGATCTCGCCAACGCCTATGAGCGTGACGTTACCGTCATGTTCACGGATCTGAGTGGCTTTACACGGATGGCATCCCGGCTGTCCCCTTCCGAAACGGCACAGTTCCTGAACTCGCACTTTGCTCTGGTAGGGGCCTGTGTCGAGGCCGAGGGAGGCACGATCGACAAGTACATCGGCGACAGCCTCATGGCGTTTTGGGGCGCACCGGAGGAGCAACCCGATCACGTGGAACGGGCCTGCCGGGCCGCGCGGGCGATCGCCTCCAAGATTCACGCCGACAACAGGGCCCGGTTGACAAGCGGCCTCGCCCCTGTCCGGGTGAGGATTGGCATCAGCACGGGCCCTGCTCTCGTGGGCAACATCGGGGCTCCCAGCCGGATGAACTACACGCTCGTCGGAGATGCGGTTAATATCGCGCAGCGCCTAGAGCAGGTCGGGAAGGACGTCCAAGACGACAGCGACGTGATCACGTTGATCACTGAGGGGGTCTTTACTGGCTTGCCTGAGCCCGGACAGGCCGTGTTCTGGGCCCGACGAGAGGTGCGGGAGAGAGATGGCACAATAGGAATCTATCGGCTGACCTGAGCATCCCTTTGGCCTGATCGAACCCGCATACAACTGGGCCCTGGATCGGCTTGCCCTGCGCTCGGGCTTTGAAGTCTGAGCCGCGATAGTTGAACTCGTCTACCGATATATTTTTCCAATCAAAACATCAAAAACAATATATTGGACCAGAGATTTGCCAGCGTCTATTCCTCTCTCCATACCTTTTCACAGGATGGATTGATGCCCATGACCTCCAGCACCGTCACCTTGGATTCGGTCGAGGCCAGTACCACTGGAGAGGCAGATGGCCATGGACATTAACCCGCAATGGATCACCCTCATTGCGGCCTCGACGGCAATGATCGCGTCGATCGCCGGGCCATTCGTCAACACGCGGATCGCCAAGTTCGAGTTCAAGGCCAACGTGCTGTCGGTTAATCGCCAGAAGTGGATCGATACGATGCGCGACCTTGTGGCGAGCCTCAACTCGCAGCTTCTGATCGCGACCGCGTTCCGCCAGACTCTGGAGGAGCCGACCGGCGTCATCATCGCAAAGGATCCCGAGCTTTCCAGGCGCGTGGAGAATTTATTGCGGACCGTTTCCAAGATCGAGCTCATGCTCAACCCACTGGAGCAGGACCATCAGCAGCTCAATGTCCTGACGAAGGAAGCGATCGACCAGCTTCGCTCTCCTTTGCTGGAGGATGGCGTTGAGGACCGCATCGAGGTCATCAGCCGTGACATCACTCAAGTCTTGCAAGGAATCCTCAAGCAGGAGTGGGCGCGGGTCAAACGGGGAGAGTAGTTGCAGAGCCCCTGTCCCTAACGTGGCGAAGCCGCACGCCAGCCGTAACGTGGTTCAAATCCCAGAAGCTGCTGGGCCTTTCCGATCGAAAGAAGGGTTTCGTTTGGGCCAACCTCCCTCACGAAAGGAACGCCCGGGTAGATCTCTGCCATGAGTTCCGCATTAGTCCGGGTCATCACCGTGTCGACATTGGCAATAATGAACACCTCGGCTCCTTTGAGAGGCGCCTCGAGGGCCTTCCGAACAGCCTGAGCCGCATCCCGCGCGTCGATATAGCCCCATAGGTTCCACTTCCGGGATTGCGGATCCGTGTCAAACGACGGGAACCGCGCGTAATCCGGCGGCTCCATCACATTAGAAAAGCGCAGGCCGATGATCTTCAGGTCAGGATCCCAGCGGCAGAATTGCCGCGCCATTTCCTCCCCCAGAGACTTCGACAGCGAGTAGGCAGTCTCCGGGCGACCAGGGTATTCTTCATCCAGAGGCGCGTAGGGAGGAGGCTCATCGAAAGGAATGCCGAGAACCGTTTCGCTTGAAGCCCAGACCAGATTCTGGATCCTGAGTTTCCGCGCCGCCTCAAAGATATTGTATGTGCTGAGAATGTTGTTCCTGAACGTCACGGCGTTGGTATGCCGGCCTGGTGCCGGAATGGCCGCCAGATGCACGACCGCCTCGACCTTGTTGTACCGTGAGTCGACTCCCGACAGGGCCTCCAGCGCTTGCCCGAAATCGCTTAGGTCGGCCTCAACAAACGAACAGAGAGCCTCACTCGGGGGCATAGCATCCACGTTGATGATCTCGTAGCCATGCTCAAGAAGATCACGGACGCATGCCCGGCCTGTCTTCCCGCTACCTCCCGTCACAAGTACCCGCTTCATTCCGATCCTCCGTTGAGGTCTGAACGCCGCCCCAGTCGACAATTGTCTTAGCTGCCGAGGCTATACCATGCGGTCGCTCCGGTACAGCACCCTGGGGCTGGCATAGTGAACCCGCTGGATTGGTATTTCTTTTCCATCCAATATTCCTAGTTCCTCGGCACAGTGATTATGACTCCTTGGAAGTGGGCTCGGAAGCGTCTTGATTGGGATAGGCGCGGCCCATTTTGGTGCGGGCGGTGTCGGTGGGGAACATCCAGTGGATCCGAGCCCCGGCCGCATTGCGCTGGCGCTCCCAGGCGGCAATCTCGCGCTCAAGTCGCCTGCGGTTGTCGATGCGCCGGGCCAAGCACTGGCCCTTGAGCACCCCGATCTCGATCTCGGCCATGTTCAACCAGCTGGCATGCTTGGGGGTAAAGTGGAACTCCAGACGGCGCAGGATGCGATGCGCTTCCGGAGCCGGAAAGGCCTCGTACAGCGACCCGGGCGTGTGGGTCGACAGATTATCCATCACCACCCGGATTCGCTCGGCCTGCGGGAAATCCACATCCACCAAGTCGCGCATGCAGGCGGCAAAGTCGACCGCCGTGCGCCGTTCGCTCACCGTGACCTTCCGCCAGGCCGATGGGCGTCGAGAAGAACGAACAGATTCAGCGTCCCGTGGCGGCGGTACTCATCGTCGTAGCGCTTCACCTGCCCGGGCTCAGCCGCGATGGGCTGGCGCACCTCGCCAATGAGCTGGGTTGGGCTTTCATCGAAGCACACCACCGGACGGTTCGGATCAGGAGTTTCGGCATAGAGATCAAGAACGTCTTCCATGCGCGCGACGGACTCGCCATTGACCTTTGGGACACACCACTTTTTCTGCCGCCAGGGCTTGAGCGCGTTCTCGGAGAGCCGCCGGCGCACCGTCTCACGCGAGAGGCTGTCGTGCGCGGTCAGCTGAACCAGCGTGTCGCTCAATAGCTCCAAGGTCCAGCGGGCGCGGCCCTCGGGTGGGCTTGAGCAGGCCGTTGCCACCAGAAGGGCTTCGTCCTTGCCCGAGAGCTTGCGGGCGGCGCCGGGACGCGGCTCCTCCCTCAGGGCCCGTTCCAGGTTGCCTTCTACAAAGCGGCGCTTGGTCCGGGACACCGTGGAGGCGCCGACCGCGACAGGGGCGGCGATGATCTCGTCACCAACCCCGGCATCGGCGGCTAGGTGAATCTGAGCTCGCTTTAGCGTGCGTGCCGCGTGCTTGCCGCCCCTGAGCATCGCCTCGAGCTCACAGCGCTCGGTCTCGCTCAGATCAACCCGGTAGCGTATGTTCATCGGTGCCTCTTCCTCGAAAGAGGCTCAGATGAATCGAAGGTCTACGGATGTCGTCTGCGCAACCCAGCTTCACTGACACACAAGGTCAGTACCTGGCCTTCATCGATGCCTACAGCCGGGTTCATGGTCGGCCGCCCGCCGAGGTCGACATGCAACGCCACTTTCAGGTGAGCCCGCCCTCTGTTCACCAGATGGTGCTCACGCTGGAGCGCGCCGGATTGATCCGCCGGCAGCCTGGTCTTGCCCGCAGCATTGAGGTGCTGGTGGAACCCAAACGCCTGCCTGTCCTACGCCCACCTCAATCGGTCAAATCCACTGTGCAGAGGAACTAGGGCGTTGGTGGTCTGTCCAATGCCTGTCTCTGCGTCCCGCTGGGTCGAGAGTGTGTCAAAACGCGGGCTCTGGTAACCGGGTGCGGTAGCATGGACCGGAGGGATCGCAATGAACCCGCTCTCTCAGACGGGCGAAGGGCCGCGCGAGCCTTCGGCAGAGCTGGTAGAATGCCTCCTGGCTAGCGGTAGCGTATCTGGTTCCATCTGTGGCCGATCAGCGAAAGAATGATGATCAGGCCGTTGAAGAACTGCACGTAAAAACCGCTGAGACCTGCCGCTACGATGCCGGTTTGGATAAAGGCGACAATGAGTGCGCCGATCGCGCTGCCAATCACGGTGCCGACGCCGCCCCATGTGGGTGTACCGCCGACAAACACGGAGGCGAGCACGGGGAGAAGGTAGCCGTCGCCGGTCGTAGGCCACCATGTGAAGTTGATCATGGTGGAGAACGTTCCACCGATTGCTGCGCCTATTCCCATGAAGGTGAACGTTTTCACGCGCACACGCTTCACGTTAATTCCCATCTGATCGGCACTGTCGGGGTTGTCGCCGATTATCTTCACCTGCGCTCCAAAACGGTGGCGGTTGTAGAGGAGCGCTGCGAAGATCACGAATGCCGTTGCCCAGAATATCTGAACCGGCACTCCGAATACCTGGCTCGAGAAGATCTTGTAGGCCCAGCTCTGGCTAAGCGTGACGAGCGCCATCGACCTGCCCTCGTTGATGATTTGGATCAGGCCGCGTAAGAGGAAATTCATGCCGAGCGTGGCGATCAGGGACGACAGGCTGCCATAAACGACGAGCGCGCCGACGCAGAAGCCGAGCGCTGAACCGGTCAGGATCGCCGCCGCCATACCGACGAAGGGATCGTATCCTGCCTTCACGAGAAGCGCGAATATCCACGACGAGAACCCCATTGTGGCAGGAAAGGAGAGATCAATATCGCCGGCCGTCACCACAAAGACCAGCGGGACCACAATAAAAAGCGCAACGGGCAGGGTGGTAAGCACGGAACTGTAAATGGACCAGGTCGTGAAGACAGCTGGATTAGCGGCGATGAAGATCGCCATCATCACCACGAACACGCCGAATGTGCTGAGCGCCGCGCGGCACTCGATTAGCCATCTGCGGAGCGGATGGTCCAACGGATTCCTCCCCTCGGCCGCCGCAATCCTTGTGTCATCCGTCGAGGTCGGTCTGCTGGGTTCCGCGAGATTGTTCATCGCACGCCTGTCTCACTCTAATGTACGGTGTCCGCTTGGGGGCACGGGATGGGCGGCGACCTGTTCCATGAAGCGGATCAGCTCCTCGGCCGTGTTTACCTCGGAGCGTTCCGCCTCGAGGACGATCCTGCCGCGGTCGAGCACGACGATACGGTCGGCGATGTCGAAGACGTGGTGAATGTTGTGGTCGATGAAAACGACCGAGCGGCCCCTCGCCCGCACGTGGCGCACGAAGTGGAAAACTTTCGCCGTCTCGGCGAGCGAGAGCGCCGTCGTCGGCTCGTCAAGGATGATAAGGTCTGCCCGTTTGTGAATCGCGCGGGCCATGGCTACGCCCTGACGCTCCCCGCCAGACAGCTGCCCGACAATCGAGCGCGGCGTGAACAGCTTCGAAGTAAAGCCGATCTCGCGCATGAGCCGGTTCGCCTCCGCGAGTTCGCGCTTCACGTTGAGCCAGCCGAACGGTCCAGTAAGCTCGTTGCCCATGAAAATATTGCGGACGATCGATTGCTGCACAGCGAGCGCCCGGTCCTGAAAGACGGTCTCGATCCCGGCCGCGCGCGCTTGCGCGGCGCTCCATCTCGATACGGGTCTTCCGCGTATTTTGATTTCGCCGCCGGAGGGCTTCACAGCGCCGGCGAGGATCTTGATCAGCGTCGATTTGCCCGCACCATTGTCACCGATGAGGCCAACCACCTCGCCGGCATCGACGTGGAAGTCAATGCCAGCGAGCGCCTCGATGCTGCCGTAACGTTTCTTGATGTCGCGCAGCTCGATCAGGTGATCCGCCAAGTGCCGCTCCTGTGGCCCGCCGGTCGATGAACCCGCCTGTTCAACCCAATCTCAGCGTAGGCCCTGCTCCGCCAGCTTGGCGACCACGTGATAGTTTTCCGGTGTGACGAACCCGGCGCCGGTATCGACGTTGATCGGTGCAAGTCCCAACACGATCTGCTGGCAGAGGTTCAGGATCGGGAGATAGCCCTGCTGGAATGGCTGCTGATCCGCCGCTAGCTGCACCCAACCGCCTTTGAAGGCCTCGACGACCTGTGGACTGGTGTCGAAACCGAAATTGAAGATTTCCTTCGGCTGCTTGCCGGCTGCCTGCATGTAGGTCGGGACGTTTCCAAGCATTTGGCCGCCAGAGTAGCCGACCGCCTTGACGTCCGGGTTGTTGACGAGCGCTGCGGTAATAACCGGGATGGCGAGGTTGGGATCGGATGCCCATTCACCGGTGGGCGGGTCGCTGATTTGGATCACCTCCAAGCCCGCTTCCTTCAAGACCGCCACCGTACTGCGCTCACGCGCGCCACGGTTCTCGTTTTCGAATGAGCCGAAGACAATGGCCCTATCGCCAGCCGTGAGGCCTGCGCGCTTGATTGCCTCTGCCCCAAGAGCACGGCCCTGCTCATCCTGTCGGGCGCCAATGTAGCCGCCCCCAAAGGCCGCTACGACCTTCGGTATGGGGACATTTTGATATATCATTTTAATGCCGGCCTTTGCCGCCTGCTCGGCGAGGGGCATGATTGCAGCATCGCCTGGATGTCCCATCATCGCGATGCCATCCGGTTTCACCGCGACAGCCTCGCGAAGCTGCTGCGTCATCACCTCGACATTCCAGCTCGAGAAGAGATAATCGACCTTGGGTCCGAGGTCGGCCTCCGCCTGCTTCGCGCCGTTATAGACGATGGTAGCGAATGCATCACCCTGGGCGCCGCCTACGAAGAAGCGGATGTGAGCGTCCTTGCACCATTTGGCTTCGAGCGCCTGAGCCGGTATCGAACTCGCGGGCGCCAACAAAGTGGCAGCGCAGACCGCTGTCAGCAATCGCGACAATGGAGCAAAGGTGATGTTGACACTCATGTCGTCCTCCCGCCCGTCGCCCCTGCCGGTGCCAATTCTCGGATGGGGCTTCGTCCGCAGCAACGGGTCTCGGAACTTTCAATTGCGGTGAAGACTGCCGCGGTTTCAGCCCCCGCTGAGCAGCCGGCGAAAAACCTCCGTCATCCTGCGATGGTCGCCAATCTGGTCGCCAACGGACTGGCGGTCATAATCGCACTGGTCGAATGCCCTGCGATCCTGCGGCAAAATCCTCACAGCCGTAAGGAATTATAGCGTAAACGACCGTGTCCGCCAGACTCCATTCTCGAACCGTTCTTCGTCTATCGATCGGTGCGCTCGGGATCCAAAGCCTTTGCCGGATCATCCAAGGTTTACAGGGTCTCAGCGAGTTGCTGTCACTGGGGATGGTCCTGTCCCTCTAAAGGCAGGGTGAACTGAAACACGGCCCCTCGCGGTTCGTTTGCCTCGGCCCACAATCGCCCGCCGTGCGCCTCGATGATCGAGCGGCAGATCGCCAGGCCCATGCCCATGCCGCTGGATTTGGTCGTGTAGAAGGGCGCGAAGACACGCTCCAAACCCTTCGCGTCCAAGCCTGGGCCCGAATCCCGCACGGCGACCACCACTCCGCCCGAAGCATCCGCCTCCGAGCGGACCAGCACCTCCCGCGGTCCGGCGTCCAGGCCGCTCATCGCCTCGATCGCGTTCATGATCAGATTGAGGACAACCTGCTGCAGTTGGACGCGGTCGCCAGCCACGGATGGCAAGCCCGGTGCGAGATCCGTCTGCAACGAGACGCCATGCTTCAGCGCTTCGCTGCGGGTCAGGCTGACGACGTCGCAGACGGCTTCATTGACGTCCAGCCGACCCTTAAGGGCGGGCGCCTTCTTAACCAGGGCCTTGATCCGGCCGATGACCTCGCCAGCCCGTTCTGCGCTCTCGACGATGCGGCCGAGGGATTGGCGGACCTCCGCCATGTCGGGCGGTTCGCGAGCCAGCCAGCGCAAGCCGGCCTGGGCATTGGTGACCGCCGCGGCGATGGGCTGATTGACCTCGTGGGCGATGGAGGCGGTCAGCTGGCCCATGGTTGTGACGCGGTTAGCGTGCGCAAGCTCCATCTGCGACTCGCGCAACCGCCGCTCGCTCTCGCGCGCCTCGGCCTCCATTCGCTTGTGCTCTGTCAGGTCGAGCACAAAGGCAACACCCTGGGTCCTGCTCTCCTCGAAGGTCGTCCCTCCGAGCAGCACGGGCACGCGGCTGCCGTCCTTGCGGAGGAATTCCTTTTCATAGGGCCTGCAGCTTCCGGTCTGCCTGATTTCTTCGGCCGCTCCCTGGTCGGCGGGCTGGTATTCCGGCGGCGTCAGGTCGGTCCAGCGCAAGCGGCCGGCCACGAGCTCCTCGCGCCCGTAGGCCACGATGTGGAGGAAGGCGTCATTGGCCTCAAGGATCCGGCCATCAAAGTTCCAGAGGAAGATGCCGATAATGTTGGCCTCGACCAGGCGCCGGATCCGGGCTTCACGCTGTTCGAGGTCGCGGTAGAGACGGGTGTTTTCGATCGAGATCGCCGCCTGCGAGGCGAGCAGCTTCAGCACGGCCATCCGGGCCGGCGCGAAGACGCGAGGGGCCAAGTTGTTCTCGAGGTAGAGCACCCCGATGAGCTTGGCCTGATTCAGCAATGGGAGGCACAGAACCGATCGGGCGTGGTGCTGCGGGATGTAGGGATCCGTCGCAAACGGGTTCGGCGCTGAAGCATCGTCGAGAACCACGTTCTCCCGGGTCCGCAGAACATAATGGAGAACTGATTCCGGCAATGCGGCCGGAACCACCGGCTCGTCGCGCAGATGCACGACAATCGTATCGCCGCAAGTCATGGCTTCCGCCGCGATCCGCGGTTCGGCCCCGTGCGAGAGGATCAACAGCCCGCGCACCGCCCCTGCCTGGGCAAGAGCGGTGCGCATGAGCGTCTCGAGCAGCTTCTCCAGCACGATCTCGCCAGAGACGGCCTGAGACACGGTGATCACGGTCGAAAGGTCGAGATACTCGACCGGCGCCCCGATCGTCCTCGTCGGGCTGGACGCTGGCCCGTCCTCCCGCAGGTGCGGATAAATTTCATCGAGTTGCCGCACCTTGCCGTCGGCTCCCCAACGAAGATAGCAGTGACGGGCATTCCGCAGGTAGAGGGCGGCAAACTGGTCAAACCCGCGTGCCCGGTAGAAGGCGGAAGCGCGCTCAGTGGCGATCGCCTCGTTGTGGACGAAGCCGCTGGCGCGAGCCGAACGGATGGCCTGCTCGTAGAGGCGCATCGCGTCAACATCGCGGCCGTCGATGCACGCAATCTCCGCGCCGACCAGCGCGGCGCGGCTCTCGAAGTTCTCCGGGCAGTGCTCGGCCCACTTCCGAAGCTGGCGGTGGTGGCCCGCCAAGGCTTGTCGGTCTTGATTCCTCTCCGCGGTGGATGCCGCGCCGCAGAGCGAGGCCAGCATGAGCGCAGCGTAGAAGTGGTATTCTGCCCGCTCGAAGATGGAGGGCGACATCCAGAGGAGGCGCTCTGCTTTCGCCGCCGCCGCGACAGCGCCGGCGTGGTCACCGGCGAGCACGCGGGCCTGCAGCTTGCGGATCCAGTACAAGCAGGAGGCGATCGCCAGGCGTGAATCCGCCTCCAGATGACGCTCCAACCGCTCCTCGTCGCACTGGATGTCGTCGAAGCGGCCGAATGCCGGCGTGAGACCGCGAAGCGTCCGGATCAACTGAAGCTGTGCGGTGATGAGGTCGACGACGAGAGCGAACCGCGCCTGGCGCGCGAAGTCGAGCCCGTGCTCGGCCTCGCGCTGCACCTCGGCGAGCGGATCACCGCTGGCGAGGAGCTGCGTGATCAGGCCGTTGCAGCTAAAGGCCGCGTAAGTGAGGTCTCCGGCCTGCTGTGCCGCGTCGAAGGCATGTCGCGCGGGCGGACGGGCCGTCCGGGGATGCCGTATCGAGGGATTCGCGAGGTTTCCGAAAGCCAGGTAGACCCGGGCCTTCAGGCGGTCCATCCCAGGCTGTTCCACTAGGTCCAGCCCGAGCTGGCCGAAGCGGAGTCCCGCCTTATAGTTGCCGAAGTACGGCCCCAGCACGGTGCCTATTGCGGTGTAGGCATAGCACGATGCGTCGCTATTGCCGTGCTCCAAACTGAGATTCCCCATGCGGCCGATGATTAGGCAGCGCAGGTTCTCGTCGCTGAACAAGGCCGGCGTCACGAGCGCGGTGAGGACCTCCATCGTCCCGCACGCGACCGGATCTGTCATGCGCGGCAGGTCGAGCAGCGTCTCGATCGGGCGGTCCCCGAGCTGCCGCCATATCCGCGCGTATTCCTGCCGGACTTCCTCTCGCGTCGGATGCGCCGACCAAGCGATACCGATGCGGCGTAGGTAGTCGAGACCGACCGCGACGGCGCTGTCGCTTCGCCCGAGAGTCATGAAGAGGTCCACCTGCAGCCGGGTGACGGTGGCCAAGTCTGGGAGGCTGATAGCGCGGCTTGCCAGGGCGGTAAGGCGCGCCTCCGCTTCCATCAGCAAGCCCGTGAGGAACTCGCATTCGGCCCGGTGCAGCTCGAGCGCGAAGGCGAGCTCCAGGCGGCGCTCCCACGCATCCTCAGGCAACAGCGCCGTTCCGGCCATGAGATAGGTCAGCGCAGAGGCATAGGCGGTCGAGGCCCTGGCGCGCCGGCCCGCGAGCAGGTTGAGTTCGGCGAGCCGCTCCCGCTCCTCCGCCGTGGTGATCAGGGCCGCGCCGCGGTTGAGCTGGCTCACGATCTCGAAGACGCGCGCCTCGACCGTCTCCGGCGGCGTGCGCGCAACGAGCTGACGGCCGATCCGCAGGTGCTCGGCGGCCCGCTCGCCCTCGGGGATGAGCGCATAGGCCGCCTCCTGGACGCGATCGTGCAGGAACCGGTAGGTCCCTGCCTGCCGGAACACCAGCCCGGCCCGCGCCGCCTCCCAGAGCGCAGCATCCGTCGCCGCCTTGCTCGTGCCATTGACCATGCTCAGGGTGGCGATCGCCGCGCCGTTGCCCAGGCAGGCGAGCTGCCGCAGCGCCGTCTGGATCGCTCCGGGCAGGCGAGTCAGCTTGCCAAGCATCAGGTCCACGACATTGTCGGTGAAGCCCTTGGCCTTGATGCGCTCGAGGTCCCAGGACCAGCGCACCTGACCATGATCGAAGGCGAGCAGGCTCTCCTCGGCGAGCGCGGTAAGAAACTGGATAGTGAAGAACGGATTGCCGGCCGTCTTCTTGTGCACCAACCGGGCTAGAGGCTCGGCGCCGTCCCGCTCGCTGTGCAGGGCATCGGCGATGAGCCGACCCACATCGCCGAGCCCGAGCGGCGCCAGCACGATCTCCTGCACCGACGCTCCCGCTTTCCGAATAGCTTCGAGCTTGCGCCGGAGCGGATGCGTGGCATCGATCTCGTTGTCGCGGTAGGCACCGATCAGCAGCAGGTGCTGCACGTCCGGCTGCGTCAACCAATCCTCAAGCAGATCGAGGGTGCCGGGATCGAGCCATTGCAGATCGTCCAGGAACAGCGCCAGCGGATGGTCCGGCTGGGCGAAGACGCCGAGGAAGCGCCGGAAGACCAGCTGGCACCGGCTTTGCGACTGCTGCGGCGGCAGTTCTGGAACCGGCGGCTGTTCGCCAATGATGAGCTTCAGTTCGGGAACGAGGTCAACCATGAGCTGGCCGTTAGGGCCGAGAGCCGCCAGCAGGGCGTCGCGCCAGGACGCCAGCTCGCCATCGCTCTTCGCCAGAAGAGTCCGGATCAGGCCCTGAAAAGCTTGTGCGAGTGTCGAATATGGGATGTCGCGCTTGAATTGGTCGAACTTGCCGGACGCGAACAGACCGCGCGGAGGCACCAGCACCTTGTGCAGCTCACGGACGACGGAAGACTTGCCGATGCCGGAATAGCCGGAGACCAGAACCAGCTTCGGCACGCCGCTCGTGACCACGCGGCCGAAGGCGGCGAGCAAAGTGTCGATTTCAGGCTCTCGCCCATACAGCTTCTCGGGGATGAGGAGCCGGTCGGGTGTGTCGTGGGCGCCGGGTGGAAAGGCGTCGATGCGACAATGAGCCTTCCACTCGGCTAGGCAGTGCTGGAGGTCGCACTCGAGCCCAAGTGCAGTTTGATACCGCTCCTCGGCTGTCTTGGCGAGCAGCTTCATGACGACTGCAGAGATTGCTTCCGGCACTTCCTTCTGACGCTCGGCTGGTGGAATTGGCTGCCGCGCGATATGGCAATGCACCCACTCCATCGGATCGGTCGCCGTGAATGGCAGAACACCGGTGAGCATCTGGTAGAGCGTGACGCCGAGCGCGTAGAGATCGCTGCGGGAATCGATCGAGCGGTTCATGCGCCCGGTCTGCTCCGGCGCCATGTAGGCCAGTGTGCCGGCGATCTCCTCGGGCGGGGCCAAGCCCTGGCGTTCACGTTGCAGCTGCGAGGCGAGACCAAAGCCCGTGAGCCGCACCTGCCCGTCTTCGCCGGTGACCAGGATGTTGGTCGGCTTGAGGTCCTTGTGGATCAGTCCACGCTGGTGGACCCGGCCCAAGGCCGTGGCGATGCCAATGGCGAGGTGCAAGAAGCGACCCACCTCCATTGGGACACCGAGCAGTCTGTCGAGCGGCTCGCCGTTGGGATCCTCGAGCACCAGTACGGTCCGGCCGCCTTCACGCCCAAGCTCCAGCGGCCGCAAAGCCCATGCACTGTCCAGCTCGTCCTTTAGGCCGTATTCGTGCGCGAGGCGATGGAGACTGGCGGGGGCTGGATGCTCGGCGGCGGGCCATACAGCCAACACAGCCTTGCGCTGACCTTCGTCGTCCAGGCGCCATCCCCGGTAGAAAGAACGTTCACCATCCTCCCACAGGAACTGGAAGCTACTCTCCTCCTGAGCGCCGAACCGGAAAGACAAGTTCAAGGCGGGTCTCCACTGCCAGCCCGAGCTCGCCTTAACACCGACCGGGCTAGAACCTTCATCCAGAAACCCCGTTTGCCCATGATACCCAGACTGCGCTCGAACGACAACTTTGCCTGTTGCAATGCGGGATGAGCATGTTCCCGTAAGAACGCCGGATCAATACCTGTCGCATGAGCTTGCAAGTCCGGGAAGATATTGGAATTAAATCTCGGAGATGGCCAATATCCAATGTGAGCTCACTTCAGCCAACGGTAAGCTTGAAAGCATGACAAAGGGCTGACTACGTTCATCCCGGGATCAGGCCTAGGCACGACGCCCCCGGGTGCCACCAAGGATGACGTTGGACTTCCTACCGTTCGTCAAGCGCCTGATACGGATTGAGGCGCTGTGTCGCCGGCTGGTCCGGCGGGCGGCATGCTGAGTTTGGGATCGAAGATGGTCTGATGCTTCAGGAGCGTACAGGCGACCCCGAGCAGCCGGTCGGCGACCCCTCGCAGGGCCCGTCCATAGGAGTGGCCCCTCTGACGCAAAGCGGCATAGCGAATGCCGCTCTTGGGATCAGTCTGGACGGCAGATCGCGCCCAGTGGAAGACGGCGTTGCGCAGTCGCTGATGAGCGGCATAGCGCATGACAACAAGATGGGATTTGCCGCTGCGCTTCGTGACGGGCGCGACCCCGGACAAGGTCCTGAGCGCGGGATCATCGCGGCGGCTGAGCGGCCCAGGCGCCTCGGAGAGCAGAATGGCCAGCGTGATCCGACCAATCCCGGGCAGGGACCTGAGGATGGCTCCATCGCTCACCCGGATGCTCTCTGGCTCAGATCCTGTCGTGCTCAAGACCATGCAGAGCTCATCGAGCTTGTGCTCGGCGAGATGGAGTTCGCGGTTGGCCACCCGCAACCGAGCCACGAGAGAACGCAGGTGAAGGACAGCCGCCTCGGTCACACCCGGCGCCACCGTGATGGCAGGCTGGCGCAGGATGCCAAGTGCCGTTGCGGTGAACCGCGCCGAGTTTTCCGGAGGCCGGTGGGCTTGGATTCTACGCGGCCATTGGCATGACCTCAAGCTTCGCATAGTAGGCAGCTTCCGCTTCGGCGGGCGGAATGCTGCCGATGGACTCGAGCAGGCGCCGATTGTTGTACCAATCGACCCATTCGAGAGTGGCAAACTCAACCGCCTCAAACGAGCGCCACGGACCACGCCGATGGATCACCTCGGTCTTGAACAGGCCGATGACGGTTTCCGCCAAGGCATTGTCGTACGAGTCGCCGACACTGCCGACCGATGGCTCGATGCCCGCCTCGGCGAGGCGTTCGGTGTATTTAATCGACACATATTGAACCCCTCTATCGCTGTGGTGGATGAGGCTGGTTCGCCAAGGCTGCCGGCCATGGAGAGCCTGCTCCAGGGCATCGAGCACGAGCTCGGCCCGGGCCGAGCGTGACACCCGCCAGCCCACGATCCGGCGAGCGAAGGCATCGATCACGAAGGCCACATAGACGAAGCCCGACCAGGTTGCGACAAACGTGAAGTCGCTGACCCACAAGGCGTTCGGCCGCGGCGCGTTGAACTGCCGGTTGACCCGGTCGCGCGGGCACGGCGCGCCAGCGTCGCTGACGGTCGTCCTGATGCTCTTGCCGCGAACCACACCCTTCAGGCCCATCTGCCGCATCAGCCGGGCGACCGTGCAGCGCGCAACATCGATCCCTTCACGCTGCAGCTGGCGCCAGACCTTGCGCACCCCATAGACCCCGAAGTTTTCCGCAAAGACCCGGCGGATCTCCTGGCTGAGTTCGGCATCCCGGCGCTCGCGGGCTGGTCTGCGGTCCGGATCGGCCTTGCAGGCGGCATGTTCGTAGTAGGTCGACGGGGCGATCGGCAGAACACGGCAGATCGGCTCGACCCCGTAAACCTCACCATGCTCGTCGATAAACGCCTTCATGGCTTGAAGCGGCGGTCGAGCTCCGCCTGGGCAAAATACGCGCTGGCCTTGCGCAGGATCTCGTTGGCCTGGCGCAGTTCCCGCACCTCACGCTCGAGTGCCTTGATCTTCTCCTGCTCCGCGCTCGTCGGCCCAGGGCGAAGGCCTTGATCGCGCTCCGCCTGCCGCACCCACTGGCGCAGCGTCTCGCGCGAGCAGCCGATCTTCGCTGCGATCGACAGGATCGCCTCATACTGCGAGGCGTACTCGTTGCGGTGATCGAAAACCATCCGGACCGCCCGCTCGCGGACCTCTGGAGAATAAGGGGGTGTTCGCTTTGTCATGGCTCCATCCTGTCAGGAGTTGGAGCCTCCGGGAATCCCGGAGCGGTTCACGGCATCGACCTTGCGGATGTGGTGCTGCTTGAGGAGGCGCGCCATCGTGGTCTGGCGCAGGCGCGCTGCTTTGGCCGGTGTTGGCGCGAGATTCCACAGGGCCAGGACCCCCTCGGCCGCAACATCCTCGGCCACCGCGAGCAGTTGCGGGTAGTAGCGCCAGAGTTGTTGGCGAACCCGGGTGCTCAGGCGCACGCGCTCCTGCTGGAGCTCCTCGGCCAGGCGTGACCACTCGCGCAGCTCGATCACCACTGGATCGCCCATCTCGACCTGCCGGTAGAGATAGGGATCGGTGCGCAGTCCGGCCGCAGCGATGCGGGCATCCCGGCGGTCGTCCTTTGCGCCGGCGACACTGAAGCGGTCCCGCAGACGATCAAGTTGCTTGGGGTTGATGGCGTGAACCGCAAAGCCGCGGTCCAACAGGGTGTCGACGACGGGCCCATGCGGCACCTCGATGGCGACGGCCACAGCACTGGCATCACCCGCCAGAGCCAAGAGCCAATCACACAGGAGCGCCAGACCCGAGCCTCCGTGCGGGAACTCCCGCTCGCCGACAACCACGCCTGCAGCATCGAGCAGGCAGGCTTGATGCTTCTGCGAGCCCCAGTCGACTCCGGCAAACCAGATTAATCTCTCCTCAGTCATGTTTCTTGCCCTCCGGTGAAGACGGGCCGCCACGACGCTTGCCGATCCCTGTACTGGCGCTCACAGGCGCAACTTCCTACTGGGCATCCGCCGTGGCCAACCCACCGGGGCACAAGTCCAACGCTGGTGCTCGTGGCACGAGTGCATAAATGGTTGCTCCCGGCAGGTTGGCCCGCACGGCCAGCTTACATTGGAGCTGGCCGTGCGCCGCCTTGGTACAGGTGCATAAAGCGGTCTGAGATGTCGCGCGTAGTTGGCAGAAGGTATAGAGGCGCTCCTCTGAAGCCGAGAGCTGCATGCCCTACAAGGTCAATCAAGAGCGCCGCCGCAGGATTCCAAAGGCTCGCTACCGTGTAAAGAATTGGCGCGACTATGATGCGGCGCTGCGCCGGCGCGGCGACTTGACGGTGTGGGTGACACCCGCGGCGCTGGCGGCCTGGACGCCACCCCGCAGCGGCGGGCGGGGGCGACCGCAGCAATACTCCGCGATTGCGATCGAGACCGGCTTGATGCTCCGCTTAGCCTTTGGAAGGCCGTGGCGGCAGACCGAAGGAATGCTGGTCTCGATTCTGAGTCTGCTCGGATCGGATGTCCCAGTTCCCGATCACACGACCTTCTCGCGCCGCAGCATTGACTTGACCGTTGCCAAGACGGTGCGCGCAATGAGCGGTCCGGTGAACGTGGTAATCGATTCCACCGGCCTGAAGGTATTCGGGGCCGGCGAATGGCAGCGCCAGAAGCATGGAGACAAGGGGCGCCGGACCTGGCGTAAGTTACACCTCGCCGTTGATCCCGACACTGATGAGATCGTCGCCTCGGAACTGACCCGCACAGAAGACGGCGATGCCTCGCAGGTCGGACCTTCGCTCGATCAGATCTCAGGCCCGATCGCTTCGGTCACAGCCGATGGCGCGTACGGTGGTGATTCTGTGTACCGCATCGTTGCCGAACGGGATCCTGCCACTGCCGGGATCATCCCGCCGCAGTCAATGGCAGTGCTGAGCAACAATGCCGAGACGGCGCCCGCGCAGCGTGACCGCCACCTCCGGATGATCCAGGAGCGGGGCCGGCTCGGCTGGCAGAAGGCCGTCAACTACGGCCGGCGGTCCTTGGGCGAGGTGGCGATGATGCGCTACAAGACCCTGATTGGTCGCCGCCTTCACGCCCGGACTCTGCAACACAGAAGACCGAAGCCGCTGCTGGCTGCAAGGTCGTCGACATCATGACCCGACTTGGCATGCCCGTGTACCAGCGCATCACCTGAGCTCCATCGCCAGGGAATGAACGCAGCCCACGTCTGAATTGTGCACCAAAGTCCCTTTGAATCCGCCCGCGGCCCGGCGAGGCCGCGGGATGCCCCATGCGGTTTTCCGGCTCGACCCGTCATTGCGCCGTCCAGCCGCCATCCATGGCCAGATTCGTGCCGGTGATCTGGCTCGCTGCGTCGGAGCACAGGAACACGGCGAGGGCCGCGACCTGATCGACGGTGACGAACTGCTTGGTCGGCTGCGCCTCTAGGAGCACGTCGTTGATCACCTGTTCCTTGGTCATGTTGCGCGCCTTCATGGTGTCGGGGATCTGCTTTTCGACGAGGGGCGTCCAGACATAGCCGGGGCTGATGCAGTTCACCGTGATGCCGTCGGTGGCCGCTTCGAGCGCCACCGTCTTAGTGAGGCCGGCGATGCCGTGCTTGGCTGCCACATAGGCCGACTTGAACGGCGAGGCCACCAGCGAATGGGCCGAGGCCGTGTTGATGATGCGGCCCCAGCCGCGCGCCTTCATGCCCGGCACCGCGGCGCGGATGGCATGGAAGGCGGACGAGAGGTTGATGGCGATGATCTGGTCCCATTTCTCGACCGGGAAATTCTCCACCGGCGAGACGAACTGGATGCCCGCATTGTTCACGAGAATGTCGACGCCGCCGAATGTCCGCTCAGCGAGGCGGATCATCTCCTCGACATCGTGCGGCTTCGACATGTCGGCCGGTGAATAGATCGACGTGACGCCGTACTCGCTCTCGATGCCGGCGCGCGTCTTCTCGATGTCGTCCGCATCGCCGAAGCCGTTGATGACGACATTGGCCCCTTCCTTGGCGAGAGCCCGGGCGATGGCCAACCCGATCCCGCCGGTCGAGCCGGTCACAACGGCGGATTTGGAGTGAAGTGTCATTAAAGCCTCCTTGTTGCTGTATCCAATCGTTCAGTCTGAAGCACTCGCCTTGGGTAGGAATTTCCCAACAATCCTCAACTCATCGAGTGTGGGACCTTGTACGAACCGACTGTCGACCATTGCTCGTATGCCCTCCCCCGCATGTCTTGCGGGTCCTGTTGACGGAACGACATTTCATCTTTGGCATCATACCAAGCCCTTTCAGGGCATTGTCAGTGGAAGAACAGCACCCACCCAACCAATGCGAGCGGGGCAACGGCACCCAGGGCAAAAGACACTACGTTGCCCGTCATGTCCTACCTTCCTGAATCGTTGGCGACCTTTGTGAGCCATCATGTAAATGCAATCTCGGTCTTGCCGGCGCTAGTGACACGGCTTCTCAGGCCGCCCGGCTAGCCTCGGCCGCGTCCGTTGTGAAAGTCGCCGTCTTCGCGGCCACAAGGGCCTGTTGAATGGCGTTGAATACCGCAACCGCGGTCGGCTGTTTCAAGACAAGATCGCCGCGTGACGATACTCGCTGCTCCGCGCCAGCCAAAATCACGACCCTGTTCTCGTGCACCTCATGATACTGGTCAGCGAGAATCCAGCCGTCGACCAGGCCGGGCAGCACGGCACGTGTGTACAGCCAGCCGATGGGGTGGCTCCAGTCGCGCAAGGCCAGAAAGGCCCTCTCGCCCGTATCCGCCGTAATGACTTCATGGGCTTGGGCGCTCAGCCACTGCGCGAGTGTCTCCCGCATAATCGGGTTGTCGTCGGCAATGAGGATCCGTTGAGGTTTAACCGCGCTCATGGTGCTCTCCGGAATACGCCGAGGACTCTTTCGCCCATCAGCGCACCCTTTTTCGCTTTCCGTCTCAGTTCCGGGATGCATACTTGCTGTCCTGCATCGTATGCGAGCCACTGGTGATGATGGCTGCACTGGGGGAAACTTCATTCCGCAGGTTCGTAGCGTCTCTGTTTCCAGTGAGACGGCTCGGATGGCGCCAGATAGTCATGCGCGACCTTGCCGAGTCCGAGCGTCAGATCGGCCAGGATGTGGGTCGCCGAGACCACCTCCAGGATCGGCAGCTCCGCGATCGGCGCCAAGGCATGCGACCACAGGTTCAGGGATGCCGGACCGGTCCAGGCCTCTTTCAAGTTGACGTCCTCCAGGTAATACTCAACGAGTTCGCAGATGCGTGTGGTGCCATCGACATGGGGAATGATCTTCAGCAGAAAGTTGGGCTCGCGAAGCGAGGTCATGACGCTTGCGAAATCGGCAGCCTGGTGCTTATAGCCCATTGTAGCGGTCGCGATGCGAACCGGACCGTAGTCGAGCGTGCCGACCAGGGCATCGACCTCCGTGCGCAGGGTGGGATTGGCAAGCTTCTTGGGGAAACCCCACAGCTCACGCCCCCCAGCAATGGGCGAATGGTCGTTGAGAAACATGCAATGGGTGTAGCTACCTTTGCGGCCGCGGAACGAGACGGGAATGACCTGTCCGCTCTCGGTGTAATCGCCGAAGCCGTTCGAGTCCGGCATGCGGATGAACTCGAACTTCACCAGCGGCTCGTCGATCTGGAGCGGTTCCGGGACGAGCACCCGAAGCTTCTTTGGGTCGGTCCGGTAGGTGATGATCAGATACTCCCGATTGCGAAAGCGATAGGGTCCGATCGGGTAGGCCGGGCTGGTCAGGGGCATTGCGAATGCTCTGGTCCGAACAATGTCTTCGTGCATAGCTAAACTCATCTGTGTTCGATTGAGCGGGTCGCGAGTGCGGCAGGCCGACTCGCAGACCACAGAGGTTGGTGCGCAGATCAGCCGCGCTTGACACTTTCGGCGCAGGATGTTCCCTGCGCCCGGTAGTTTCGTTGCGCGCTACTCCCGCCCGTCCTTAACGAGATCGAATGTGCGAACCCCCTCCTGATCGTCGGGGCGCCGCAACACCTCGGGATGGCGTAACGTGCGCACCGCATCATGATAACCGGCGCGCCAGTGCTCCTCCATCGATAACCGGGAAAACTCGTAGTCCTTTGAGTGGCCTTCGTAGTGTTTCGACCGGTAAATCAGCTGGATGATGTTGTACGCTTTGCGGTCCGCCTCCGGGCTGAGTAGCTTTGCCTCGTCGCTGGTTCGCAGATCGTCCGGCAGATTCGACAGGAGGCTTGCGAGCGCATTGCGCAGATGCTGTACGCGCTTGAACTGGTCGGTGCTGGCGCGCGTCCGGCTGGAATACTGGATCTCCTTGTGCCGCGTCCCGACCTCGGCCAAGTTGCGGGGCAGTTCGCCGTGGGCATTCCACAGGTCGACCTGGAACGCGAGCGTATCCTGCCGCCGGCCCGCATCGACCACCCAGTCGAGCGGCGTGTTCGAGATGAGCCCGCCGTCCCAATAGTATTCGCCGTCGATCTCCACTGCTGGGAAGCCGGGCGGCAGCGATCCGCTCGCCATCACATGCTCAGGTCGGATTGTGTGCGTGGTGTTATCGAAATAGACGAAATTGCCGGTGCGCACATTCACAGCCCCGACGCTGAAGCGCATCGCGCCCGCATTGATCCGGTCGAAGTCGACAACGCGCTCCAACGTGCTTTTCAGGTGTTTGGTCTCGTAGAAGCTCGTCGCCTCGGGGACACCGTCCGGGTGCAGCCAGGGAACCGGCAGCCGGGGCGTGAAAAAGCTCGCGGCCCCACTGACGAGGGCACAGGTCGCGCTCACCTGGTTGAAGAGGGCGCGCGCGAGGTCACCTTTGGGGGTGATGGTATGGAGGGCGCTGGACCAGTCGAGCAGCGGGTTGGCAGAGATCTCCTGCCAGAATGTGCGCAGCTTGGCGACACGCTCGGTCGGCTCGTTTCCCGCGATGATTGCAGAGTTGATGGCGCCGATCGAGACGCCGGCGACCCAGTCGGGATCGATCCCGGCCTCCGCGAGAGCTTCGTAGACGCCGGCCTGATAGGCCCCGAGCGCACCGCCACCCTGCAACACCAATGCGACGCATTCGAACGGGAGGTGTCGTTTGGCGGCCGCTAGATGCGGTTGGACTTGAATGTTCATGGCAGGTGTTCCTTCGCCTCAATGGCTTGTGGCCGCCGCCACCGCGCGGACCCGCGGCGCAGTCCGCAACCGGTTGACAATGTGAGTGATCGTGCGGACCGACCGGGCCTCAAGCTCTTCGTTTGGTATGGCCTTGCTGTGATAGCCGATCGGCAGAATGCCGGTCAGCATCAAGCGGTTAGGTTGCAGCAGCATTCTGGTCTCCGCATCCATGTGGACTGCCACCAGTGCATACATTGCCGAATTATCCTGGGTCCAATATATTGTACTAGGATTCACGATTGGGGAAACATATCAATGGACCTGCGTCAGTCCCTGTACTTCGTCACGACCGTCGAGGAATTGCGTTGAGCACGTGATTTACAGACCCAGCTTCAGCAGTACGATGCGCCTCAGAACCTAGGTTGTGTTCTGCCGCAACACCGACGATCCAGCCGTGATCAACTTCCTGAGAATCGTCTGCCTGAATCAAGCGTGGATATGACGAACTCGACCGACGTGCAGATGCGTTCGACGTTGGTGCATGGAGGTTTCGGGAAGTCAACCTGAGCCACGATGAGAGGGTTCAAGCAACGCGGACGGGAACTGGCTTGCCGGGGTCGGAGCAAGAGCTGCTCTCAAACACACGGTAACGGAGTACGTAGCAAGAACGTGGCCTCAGGAACCGAAGAAGAGACCGCCGCAATAGCTGAATACAGCTTTGACTTTGGCTTCTACGCCATATGCATGACTCAACAATTGCTAGAGAAGGGCACTGCTTCTCAAAGTGTCGCCTGTGAGGAGCGTTGTTGTCCGGATAGGTTCGAGAAAGCGGGTTCACGCAATAGTTTCGAACAGGTATCCGATCGACGTGAGCATCATCGTGCTTCACGTTGAGTGGTCAGTTCGCAAGCCTTGTTGTCGGTCCGTTCTATCTAATCGTGTCAACAGAAACACTTCTTGTTCCGGCCCCTAGTTCGCTCGACTTCCTGGTTTGACCTAAACCTTCGCGATCTGGTCCCCTCCGATGAGGCAGAATGGACGACAGGGTAAGGCAAAGCTATGGCGGCCATCCTGACGGACCGCCTTGCTTCGCTAGGAGGTGAACCCGGCTGCCGAACGCTGCGCAGTCTTGGTCAGAAATCGAACGGCGCCGTCCCCAATCGTGCCGCCCCGCGTGATCCGGGCCTCGGGGTTGATCACGAACGCCACGACGAGCGCAGGTTCAACGGCCCGAAGGACCAACTCGGCCGGGTCGGTTGTCAATCCGCTCTCGCCTTGGTTGAACCGCGTGCCTTCCGCCTCGACCATGCCGGCATAAACAAAGAAATATCGGCTCGACCCTGGCCTATGTGGAAGCGCCGTCGATGCGCCTGCCTCCAAACGGATGTCGTGGAGGTCGATGTCGTTGCGCACGACGAACGGAGCAGCGCCCCCTTCCGGACCGACGAGATGCCGCCACCGGTTGGGCTCGGGAGTCGCCAGCGGTCCATGCTGGATGCGACGCTCCAGATCAAGCGTGTGCGGCCGCACGAAGATCTGCAACATCCGAAGCGGCGGGTCCCCGGCGAGCGTGCGCTCCTCGTGCCAGAAGCTGCGGCCCGCATTCATGACCATGAGGTGGTCCGGGTCGGTGATGAGCTTGCCCGTCGTGCGGTCATCGTGCCGCATGACGCCATGGGGCACATAGGAGATGATCTCGTCCTGCACGTGCTCGTGCATCGTGATCCAAGTGTCGGGAGCCATGAACGACTCGGCAATCAGCGCGAGTGGGCCATAACCATGGTCAGGATGGCCGGGGATGTTGAGCCCCGGCATGGCAGCGTGGACGACGAACTTGCCCTGGTCGATCACCACGGGTGTTCTTTCGGCCTTGTAGAGCATGCCTTTCCTCCTGAACCTCAGGCCGCTAGCGAAGTAACGAACAGGCGGTCGATCTGCTCATGCGCCGAGATCATCGCTTGTTCCACGGCCTCAGGCCCTTTGCTGGTGCCCTCGGCGCGAATGATGGCCAGGTCAGTGATGCCTGTGAAGCCGAGCACACCACGCAGGTAGGCCTCCTGATGGTCGAGGGCGGCCTCCAGGGGCGTGCCGGCGTACATCCCACCCCGCGAGGAGGCGATCACCACGCGCTTGCCCCCGGCGAGCCCCACCGGGCCGGATTCGGTGTACTTGAAAGTGCGGCCGGCCTGAGCGATGCGGTCGATCCAGGCCTTGAGCGGTGTCGGCAGGCTGAAGTTGTACATGGGCGCCCCGATCACGACCGCGTCGGCGGCGAGGAACTCCTCGACCAGCTCGTCCGAGAGCGCAATCTGCACCCGCTCCTCGTCGCTCAGGCCCGTCAGGTCGCGGGAGCGCATGGCCATCATCACGCGCCCAGTTAGGTGGGCCGGGGGCGCGGCCGCCAGATCGCGATAGGTGACCAGAAGGTGAGGGTCGGCCTGCTGCCAGGCGCTCACAATGGAGGCGGTCAGCTTGCGTGAGGTGGACAAGTCGCCGAGGGCGCTGGAGTCGATGTGAAGAAGCGTCTTGATCATGGGATCCTCCGGGACTGGTCCAAAGGGCCGTCCTTGCTGTCCCACCGAACATAGCTGTCGAACGACGTTGCCATTAGGAGGCATCCATGGCACTCACTGTTCCAATAATGGAACGACGGTGGGCGGCCATGCAGGATCTCAACGACCTCTACTTCTTCGCCAAGGTGGTGGAGCACAAGGGCTTCGCGCCCGCCGGCCGGGTGCTCGGCATTCCCAAGTCAACCCTGAGCCGACGCGTGGCGCTGCTGGAGGAGCGGCTCGGCGTGCGGCTGCTTCAGCGCTCGACCCGCCGCTTCGTCGTGACCGAGATCGGGCAGGACTACCATCGGCACTGCCTTGCCATGGTGGCCGAGGCCGAGGCGGCGCAGGAGGCGGTCGAGCGCGTCCAAGCCGAGCCGCAGGGACTCATTCGGGTGAGTTGCCCGATGATGCTCAGCCTGACCACCGTGGCACCGCTGGTTTCGCGCTTCCTCGCAGAGCATCCGCGTGTGCGGATCCACTACGAGGTGACGAACAGGCGCGTCGACGTGATCGAGGAGGGCTTCGACGTGGCGCTCCGGGTCCGGATGCCGCCGTTGGAGAGTTCCGATCTGATTATGAAAGTGCTGGGAGAAAGTACCCTGCTGCTGGTCGGGAGCGCGGCACTGCTCGACCGGCTGGGCCGCCCCCAGTCGCCAGCCGACCTGCCGCGCTTCGAGAGCTTGGGCTTCAGCTTGGTCGGCGGCGAGCACGCATGGCGGCTGATCGGGCCGGACGGAACGGTGAAAGCGGTGCCCCATCAGCCCCGACTGACCACCGACGAGATGATGACCTTGCGCCAAGCCGTGCTGGACGGTGTCGGCATTGCGCAACTGCCGGACTACATCCTGGCGGGGGACCTCGCTTGCGGGAACCTGGAGGTGTTGCTGCCTGGCTGGTCGCCGCCGAGGGGCATCATTCATGCGGTCTTTCCGTCCCGCCGCGGGCTCCTGCCCGCCGTGCGCCGTTTCATCGATTTTCTTGCGGTCGAGATGAGGGAACCTTGACACGCTGCCTCCTGGAGGTCAGCGCCGCTTTGTTGCACGGATCGGATTATACACACATTGAGAGCATCCATGGGCTGAATTTAAGCAATGGGGACAGATTTCGGGTGTCCAAGCTCAAGCATGTGGTTGAGGGCATGAACCGCGATGGCGACCTCGGTGGCGCGGCGGGGTTCCGTTCGCGCACGTAAGCTGCCCCCGATCACTCGTTTAAGGCGGCTGATAGCTGATTCCACCAGGGCTCGGCGAGTGTACCCTAACCTGGTCTGCCAACCCATGCGTCCACGCTCGGCGATGCTTTGGAGAAGCCGATCCCGCTCGGTCGGCGTGGTCTCTACATCCTCGCTCAGCACTGCCGTTGATTGTGGTGGAATGATCATCTGGGCATCAGGATCGCGCTTGCCAACGGTGCCGTAGATGTCAGCTTGATCGTAGGCTCCATCGCCGATAAACGAGGCGAGTGGAGCTGTGATCTGGTCGAGCAAGGGTTTAACTTGCGAGCCATCATCGACATCGCTGGTCGTCAGGTCTGCGGCGTGGATCCGTCCAGTGTCAGCATCGACCCCGATGTGCAGCTTGCGCCAGGAACGGCGCCTGCGGGTGCCGTGCTTCTCAACCAGCCACTCACCGGGTCCACAGAGCCGCAGGCCTGTGCTGTCCACCAGCAGGTGAACGGGCCCGGTGTATGACTGCGACCGTGGCACCTCCAAGGTTTCAGCGCGGCGGCTCAGGGTCGAGTGATCCGGCACCGCAAGATCCAGACCGAGGAGTTGGAGGATCGAGCCGATTAGCCCTTCGGTCTGGCGCAGCGCCAGCCGGAATACCGCCCGCAGGGTCAACGCCGTCTTGATTGCCCGCGACGAATAGTGGGACTGACCACCGCGTGTCGTACGAGGTTTGGCCTGCCACGCCGCAATGGCTTGCTCGGTAAACCAGATCGTCAGACTGCCCCTCTGACGCAGACCCGCATCATACTCCGCCCAGTTTGCCACCCGGTGTCGCTGCCTCGGAATGTGATGTACCTGCGACCGATACATTGACAAGAGCGGCACGACGTTAGCTGATGCGGGGGAGACCCGCCACGCCTCTTAGGGCAGGAGACGGCTAAGGCCTGTTAGGGCTTGAACCCTTGGTGCGTGGAGGCGTTTTTGTTGGCTCGCTGGTGAATTCCTGACGGTGGCTTGCCCGAACTCACGCGAGCAACGCTCCAACCGTACGGCTACGCGCGTACCATTCGTCTTTGCCCAATTGTTCTGACCAACAGTGTCATGTTGTAATTGAGCGACCTCTGTTTCTCCACCCCTGCTTCCTTCGCTTCATCAAGAGCCTCGCAACAGAACCCCGCCCGGGGTAGAGCCGAACGGGGTTCTGTTGTATGGCTCATTAGGACGGTAAACATCTGCTTGATGAACTAGCCCGTCTTTCCTGAGGCGTGGAGCTTGAGGATCAGGTCGCGATGAGCACACCAGCCTTCAAGAGCTTCCTGCATAGTGCGAAGGGCTTCCTTGGCACTGGTTGTATCCTGCGCTTCCCAAGATAACTCCTGAATCAGTATAATCTGGTTCGTGATACGCCTTTTCAGGGCAGAAGTATCAAAACAGAGACTTTTTAGGTCTTCGTGTTGATTGGCGGCGTGGGTCGACGTTCCCGCGGAGGGGTCGAGTGAACTTCCTTCAATCTTGAACATACCTGGTCATCCCGCCACAATTCCTTAAAGCCAGGCGTCAACGGGTCGATATCGTTTCATCACGGCTTCCTGGCGGCGAACCGCGGATCGGTAGTGACTATCGCGGGGGCAGGCTGCCGAACCGCTGGGATGTCCTCGAACCAGAGGGTCACTTTCTGGCCGGAGCGCGGATCAAGGATAGTGAGGGTCATGGAAACCTCCTGCTGTTGATCCCACTATTGCTGGAAGTGGCGCGCCAATCCATTCTACGTGAGGCAGGACGATGTAGCACCGATGGTGCTGCAATATATACAAACGTATATCGCTTCAGCATTTTGGCAGGCATGATGTCGGCATAAGCACCCGGCCGCCTTCTGATGAGCGCGCACGCTGGTGCCATCGAGGAACGTCATTCCGAGCTGGAATCCGTGCTCCTGCACCAAGTTCAGCAGACGCTCCCAGACCTCCAGGCGAGCCCAGCGAATGAAGGTCTGAGCCGCCCGCCATCAGGGACCCAGCTCAGCGGGGATAGAGCGCCACTTGGCGCCGTTCTCATGACGCCAGAGGATGGCCTCGAGCGTACGACGGAGATCCTGCGGCGGTGTCTTGCCCTTCGGACGGCACTGCTCCACCAGTGGCTCCAGCATTGCCCATTGCGTGTCCGTAGCATGGCTCCTCCTTCAACGGGACCAGCAAAACGCTTCCAGGCGCCATGAGTTCAAGCGCTAACCCGGCCTAATAAGGCGACTTTGACCTGAGCTTGAACGGACGCGCGGCGATTGCGGGTCGCCGCTGTGCCAAGGGCACTCGCGGGAAACTGACGGGGCGGGCGACGATACTGGTTGGTCCCATGGCGGCCATCCAAGTGGCGTGGACCGCCATCAATCAACAAGAATCCGAGCGAAGGCCACATTGGGCACTGTATAGTACGAACGACTCCAACCCAAAGTATAGGTCTCCTGAACCCCCCGACTATCGGCACGTCTGCAAGTGTAATGGAGATCCGGCAACGGGAAATGGTAATTTTCGGTTACTGACAGGTTGTACGGAAATTCCATCGGGGCGTTCCAGAAATCTGATTTGGCATCGGGAGGCAGCTATGAATAAAACTGAGCAGAAACGCATCCTCCTCGTCGATACCAACCCGCTGTTTCTGAAGCGACTCGCACTGGAACTACGGGCCAGGAATCTTGATGTCGTTGCGACAGGATCCGGCGCGCAGGCCTTCCACTTCCTGAGGGATTGGGACCGCCCCATTGACTGGCTCTTCAGCCGTGCAACTCTGCCGGGCCTAATCGATGGCTGGATTCTGGCCGATGAATATCACGATAGTCATCCCAATCGGGGTGCCGTGATTGCCGCCTCGCAAGCGAGGGTCTCAGCCCAAGGGCATATCATTCTCAAAGATCCGTCACCGACTGCCGTGCTCGACACCATGCGGGGCATCATGGCCCAGAACCAGTCATCGGAGGTATCGAGCCACACCGAACGCGACGAGGAGCGACTTGCCGCATAAGGGGGCACGGCAGGATCCACCTGCCGGAGATTGAAACGATTTCAATCCGGGTTCCAATCCATCAGAAAGCCATGTGCTGATCGGTCATGCGGCACAGGGTCGGAGGCTGGTAAGGCATGCCGATCATACCCTACACCGACTCGAAACTCACTTGAACCGTGCTGCTAGTCTGAAGCCCCACATCTGGAAGTATTGACAATGTTCATCAACGCGATTGCGAAGCAGGCATATGTCGACTACCCCATCTTGTCCGATCTCTGTGCCGATGAGATCGAACAGTGCATCTTCCAGGCCTATGTTCGGCTCGTGTTTCAGGCCGTGGATACAGACAACTCGCGATCCGTCGTGATGCGACTCGGACCACTTGAAGTCCACCTGAGTGAAACGTATCCAAAGGATGCCATTTTTGGCCTGCCGCCATTTTGGATCGAAGTCTTCGACGGGACGAGTCGGGTTTCCATCGACAGCATCGGATGCCACGAGTTTGACGATGACGAATTGGCTGCCGCTGTCGAGATGATCGTGAGCGCCGCAGGAAGCCGGTAGCCGGAATATTCCGCCGTTCCACTGACCAGTGACCTAGATATACGGCCGAACTATCGTCCTTCGAGCCAGGATAAAGCCATGGACCGCAACAAAGATCAAGGATCCTTCTTTGCCTCCGCCACGGCAGTGCTCGCACTGACAGTCGTGGTTGGCATACTTTATCTGCCGCTGCTTCTCTGAAGCGATTTCAATCCATCGGAAGGCCGTGTTCTGATCGGGCATGCGGCACAGGGCCAGAGGCTGTTGAGGCATGGAAAGGCCTCGCAAGGAGGCTCAATGTCTCGGGTGCAAGCTGAGATGCCGCTGTCCTGACCATGACAGACGCCCTGACCACCAGCATCGGCTCTCTCGGATCGATCATAGCCGTGACGGTGCTTTCGGTCGCCCCCAGCCAGATCTGACGCGGCCCGCGTTGATCCCGACGACATCTCGTTCAGGCACCACACCAGGAGAAACAAATGCGGAATTTGATGCTCGTCCTTGGCACGCTCGCTATTGCTTCTTTCATCCACCTTGGATCGGCTGTGGCAAAGGAGGCCAAGATGTATCCATGGTGGTGCTCCGTGAATGTGAGCAATGCGAACTCTACTTTCACCGGACTTCAGCATTGTCTCCATGAGAAGCCTCGCGCCCAAGTGGGTCCTGCATACGCGGGGACTCATCGGACGCATAGGGGCCGGGAATTGCGCCCGCGGGATGAACCCGAAACGCTGCCCTGCGTCTATGCAAACTTTTGGCTGATTTGTGCCGAGAAGTAATCAATCGGCTGAACGAGCATCGGCAGCGTGGTTCTCTGGACCCCACGGTCGGACAGGGATGCAGATGGCGGTGAGCGGCGGGTGCCGGCGAATTTTGCGCTGCCGCGCCGTCTTGTTGCATGGATGGGGGAGTTGGTACCCGCAGTTGGGTAGCGTAGGAGCCTATTCGGCTTCTGACCAGGATTTCTACTGCGCCATTCAAAGCCAATGCCGCTCGCCGTCATCGCATCCCCCAAGCAGCGGCACCGGGTGACGAACTGGGCCGAGTACGACGCAGCGTTGCGCCAGCGGGCAAGTCTCACTGTCGCTAGGCACTTTGGCGTGAGACTCCGGATTTCTGAGAAGTCGTGGGCATTTTGGCGTGAGATTCTGGGAGCGTGGAATCTCAAGTTAACTGCCCATGTCAGACGGCTTCGGGCGTTCCCCTGCCCTGCTCCATCCCGGCTAATGCGATGCACTGCTTAGCATTGATGCGTGCTCAAACGCTCCGATTGACTATTGCCCCGCCAGGCTCACTACACTCCAAATCCAGACAACGTTTGTGAGCCGGAGTCTCAGGTTAAATGCTCAACGCCAACAAGAATCTCACGCCAAAATGCCCAGTAACAGCCGGCGAAAGGCCACGATAATGGCTCCTCCACAGTCAGCACGGTGGAATGGATCTGCTTCGGGCCCATGGGCGCATCGCTGAGGCTCGAGCGCTTGCGCCATTTCTGCACGGTGGTGGGGCTGATGCCGTAGCGCCGGGCCAGGGCTCTTACGCTTTCCTGACTAACTTGGACTGCGCGACGAACTGCCTCTGTCGTGGTGGCGCTGCCGTGGAGAAGCTGTCCCCCAAGGAGGCCCTAATCGTACCACCACGCCGCGGGACTGAACATCTAGCCCTACAACCTTATATCAGTGGCAGTGAGCTGGCGTGCTCGGCGGGAGCGATCTCGTCCGGCTCTGCTGGCAGGGTGAACTGGAACATGGCTCCGTGAGGCTCATTCGCGCTGGCCCAAAGTCGTCCGCCGTGCGCTTCAATGATCGACCGGCAGATCGCCAGGCCAATGCCCATGCCGTCAGGCTTAGTGGTGTAAAACGCCTCGAACACCCGCTCCACATTCTGCGGGGCCAGCCCAACGCCGGCATCCCGCACAGCCACCCGCACGCCGTTCGAAGCCTCTCGCCCAGAACTGATGACCAACTCGCGCGGCCGCTCCGCCACCTCCTTCATGGCCTCAATGCCGTTCAGCACTAGGTTGAGCAGCACCTGCTGCACCTGCACCCGGTCGCCCACCACGGGCGGCAGGTCGGGTGCCAGCGCGGTGCGCAGCAGGATCCGCTGACGGCGCACCTCCCCCTGGACGAGAGCGATGGTATCCTGAACGAGATTGTTCAGATCTACTCGCTCCCTGAAGCTGGTTGTCTTCCTGAGGAGCGCGCGCACACGCCTGATCACCTCGCCGGCCCGGTGCCCATCGCGCGCGATGCGCTCCAGCGTCTCGCGGGCCTCATCGAGCTCGGGTGGTTGGCGAGCGAGCCAGCGCAGGGCCGCGTTGGCATTCGTGACGATGGCGCCCAGCGGCTGGTTGACCTCGTGCGCGATCGAGGCGGTCAGCGCGGTCATCGTCGTCACACGCGTGACATGCGCGAGTTCGGCCTGGGCCTCGTGCAGCGCCTCTTCGGCGCGCTTGCGCTCGGTGATATCCATCACGGTCCCGAAATATTCGACGAGCGCTCCGGCGTCATCGAACACCGGATGTCCGATCGCGTGCAGGTATTTGACCGTTCCATCGGGCAGCACAATCTTTTGCTCGATCGCATACTCGGCCTTCTCGCGGATTGTCGTCCTGACACGTTCGAGAACTCGGTCGCGATCGTCCGGATGCCAGAAGCGAGGGAGCTCATTCAGGTAGGGGGCAGGGTCACGTTGTGGATCCAAGCCATGGATCCGGAACATCTCCTCGGACCAGTAAATCGCCTTGCCGGTGGCCGGGTTGTAGGCCCAACTGCCGGTGTGACTCAGGCGCTGCGCCTCGGTGAGATAATGCTCGCTGCGCCGTAGAGCGTCCTCGGCTTGCTTGCGCTCTGTCAGTTCGAGCACGAAGGCGACACCCTGGGTCCTGCTCTCCTCGAAGATCGTGCCCCCGAGCAGCACGGGCACGCGGCTGCCGTCCTTGCGGAGAAATTCCTTTTCATAGGGCCTGCAGCTTCCGGTCTGCCTGATTTCTTCGGCCGCTCCCTGGTCGGCGGGCTGGTATTCCGGCGGCGTCAGGTCGGTCCAGCGCAAACGACCCGCAACGAGCTCCTTACGCTCGTGGCCCACGATCCGGAGGAAGGCGTCATTGGCCTCGATGATGCGGCCCTCTAGTTCCCAGATGAAGATCCCGATGATGTTGGCTTCGACCAAGCGCCGAATCCTGGCTTCGCGTTCCGCAAGGTTGCGATAAAGCCGGGTGTTCTCCAGCGAGATGGCAGCTTGCGAGGCGAGCAGCTTCAGCAACGTGATCCGAGCCGGCGCGAAGACGCGAGGAGTCAGATTGTTCTCAAGGTAAAGCACCCCGATGAGTGTGGCTTGGTTGAGCACCGGCAGGCAGAGAATAGACCGGGCATGATGCTGTTGGATGTAGGGATCCTCGGCAAACGGGTTCTCGGCTGAGGCATCGTCGAGGACCACGCTCTCCCGGGTCCGCCACACATAGTGAAGGACCGCCTCCGGCAGCAAGGCCGCGGTCACGGGCTCATCGCGCAGCTGCACGACGACCGTGTCGCCGCGGGTCGTGGCTTCCGCTGCGATGTACTGCTCGGCCGCTCGCAAAAGAATGAGTAGCCCGCGCTCGGCACCTGCATGCTCGATCGCGGTGCGCAGAAGCGTGTCGATCAATTTTTCCAGGACGATCTCGCCCGACACTGTCTGCGATACGGTGATCACGGTTGCGAGATCAAGGTGTTCGACGGGCGCCCCAATCGTTCTCATCGGGTCAGGCGACCGGTCTTCCTCCTCGAGGTGCGGATACAACGCACCAAGCTGCCGCACCTTGCCATCCGCCCCCCAGCGGAGATACTCGTGCCGAGCCTTTCGCAGATGGGCCTGGGAATTGGTCTCGAAGCCGCGCGCCGCGTAGAAGCGCGCAGCCAGCTCGCAGGCAAGCGCCTCATTCTGGATAAAGCCGTTCGCACGGGCGGATTGGATAGCCTGCTCGTAAAGCTGCATCGCCTCAAGGTCGCGGCCCTCCAGGCGCGCGATCTCAGCCCCCACTAAGGCGGCGCGGTTCTCGAAATTCTCGGGGCAATGTTCGGCCCATCCTGCGAGCTGCTTGTGGTGAGCACGCAGAGCCAGAAGCAGGGAGGGCCGGTCCTGAGCGGGAGCTGCATCGTAATACGCTGCCCGGGCAAGGGCCCCATAAAAATGATACTCCGCCTCATCGAAAAGCGTTGCCGCGACCCAAAGCAACTCTTCAGCCTTCGAGCAGGCTTGGATGGCCGACTGGCAATCGCCGGCCAGGAAGCGCGCCTGCAGCTTTCGGATCCAATATCGGCAGGCAGCCAGCGCCAAGGTTGGATTGCATGCCAAGTGCTGTTCGAACTGGAGCTCATTGAATTGCTTATCATCGAAGCAGCCGAAGGTCGGCGTCAGACCGCGCAGCGTCCGGATGAAGCTGAGTTGCGCGATGATGAGATCGATGATCAGACCAAATCGGGAATTCCGGGCAAAGTCGAGGCCGGTTTCCGCTTCTCGTTGGGCCTCGATCAGGGAATCACCGGCCGCAAGGAGGTTCGTGATCGTTATGCTGAAGCTGGTCGCCGCGAAAGTGAGGTCGCCAATTTCGTTTGCAGCCTCGAAAGCCCGACGAAGGAGGTTGCGGCCACTTCGAACATGTCTTGTCCATGGCAGGACGTGATTGATGAAACAGAGATAGGTCCTCGCCTGGAAGCGCCGCAGCCCGTGCCGTTCGACCAGCTCATAGCCGAGCCGTCCGAAGCGAAAGCCAGCGTTGTAGTCGCCGAAACGAGGTCCGGCGACCATACCCAGATAGGCATACGCGGCGCATGAAGCGTCGCAGTTGCCGTGCTCGATGCTGAGATTCACGGCCCTACAGATGGCGAGCGAATGCAGTCTCGTATCGGTCGATAGAACCGAAAGGGAAAGCTTGACGAGAACGTCAAGTGTTGTACGGGCTGACGGGTCGTTCATGAAGGGCAGCTCAACGAGGTCATCGATTGTGCGGCCACCGAGCTGCGCCCAAATCCGCTCGTATTCGCGCCGTGCTTCCTCTTCGGTCGGATGCGGCGACCAGTTGATGCCGAGATGCCGGAGATAGCCGAGACCGACAGCGACGGCACGCTCGCTCTGACCGAGAGTCGTGTACAGATCGATGTGCAGGCACGCGACGTTTGCTCGTTCAACTGTATTCGCTCCACGGTCAGCCAGCGCAGTCAACCGCTCGTCTGCGGCTGCCAACTCGCCGGTTAGAAACTGGCATTCGGCGCAGTTCAACTCCAGCTGGAAGGTCAGCGCGTGCCGCCGTTCCCAAGAGTCTTTCGGCAGGAGTGCCGCGCCGCCAGTGAGATAGTTCAGTGCCGCGGCGTAGGCGGTGGACGCCTTGGCGCGCTTGCCGGCGATTAGGTTGAGCTCGGCGAGCTGTTCGCGCTCGTCTTGGTCCGTGATCAGAGCCGCGCCGTGGTTGAGCTGGCTGACGATCTCGAAGATCGCTTCCTCTCGCTTCTCTGGAGGCGTCTGAGCTGCCAGCAGTCGCCCGATGCGGAGATGTGTGTCGGCGCGCAATGCTGCCGGGATCAATGAGTAGGCAGCTTCCTGGACACGATCGTGGATGAATCTGTACAGGCCCACCGACCGCTCCACCAACTCGGTCCGGACGGCCTCTCCCAAGGCCGCGTGAACCTGCTCCTCTGTCATACCGGAGACCAGAGACAGCGTCCTGACGCTCGCGGTCTCTCCGAGACACGCCAGTTGCTGCAAAGCCATCTGGGTCTTGACAGGCAGGCGGGTTATCTTGGCGACCATGAGATCCACCACGTTATCGGTGTATCCCTTGGCACGAATGTGCTCGTTGTCCCATGACCAGCGCCCCTGCCTATGATCGATGGCGAGCAGCCCCTCCTCGGTGACGGCGATGAGGAACTGGATGGTGAAGAAGGGATTGCCGGCGGTCTTCTTGTGCACCAGCCGAGCCAGAGCCGCGGCGCGATCCGGCTCACACCGCAGCGAATCGCCAATCAACCGGCCAACATCCGCCTGCCTGAGCGGCGCCAGTACGATCTCCTGCACCGACGTATTCGCCGCACGGATTGCCGACAGCCGCCGCATCAGCGGGTGCGCTGGCGTGACCTCGTTGTCCCGATAGGCGCCAATTAGCAGCAAATGCCGGACATCCGGCTGGGTCAACAGATCCTCGAACAGGTCGAGCGTGGCCGCATCGAGCCATTGCAGGTCGTCGAGGAACAGCGCCAGCGGATATTCCGGCCGGGCAAACACGCCGATGAACCGTCGGAACACCAGCTGGAACCGGCGTTGTGCTTGCTGCGGATCAAGCTCCGGAACCGGCAGTGGCTCGCCGATGATGAGGCGCAACTCAGGAACAACATCGATCATGAGCTGGCCATTCGGACCTAACGCATCCAGAAGAGCGCCACGCCAGCCGGCCAGCTCGACCTCGCTCTTGGTGAGAAGACCGCGGATCAGCACCTGAATGGCCTGCGCCAGCGTCGCATACGGGATGTCGCGCTTGTACTGGTCGAACTTGCTGGACGCGAACAGGCCGCGCTTCGGAACGAGCACCTTGTGCAGCTCATGGACGACCGAGGACTTGCCGATGCCCGAGTACCCAGACACTAGCACCAGCTCCGGCACCCCACTCTTGACGACTCGGTCGAAGGCGGCGACCAGGGTCGCGATCTCGCGCTCGCGTCCGTACAGCTTCTCCGAGATTAGCAGCCGGTCGGGCCTGTCGTGTTGGCCAAGCGTGAAGTCCTCAATGCGGCGCCCCCTCTCCCATGCTGCGAGACAGCGCCGGAGGTCGCTCTCGACGCCTGCCGCGGTCTGATAGCGTTCCTCGGCCGTCTTGGCGAGGAGCTTCATGACGATGGCCGAGATCGCCGCCGGAATCCCCTTCCGCCGCTCGATGGGCGGCATGGGCTGGCGGGCGATGTGGCAATGCACCCACTCCAGCGGGTTGGCGGCGGCGAAGGGCAGTGTGCTGGTGAGTATCTGGTAGAAGGTGACGCCGAGCGCATAGAGGTCGCTGCGGGCGTCGATCGACCGGTTCATGCGGCCGGTCTGTTCGGGTGCCATGTATGCCAGCGTGCCGGCGATCTCCTCAGGTGGAGCGGCGGCCTGGCGTTCGCGCGGCAGGCGCGAGGCGATGCCGAAGCCCGTGAGCTTGACCTCTCCGGTCGTGCTGTTCACGAGGATATGGGCCGGCTTGAGATCCTTGTGCACGAGACCGCGCCGGTGGACCTGGCCCAGAGCCGCGGCGATCCCGATCGCGAGGCGCAGGAAGCGTCCCACCTCCATGGGAGCATCAAGTAGCCGCTCGAGCGGCTCGCCGTCGGGGTCCTCGAGCACCAACACGGTCCGACCGCCTTCGCGCACGAGCTCCAGCGGTCGTACCGCCCATGCACTGTCCAGCTCGTCCTTGAGGCCGTATTCGTGCTCCAGGCGATGGAGGCTGACGGGCGTCGGGGGCTCGGCGGCGGGCCACACGGCTAGAACAGGGATGCGCGTTCCGTCGGGGCGCATGCGCCATCCGCGGCCAAGGACGCGCTGGCCGTCCTGGCCTAGAACCCGGATGCTGCCGTCGCTGTCAGCGTCGAAGCGAAAAGACGAGTTCAATGGTTGGCCTCCGCCTCGAGCCGGTGGCGCTGTCGGACGACTGCGCTACCATGCATCCACAATCATTGTCCGCGTGATCTGGCCGGAACGAGCTTGACCACCGATTCTGCCACACCCGACGCGGGATGGGGATGTCTTTTTCGGCATCGTCAAGTTAACTCAGTAACGGCCGCTTTAAGCTATCCTCCGGCCGGCCTAAACTGTTGAAAATGCAGCACCGCTCCCGTAAAGCCTCCGGCAAGATCAAGTAAAAGCGTTAAGTTGACGGTGCCGGTGGCGCCGGTGGTAGCCGGAAGCCTGAACACCGAATTGAAGAGCGTCCAAACGGGGCCGGGCTTTGAGTGCCGCAATCGCAACCGGGCTGAGACCGGCAAGCTGTCGGCCCACGCAGAAGGACTGGCCATCGACATCGCGGGTTTCGAGCTTGCGAACGGGTCGCCCCTGCGCGTCAAGCCGGAGGGCGAGGCTGCTCCGGATCCGCCCTTGCGGCCGTCCACACGGCCGCCTGCGGCTGGTTCACCACGACCCTCGGACTAGGATCCGACCCGGCCCATGCCGATCATCTACACCTGGATGTGCAGCACGGGTCGAGTGACCGCTATCGCATCTGCCAGTAGCCGTTGCGCACTTGCCGGAGGCATTCCGTCGGTGGTGAGGCTGACACGAGACCGACGATCCCGCCGTCGCACCCTCCCCCGCTGTCAGCGTCCCGTGGCAAAACCAGCGCTTCGTCATAAACTGCGGCGAGGGGCGCAGCCCGCTTGCACGGGCAAGGCATCCGACCGATCCGGAGGCATCCATCATGCCGATGTTCCCACGCCTGCCCCGCGGGGTATCGCGGCGTATCCTCGGCATCCTCGCGCGGTACATTGCCCTGTACGCCTGCCTCATCGTTCTTTTTGCGGGCCTGTACGCCGTCTGGCCCGAAGACTTCTACCAGCCCAACATCAAGTCCGAGCCGGCAGCGCGCGCCGAGAAGGCAGCCCTCGGTCATGCGGTGAAGGCAGCGATGAACGCGCAGTTCGAGCGGGAGCCGGATCTGGGACGCAACGTCAGGTTCGAACTCCTGACCGGGGTCCGGATCGGTGCTGAGCGGGACAACGCACTGACCGGCTCGGCCTCGATCTCCGTATCGCTCGGGCGGGCCGATGACCCTAACGCTCCCGAGAACCGACTCTTCCACCTCAGCGTCCCGCTTCTCATCGCTCCCGACGAACCGAAGGTGGTCCCGGAGAAACCGGGCTTCGTCACCGGCCCCGACGTGACCGTCACCCTGCCGGAGATGCAGGGGAAGCTGCGCTACGTCTGGCCAGTTCGTGGGTCATCCGCAGCGCCCTGCCCAGATGGCCTGGGATAGGCTGGCCGCCGCAAGGACCGGCGTGTGTCGCGAGCGGCCGCCAGCGGCACCCAGACAGTACCGTCAGACTCTTACCACTACCTGTGCCTGGAAACTAGGCTACCGGGTGAAACCCGTTTTTATTTCAGAAGCTCTGATCGGCTTCTCGACAGGTGTCGCCTCACCTTCTCGGACAGACGCTATTGCTCGTTGACCGTCTGCTGTGCCCATCCAGGTGACAGCTTCTGCCCGGCAGGTGAACCGCTCTCGACATATCCTGGGTGTCAGCTTTCCACGCACAGGCACGATTACGCGCCAAGACCATTTTAGCTCCATCGCATAGGCGGCAGGATGTTCTTTGCTCATCAGACATTCCCGACGTGACACTCGCGGGGGCTCAACCATTAGGCCCAAGGTATCTGCCCAAGGGCGGGTTACACGGGGGAACTATCCGGCGATCCGGATTAGGAAGAGGTTAAAAGCTTGGGGTTCCTCATCAGAACCCGCTGGCGTGCTGCTTCTGAGCCTTCCTGGGATCTGCAAGGAATGCTGGCGCAGACGCTTCGAGAGTTAGAGGCATGTCCAAGGCACTGTCCCTCCGGATTAGGAACGTTGAGCACAGCCATCTGGTTGTTTGATCAAGGAGCGGACTGCCTCAGCAGAACCACGCCCAGGGAGCAGGAGGAAGTGCCATGGACCACAGGTTTCAGATCGGCCAGCTTGTGCGGCCGCGTGAGAAGCTTCTCGAGAATGCCGGGATCTACGAGATCTTGCGCCAGCTTCCGAGTGGACCGGATGGCGAGCCGCTCTACCGCATCAAAGCCGCAAGCGGACCGGTTCAGCGCATTGTGCGTGAAGCTGACCTCCTGCCAGCCTGAGGCTCCTCAAGGGTGGCGGGTTGAACAGGCTTTGCCTGTGAATCAGCTTGGGAACGGCGATCCGTATCAGAACGAGCGCAATCTGTTGATGCTGCGGACCAACCGCCACCATCAGAGGGGTTACAGCCGACGGCGGTCGTGACCCTCCTGGTCTGAGCAAAATCCGAACGCTCCTCAGACGTCGAGGTCGAGCCGGTGACCGAGTCTGTGTTCCAGGCCGAATTACAGCCAAGCGGCCAAACCTGCCTCAGATCCTATGGCCTGGCGCCACAGCAGGTAGCTCAGATCTCGGCTCAATGGTCCTCATGCTCGGTGAAGCCGAAGCTGGCTGAGGATCGACTTGTCCGGATGCCAGACGTTTCTCCAAGGCAGCAACCTGCCGTGCCAGATTGTCGATGGCTGCTTTAAGGGCGAGAACATCAGCCGCATCTGGAATGGTGGAGATTGTGCTTGCCACCTGTGGCGGGGCTGGCTCAATGTGGCTCGTGCGAGGCTCGGGCTGCACTTCACTGTAGGGCTCTTGCCTCTTTCTGCGAGATGATCGGAGCCGCCGGAGCATCTGCCAGATCAGCCAAAGGACACAGAAGGCGAGGAAGAGTGCAAGCAACGCTGAGGGCAGATTGTCGAACATACTTGTTGTCATCCCTAAACGAGTGGGTCGTGGTTTGAGGCAATGCCCCAGCGATGTTGAGCGTTCCGGTGATCTGCATCCGAGGCGCGTGCGTTCCACCTTGGATCAGATTGAAGCCCATCCTGAGCTGGCTTATCGGCAGATCTTTGCCTCAATGCGGCCCGACAATGCCGCTCACCGATTTGCTGAGGAACAGACAAACGAATGATGTGAGCCATGTCCGATATGCCTGACCCCGACATTCCGCCGCTGCCACCGTCGGATATTCCTGCCTCCGAGCCCGCGCCCGATATTCCGCCGCTCGATCCTCTTGGCCCGGCAGAGAGTGATGCCCCTGAGGGGAGCCTCCCACCATCCCGAGCGACGTGCCTTTCATCCAGCCACCCGGGATGCAATAGATCATCAGCGTGAGAAGGTCGACCGGATACGGGCTCTACAGGATGCCCCATGCTCTGGAGCGGGTTCGTCCGGTGAGCTCGCGCGGCAGCGCTCCGCCCAACTGGGCGAGCATCAGGTCGACGGCCTTGAGCGTGATTTTGAGTAGCTTACCCTCGAGCGGCACCGTCACCAGCGGACGCGACAGGAACCGCACCGTTGCATTAACTTTGGCAGTGTAGCGACGGATGGCTAATCGAGGAGCCGCTCTGTTGTCGATCTTCCAACGCCGCCGGTTTCCGGTCGAGATCGTCCTGCTGTACGTACGCTGGTACTGCAAGTACGGGATCAGCCATATTCCTCCTAAACCAGACCTCGCCGTCGTGACGGAACAACGCCGAGACCTTGTTCGCGCGGTAATGCTCTCGTCTTGACGCCGGAAGGACGCGCGCTGATATGGCGGGGGTATCTCGGCCGGACAGTTTAGGGCAAGGGTAGCGATGTTGGGACCTATTCGAGGCCGAAAGAGTTCCCGCGAGAAAATTCTCGATGCGGCTGCCGAGCTTGTGAGCGAGATCGGTTCGGGACGGCTGACGCTGGATGCCGTTGCCGAAAAGGCCGGTCTCAGCAAGGGCGGTCTGCTCTACAACTTTCCCAACAAGGACGCGCTGCTTCAGGGAATGATCCAGCGCCTCGTCGATGAGGTCTCGGCGGAGCGGGAGGCGCTCCGAGCCGAAGCCGAGCCCGGGCGTAACCTGGAAGCACGTCTGTGCACGGCAGCGCTGCTCAAGCTGCGCAAGGGCAGGACGAAGGAAGTCGCCAGCGGCATGCTGGCAGCCTCGGCCGAAAACCCGCGCCTGCTTGATCCCGTGCGCGAGGTCATCAAGGCGACCCTGGAGAACCTGAAAGCCACGTCGGACGATCTGGACGCGGCGCTGGTGGGCTGGCTGGCCATTGAGGGACTGAACAGCCTGGCGATGCACGATCTCAACCCCTTCTCGGAGGAAGAGCATGAGCGGGTCGTCCAAGCGGTCGACCGCCTGTTACGCAGAGGAATCGCTGAGTAGCGCCTCAGGCGCGACACCACCAGGGACGCTGCTTTGCCCGGTTACAGCATCTGCCCTAGGTGTTGAACCGGATTGAGCAAGGCAGATGCAACGCGGAAAAGGTGCATTGGAGGCGCGGCACCCACCCTCCGTACCGCGTGGGTGGCTCAGTCATGCACCTGCACTCGGAGGCAACTGTACCGGGTCCCCGTCGTCTAAATGCGCTTTGGCAGAAGAGGCGATGTGGTTCTCAATATACTGAAGCCCTCCAACATCACCGGTGAACGCTAACTCGCTGATCATCGACGGAGTGGGACTCTACCGAGCACCATCGCTTTAATCGGCGAAAAGCGTTCGCTTGCCTCACCTCACTATGGCTCTTCGCCTTCCAACATAATCAACCCCGCTCCGATATCGGGCAGGTTTTTTGATGGGACGCTCGTTACGACCATCCCATTCCATGAATGGCCGTCCGCGCCATTTGCGGGCGGCTGTCTCATCCGCACGGAGGCCAATCCCTTTCATGTTGAGGGCGGATGACAACAAAGAAGATGAAGAATTTGTTAGGGTTTTGGAGGGAGCTTGTTTGCCGTCGTGACGAACTGACTCGCCACATCTTCGCAATCGATCTTGCGCCTCCAGCAAAAGGTATCGCGCGCATGAGCAAGACGAAGCCCGACCCCAACCACTCCCGGCACCCTGCCTTGGAAGAACTGCGGCAAATCCTTGCCAGGGAGGAGACGTTAGAGGAGTTTCGGAAGCGCTATGGCTATGACCCTACCGAGCCCGCCCGAAGGGTTCGAGTGCGAGAGGCCAGGAAAGTGACGGACAAGGGGCGCTAATCGATCGCCCACCTCAATTCCGTGATGCGCTTTTGCCGAAATGGCGAAGGCTCCGGATGCCCGATATGGCGAAGGTCTTCCGGGGCCTTGCCGTGACAGGACCAAACATCTAAGCGTCTGAGAACGCTCACATCGACGTCTTACGCCAAGATGTCAGCGGACACCTGAGGCCAACCATGGCCAGAATGTGTCGCCCTGGGCAAAGAAAAGGCCCCGCTAGGGAGCCTGAGTTTCAGGGAGGACCAATGAACTCCCAGCCCACAGGCAGTGTCATCCCGGCACTTGGGCAGGTCAATTCACCAAGTCTTTCAGTCTGTTAAGAGACAACGATCCTGTTCCTCGGCGTGCGGGAACGCACCGCCAACATGGTCGCACAGTGCCATCCTCTCTGGGTCGTTAGCGCCTCATCCCTGGCTGGAGAGATGGACAATGACCATGAGAGGCAGAGAGCTTTCCAACGAGGCCTTCCCTGATCTGGCCGATGTTGACCTTGCGCCGCGCTCGCCCGTTGCCCTGTATCTGGTCGGAGCTGTGGTGGTCATGAATGTCTGTGCGACAGTGCTGTCGCTGATGGTTTGACCACCCTGATAGTGCTGCCTGAGCGCGCCTATCTCGCAGGGTCATCGATGAGACACTTGAAGCTGGTGTTGCTGCTATCGTCGTCATGGGCGTTGGCTCTGGCGCACTGGCCCAGAGCCATCCTCTGACCTTGCGGATGGTCTGTCGTCAGGCCCGAGAGTTGGTTTCCGCCGAAGGTGCTATCGTCCTCAACACCAGCCCGATAACTTATGACCGTTATGTTGCTGCGGGTAGCTCATGCGTTTTGGGTGAGGTCTTGGACCCTGCTTGGGTTCCAACAGCAGATACCCCGCAGTGCCCGATTGGGTATCGTTGTGTGCAACGCGCAAGGCCTTCGGGAGGTTGAGGGCGCTTCCGCAACTCGCGTCTGATCGACAATCCACAGGGCGAGACGGCCGTTGAGGAAGGGTGTTCGTAGTGATCCGCTTTCTGTGCAGCATGGAGAGATATCCGTGGCGAAGTACATGTCCGTGACGGTGGCATCGTCGCCGCCTTGTTGTATGGACAGGCGATTTGGCTGCCGAGCCTGGAACGCATAGAAGGACGGTGCCTTCCAGATCTCGGATTCGACCGTGCCGTTCAAGACCGATGCCGCTCGCCGTCACCGCATTCCCAAGCAGCACCGGGTCACGAACTGGGCGGAGTATGACGCGGCCCTGCGCCAGCGCGGAAGCCTCACCGTCTGGTTCTCACAGGAGGCGATTGCCGCCTGGCGGGCCGAGCCTCGCACAACACCGGGCGGTCAGCCGCATTACTCAGCTCTGGCGATCCGAACAGCCCTGACGCTGCGGGCAGTGTTCCGGCTGGCGCTTCGTCAAACCGAAGGCCTGATTCGCTCAATCCTCGAACTCCTGAGTCTGGATCTGGCTGTTCCAGATCACTCAACCCTGAGCCGGCGGGCCGAAACCCTGGAGGTACCAAGGCCATGTCTGAGCTCCGGGGGGCCTGTTCACCTGCTGGGCAGCATGTCCTCGATCGCGACGTCACGGTAGGTTCTCGCCATGGCGCTGTCCCCTCAGTTCCCGAATGGGATCGTCGGTTCCGTCTCGTTGGTGTCGACCAGGATCACCGCGAGGGGCTTGGCCGGCCGCGTCCCGCTGGCGCTGACGCCGTGGCATCCGTGCCCGACAAGGAGTCTCGACCCGCTTTGCCGATCCAGCCGTCACTCTGCCGGCACGAGTGCCGGAGCCCCCTTGTCCTTGATCAGGACCACCAGGAATTTCGCCGGATTGGTACCGCTTGCGTTCCGGTCAACGACATGAACATCGTCCGGACCTTCATAGAATGTCTGTCCTGGGGTCAGTGTTACTTGTTGTCCACCCTTTAGCTGCATCACTACGGAGCCCTCCAGTACGTAAACGAACGCATGTGCATTGTGTCGGTGGATAGCGCTCGACCCGCCGGGCGCATGCTCTACCGTGATCATCAGCACTTCCCTGCCGGGATTCTCCGCAAGATCCTTGGACATGAGCGACGTGACCTTAGGCTCCTGAGCCATCGCCGTGGCGCTCATGAGGCATAGCAGGACCAATGCAACGAGTTTGATCGTCATGGTCGCCTCCTTCGTTCGTCGCCTTGAATCAGCTCGTGCCAGGGGGTGAGCGGCCTGGGCCTATCTCCGACTCAGGTCAGGCTGCCGTCCGTGAGCGGCGGAGCCACTCGTCGAGGCCGATGCGGCCGAGGCGCGCCTCGCCCAATGGCACGAGCGAGTGCTCCTCGACCCGGCCGCCCCAGTATCGGGCCTCGGGGTCGCTCACGACCTCACGCGGGTCGCCGACCGCCTTCAGATAGCGGGCGACGATCTCGTTGAACGGTGCTCGTTCCGGGCCGGCGATCTCGACGATGCCGTTTCGCGGCGCGGCGAGCGCCACATCGGCGACGATGACAGCCACGTCGTCGGCCGCGATGGGCTGGAACAGGCCGGGCGACAGCCTGATCCTGTTCCCATCGGCACTTGAATCGGCGATGGCGCGGAGGAACTCCAGGAATTGGGTCGAGCGGATGATCGTGTACGGGATGCCGGCGGTCTCAATCAGCTTCTCCTGAGCGACCTTGGCACGGAAATAGCCATTGTCGGGCGTCCGGTCGGTTCCGACGATGGAGAGCGCGAGATGGTGCCGGACGCCTGCCGCGGCCTCCGCTGTGAGAAGGTTGCGGCCGGAGGTCTCGAAGAAGTTCAGCACCGCCCCGTCTTCGAATGAGGGCGAATTGGCGAGGTCGATCACCACCTGCGTGTCGGCCATGGCCTCTTTCAACCCCTCGCCGGTGATGCTGTTGATCCCGCTTTGGGGCGAGGCGGCGGTGACCTCGTGGCCGCCCTGGCGCAGAATGGCGACGGTCTTCGAGCCGATCAGGCCGGTGCCGCCGATGACGACGATCTTCATGACTTACCCTCCCTTGTCGATGAATAAGCGAGCGGTGCTTGAAAGCATCAAGAAAGGCTCGCGATCCACTTCAATGCCGAAAGGCTCGGCATGAACAAATACTCCCCTCCGCGAAGGACATTGAACGTGTCGATGCCGTGGATCCGGCGCCGGACCGGCGCCTGCGGAATCGAAAACACGGCACCGTCGGGCTGAAGCCCGACCATCGGATCGCGCTCGTCGCCCACGCCGGCGAAGTTCCCGTCGTTGATCCACTCCCCTTGCAGGAATTCGAGCGTGGCCATCGCCTTGGCGCTGATGAAGAGGAAATAGACGCCGCGCGGCACCTCATCCTCTTCCTCGGACAAAGCGTCCGGATCGTACGGCGCGCCATAGGTCGTGCCGCGCCTGATGATCCGGTGCAGGTTGACGTCGGTCAGTTGCGCGAGCCGCGCATTGCGCGGGTTCATGCGGCGCATGTGACAGCCGAGCGGTACCTGCCGTCCCCGCGCGTCGGTTGAATAATCGAAGTCGTTGTTGCGCTGAGAGTCCTCGCCGAGCAGCGGATCGTCCGCGCCCGGGGCGAGCGTCAGCGGCGCCCCGCTGCGCCAGCGGCCGACTAGCTTGGCCGCAAGCAATTCCCGCTCTTCGGGCGTGCCTGCGTTCGCCTGGAGGAAGCGATTGAACGTGCCGACGCGGGACTGATACTTGCGAAAACCGACGTAAGTGCCGTTTCGCCCTAGCATGTCGGGCTGCGGCATCGGATAGGCGAAGCCCGTCTCGCCGGGATAGCCGAGGATGAACTCACCGGCCTTGATCGCCCGACCTTGGCCGGGCAGCGGATCGACGCCGCTGCCTTCGATCGCGGGCTGGCCGATGCCGTCCTTGTAGCCGAACGGATTGAGACTGCCCGGCTGCGCCCCGAAGTCCTGCATATGGATGATGGTGACGCCGGAGAAGCCGATCGCCTGCTCGCGGGCAACGGCGACCGTGCGGCGCCACTTCGCCGCGGTATCGCTGAAGGCCGTAACGCCGATGTGGACATGGCCCGTGCCGAACGGGAAGTCCCAGTTGCCAGACGCGTTTTCGCCAAGGTCGCGAAGCTGCTCCGCGCGGGCGGCCATGCCGGCGCGAAATGCCTCGGGAAAGCTTTGCAGGGACCCGTCTGGCAGCCCAAGCGCTTCGAGCCCCGCATAACTGATCCCAACCCCGAGCCAGGCATCTCCCGCGTTCCACCAGCCGGCTGCGGAATCGATGTGAGGGCTGAGCCGGCGCAGGAACTCGCGGCCGCCTTGCACATCGTCAACCCGCAGGAGTACGTGCGTGCCGAAATAGGGCTCCGGCCGGTATCTCAGGACCGTCGCCTGGATGTCATCCAAATCAAGTGTCGGCGAACTCGGTGATTCACGCTCGCCGGCCCCTTTTTCCAGTGTCACCATGGCAAAGTCCTTCAGTGGGTCGGGTCCGTCCCGGCCCGCCCATGCGAACGATCAGTCAGGCAATCTTGTCGAGGAATTCGTCAAGCGCCTTACCAACGCGCTCGAGCCGCTTTGCTTCGGCCACCGTGAGATCGGGATTGGCGACATACCACGCCTCAGCGGTGATCTGGAACTTGGCGATCCAGTCCTTGATTCCCGGCGTGTGCAGACCCGGGAAATTTTCCGTCGTGCTGAACACGAGGTCGAGTTCGTCGGGGATCTTGCTGACGAAATCGTCGATGTACGGGTCCCAGTCTCCATCATAGGCGGTCGCGAACAGCATCCTCGTGTCATTGTCGAAGAACACGAAGCGCATGTCGTGGACGGTCCCGACCTTTTCCCCGGCATCGCCGAAATTGGCGCCGAGGGCCTTGAGCAAGGCCCGCAGTCGCTTGGCGCCTCCGGGCGCGAAGGGCGCGATCACGGTCAGCTCGGAGACCTTGCCCTGGCGCAGTCCGGTGCGGCCGGCCGTGGAGATTTCGCCTTGCGGCCGAACAGAGTGCCCAAGCTGTCCGATCAGCTTCTCGAGCGCGATCTGGCCGACCTCGGATCCTTCCGCATAGAGTTCGCGGAGCTCCTGGAGCTTGTCCTTCCGCTCAGCCGTCGGGTGATCCATCACCTCGGTCGGCTGAGGAGGTGCCATCGTGGCCATCGGCGGTTCCTTTCAGTTGAGGGTGGGAACGCTACGCATGCTCGTCGGCCGGCCCCCTACCCGAAGACCTCAGCGAGATCCTCTGGCTCCTTTCGCGTTTGATGGTTGAGCTGGTGGCGCAGGGTCGATGACAGGCGGTACACTTCCTTGCGGGCACGCATGATGTTGCCGAGCGGGCGATGATCTTCGGTCACGCGCCAGGGCGACATCGACGTCGCGTCCATCCGCTCGAGATTGTCGTCGCCACCGATGTCCTGTTGCGGCAGGCGGAGCTTGGCCACGGTGACGAACGGGGACAGGCTCTCCGGCCACCGCACCGTCACGTCCTCGATCGGCATCTCGTAAAGGTTCGTGCAGAGCTGCACCTGGATGTCGAACTCGTACGGCCGCTCCTTCAGCTCGGCCACGAGCGCGGGCCGGAAGACCTGCTGCGCCGCGTTCACATCGAGCGCCCGCCTAACCACGCGGTCGGCGAATTCCTTGTCCGGAGCGATGCGAAGCTTTGCGACATGGTCGCCGTGCCGGACGGCGCCCATCGTATGATAGGTCGACAGCAGCAGGTTGACGAACGGGATCTGCGCGAACTGCGCGAGCGCGGCCAGCTCTTCCCAGGCCCAGTTCTCGGGCTCCAGCGTGCCCATTCCGGTGATGAAGTCGTGCAGGAAGCGGGCGATCCGCGCCCGCCGCTCCTGCGGCAGCTCGGTCGGCGGCGGCGGGGCGCTGGCCTGGGCGCCGATCTTCAGCACGAAGATGTAATGCTCGACTGTGTTGGCGAAGAAGATCGGATAATTGATCATCGCATAGTCGAAGGTGCGGCTGTCCGGCTCGTCGTCCAGGAGCTTGCGTCCTTCGATCCCGAAGATCTTGAGCCCGATGCCGCAAACCGACCCGAGCAGCCTGTCCGAGTTGATATGCGGCTGTCCGTTCGAAAAGCGGACCATCGCCTCGTGCCGGCCCGGCTTCAAATAGATGCCCTGCGCATATTCCGGCGGAATGTCGGCGAGGATCTCGACTTCGCCCCGTGCGAGCCCGTAGCCCTTTGCATGCGCGTTGCGCACGGCGACGCCGCCGTCGAACTTGGGCGAAGCCGTCACCTGCTGCCTGAGGTCTTCGAGGACGGTGTGAAGCGCCGAGTCGAAGTTGGGGTCCGGGGCTTCGATCCCCGAACTATAGCGGACGAACTCCATCATGAGGCGACTCCTCGCCTGTTCGGGTTCAACTCCACTGAGAAGGCCTCATTCTTAGCACAAAAGGCCGTGCCATGGGAGCCCGCGAAATGAAAAAGGCCGCCTCCTGGCGGCCGAAATGCCGGCACCGGAACTGCGGAGCCGCGGGCGAGCCGGTTCGTACTTGCCCTCCCGCTCGGCCTGATCCTGTTCGAGCGAGGGGCCGCACTCAACGATGCGCTCAGCATGACCTTGTGCAGGGCTCTCGGTGACGGTGCTGAGCGGTCATGGTGGGCCAGTAAGTTCGCTCGGGCCATGGCAAGGCCGCGGTGAAGGCCGGTAGAGTTCCTGGGAGCCTTCAGGATTGTTCCTGCCTACACCCCTTGCGGAAGCGATCCGGCATTCGGAAGGTCCCCTCCGGCCGTGATATCAGTCCCAGAAGCACGGTTAAGCCCGGGCCAGGGTGAACCATGCCGCTCCCCGGAGGTTTGGACGATCAGGGTGGGGCTTCATCACCGGGGTGATCCATGTTGAACGTCTGTTTTGGCACGCTCGCAGAGGCTGAGGATGCGGCCGGTTCCTTACCAGCAAGACCCGCAGGACATGGTGCGTCGTGCCGCTTCCGCACGGCAGGCAGGGCCAATGGGCCATTGAGGAGGCAAAACCGCCTTCGCTGCGGTGAAATCGCTTAACTACGGATATCCCGCGTGCGGTGGCTGAGGATAGCGAGGTCAGGAGGGAGTGCTTCGGATGCCTCCAGGCTCCGCGCTGCGCCTGCTACCGGTCGAGTATTTCCATAGCTCACAATTGAATGTAATTACTAACCTCAACCAGATTGCCATCCGGGTCCTTGAAGTAGACTGACACGAGGGTTCCTGTCGCGCCGGCACGCTCGCCAGGTCCATCAATGACAGCAACACCCTCGCGTTCGAGATGCACCATGACCTCGTCAATGGGCGCGTCGGTGAGAAGGCAGAAGTTTCCGCTTCCTGGAACGGTATCACGGGCAATGCCCGGCGAGGCCTTGGCATCTTGCAGGCTGATCTTCTGGGCTCCGAAATGCAGCGACCACTTGCCAGGACGCTCCTCCTTCGACTCCATCCCCAGAACCCGCTCGTAGAAGCGGCGCGTACGCGCCACGTCGTGAACAGCGAGGACAATGTGATCCAGCGCATGAACCCTCATACAGGCATCCTATCATGCCGGCGACGATGCATGCGAATTTCCGAGTAGACGTCTTATAGGATGATCAACGAAGGCACGAATTAGGTATCCGCCAGTGCCTTTGTCATGCCGTCACGCAGCAAGTGCACCTTCTGGTTCAGCTCGATCATCTCCGGCACCGTGAAGCCGGAGTGGCGCAACAGCGCCTCTGTGAGGCACCCCGTCATCGCGTGGAGATCGCGGCCCTTCTTGCTGAGATGAACCTGGACTTGGCGTTCATCCGAGGCGCTGCGCTGCCGGGCAACAAAGCCTGCGCTTTCCAGTCGCTTCACAGCGGGCGTGATCGTGCTGGGCTCGAGCCTGTGACCGCTGCTGTCGTCGCGAGTGGCGATCCGACGCCAGTCCGGAGGCTTGTCGATGGCTGTCGTCGATAGGCAACTTGGCCAAGACTGAGCTGATTTGTCGACGATGGTAATCGGCACAAACTGCCACGGCCGTTGATGCACCGAGGATGATTGCTCAGGGGGAACTCTTCGAGCCTGTGCGATTAGCCTCAGTCCTCAAGCGAAGTTCCGCTCTGACCTCTTTGAGCTGGTTGTCGATAGCTTTTCTCTGGTCTTTCAGGCAGCCGTACTCCGCTTGCAACTCGGCGTCAGTCAATCCCGCCAAAGAAGGCAGCCGCGCCTTCCGGCGGGCTCCCCGTGTGAGCGCGCGCATCCACGCTAGGACCCTTGGGCCGATGCCAGGCAGCCGGAGCCAATGGGAATCCGGGAGGCTGGCGACCTCCAGAACGGATGGGCGACGGCCCTCGAACTCTTCCAGGATTGTATGTCTGATGCGAACAGGAAGCTCTTCGAGTGGAAAGGGATCGTCGAGCTCCAACGGTGATCCTCGAATGCTACAGACTGGGCCGTCCACGATGCTGCTGAATTGCGAGACTGGTAAGCGCGATTCCGGGGGACGCCGGAAGAAGCTTGACTTCCCAAAGAGTAGTGAAACATGCCTGACGGACTGCATTCCCCAGGGGTTCGGATTGATCCGGTGCTCTACCTCCTTTGATCCAACATTGCGCAGAGGTCGTCAAATAACTTTCGCCTGCTTTGGTTGTTGTTACCGGCGATGACAAGCACGCTGGGTATGATTAATGGCTTCACTGGAATGTATCAGCGGCTCGATCAAGGGGCTGCGTCTGCCCCGTCACGCGTGGGAGGGATTGCGGAAACACGGCATCAATACGTTCGACCAGCTCATGGCAGTCGCCGACCGGCTTGAACGGCTTGAACGCATTGGCCCCAAGACAGCGCAGCTCATCCGGAAGGAACTCGCTCGTCTTGAGTTCCCTTGACGAGCGGCCTTTCGCGCTGTCGGCACGATGCGCCGTGCGACCCTGCCAACTCAACCGTGATGCTGGATTTCCATCTGCTGGTGCTGGCGGGCCCACATGGCGGCTCGCGTGCGGTTGGCCGCCTGGACCTTTCTCAGAATGCTTTTGATGTGAACCTTGACCGTCACTTCCGCGATACCAAGCCGATGCGCAATCATCTTGTTGGATGCGCCCTGCGTCAGGCATTGCAGAATTGCAGCCTCTCGATCCGTCAACCGTCCCACACGCTTGGCGGCTGGTGCCATCTGGATCTCCTGAGCGTCCAGCATGCTTTGCCGAGACTGTTCGAGCAGAGCCTGCCCGACCACAGCCGGAAGGAAGGTCTCACCGGCCACCACCAGTTCCAGAGCCTTGACCAAACTGTTCCCGGCCATCGCTGGCGGGCAAAGTCCACTCAGTCCGGCCTCGTACAGACGCAGGACGGTATCAGGTTCCAGAAGGTCTGCCACTGCCACGAGAACCACCCATGCCAAGGGATACCGGGCCTTCAGCCGCGCGAGGATTTCCAGATACTCGTTGAGCGGGAGGCTCTCGCACAGCAGGATGAGAGCGGGCTCGCTTTCGGCAAAGACCGGGCTGTCCGATGCTGGATCGAAGACATCGTGCGCCAGAGCGAATGGCGTGCCCGACAGGACCTGTCTGAGGCCGGCATGCAGAAAGGTACTGCGGCAGATCAGCAGGGTGGTGATGCGCGGAACGGCGGTATCGGCAATACATTGCGGGTGATCGCTGCCGATGACTTCGCACCACATAACCTGACGAGCCCCCTGGCCACATTTGGACCAATGGTTGAATAATGCATCAGGAAGAGGCCTGTTGGTTCGTCGCGGATGTGAGAGCAACCGGTGCGGACGGGCTACCTCTTCCAGTCGTGCGGCTCGGCTGACTCAACGAGCGGGTGCCGACAAGGCAGCAACTCCGTGAACTTGTGATGGCCTTGGCACTCAGTCATGGGCTGGGAGCGGATAGGCGTCTCGGGAGAGAAGAACGGCCGTACGGGAGCGGGCGGACGGTGCTACCCCACCGCGGTGCAAGGCGAACCCTCGCCCGAGGTCGATATGCGGGCGTCACCGTAGGGGCAAATACGGGCTCAAGGGTCGCGAACATGGTCATAAGCTCGGGCGCGACCCTTTTCCGTCAGGGACCCTTTTCCATAAGGGCCAGCGCGGTCACAGGCGCGTGCGAAAGCCAGCGGCGTAATTTCGCGTAACACCAGTATGGAACGCTATTAACCGACAGACGAGATCGCCGAGCGCTCCCTAACCTATGTTACCGATCACCGCCGATTTCCTCCCTAGAAGAGATCTCGGAGGGAGATCATGAAGCGGCTGCCAGAGGATTTCGTAGAACACTTTTTTCGGTTCATTGTGGTCGTGAGCGGCATCATCACCACGATACTCCTCGTCACTGCAATAGTCCGGCTGTTGGACGCAGACCCGGGCGAACTGCCTCAACACCCCTAGCCTCTTGGCCGCTTGCACATACGGATGGCAGCCGACCCATCTCCATATCCCTTCTGAAGGATCGAAGCATGGCTCTGGGAATTGCGATCGGTGTGGGTGTTGGGCAGCCTTAGGCGCGGCTCTGGATCATATCGCTATCGGCATTGCCTTTGGCATCGCTGTCGGCGCTGCCGTTGGGCATTTCGTCAAGCGCTGGTAGCCCGCCCCGCGACCGCAGCAGCCATGTCGCGACTGACCCAGTACCCAACAGAACGGCCGTCTCCCCCCTCCGATTTGGGGGACCGATGTCAACACCGCAGTCAACGCCTTCCACGAAACTGTCCCGGCTGATGCGGTCCTTCATCCCCGATGAGAAGTCCTTGCGCACTTCGAGGAAGCGGTGCAGGTCACGGGCGTTTCCCGTTGGGACCAAGATGCGCTTTATGGCGCCTGACAGGCTTATTTATCTCACGTGAGAGTGGGTTTGAAACTCAGCTCCCTCCCGGCGGTCAATCGTGACACTCGGCGGGCGTTCATCTGTCCGATTTGCGCGCCGCTGTCTGTAGCTTGCAGGACACGGGGCTGGCCTGATGCTGTTTGTGGGCCGTCGTGTCTCGTCGGGAGCAGATGCGACTCAGCCCCAGATCGAGCACGCCTCGTGAGACCTTCCAGCTGCCTACAGCAACAACGGTTCCGAGCCATACGAGGCGGGAATCCGGTAGGGCTCTGCCCGATGCAGTGCGGCTAATCCTCTGCCGCATCAGCTTGTTTAGCTGCTGATCCTCTTTTGCGTGGCTCGCGTGTCAAGGCCTTCGGCCTTGTGACAGGCTCCGGCGGATCAGCAGGTTGCTCAGGTTTCGGCCTCTCACGGCTGAAGAACACCATGCCGCAGGTCAGCACGAACAGGAACGGCATCACCAGAAAGGCGAGGATCTGAGGATCGGTGATTTCAAAGAATTGAGCGGTGCGATGGGTGAGGGCTGACACGCATAGCAGGGTCACGCGGATGAGCCATGGCGGATTGCACTGGTGAGGGATGCAGGATTGTCGATCCGTCTGAGCAGCCTACACCAAAGACGTGCGTCATTCCCTTGGCACACGAGCGCCCTGGTTGATGCATTAGACAGCGCTTCAGCCGGGGCGCTCTCTTAGGGGTGGTGCGCACGGATGAACTGCTTTCCTATATGACGAGGGTATACGCAGCGAAACCGCTGCACTCTCACACGCACTGAGAGGCGGGATGGCGATTGTTGGTCGTCACCGATGGGTGGCCGAGCCTGGCGCACAACTCGTCAGAGACGAGAAATCGTGCTCAGTCTCCCGGACGGGAAAGGGCCGCTTGCTTCGGGGTCGATCCTCCAGCAACTCGGCGGTCCAGGTGTAGGGTGGGCGTGAGCCGTTTCTGACCACTCTGGCAAGGATGCTGTCATGCAGGAGAAGGTCATAGGCGCCAGCGTCAGCTGGATCAGGCGGTCGCAGAGATCTTCCCCATGCATCGATCTACTCCGCAGGACCGGGCGACATCCTAACCGCGCGCTCGCGATGGGCGTTGTAAAGGCCACTGGCGATGATTACACTCGCACCGACCAGTGTCCATCGATCAGGCACGTTGCCGAATATAACGTAGCCTAGCAGTCCAGACCAGACAAGTTGGCTGTAGGAAATCGGCGCGAGGACGGAGGCGCGCGTCTGCTGGAATGCCAAAATGAGCAGCCATTGCGCGATGGTGGACACAATGCCTGTGACAAGACCCAAGGCAATTTCGCGCCACCCAGGCATTACCCACGTGAACGGTACGAGAGCCGAGGTGACCAGCAAGCCCATGATGGCTGCATAGGTGAGGGAAACCAAAGGCCCATCCGATCCGCGCATCTTGCGTGTCACCACCAGTGCAACGGCCCAGCTAATGGCTGACAGAATTGGCAACATCGCAGCCGGATTGAAGGCCCCTGCCCCGGGCCGTACCACAATGAAGACGCCGAGTAGGCCCACCACGACCGCACCCCAGCGTTTCCACCCGACGACCTCTCCAAGGATCGGAATAGAGAGGGCGGTCACGATCATGGGGGAGATGAACGCGATGGCGGCGGCTTCCGCCATGGGTAGAAGCGACAGCCCCATGATGAAGAAGATGGACGAGCCCAGCAAACCAAGTGCCCGGAGCGTTTGGAGGACCGGTCGATGGGACTGAAGAGGACGCTCCTGTCCGGTCATTCGTGCCGCGCCGAGTATCAGGAGCGTGAACACACAGAAGCGTAGCCACGCGACCTCAACCGCCGGCAGGGTAGCAGTGATGAGCTTGGAGGCTGCATCCGAGCAGGAGAAACAGGCCAGCGCGGCAAGCATGAGCACGATGCCGCGCAACGGCTGGTCGCGAGGGATAGAGGGTTCGTTCATTGAGAAAATCGGCTGCCTTTGGCTCCGCCTCAGCGCCGTAGCGTCAAAAGATGAACCGCGTATTGATGAAGTTGGATTTGTGCTCGGTCACGATTGCGTCGAGCAGTTGCTTGTTGGCCTCGGTCTGCTTCGTGGCGATCATGGAGCGGATGGAGAACGAGCGCAATGCGTCGGTGACCGACAGGGTTCCTTCGGCGGAGTCCTTTCGTCCGGTAAAGGGAAACACGTCCGGCCCGCGCTGGCATTGGGCATTGATGTTCACCCGGCAGACCTGGTTGACGAGCGGATCAACAAGGCGGCCAATCTGATCGGGACTGGAGCTGAAGATGCTGACCTGCTGTCCGTGTTCAGACGTGATGACGTATTCAAGGGCCGTTTCGAGATCCTCGAACGGCATCACGGGCACGACCGGTCCGAACTGCTCCTCGCGATAGAGCTTCATGCCCTCCTGGACGGGATATACGACCGCCGGATAGAATAGGGTTCCGCAGGTGGCTCCGCCGCCCTCGTTGACGACCTTCGCTCCCTTGGCCTTTGCGTCCTCGACCAGTTGCGTCATGTAATCGACCTTGCCGGGCTCGGGCAGCGGTGTGATGCTCACGCCCTTCTCCCAAGGCATGCCCACCTTGAGCTTGTCCAACTCCTCGGTGAAGCGACGCAGGAAGGACTCGACGATCGACTGATGGACGATCAGCATCTTCAGGGCCGTGCAGCGCTGGCCGTTGAAGGACAGGCTTCCGAGGAGGCATTCCTTGACGGCCAGCTCGATATCGGCGTCCGGCAGCACAATGGCGGCGTTCTTGGCGTCGAGGCCGAGAATGGCCCGCAGGCGATGCGCCTTGGGAGGCAGCTTCTTCAAATGATCCGCGACCTTGCTCGATCCAATGAGGGTGAGGACGTTCACTTTCCCGGAATCGAGCAGGCGGGGCACGATCACCGAGCCGCGGCCATACACGGTATTGATGACGCCTTTCGGGAAGGCGCTTTGGAACGCCTCGAGCAGCGGATAGAACAGCAGGGCGCCATAACGCGGCGGCTTGAACACGACGGTATTGCCCATGATCAGGGCCGGGATCAGCGTGGCGAAGGTCTCGTTGAGCGGATAATTGTAGGGGCCCATGCACAGCACGACCCCGAGCGGCGTGCGCCGGATCTGCCCGATCGTGCCATCAACGATCAGGAAGCGCGAGTTACTGTTGTCGAGTTCCTTCAGCGCCTCGATGGTGGCGCGGATGTAGTCGACCGTTCGATCGAATTCCTTCTCCGAGTCGGCCTGGCTCTTGCCGATCTCCCACATGATGAGGCTGACGACCTCTTGGCGGCGGGCAACCATCTGGTTGGTAAAGCTCTGCATGCAGGCGATGCGGTCCGCGACCGTCATGGTCGGCCAGACGCCGCGCCCTTCATCGTAGGCTGCGACGGCTGCGGCCAGTGCCTCTTCAGCCTCCTCCACGCCTCCGACTGGATAGCTCCCAAGCTCGACCTGTTCCAGTGACCCGTCCGGCCGACGCACGCACACAGGCGACCGGACCGTTTCGACAGGTCCTCTCCAAGACCGGAGCTCCCCGTTAACGAGGTATACACGCTGATGAACTGGGGATGGGGGCTGGCGCTCGGCAAGCATATCGTGCTCGAAAGGAAACAGCTGCTTAAGCGCGGCAGAGTCGAACATTTCTGTATCTCCTATCTGTTCCTGTCGCTTGCGTCAGCGCGACAGATTTCATCGGTGTCTATCTGTCTCAATCATCTCGGCGAGGCGAACCGACGGGATGGGTATGCTGATCGAAACAAAGGCTAGTTCGTTGATCTCCTCTGGTCATCGTTTTCATCAGCCTGGAAGATTGGTAACGGTTCGTTTGGCGCCTTTCTCGTACAGGCTCTTTAGGCCATTCGTCACAGCGCCAGTGAAGCGCGGGTCCTTGGGAAGATCATCCCCGAAAATTTCACGCACAACGAACAGCTCCTCTGCCAAGCGCTCGGCGGAGCCCCCTGCGGACTGAGCCAGCTCCCGCAGCCTTGCTGCCATCGGATCGCGCACGTCGATGGGCGCGCCTTTCTCATCCACGCCCGTGACATAGCACATCCAAGCCGCAACTCCGAGGGCGAGCCGATCGAAGGATGCACCCTCGCGCAGCCGGTCGCGCACCGTACCCAGGAGGCGCTGCGGCAGCTTCTGCGAAGCGTCCATCGCGATCTGCCAAGTCCGGTGCTTCAGGGCCGGGTTCTTGAAGCGCTCGATGAGCGCCCGCTTGTACGAGATCAGATCCGCTCCAAGCGGCATCTGGAGCGTGGGAGTGACCTCCTCGTCCATGAGCCCCTGAATCAGCCTAACGAAGGCGGGATCGGCCATGGTGACGGCGATAGTTTCGTAGCCGGAGAGATAGCCGAGATAGGCGAGGGTCGAGTGGCTTCCGTTGAGCAGCCTGAGCTTCATGTGCTCGTAGGGCTCGACGTCGGCCACGAACTCGGCGCCCGCCCTCTCCCAGGCTGGCCGTCCCTGCGGGAAGCGGTCCTCGATCACCCATTGCGTGAAAGGCTCGGTCACGACCGGCCAAGCATCGCTCGCGCTCAGGGCATTGCTAATCCGCTTACGATCTTCGTCTGTTGTCGCGGGAACGATCCGGTCAACCATGGTCGAGGGACAGGAGACCTCATCCGCCACGAAGCGTTCGAATTTGGGATCGCCAAGTTCCGCAAATCGGGTGAGGACCGGCCGCACGGTTCGGCCGTTCGACGGGAGGTTATCACAGGAGAGTACTGTAAACGGCGGCACACCTTTCGCCCGGCGGCGGCGCAACGCTTCAATGATGAAGCCGAGAGCAGACCGCGGAGCGCCAGGATGGGCGAGGTCATGCACGACATCCGGGTGGGCTTCGTTCAGGGCACCAGTCGCTGGGTCGTGGCAATAGCCCTTCTCGGTCACTGTGAGGGACACAATTCGGGTCTGCGGATCGGTCATCACGTCCAAAAGATCATCCTGAGCTCTTGGTGCGACGATGATACGCTGGATAGCGCCAACCACACGCAAGTCTTCCTCGGCCTGTGATCGCACTGAAACGGTATAGAGGCTGTCCTGGGGCGCGAGTGCATCGTAGGTTTCCGGGCTGCGTAGGCTTGCAGCCACAATTCCCCAACGCGGATCCTGAGCTGGAATATCGTCCGTATAGACGGCTTGGTGCGCCCGATGGAACGCCCCCACACCAAGATGAACGATCCCAGTGGCGACGGCTCTCCTGTCATAGCGGGGGCGTCGAACGCTTGGTGGGAGATGGTCGGTTATGGCATTGCTCAGGCGCGTCGCCATTACAGCCTCCATGTTTCGTTTGGTTGTTCGCACTTAGATGGGCAGCCTGTTCTGATGCGAAGCCAAGCTAAATCTTGAAATTAAAAGTATCCGCTGTTGCTAGTGCTTTTGCCTGCCCTATCACGCGCGGTTAAGCGCGCTTTCATATGGGCTGTGAGGGCAGCCGTCTTATCAGGCGAGAACCTGAGGCCCAGTTTTGAGCGGCGCCACAAGACATCCTCTACATCTCGTGCCCATTCCTGATCCATCAGGTAGTCAACCTCGTTTTCGCCGAGATCTGCGTCGAAGATCCGTCCTAGTTCTCCCTTGGCCCCAAGGATTTGCCGGGCCCGCGTCCCATAGTTGCGAGCAAGACGGCGGATCGTTGCTTCAGGGACATCAGGTGCCTCCTTCTTGAGTTGAGAGACCAAGGCTTCGAATCCCTGGACGGGGAAGTCGCCTCCGGGCAGCGTCGCCCCAGCCGTCCACGCGGCCCCGCGGGCGCCGAGCACCACTTCGATCTTCTCCAGGACAGATTCAGCCAAACGCCGATAGGTGGTGATCTTTCCGCCAAAGATGTTGATGATGGCGCCATCCTGGGCCGTTCCGTCGACTTTGATGACATAGTCCCGGGTGGCTTCCTGAGCCATCGACGCACCATCGTCGTAAAGGGGACGAACACCGGAATAGGTCCAGACCACATCGCCGGGCGTGATGCCACGCTCGAAATACTCGGATGCCGCCGCACACAGGTAGGCAATTTCCTCGCCTGAAATCTGTACCCTGTCGGGGCTCCCGCCAAAATCCCGGTCGGTCGTTCCGATCAAGGTGAAATCGTCCTCGTAGGGAATGGCGAAGATGATGCGGTTGTCCTTGTTCTGGAAGATGTAGCATTTGTCGTGATCGAACAGCTTCCGGACCACGATATGGCTGCCCTGGACGAGCCGGACATGGCGCTCGTTCGTACCAGTCGATTGACGGAGAACCTGATCGACCCATGGTCCGGAAGCGTTCACGACGAGCTTTGCCGTCACCTCGCGGATCTGCCCCGTTTCCTGATCCGTGAGTTCGACCAGAAATCCGCGGTCGCGGTGCTGGAGCCGGGTCACTTTCGTTCGCGTCAGGATCTCGGCGCCCCGGTCCGCGGCATCTCGCGCATTGAGGGCGACAAGCCGAGCATCCTGCACCCAGGCGTCCGAGTATTCGAGCGCCTTGGCATATCCCCTGCGCAGGGGCTTCCCGGCCGGATCGCGCGTAAGATCTAAGGTGCGCGTCTTCGGAAGCAGCTCCCGGCCGCCGATATGGTCGTACAGGAACAGACCGAGCCGCAGGAGCCAGGCCGGCCGCAGGCCCCGGTGATGAGGCAGGACGAAGCGGAGTGGCCAGATGATGTGGGGTGCCATCGCCCAAAGCACCTCGCGCTCCATCAGAGATTCCCTGACCAGGCGGAATTCATAATGCTCAAGGTAACGCAACCCACCGTGGATCAGCTTGGTGGAGGCCGATGATGTCCCGCTGGCCAGATCCTGCATTTCGGCGAGAAGGACGCTGTAGCTGCGCCCGACCGCGTCACGGGCGATGCCGCAGCCATTGATGCCGCCGCCGATCACCACGATGTCGAACTCTAAATGAGACATAGCGATCCCTTTCGGATGCAATGCTGTCAGCACGGGCGGCTAACCCTGCCAGATCGTCCGTTGTACGGCGCGCCGCCAGCCGGCGAGAGCCCGCTCCCGCTCGCCGTCGGCCATCGACGGCTCGAACCGGTGATCGGCTCGCCAACTGCTGGCAAACCCCTCGCTTTCGGGCCAGACTCCGGCGCCGCATCCGGCCAGCCAGGCCGCACCTAGGGCGGTCGTTTCGAGAATGACCGGCCGGTCGACAGGACTGTTCAGAATGTCGGCGAGGCGCTGCATCGTCCAATCACTCGCCACCATGCCGCCGTCGACGCGAAGAACCGTGTCGGCTGCGGCCGACCAGTCCTGACGCATGGCATCGAGTAGATCCCGCGTCTGGAAACACACGGATTCCAGCGCCGCCCTGGCGATCTCATTAGGACCCGTGTTGCGCGTGAGGCCATAGAGCGCTCCACGTGCATCGGGTTGCCACCATGGTGCGCCGAGGCCGGTGAAAGCGGGAACGAGAAAGACCTCCTGCTGCGGGTCGGCCTGCGCCGCGAACGATCCCGATTGGTCCGCATGCTGGAGAATGCCGAGCCCGTCCCGCAGCCATTGAACGGCTGCTCCGGCGATGAAGATCGAGCCTTCGAGCGCATAGGTCGTCTGCCCCTTGATGCGGTAGGCGATGGTGCTCAGCAGACGGTTCTTCGAGGGCACGCGCTCATGCCCTGTGTTGAGAAGGGCAAAGCAGCCCGTGCCATAGGTGGACTTCATCATCCCAGGCGTGAAGCAGGCCTGTCCCACGGTGGCCGCCTGCTGGTCGCCGGCTACGCCCCGAATAGGGATCGCCACGCCGAAGAGACCCTGATCCGTTGTGCCGAAATCGTCGATGCAGTCCTTGATTTCGGGCAGGATGGCGCGCGGCACCCGGAACAGGCGCAACAGATCCTCGTCCCACTCGCCCGTGTCAATGTTGCACAGCATCGTTCGTGACGCGTTGGTCGCATCGGTGACGTGCCTACGACCGCCGGTGAGATGCCAGAGTAGCCATGTATCGACCGTGCCGAAGGCAAGTTCGCCGCGTTCGGCGCGGGCCCGCGCGCCTTCGACATTGTCCAGAACCCAGGCGATCTTCGTGGCAGAGAAGTACGGGTCAGCGAGCAGTCCCGTCCGATCGGTAATCAGCGTTTCAGACCCATCGGCCTTCAGCGCGGCACAGAGATCCGCCGTGCGTCTATCCTGCCAGACAATGGCATGATGAATGGCGCGTCCCGTCGTGCGGTCCCAGAGAACGACGGTCTCGCGCTGGTTGGTGATGCCGATGGCCGCGATGTCTGAGGCGGCCAATCCCGCATCCGCCAGGGCGGATCGCATGGTTTCCACAATCGTGTGCCAGAGATCCTGAGGATCGTGCTCGACCCAGCCGGGTTTCGGATAGATCTGGGGGAACTCGCGTTGTGCAAGGCCGCGGATCCTGTAGGTGCCATCGAACACGATGGCGCGAGACGATGTGGTGCCCTGGTCGAGAGCCAGCACGAAATCAGCCATGCATTCCTCCTTCCATGATCCGGTTCAGGGCCTTACAGCCCGGCGAGGCAAAGGTATTTGAATTCGAGGAGGCCCTTGATGTCTTGCCATTTGGGGCATCGATCCACGCGCCGGCTACATAGGCCTGTCCCACCAGCAAGGGCGGGGTCTTCAATGCCAGAACACAGCGCTCCACGGGCTTTGCATGAACGGTCATCTTGAGGCTCCGAGAAGGTGAATGACGGCAGGCGCTCCGAGCGACACGCCCGAGAGGAAAAGGAGAATGAATACGATGCGGCGCATCGTGATCGGCGATACAGGAGGTGGCCAGCGGCGCGCCGCATAGGTCGCGCCCATGACGCTGGGGATGGCGAGGAGGCCCGTGAGCGTGGAACCGGACGGCAGATTGCCGGAGAGCACCACGAGGCCGATCCGGAACACAGCATTGAGCGCGAAGACAGTGACGAGCGATTCCCGCACCGTCACGAGCGGCATCGGTTGACGGTAGAAATGATAGACGAGCGGCGGACCCGCCGTTGAGAACATTCCCCCCATCAGGCCCGCAATGGCACCGAAGAAAAGAAACGACCCGTCCTTCGACCGCTTCGCCAAAGGTTCAGGCTTGCGCGCCAGCTGCAGGCTGGAGACGATGATCACGAAACCGAGGATCAGGCGCAGGACATCGGCTTGCGTTCCGGCGAGCCATTCCAGCAGCCAGTATCCGACGAAGAGCAATGGAATGCTGGCAGCCATGACGAAGCCGAACTCGCGCCAAGCCACATCGCGCCATCCTTTCAGGAGCATCTGCGTGGCGTTCACGAGCGTCAGCACGCTCACGATCATGGCGGCATCCGGCAGCGACAGCAGCCCGGTCAACCCCACCCCACCCATGGTGATGAGCCCGAAGGCGAAGCCCGTCAGGGTCTGTGCATAGGCGGCAGCGCCTGTCAGCACGAGAAAGCCGATGAGGTCCGCGACAGACATCGCTCAGAAATTCCTCAGGCCCGCAAACAGCTCTGCGAACTTCGAGGCCGCCCGGTAAAACACTGGGGGCTCGCCGAAGGGCGCCAGCACCGTGGCCTCGTGTCCTCCGACGAATGTCCGGCCGGACCACACATGGACCCACTCGGCGCCTTCCGGAAGATAGGTGCTCCACTCCATCTTCCCGGCTTGCCAAACAGGGGCGACGAGCAGGTCGGGGCCGTAGAGATAGGCGTCCTGGATGGCATAGGTCCGGGCATCGTGCTCGAAATGGAGGAACAGGGGCCGCTGGACCGGGAGCCCTTGAGCGGAAGCCTCCGCCACGAGAGATTTCAGATAGGGAACAAGGTGCACATAAACTCTCGTCATCCGCGCGAAATGCGCAAGCACCTGCGGGTCATGATCGATCTGCAGGTTATCGCGCGGACGGTTGCCCTCATGAGTGCGCATGACGGGCGTGAAGGCACCCATCTCGGCCCAGCGCATGATCAGCTCCGCCGTGCGGACATTGCCGAAGAGACTCGTATAACCGCCGATGTCCGAATGGTGATAGGCGTTTCCGAGGAGCCCCGACGAGAGCGCGCCCGAGATCACCGTCACGAGCCCGTCGTGGCGGGTAAAATCGACCGACTGGTCGCCGCCCCACAGGAGGGGACAGTGTTTCTGAACGCCCGTGAAGCCGGCGCGCATGAAGAACATGGCCTCGCCCGTCTTGCCCCGGCTTTCCACCGCGCGGGCATTCACCTCGGCCCAGAGCGTCGGCCATGCATTGTGCATCAGCTTCGCATCGACTCCATTGGCTAGCTTGACGTCGATCGGCAGGTATTCTCCGAAATCGGCCATCCAGCCGGAGAGGCCAAAATCGAGCATGTTCTGGCCGATCACCCGCTCGGCGAACCATGCGGCAGCATCCGGATTGGTGAAGTCGACGACGCCGCAATCGAACTCGCCGAAATCCACCAGGGCGGTGTTGCCGTTCTCGTCCGTCGCGAAATAGCCGGCGGCTTCCGCCTCCGGGAACAGAGAGCCGTCAACGGCGAGGTAGGGATTGACGTAGCCGAGGAAGCGGATGCCGCGATCCTCCAGCTCGGCGATGCGCTGGCGCAGCCCCGGATAGCGATCGTCGTTCGCCTTCCAGTCCCAGAACAGGCGTGCCCCGAAGGAGGTGTGGCGCAGGCCGACCCAATCCTCGCACCAGAGGCCCGACACCTTCGTGCCGGCCGCAATGATGGCCTCAAGACGGTCGAGCGAGTTCGCCCCGTCCTTCAGGCCGATGATCGCGCCGCCATAGACCCAGTCCGGCAGCGGCGGCTGGCGTCCGAAGCGCTCAGACATGGCCTCGACGAGAGCGACGAAGGTCGGGCGTGACGTGAACTCGATCCGTTCCGGGACGGCCCAGATCTCCACTTCGTGGAAATCGTCTTTCCGGAAATCGAAAGCCGAATAGGCCGTGGTCTCCACATGCAGCGCATAGCGCCGAGAGGAGAGATAGGTCGGCTGCGGATAGTTGGTGTTCCAGTAGTCGCCGCCCGACTTGCCGGTCACATCCGACTTGAAGGTGATCTCCGTCGTCTTGTCGCGCCCGACACCAGGCTCTGAGGTCCAGAGCGGGAACCGACGGCCGCGCATGTCGAAATACGACATCTGCTCGCCGCCGCCCCAGACATGCTCGTCCTTGTCGGCCTTAACGCGCAGCCAGACGCGGTTGATCGACTGATCCGCCGAATGGAAAGCTACGACGGCGTTTCGCCCATCGCCCGACACGTTGAGCATGACCCGAACCGGCTGGTCCGGAGCGGCCGAGAAGGCGATCTCCGTGCCCGACACGACCGCATGGGCGAGCGGCGTCCGTTCGATAACATAGTCCTCGATGTCGAAATTGCCGTGGTACATGTCCATCCGGGCGTCACCCTGCCCCACGAAAAGGCACGGTGCATCGCTGCGATGGCGCAGGATGAGCCTTCCGTCGAGAACAAGATCAAAGCCGTTGTCAGCCGTCTGGAGTTGCATGGAACACTCTCAATTCTGGGTCAGGCCGGCATCGACGATGAAATTCGCACCCGTGCAGCCGCCGCTCTCGTCCGAGCCGAGGAAGAGAGCCATCTTCGCCACATGGCTGGCGTCCAGGCGGAACTTGAGCGCCTGAAGGTCGATGAATTGCTGGTTCAGCTCCGGCGTTAGCCAGAGTTTCTCCTGGCGTTCCGTGAGGATTGCACCTGGCACGATGCAGTTCACCCGGATATTGGACGGCCCCAGCTCGCGGGCGAGCGTGCGGGTCATGCCGTTGATTGCCGCCTTCGCGGTCGTGTAACCGACCATGCTAGGACGGCCGCGCATCCACGAAATGGAGCCGAGCATGATGACGGAGCCCCTGCCCCTGTCGGCCATGCCCTTGGAGACGGCCTGCGTTGCGAAGAACTGATGATCGAGGTTCAAAGCGAGGGCGCGCCGCCAAGACTCGGGCTCGACCTCAGTCATATCGTGCCGGTCGTCCTTACCGGCATTGTTGACGAGAACATCCACGCCACCATGGTCGCTTTCGATCCTGGCCAACACCTCGCGCAGCGCCGGAATGTCGGTGACGTCGCAGGCGTGGAAGGGGGCTCCCGTTGCGCTCGCCAGCGCGTCCCCAGGCTCCTTCGCGATGTCGATGAAGGACACCCGTGCGCCTTGCGCCACGAAAGCCTTCACCATCTCCTCGCCGATTCCGGACGCACCACCCGTGATGACCACGGAGCGGCCTTGAAGGGAACGGTATTGGACGGTTGAGTAGTCGAACGACATCGCGATACGGCCTCAAACGGAAGGATCGAAACGGCTTTCGGGGAGTCCCGGAACGTCAACCCGCATGGAAAAAAGGCTTCCCGAGTGCGGAAAGGCTGTCAGCTCATCGCCGGAGCGGCCTGTGCGGGCAGACGTTACATAAAGGGTCTTCAGGTCGGCGCCCCCGAAGCAGACCATGGTGGGGCACCGAGCCGGAACAGGATATTCCGCCAGCAAACGTCCATCGGACGCGTAGCGTTGGATCCGTCCGCCCTCGAATAGGGCCGTCCAGTAGCAGCCTTCCGCATCCACCGCCGCACCGTCCGGGCGCCCTTGGTGGGTTTTGGCGGGTTCAAGACGGGCGAACAAGGTCTTGTCCGTGGCCTCTCCGCGTGCCGGATCGTAGGCATAGCGCCAGACCGTGAAGGTCGGCGTATCGGAGTGATAGAGCATGCGCCCGTCCGGCGAGAAGGCGACGCCATTCGACGTGAGCAGGCCACTTGCGAGCGTGACGAGACCTCGCCGGTCGTAGCGATAGAGATGCGCCTTACCGCCATCCTTCGGCTCGTCGATGGTGCCCACCAGGAAACGGCCTGCCAGATCGACGCGGCCGTCATTGAAGCGGCTGGTGCGCTGGTCCTCCGGGTTGTCGGCCAGCTTCGTCTCACGATTTCCTTGGGAATCCGGTAGCCACACGCCCGAACGGAATCCCGCGATGAAGCTGCCATCCTTCCTCAGACCGATGCAGCCGATCTCATCCGGCATCGTCATGACGGCATGCTCACCCGAGTCGGGCCTGTAGCGATGGAGCGCCCTGCCCTTGATGTCGACGAAGAACAGCGCCTGTTCGTCTGCGTCCCAGATCGGGCACTCGCCCAACTCTGCGCGGACATCGAGGGCGACGGAGAGGGACATCCCAATGAACCTCAATAGGCTGCGGCTGGAGCATCCGGCGGGGCCGGTTGATCGCGCAAGGCGCCGAGCCACTCGGAGGCGCGGCTCGTCATCATGGCGATGTCGGATGCCACCGCCACATAGCTGTATCCATAACCGATGAAGCGGCGCACCATGTCCGGGTTGGGGCCGACGATGCCGACCGGCTTGCCGGCGTCACCCGCCATCCCGGCCGCCTTCTCGATCAGCGCCTGAACGTCAGGATGCGCGATATTGCCGATATGCCCCATGGCGGCGGCGAGGTCGCCGGGCCCGACGAACAATGCGTCGATGCCAGGAACGGCCGCGATTTCCGGCAGCCGCTCGACAGCTTCCGGCGTCTCCAGTTGTACGATCACTGCCACCTGATCATTGGCGCGCTTGAGATAGTCCGCAACGCGGCCGAACCGTGAGCCGCGATGCACCGCGGCGACACCGCGGACACCTTCGGGCGGATATTTCGCAAATGAGACGGCTTGCCGGGCCTCCTCCGCCGTCTGGACGAAGGGAACCATGATCGTCTGGGCGCCGGCATCGAGCACCCGCTTCACGAGCACCTGATCGTTCCAGGCGAGCCGCACGACCGCATCGGCCGGCGTGCAGCCGATGGCACGTAGGATATGGGCCAGATCCGACACTTCGATCGGCACGTGCTCCATGTCGACGACGAGGAAGTCGAAGCCGCTGTAGCCCATCGCCTCGGCGGTCGCGGGCGCTGCTGCCATGAGCCAGGTGCCGAGCGGCGGGCGCGGCCCGTCGCCCTGCAGCCAACCTTTGAAGCGGTTCTCAATGTCGATCATGACGAGCACCTAGAAGATTGACGGCTCGACCACAGGGCCGGGCGTGCTGAGGAAATCGAAGTCGCAGCCTTCATCAGCCTGCGAGACATGGCGCTGATAGAGCGCCGCGAAGGATCGCCCATAGACGTGCGCGGTTGGCTTCCATTCGGCGCGACGGCGCTCCAGCTCGGCCTTGTCGACCTTCATGTCGAGGCGTCCGGCCTCCACATCGAGCTCCACGAGGTCGCCCGTCCGGAGAAGCCCGAGGGGACCGCCCACAGCCGCTTCGGGTGCCACGTGCAGAATGCAGGTGCCGTAATGGGTGCCGCTCATACGCCCGTCGCAGATGCGGACCATATCGCGCACGCCCTGCTTCAGGAGCTTCTTCGGGATCGGGAGGTTGCCCCATTCCGGCATGCCCGGCGCCCCGACAGGACCGGCATTGCGCAGCACGATGACCGTGTCCTCCGTGATGTCGAGGTCGGGATCGTCGATGGTCCGGTTCATTTCGGCGGGGCTGTCGAAGACGAGCGCCGGCCCGACATGCTTGAGGAATTTCGGGCTCGCTGTCGAGGATTTCATGACCGCGCCGTTCGGGGCGAGGTTGCCGCGCAGAACGGCGAGCGTCTTGCCGCGCGAAAGCGGCACGACCGGATTGTCTTCGCCCCGGATGACATCGTCGTTCCAGCACTCGGCTCCGGCGACGTTCTCACCCAGGGTCTTGCCGTTCACGGTCATGGCATCCTGGTCGAGATGCCGCTCCAGCTTCCTGAGCAGTGCCAGAAGCCCGCCCGCGAAGTAGAAGTCCTCCATCAGGTGCTCGCCGGACGGGAAGAGGTTGGCACAGACCGGCACCCTGCCGGCCATGTCGGACATATCGTCGAGGGTGAGGTCGACACCAGCCCGGCGCGCCATGGCGATGAGGTGCACGGCGGCGTTCGTGGAGCCCCCGAGCGCCATGTAGGTAACCAAGCCATTGCGGAAGCTTCTCGCGTCGAGGAGGCGCGACGGCTTCCAGTCGTCCCAGATCATCTCGACAATGCGCTCGCCGCAGGCCGAGGCCATGCGCGGATGGCCGCTATCGGCCGCTGGTATCGATGACGCGCCCGGAAGCGTCAGGCCCATGGCGTCCACGATGGACGTCATGGTGGACGCTGTTCCCATGGTGTTGCAGGTGCCGATAGAACGGGTCATCCGGCTCTCCAGATCGACCCAATCGCCCTGGGTGATGTTGCCGGCCCGAAGCTCGTCCCAATACTTCTTGGTATGGGTTCCGGCTCCCGTCTTCTGGCCGCGCCATTGCCCGTTCGACATCGGCCCCGCCGGACAGTAGATCACCGGAATGTCCATGCTGATCGCCCCCATGAGGAGGCCTGGCGTGGACTTGTCGCAGCCACCCAGCAGCACGGCCCCGTCGATGGGGTGCGAGCGCAGGAGCTCTTCCACCTCCATCGCGAGAAAGTTGCGATAGAGCATGGTGGTGGGCTTCACCATCACCTCTCCGACCGACAGGGCCGGCAGCTCCACCGGATAGCCGCCCGCCTGCCAGACACCGCGCTTCACGGCCTCTGCCCGATCGCGGAGATGCGAGTGGCAAGGACTCAGGTCGCTCCAGGTGTTGACGATCGCAACGACCGGCTTTCCGAGAAACTCCTCCCGGCGCAGGCCCATCTGCTGGGTGCGTTGGCGATGCGCGAAGCCACGCATGTCGTCGGAGGCGAACCAGCGCTGGCTCCGCAACTTCCCGATGGGTCGGCGTGTCATAAAAAATCCTTCCCTTGATGCCGCCGGAGGTTTGGCCGGATACGACACGCTCCTGTAAGATCACGATCAGGGCCGTGACAGGCACGATACCAATCACAAATACTGCCGAGACCACCGGAACCGCGATCTGGAACAGGGCGCCGACGCGCATACGGCCAGTCGATCCATCCGGAACCCGGACCAGTGGGAATGGGACCTGGCTGATACTCAGCAGCACCTAAAGTATCCATCCGGAAGGGTCCAATCGCGTATTTGCCTTGGCGAACGGTGGAGCGCATGGAACGTCCATTCACAACGCACCTGGCACGAACGAGGCCGCGCGTATAAGCACTACACAGGATAGGTTCGCGCCGGTTGTGTGGCCGCATCACAGCCGCCGCGGCACCGTCATCCTAGACCATACTGATAGTCCAAAGCCTTTATGACCCCTCTCAGCTCAGCCAAGCCTTTGAGGCGCCCGATTGCGGTATAACCTGGGTTGACTCGCCGGCTTGAAGAGAGGTCATCAAGCATACGGTGCCCATGATCGGGGCGGAACGGGATCTTCTCGCCGTCCGTCCGCTGATGGTCCTCCTTGAGGAGAGCATCCATGACTGCAACCATATCGACGTCGCCTTCAAGGTGATCGGCTTCGTAAAAGCTCAGTCCGTCCGGCTCCCGTCGCGTTGCCCTCAGATGAGCGAAGTAAATGCGTGATGCGAAGCGGCGGGCCATGGCAGGAAGGTCGTTATCTGCGCGCACGCCGAGGCTACCGGTGCAGAAGCACATACCATTGGCCTCGGACGGTACGGCCGCGAATAAAGCCGCATAGTCCTCCTCTGTCGATGCGACGCGAGGCAGCCCAAAGAGCGGCCGTGGCGGATCGTCTGGATGGAGTGTAAGCTTGACCGACAGCCTCTCTGCGACGGGAGTGACCTGCTCCAAGAACTCGATCAGGTGCTGGCGCAGCTTCGCAGCGTCGATGCCTTCATAAGCGGAGAGCCGGTCGCGAAACGCCCCTAGGCCCAGGGCGTCGGTCGTAGATCCCGGCAGGCCCGCTGCGATGGTTTTCGTCAGCCGCTCGACAGCAGCATCGTCCAGCGCATCGGCCGCCATCTTCGCCCGAGCCTGAGCCTCCTGATCGTACGAGCTGTGCGCACCGGGACGTTTCAAAATATAGAGGTCGAAGGCGGCAAAAGCATCTTGATCGAAGCGCAGGGCGGTGGCGCCGGTCGGAAGCGGCCAATCGAGATCCGTCCGGGTCCAGTCCACCACGGGCATGAAGTTGTAGCAGATGATCTTGAGGCCGCCCTGGGCCGCGGCCTCAAGGCTCGCGATCCAAGCTGCGATGGATTGCTTGGCACCAGCACCGTGCCGCTTGATGTCGTCTGCGACCGGTATACTCTCGATCACCGACCACCTCAACGGCGAGCGCCCAGGTGGCGTGATCTCGATAAGGTCGCGGTGGCGCTCAACATCGTTGAGCGACCACGCCTCACCCGGCGGGACATGATGGAGCGCGGATACAATATCCGTGGCTCCTGCCTGACGAACTGCATCCAGCGTTACCGGATCATTGGGGCCGAACCATCGCCAAGCTTCTCTCATGGATCACGTCCTTCATGCTGTTTGAGCATCGATGCGGTACGCTCTCAATCTTTGAACCCCGGTGTGCTTGGCACGACGTTGATGGATCCCTTCGGCGTTTCGACCCGGATCTGCCCTTCGATGGCGACCGGATGAACCGAAACCGTGTCGAAAGCTGGCCGGTAGGAGCCGATAGAATCGACAGACAATACGAGATCCTTCCCGCTTCGCCGCAGCTGGAAGCGAAGCTCCAGCCGGCCGTCGCCCTGCCAGTCCGACGTATCTCCGTCATCCTCGTAGAGGCATGCATCGGCGACGTCCTGCGAAGCACCGAAGACAATTAACTCGCGCTGCGTGTCGGCGCTCGGATCGATCCCGTCGGTCTGCCGGGTGACTGGGATCATGGCGCCGCACCGGACGAAGACAGGCAGGCGTCCGAGGGGCGCTGGGAGCGTGATCATCTGCGCACCTTCGAAGTGGCGTCCGTCGTGGAAGTCGAACCAGCCGCCGGCATGCTCAGGCAGATAAATCTCTCGGTCCGTTGCTCCCTCCTCGAGAACGGGCGCGACCAGAATGTCTGGCCCGAGCATAAAGCTGTCTTGGACTTCAAGAGCGGCACGGTCATTGGGGAAATCATAAAACAGCGGACGCACGACTGGCTCGTTCTCATGTGAGGCCCGCCACATCTGTGTGTAGAGGTAAGGCATCAACCGGTAGCGCAGTGTCATGGCGTCACGAACCTGAGGAATGACACTCTCGTGCATCCACGGCAGGTTAACGATGCCGCTGTCCTTCCAGGAGTTCATGACCATACGTGGCCAGAGAGCGCAGAATTCCACGAACCGGCAGAACAGCTCCGCATTCGGACTGGGTCCGTGGAATCCGCCGACGTCATGCCCGATGTTGAACATGCCGGACAGGCTCATGTTGAGCCCTTGGGTCAGATTGAACCGAAGGGTCTTCCAAGCCGTCTCGTTATCGCCGGACCACGTCTGGGCATAGCGCCACAGGCCGGCTGCCCCACCGCGTGTGATGGCATAGGGTCGTTTCCCTGGCGTGTGGGCGGCCTGCGTCTCATAGGAGACCTTCGTCATGAGAAGCGGTTGCGCCGGTCGTGCCAAGACTTGCGGGAATGGACGCCCATCACCGTTGCATATGGCGTCCTCGTCCCAGATCTCGTATTCGTTGTTGTCGTTCCAGACTGAGACGACACCGTAATCGAGCAGTGCAGTTTGAATTCCATCCCGCCACCAGGCGCGCCCATCAGGGTTCGTGAAGTCGACGTGGAAGCCCAAGCCGTCCCAGAACTGTGCCACGGCCGGCTGGCCCGTCGCGCCATCCATAACGAGGATTCCCTGCTCCTTCGCCTCATGGAGGCGGGGATGGTCATCCAGAAGGCAGGGCTTGAGATTGGTGACCGGCTGCTTACCGGCTTCCTTCAGCCGGCGCATGGTGCCCGCGGGGTCGGGAAACTTATCGCGGTTCCAGTTGAACGCATAGCGGCGGTGCCCAATGGACGTGTAGCCGGAGCCGAAATGAAAGCTGTCGCAGGGGATCCGGTGGTAACGGCACTTCTCAATAAAGTCCGTAATCCTCGCATCGGCATCCGGCGCGTCCGTGATGGTCATCGTCGTGGTGGCGAAGCCCAGTGTCCATTTCGGCGCGAAGGCCTGGCCGCCCGTCAGCCAGGAAAAGCGCCGCACCACATCCGGAGTACTGGGGCCCGCGAGGACATAGAAATCGAGGTCACCATCCTGCGCGCTGTAGGACCGGAACAGCCCATGGTAGTTATCGATCGTGCAGCCGAGATCCATCTCGCCGATAGCGAGATTGTCATAGAAAACGCCGTGCGCACCCGCCGGGCCGTCGACGACGACGAACGGGATCATCTTATAGAGCGGATCGCTCAATTCCGCGTCGAAGCCGCACGGATCCACCGCGTCGATCTTGAAGCGGCGGCCCGTGTGATCGAGAGGGCCTGCCTTGTCGCCCATGCCATAATGGCGCTCGTGCTCATCGCGCGCCATGACATGCTGAAGGGCGCCAGTCTTGCGTGACACGAAATAGGCCTGCGTCGGACGGTCTCGCAGGAAGGGATGGCTTTCGCCGGTCCGGTGCCAGGCGATGCCGAAAGGGGACAGGGTTACCACGGCCGTCAGACCTGGGGTTTCGAGCACGACCGTGCCGCTCTGTTCCGTCACGGACGCTTCAGGGCACGTGAACCCTTCGGTGGAGTCCCTTGATCTCCCTTCGTAAGACGGCTCAAGGCCATTGGGCGCGATGCTCCAGCCGCGGTCAAGGCGATAGCCGCCGTCGCGTTTCATGACGACCCGGCCGATATCCTGCTCCAGGATCCCGACCCGCAGTTCCGTCTCCAAGCCGAGATCGAACACTGCCCAGATGCCATCGCGGCCGCGGTAGCGACCCTCGGTCAACGCTTTCATCGAAATGGTCTCCTCAGCAGTATCAGCGAATGCGGATCGCGTTCTCGTCCGCGTCGAAAAGGTGAAGCCATTCACGCCTGAGGCGCAGGCCGAGCCTCTGGTTCCGTTCGTACCTGGCCTGTCCATCCTGGCGCACGGTCACCTGCGGCAGGCCCGGAGCCGATCCGTACAGGTAGGTCTCGCCACCGAGCTGCTCCACCAGGTCCAGGGTGATGACAAGATCGGCCTGGGCCTCATCCACAACATCGATGTGCTCCGGCCGCGCCCCCAGCGTGATGTCGGCTCCAGAGGCGGTCTGGCCGGTTGAGGGCACAGCGATTGATCGGGCGTCGTTTCCAACGGCGACCTGGCCGGTACCTGCCACGCGCGCCGGGAGCAGGTTCATGCGCGGCGAACCGATGAAGCCTGCTACGAAGAGATTGGCTGGATGATTGTAGACCTCCAACGGCGTTCCCACCTGCTCGATGCGTCCGGCACGCAGCACCACGATACGGTCAGCCAGGGTCATGGCCTCGACCTGATCGTGAGTGACATAGATCATGGTGCCACCGATCTCCCCGTGCAGGGCAGCAAGTTCCTTGCGTGTGGCGACCCGCAGCTCCGCATCCAGGTTCGACAGCGGCTCGTCAAACAGGAAGATCTTGGGATCGCGGACGATCGCGCGTCCGATCGCGACACGCTGGCGTTGGCCGCCCGAGAGAGCCTTGGGCTTGCGGTCGAGATAGTCGGTGAGCCGCAGCATCTGGGCCGCGCGGCGCACGCGCTGGTCGACCTCGCTCCGGTTGAGGCCCATGTTCTCGAGAGCGAAGGCCATGTTCTTGTACACGCTCATGTGCGGGTAGAGCGCATAGGACTGGAACACCATGGCAAGCCCCCGATCGGAGGCCGGAACGTTCGTGACACTCTGACCGTCAATCCGGATGTCGCCGCCGCTGACCTGCTCCAGGCCGGCGATGATGCGCAGAAGCGTGGACTTGCCGCAGCCGGAGGGACCGACGAACACCACGAACTCGCCATCTGCGATCGCGAGGTCTACGCCATGAATGATTGTCGCGCTGCCGTAGGACTTCTTGATATCGGTGAGCCTGAGGTCTGCCATGATTCAACCAAGCGGGTTATTTCATCCCGGTATTGGCAATACCGGTGGTGATGAAGCGTTGCAGGAATACGAAGACGATGGCGACCGGGGCCAGGGTCATGACGGTCATCGCAAGAAGGTACTGCCATTGGGTCTGCAACTCGCCCTGGAAGGCGTTGAGGCCGATCTGCAGTGTGTAGGATTCCGTCTTCGTCAGGACGGCAAGCGGCCACAGGAACTCGTTCCAGCGCCACATGATCGAGAAGATCGCCAAGACCGCCAGCGCAGGCAGAGACAGGGGGATCACGATGCGCCAGTAGATCTGCCATTCCGAGGCCTTGTCCATGCGGGCGGCTTCAATAAGGTCGCGCGGCAGGGTCAGCATGTACTGGCGCAGGAGAAACACCCCCGTCGGTGTCGCGGCCCCCGGCAGGATCACGGCCCAGAGCGAGTTGACGAGTCCGAGCTTGGTCACCACCAGATAGACCGGCACCAGGATGATCGTGATCGGGATCATGAGCGTGCCGATCACCATCAGCATGGCGGCATTCTTGCCCTTGAATTCGTAGATCGAAAGGGCGTAGGCCGCCATGGAGTTGATCAGAAGGGTGATCAGGGTCGCGACCACCGTCACGAAGACTGAGTTGGCGAGAAACTGTGGGAACGCGAAGCGCTCCAGGGGCTCGGTGTAGTTTTCCGTGGCGAGCGCGAACTGGCGCACCGGGACACGCTTGTCGATGGGCACCCTGAGCTGCTGGCTCGGATTGGCCGGATCGATCATCTGCGCTTGGATGCCGACACGGCGGATCTGGGCGAGTTCGCGCGTAGACCCGTCCTCCATGGTCACCGTGAAGAGGGGCAACGGCTGCGGGAATCCTTCCACACGGATTTCCTTCTGCGACATCGGCAAAAGAGAGGGCGGGAATTCAAGCAGGCTCGCCTGTGTCTTGAACGACGACAAGACCAGCCACAGGACAGGGCCGAACATCAATACGACGCCGAGCAGCAAGTACGCATAGGCTGCAATGTCGGTCCAGTGCCAAAGTTTAGCATTCCGGCGAGCAGTGAGGAGATTGGCGATGTTCATGATGACCTCACGAGGACTTGCGTTGTGTGAAGGCGAGCTGCGTTAGCGTCAGCGCGAACAGCACAATGCCGAGCACGACAGAAGCCGCCGCCGCGAGGCCGAAATTCTGAACCTGGTTCGAGAATGCAGTTTCGTAGATGTACTGCACCACCATCAAGGTGGAGGTGCCGGGCCCTCCTCCGGTCAGCACGAAGACCTCGTCGAAGGTCTGAACGGCGCGAATCAAGGCCAGCACGATCACGACGATCAAGTTCGGCCAAAGCAGGGGTAGGGTGAGACGCCAGAACACGCGCCAGCGGGGCGTCGCATCCATCTCGGCAGCCTCGTAGATGTCAGACGGGATGGCCTGCAGGCCGGCCAGCAGGATGAGGGTGTAGAAGCCCATATGAGCCCAGACCGACACAAAGATGGCCCAGAACATCGCCCAGCCGGGTTCGCTGAGGAACAGGATCTTGTCGCCATCCAACGCCATGATGCCGGCATTCAACAGCCCGTCGCGCTGCAGGATCCACTTCCAGATCAGTGCGACGACCACGGGGGATAGCAGAACCGGAAAGAAATAGACGGCGCGGAAGAAGCCGCGTCCGCGGATCTTCATGTTGAGCACGATGGCCGTCAGGAGCGACAGCCCCACCATTGCGATCACCTGGAAGAAGGTGAACCTGAGTGTGTTGAAGACGCCGCGCCAGAAGTGGTCCTCGCGGCAGCTGCTCGGATCCACGTAAGAGGCGCAGTCGAACAGATAGGCATACTGGCCAGCCCCTACATAGGGTCGTTCGGATGGGAACAGCGCAGGTCCGCCGGTGACTGAATAGATGAAGTTGATGCCAATCGGCACAAACACGAACAGGCCGAAGAACATGAGGTTCGGCAGCAGGAAAACGTAAGGCATCCGCCTCTCGCCGATGAGGCGCTGCAGCCACGACATCGGCCAGTCGATGATCCGCGCGGCCTGCCTCAGGATAGGGTGTGCCCCATGCGGCTGAGTGCGGCGGCCTGCTGGATCGGACGACGGTGTCAGAGAGGGCTTTGACGTGAGGGTCATGCGGCCTCCGGTGGAGGTGAGAATGTCCCGGGCAGCGTCGCCCGGGACACATTCCAGATCTTACTTCTTGTTGCGCTCGGCGATCTGCTGCTCGACATCAGCCGTGATGCGCTTGTAGGCTTCGTCAAGCGTGGCCTCGCCGGCAATGGTCTGGCCGAGCCGGCTGATCACAGCGTTGAAGATCACGCGGTTGTTGACATAGCCCTGCAGCTTGTTGGCAACCGGGGAAAGCTGCGCCACGCCATCGCTGAAGACCTTGAGAGCGGCCTTAGCTTGCGGCGAAGCGGCCTTGTACTCGAGCCCTTTCTTGGCGAGACCAAGATGGCCCGGGACGAACAGCGACCGCTCGTAGAATTCCTCGGCCACTTTTTCGCTGGCAAGATACTCGACGAGACGCGCGACCTCCTTTGGATGCTGCGTCGTCTTGATGGCGACCAGCGCTGCGCCTCCTGGCATGCCGGAGCAGTTGGCTGGACCGCAGGGGGTCGGAACAGCGACCCAGTCGAAGTCGGCGCCGATGGTCTTGTCGAACTGCCCGATCTGCCAGGAGCCCGACTCGTACACCACAACCTGTGCATTCTTGAACTCGTCGTTGGCGCCGCGATAGGCGGTGCCCGCCACCGAGCCCCAGAGCTCCTTCGACATCACACCGTTCTTATGCCAATCGAAGACAAGCTGCGCGGCTTTCTTGAAGCCCTCGTCCACGACGGCGGGCTCACCTTTCTCGTTGAACACCTTGGCGCCCTGCGTGATCGCAAGGCTGAAGAACCGATGGCCTGACCGATCGATGGCGACCGGGAATGGGGCCTGCACCTTCGCGGCTACATCCTTGGCGGCCTTCGCCCACTCTTCCCAGGTTGCCTTGGGACCCGGCATCGCGACATTCGCCTGCTCGAACAGGGTTTTGTTCACGAAAGGCCCAGTCAGGGTGAGTTGGGTCATGTAGCCCGGGATCGAGCTCGTGTCGCCCGGCAGCCGCATCCACTCGAGGAAGGGTCCGAAACTGGTTTCGAAATAGGCCGCGTCCTTCAGATGGGGGCGCAGGTCGAGCATGTAGCGCGCGACCCCGCCGAGGTCTGCGACGCGCGCAAGGTCAGGCCCCTGACCTGCTGCGAGCTGAACCGGAAGGTTCTCGTTAATGGCCTTGAACGGAACCTGATCGAGAACGACCTTGATGTCCTTGTTCTGCTCCTCGAAGCGGCGCAGCAGGTCGGACATGACCTCGCCTTCGTTGCCGTCCGAGTACCAGGTCATCCGCAGGGTCGTCTGCGCCTGTGCGTAACCAACTGCCAGGCTTGCCGCGAGTACGGCACAGCCCAGGAGCATTTTTGTGCCCTTCATTGCTTCCTCCATTTCGTTATCTCGCCGAACGAACGTCGAGATTTGCTTGGATCTGTAGCGCCGCAGAGGCGTCAGATCTCATTAAAACCCGGCCTTGGGACCAGCTGGATCCTCTGCAACGGAGGAATTCGATCGAACCGCGGTCGGCCAGTATTCGGTCAAGCCGGCATCCCGAAGTGCACCGGATGGCGACCGGTTCTCGGCGATGCGATGGCCCTGCCGCAGACATGTGCCCGGAAGCTGAAAAGTTCCAAGCGCCGCTGCTGAATCGTACTTTGGCAAACGTTTGCCTAGTTGTCTATCGTTCTTTAGGGTAGCTATCTTGGCGGCATCATCCGAGACCATCGATGGATGATAGGCCAAAGTGGTGGATCAGGCCGGATGAGCAAGAAGAGGCAGTTCAGACAGGAACCGGTTTCACTCGCGACGGTGGCGGCCCAAGCTGGGGTTTCGATTGCGACCGTATCCCGGATTGTGAATGGCGAGACTCGCCGCGCGTCAGCCGAAACCGTCGAGCGGGTCCAGAAGCTTGTGGTGGCCCTCGGCTACCGGCCCAATTCCGTCGGCCGGACCCTGCGCAGGCGGGAAAGCCGGATTGTCGCCATGCTGTCGCCTAATCTCGACAACCCGGCCATGGCGGCTATCGCAGCCTCTGTCGAGACAGCACTCCGCTCTGCCGGCTACGTGATGATCCTGTGCGATACCCATGACCGCGCGGAACTTCAGGATGAATACCTGCAGGCCATGCGGTCGCAGGTCGTGCAGGGATATGTTGTCGTCAATGCGGTGCGCAGCGAAGCACTGTCCGCCTCTGTTGCCCGGGGAGATCCTATTGTGTTTGTCGGTCGTCAAAACCCTAATGGAGGAGGCTCCTTTGTAGGCATCGACAATTGGAGTGCCGGGGCAGATGCAGCTGATCACCTGTGGGCACGAGGCATCAGAAACCTTGCTGTCATCTACCCCACGCAAGGATCCTCGGCGTCATTCGACCGTGTGGACGGCTTCGTCACACGCCTCGAGGAACTTGGCTTGCCGCGCAAAGCGATACGACAGGCCGAAGCACCGGGCCTGACACATATGGAGGTGGGCTACGCCGCGGCTCAGAGGCTAGTTGACGGACTACCATGGCCTCAGGGGCTGCTCTGTCCGAGCGATCTCATGGCTTATGGGACCTATCGCTTGGCGACAGAACAAGGCATCCGGATTCCTGAGGAATGCAGGATTGTGGGGGTCGACGACAACAAGCTCAATGCCTGGATTGCTCCCTGGCTGACCTCGGTCCATATCCCGTATGCGGAGTTCGGCCCTAAGGTCTTGGATCAGTTGCAAGCCTTATGGGCAGGTGAGAAGCCCTCAGAGCAGCTTCTGCCGCATACGCTGATCGTTCGCTAATCCAACGCGCCTAGATCCCGTCTCACAGCTTGTAGGCCTCCTTGGCGAGGCGATAGGCGAGATCGTGGGCTACCTCATGCGCCTCATCCTCATCGAGGCGATGTGTGGTCACGAGGTTGGCGAGATAGGCACAGTCCACCCGGCGGGCGACGTCATGCCGCGCCGGAATGGACAAGTACGCTCGGGTGTCGTCGTTAAAGCCGACTGTGTTGTAGAAGCCGGCGGTTTCCGTCGTGATCTCACGGAAACGGCGCATGCCCTCCGGCGCATCGAAGAACCACCAGGCGGGACCGAGCTTCAAAGCCGGATAATGCCCGGCAAGCGGCGCCAGCTCCCGCGAGTAGCTCGTCTCGTCGAGAGTGAAGAGGATGAGCGTGAAGTTCGGCTCGTTGCCGAAGCGGTCGAGCAGCGGCTTGAGCGCACGAACGTAGTCCGTCTGCAGCGGAATGTCGGCGCCCATGTCGCGACCGAAGCGGCGGTATAGCGCATCGTTGTGGTTACGGAACGAGCCAGGATGGATCTGCATGACCATGCCGTCCTCCACGCTCATGGCCGCCATCTCGGTCAGCATCTGGGCACGGAACAGCTCCGCATCCTCAGAATTCGCATCTCCCGTCGAGACGCGGCGGAAGAGGGCCTCGGCATCGGCCTGCGAAAGGTTGGCGGTCCGCCCGGTGGGGTGGCCGTGGTCGGTGGAAGTAGCGTCATATTCGCGGAAGAAGGCGCGCCGCTTGCGATGCGCTTCCAGATAACCTCCCCAGGTCGCGGTATCGCAGCCGGTGATCTCACCGAAGCGGACGAGGTTCTCGCGAAAGCCTTCGAATTCGGGATCGACGACCGGATCCGGACGATAGGCCGTCACCACCCGTCCCTTCCAGCCCGATCGGCGGATGGTCTCGTGATGCTTCAGCGGATCGAGGGGGCTTTCCGTCGTGGCGATGGCCTCGATGCGGAAGCGATCGAAGAGCGCGCGCGGGCGGAATTCCGGCGTGCGCAGCGCCTCGTCGATGCGGTCGTAGTAGGCATCCGCATTTGCGGCCGAGAGCCGCTCGGTGAAACCGAACAGGGTCGCGAAGGTATGATCGAGCCAGGCACGCGTGGGTGTGCCGCGGAAGAGATGATAATGCGAGGCGAAGCGACGCCAGATCGCCCGCGGGTCGCGCTCGACGGCGCCGCCGTCCCTTGTCGCGAGACCAAGGTCTTCCAGCCGCACGCCCTGGCTGTAAAGCATGCGGAAAACATAATGATCGGGAATGACGAAGAGTGCCGCCGGATCCGGGAACGGCTCGTTTTCCGCATACCAGCGGGGATCCGTGTGGCCATGCGGCGAGATGATGGGCAGATCCCGCACTTCCGCATAGAGCCTGTACGCCACATCGCGAGTGGCGGGCTCGACAGGAAACAGCCGGTCCGGATGAATCAGCATGGCGCACTCCCTTCGGCACTTCGCCCGAGCCCATTTCTCAGGCCGGTTGCGAGCACCTCATCGAGCAAACCTTAAAACGCCCCCCACTCCTTTGCAATGAAGGTGGGCAGGACGCGCTGAGCGGTTGCAGAATGCGCCGCTTGATCGCGAATTGATCACGTCGTCGTGGCTGTCCTTGGCGCAGAAGAAATTCGCGGCGAAGTGCGGGCTTGAATCAAGGAGCGCCAGGATGCTCAACCAGCACAATCGGTGGATCAGGTCAACCATTTGGCACGGCGCGATCCCCGTGCTTCTGGTTAGGTAGAACCACACCGACAAAGGACCAGTCTCGAACACCACCCGCTTCACAGACGGTGCGCGCTTACGGATCAGGTCAGCAATCAGCTCGGGATCAGAGGGGCATTTGCCGCGCCAGACGCGCTTGCCGCCCCGGCGGATCGATACGGCCTCTCTTTCATCGACCTGTCGAGCCCGATATAGTCATCCATGGCTGTTCTCCATTCGATGCTTGGGCCCGGCTTCCCGTCGTGAGCCCGTCTTTCCATCTTATCGGGGAACAGCCACCGGCTGCCATGAGCGTAACTGGTTCGGGGCGCCTTGCTCCCGCGATTACCCCATGTGGACGGCGCCTGCTCCCGGCAGCGCCCTATCAGTTAGGGTGATTGCCATGGATGAAGCCCAAGAGTGTCCAGCCCCAACTTGCCCGAGTAAAGGAAAGCGGACCGATCACAGTCGTGGGAGGACAGATTCGGATTGACGGGATACGCCCGAGGGCGTATCCAGAACATATCGCGAACATATCTCAACTTCACCACTGGCAGTGTTGGCGGGCTAAGGCGTCACCCGAGCCCATTATGTTGGCATACGGTATAAGGGTGACCTGGTTGGCGGACGAAGTCCTCTGGGTAGAACCGCCTACAATTTCACGTGCGTAATAGCCCGGACTTCAAATGGCGGATGTTGGCCATGTCCCAAGTTGACGCTCTCTTCCCACCCCTCAGACAAGTGGCCGACTCTCAAGCCGTCGCCGCCATAGAGCACCTCGTCCGAGAAGCCCCTGATCGTGCACTGCATCGCGTGAATGCGCTTGCCTTCGCAAAAGACAACGGCGTTGATGAAGAACAGGCGATCGCCGCCTTCCTGCACGCCACGCGCCTTGGGCTATTTGAAATGTCATGGAATGTGTTGTGTCCAGCCTGTGGCGGTGTTCTTGACGCAGGCACCAGCTTGAAGTCGATCAATCGTGCCGAATATCGGTGCGCCTTTTGCGCGATCGGCTATGAGCCGAACCTGGACGAGATCGTCGAGGTAACCTTTACCGTAAGCCCGCGGCTCCGCCAGATCGCTGGGCATGATCCGAACGGTCTTCCTATCTGGGAGTATTGCCGGCAGATGTTCTGGAGTTCTGGTGTCGCTCTGCCCGAGAACCTGGAATCGGTGGTTGAGGAGATCACCCTTGAGGCTCTTGAGCTGCCTCCCGGTGAGAAGGCGATCCTGTCTTTGCAGCTGCCGGAGAAGTTCGTCATCATCTTCGACCCGGTGACTCATGCGACGCAGTTCATCGACGTCAAGGGCGCGGCGGCCCGCGAGCGCCAAAGCCTCTCGCTCGTGTTTGATCACGCCATGGCGGCAAGCGAGCCCGTCGAGCTGCACCCTGGACCGGTCCGTCTCTCACTTGAGAACCACCGCGACGTGCGGCTTCTGCCGACAGTGTGGGTTGCGGATGAACGGCTCAATGATCTTGTCGCGCGGCGACGGCCATATCTGACCGCCAAGCGTCTCTTGACCAACCAGACCTTCCGGGATCTTCACCGGACCGATATGCTCGACGTGGACCAGCGCTTGAAGATCACCAGCATGACCTTCTTGTTCACGGACCTGAGAGGCTCAACAGAGCTGTACGATCGCATTGGCGATCTCGCGGCGTACGACCTCGTGCGGGCGCATTTTCGGGTCCTGTCCGAGAGTGTAGTCGCCGAAGCTGGAGCCGTTGTGAAGACGATCGGGGATGCGGTAATGGCGACCTTTCCCACTCCACAGCAGGCGATCGCCGCAGCCTTCCGCATGCGCGAAGGAATGCGTCGCCTCAATGAGGAGCAGCAGCGGGAGGATCTCTACCTCAAGATTGGAATTCATGAAGGGCCTTGTCTCGCGGTGACCTTAAACGACCGCCAGGATTATTTCGGTCAGACCGTCAATGTGGCGGCTCGTGTCCAGGGGGTGGCCGATGCTCGCGCAATCTGTGCGACGGGGTCAGTGATCGATGATCCTCAGTCGTCCCGGCTGCTCAAGACTGTTGGTGTTAGGCCTGAGCCGCACTCCACAGTTCTGCGGGGGATCTCTGATGAGATGACGATCTACGAAATTCCATAGAATGGCAACGCGCAAGCCGACGGTAGTGTGAATTGGGGAGTATGAGGTTTGGTGGGGCAGCCTTTATTGATGGGCAAGTAAAGGTGTCGAAATGGTGGGCTCCTAAAACGGTTTCATTACTGGTTGCCCATAAATCGTTATGCTCTCCTACACCGGTAGCTCTGACCCACCCGCCAAACCCCGCAGTTGAGCTTGGCACGTAGATCGGAATGCGCGGCGATGAAGTTCTTTGCATCATGCTCGCTCGCGATCGGGCCAACCGTCGCGACGAACCGGTTCTTCTTGATGATTTGGTCGATGGATTTGTATCGTTCCAAGGTAAACATAGAGTGCGGCTGGGCTGGTTAGCCTGCTCTTTCAATTGTGAATCTAACAGTTGTACTTTCTTTAACAGATCGCAGCGCACATCTCGTGATTTCGGCCGTGGGGTCCGGTTTCGTACGCTGGCCTATTTCGCAAGTGCTGATGACATTCTGACGGTGCGCTCGCGATGGGCGGTATAGAGACCACTGGCGATGATCACACCCGCCCCGACCTGCGTCCAGCGATCCGGCACGTTGCCAAAGATGACATAGCCCAGCAACCCAGACCAGACGAGCTGGCTGTAGGAAAATGGTGCGAGCACTGAAGCGCGCGCCTGCTGGAAGGCCAAGACGACCAGCCATTGGGCAATCGTGGATGCCACCCCTGTGATAAGTGCCAAGCCTAGCTCACGCCAGCCGGGAGTCACCCAAACGAACGGTACAATGATGGAGGTCACCAGCAAGCCCACAACCGCTGCAAAGGTCAGCGAGACTAGGGGGCTATCGGAGCCGCTCATCTTGCGCGTGACAACCAAGGCAACGGCCCAGCTGGCAGCGGACAAAAGGGGAAAGATCGCAGCTGTGTCGAACGCTCCGGCGCCGGGCCGCACAATGATGAGGACGCCGATCAGACCGACCACGACCGCGCTCCACCGCCTCCACCCGACCACCTCGCCTAAGACCGGGATCGACAGCGCGGTCACGATCATGGGTGAGATGAAAGAGACGGCCGTGGCTTCAGCCATTGGCAGGAACGCCAATCCCATGATGAAGAAGATCGACGAGCCCAGCACGCCGAGAGCTCGGAGTGTCTGCAGGACGGGGCGCCTCGAGCGGAGGGCCTGCATCTGCCCCGTGAACCCTGCGGTTCCGAGTATCAAGAGCGTAAACACGCAGAAGCGCAGCCAAGCCACCTCGACCGCTGGTAAGGCAGTGGTCATGAGCTTAGACGCTGCGTCTGAGCATGAGAAAAAGGCCAGCGCCGCAAGCATGAAGGCGATGCCACGAAGTGGACGATCACGACTGATGGCGGCTCCATTCAACGAATAACATTGGTCCTCTTGATCAATGATGGTCGGCGAGCACAATCGGCCATGGTAGACCCCGAAATTCTCGGCAAAAGACATGAAGTTGTACAAAAAGTTCGTAAAGGCGGGGCTTGTTCGAGTTTTGAAATATCCTCGGTCACCTTGGGAAGTTCGGGCGCGGCAAGTGAAGGTCTGCTTGTGCCTGGAGAACCTTAATTCTGGCTGACGCCGGGGCCGAACCGGTGCTTGTCACAGACGAGAAATCCTGCCCCTGGCTCGCGCGTTGACGTTCCAGCATCGCCTCTACAGGACTCATCATGCCGGACACCAGCGCCACAGAAGCCATCGGCCAGATCCCGCTCACCTTTACTGACTGGCGACCACTACGGCATGTCGAAGACCCGCTGCACAAGGACCTATCCGCCGTCGCACGCATCGGAGACAGTCTCTTTGTCGCCTGCGACGAGACCGCAAGCCTCGAACGGCTCCGACGCCTGGAGGACGGCAGCTTTGGCGATCATCAGCATTTCGTCCTGGATGCTCTGGTCGACCTGCCAGCCAGCCCGGCCGGCGAGATGGACATTGAGGGGCTGTGTGAGGCGGAGGACTTCCTCTGGGTGGTCGGTTCGCATGCGCGCAAGCGCTCCAAGCCCAAGCCGGATGAGGCTGATCACAGCCAAGCCCTCCAGAACATGGTGGAGATTGAGCGCGAACCCAACCGCTACTTCCTGGGCCGAATCCCCCTTGTAGAGGCGGCAGGGCTCTTCACCCCTGCCCGGTCAGACGGTGAGCGGCAGGCTGCCTGGCTCAAGCTCGGCAAGAAGCAGAGCGCGCTTGAGCACTGGCTGGCAGCGGACCCACACCTCGGACCGTTTCTGAAGATCCCAGCTAAAGAGAACGGCCTCGACGTCGAGGGCCTAGCAGTGCGCGGGAACCGTGTCTGGCTGGGACTGCGCGGCCCAGTGTTGCGGGGCCACGCCGTGGTTCTCGATCTTGAACTGAGGTCAAAAGCGTCACTTCGGCTGAAGGCACGCCGGGTCGATGGCGAACGACGCTACCGCAAGCATCTGCTCGACACTCGCGGTCTGGGCATCCGCGACATGCGGTTTGAGGGCGATGATCTTCTTCTGCTTGTGCGGCCAACCATGTCGCTCGAAGGCCCGGCGTTTGTCCTGCGGTGGCGGCATGCGGCTCACGACAACGGCTCCGGGGTCATTGCTCCGGAGCGCGTTGAGACTGTCGCCGAGTTGCCCTATCGGCTGCATGTGGATCATCCCGAGGGTCTGGACCTCTGGCCTGAAGCAGGCGCCGGCGCCTTGCTGATCATTTATGATGCCCCGGCTCCGGAGCGGACTGACCCTGACACGTTCACCGTGCGGGCTGACGTGATTTGTCCGCGTCGCGCATGATAAGGCCAGAGTTGAACCGCGCGTCTGATGTCAGCTGACATCTTGAACTGAGAAAACGAACTTGGACATCAAAAATGAGACAAACAGGCGGCCCGTTGTCTCACTTCAAACGTCAATTCGAAAATCCTGCGCTCTCGGTGATCACAGCCTTCGGCTCTGAATTCTAGGCCAACGTTGAAAGGCGATTGTCTCAAAAGAAGTGTCCACCTCACCGGAAATTCTCAATTCACATGCACATTCTCAGATTAGAAGCGCACAGCTAGGTGCCTGAATAAGCTCACAACGGCGTCTCACACCAAAATGTCAACGGACACCAGAGGCTCGATCGGGTTTACGCTGTTGACTGCATCGTGCGGGAGCTGGGTTTTAGACTACAGTTCGGCAGCCTCGATGTGCTGCACGTGGATTGTCAGCCGCCGCCGACAGCATAGCGGACCGCGCGGGTCGTTTCCGCAAGGCTTGGCCCAGGTAGCTGAGGCCCTTTTCCACGTTGGGTCGGCAACCCCAACCTCGACATTCTCGCGAGGGAATTTCAGGATGGCCCGGTCCACGGCGCTTTCGCTGACATGATCCAGCGGACCAGCCGCGCGAACGCGAGAAATGACTTGAGCTGGTCACTATATGTCCATATATCCCGACATATGGAATCAGAGAACGTCATCCTTACTCTCGCGGCCCTGGCCCAGTCGACCCGCCTCGACGTGTTCCGGCTCTTGGTGAAGCACGAGCCAGAGGGTCTTCCAGCCGGCGACATCGCCCGGGAACTGGCCGTTCCGCATAACACCATGTCCTCGCATCTTGGCATCCTGTCCCGAGCGCGCCTCGTCCGCTCCGAGCGCCGCAGCCGTTCGATCATCTATCGGGCCGAACTCGATCGGCTCCGCGAGGTCGTGACCTTCCTGCTCAGGGACTGTTGCGGCGGACACCTGGATGTTTGCGCCCCGCTGGTCGACGCGCTGACCCCCTGCTGCCCTCCGAAGGAGACCGCCGATGGCTGACCGTCCCTACAACGTTCTGTTCCTGTGCACGGGCAACACCGCCCGTTCCGTCCTAGCCGAGGGCATCCTGCGCAAGGACGGCGCCGGCCGCTTCAACGCCTACTCGGCCGGGAGTCAGCCCAAGGGCACGATCAACCCGTTTGCCCTGAAGGTGCTGGAGAGCTTCGAGTACCCGACCGACGGCTTCCGCTCGAAGAGCTGGGACGAGTTCGCCGGACCGAATGCGCCCACGATGGACTTCATCTTCACCGTCTGCGACAGCGCCGCGGGCGAGAGCTGTCCGGTCTGGCCGGGCCATCCGGCCTCCGCCCACTGGGGCATCGAGGATCCCGCGGCGGTCCAGGGGCCTGACATCGAGAAGGAAAAGGCGTTCGTCCAGGCCTTCAAGTACATCAAGAACCGGATCTCCGCCTATCTGGCGCTGCCGATGGCGAGCCTCGACCAGATCGCCCTCACCCATCACCTGAAGGAGATCGGACGCCTGGAGGGCGCGACCCCAACCACCGTCCATCCCTTCGACCGCCGCCAAGCCTGAGGTCTCTCCGATGGATGTCGTCATCCACCACAACCCGGACTGCGGCACGTCCCGCAATACGCTGGCCTTGATCCGCAATGCCGGGATCGAGCCGCATGTCATCGAGTACCCGAAGGCACCGCCGACCCGCCTCATGCTGCGGCAGCTCATCGACCGCATGGGCGTCCCGGTCCGCGAGAAGGGCACGCCCTACAGGGAACTCGGCCTCGACAATTCTGACCTGACCGACGACCAGCTTCTCGACGCCATGATGGCGCACCCGATCCTGATCAACAGGCCCATCGTCGTCACGCCCAACGGCGTGCGCCTGTGCCGGCCGTCCGAAGAGGTTCTCGACCTCCTGCCGCCGCAGCAGGGCGAGTTCGTTAAGGAGGACGGCGAGCGCGTGGTCGACGAACACGGGCGGCGGGTGGCCAGCGCGTGACCGACACCTTTGCGCCCGCACAACGTCTGGCCGCCGAGGCGCTCGGGACCGGCCTGCTCGTTGCGACCGTTGTCGGTTCGGGGATCATGGCTGACAAGCTCGCCGGCGGGAACGTGGCGCTGGCCCTGCTCGGCAACACGATCCCGACCGGGGCGATCCTGGCCGTACTGATCCTGGGCCTCGGGCCGATCTCCGGCGCCCACTTCAACCCGGCGGTCTCGCTCGTCATGGGACTCACCCGCGCCCTGCCCTGGCCGGAGGTCGGTTCCTACACGGTAGCCCAGGTCATCGGCGGCTGCCTCGGCTCGCTGGTCGCCCATGGCATGTTCGACCTGCCATTGCTTCAGCTCGCCGGCACCGCCCGGACCGGGCCGGCGCAGTGGTTTGCCGAGTTCGTCGCCACCTTCGGGCTGCTCGTCACCATCCTGACGGTCGTGCGCTTCCGGATCGAGGCAATTCCCTATGCGGTCGGCCTGTACATCACGGCAGCCTATTGGTTCACCGCCTCGACCTCGTTCGCCAATCCGGCGGTGACGATTGCCCGTGCGTTGACGAACACATTCGCGGGGATCGCGCCGGGCAACGTGCCGATGTTCATCGTCGCGCAGGTCGTCGGCGCCCTTGGAGCAATGGCACTGATGCAGTGGCTGCTGAGTTCCGTACGGACCCCATCGAAATCCGGAGCCATGGCTGGTGAGTGATCTACCCAACATTGACTTCTCGGTCCTCAACGTGCCGGACTTCGGCAAGCTGGAGCCAAGGCGGGTGTCCACACACCCTCCCCGCGAGCAACCGGCTGAATAATCGAGACAAATAGCTACAACAGAGGGGTCACGTCGGCGCCTGTCGTGACCCTCTCACTCTGAGCAAAAACCGCAAGCCGCTCAGAAGTTTGGGCGGAGCAAGAGGCGGGGTCTGGGTTCGGAGCCCAATGACACACAATCGCGATTGTTGGCCGGAGAGTTCCGACAACTCGCACGCGATCTAACAATAGAGCTTGTAGGCGCAGATCTTGGACAGGATGTAGATAACGACCATGGATACCCCAGCCGGTGACCGGCCTTGGATTCCTCGGCGGTCGTGAGGAAGTACCTGAGCTGACGCAGATCCACCGATATGTTTTCAATATTATAAACCACAAAACAATATATTGGACCCAGATCAATTCGACGACTATCCCTCTCCATGCTTTGCACAGGACGGATTAATGCCTATGGCCCGTACGCTCAACATCGACGACAAGTCGGTCGAACTGGCGATCCCGCTGGACATCATCGGACCGAGCGTCATCGACATCTCGAAGCTGTATGGCCAGCCCAGGGTGTCCACCTATGACCCGGGCTTCACCTCCCCGGCGGCCTGCGAGTCGAAGATCACCTACATCGACGCCGGCATCCTATTCGACCGCGGCTATACCCGCACCGAACAGGCGTCCCCATCCCGAGGCAAGCAAGTGGCGCCCCAACGCCATCCAAGGGAAGGCGTGTAGCCCTGGTGAAAGCACGAGAATTGCACGGACAGAACATGACCATAGTCACCGAACTTGGCGCAGCAGCTCCGGCCTGCACCTCCATCCTCCACCTCGAGCACCCGCTCCATCATCTGGTCCTCGATCTCGCGGAGCAGATCGACCAGACCTTTGAGCCGTGGATGGCGAAGGTCGCTCCCGAGAACTCCGTCGAAGACTGAGCATGCCGTCGAAGACCGTCTCCGCCCTGGATGATCTCCTCACGAGCCGCGCAGCGTGACCAACGCTGGATGGGCGAGGTTGCAATCCGAGTGACTCTTGGCGCGCACAGGATCATGCAAATACGTGGCCCATGGAAAAGGCTCGGGCAGCCTGATTTCTCCAGCTCTTGGCCCGCAAAAAGCGTTGCCGTCACTCGTTTACTCGCTGCCCGGCAGTCTCTGCTGCCGAATGCCGCGAGTGAGAGGCGACGCGGCCATGCGGCACTCGAGGGCCGGCTCCTCAGGAACGGTCGGGCAGACCGATCGACCGGCGGAAGTCCCCGGCCGGACGGAAGACGAGAACGGAAAGGACGAGAGAATGACGAACCTGCCAGGGCACGGAATGACTCCCTCGGAGATTGCGCCTCTGCTGCTGTTCGCCTCGGCCGCCTTCGGATGGGTCAACCACCGGGTGATCAAGCTGCCGCACACGATCGGCATGCTCATCATGTCTCTCCTCGCGTCTTTCGCGGTGCTCGGTGCCGACGCCGCCTTTCCCGCGCTCGGGATCGAGGACACGGCCAGCGCGGCGTTCAGGAACGTTGACTTCGCGGACACTAGGCTATGACGGAGGCTCTCAAGCTCGCTTCGATCCAGCCCAGGGGCATCCCCGGCGTGGTCGCCTCGGCCGCCTACGCGGGCGGCCGGCGCGTGGCCGATATCGCCATTGAGGAAGCTGGAGAGTGGGCGCATAAGCCGGGGCATGTGGTCTGGATCGGTCTGCACGAGCCCGGCCTCGATGTTCTGAGGAAGGTGCAAGCGCAGTTCGGCCTGCATGAGTTGGCGATCGAGGACGCGCTCAAGGCGCATCAGCGCCCGAAGCTCGAGCAATATGGCGAGGCCCTGCTCGTCATCGCCCGGACGGCCCAGATGCTCGAGGGACGCATCACCTTCGGCGAGACCCACCTGTTCGTGGGGCGCGGCTACGTGGTCTCCGTCCGCCATGGCGCCTCGACGACCTACACGCCGGTCCGTGCACGCTGCGAGGCGGCTCCGAAGACGCTTTCGGAGGGCGAGGACTTCATCCTCTATGCCATTCTCGATTTCATCGTCGACCATTACATGCCCGTGATCGAGATGATCCAGGCCGAGGTGGAGGAGATCGAGGACAGCATTCTGACCTCTGTCCCGTCCCAGAACCAGGTCGCGCGTCTCTACCAGCTCCGCCGGGACCTGCTGCGCCTGCGCAATGCCGCGGTGCCGCTGGTGGAGGTCTGCCGGCGTCTCGAGCAGCCTGGGCTGCCGGGGATCGATGCCGCGATGCAGCCGCTCTTTCGAGACGTCTCCGACCATATCCGCCGGGTGCAGGAGGAGATTGAGTCTCTGCGTGAGGTGCTGGCCTTCGCGTTCGAAGCCAGCTTGATGACGGGCCAAGCCCAGCAGAACGAGATCACCCGCAAGCTGGCGGCGTGGGCGGCCATCCTGGCGGTGCCGACGGCGGTGGCCGGCATCTACGGCATGAACTTCGAGTTCATGCCCGAGTTGCACTGGCACTACGGCTATGTCCTTGTGTTGATGGCCATCGTGGCCGTCTGCGGGGGGCTGTATTGGCGCTTCCGCCAGAACGGGTGGCTTTAGGTGGTTATGTTGGGGTGATAACAGACTCCTCCCTGAATCCGGCACCGTTGCATTAACCTTGGCAGTGTAGCGAGGGATGCCTAATCGGGGAGCCATCCTGTTGTCGATGTTCGAGCGCCGCCGTTTTCCGGTCGCGATCATCCTGCTGTGCGTGCGCTGGTACTGCAAGTACGGGATCAGCTATCGCGATCTCGCTGAAATGATGTCCGAGCGCGGTGTCAGCGTCAATCCAAGCACGATCTTTCGTTGGGTCCAACGCTATGCCCCGGAGCTTGAGAAGCGGGTGCGACCATACCAGGGACATCGTTCAGGCTCATGGCGAGTGGATGAGACATACGTTCGTGTGGGAGGCAAGTGGAAGTACCTGTTCCGCGCCGTCGATAAACACGGTCAGCTGATCGCCTCCATGCTGTCCAATCGGCGTGATACTGGCGCGGCTTACCGCTTCCTGCGCAAAGCCTTGAGGGCGATGAGCGACTATCCTCCCTCATCCATCACGACCGACAAATTGGCTTCTTATCCGAAGGCAATCCGGCGCTTGCAGAATGAAGGGCTGCTGCACGAAGTGGTCGTGCATCGGACATCGAAGTACTTGAACAACATCATCGAGGCGGATCATGGAGCGCTCAAGCGTGTGATCCGGCCGACCCGCGGCTTCCAGAGCACGAGAACAGGCTATGCCACCATCAAAGGCTTTGAGGTGATGCGAATGATCCGCCGTGGGCACTGCATTCTGCAACAGCCAGGAGTGGCAGGCGAAGTCCGTCTCATCAACCAGCTCTTTGGTCTTGCCGCTTGAAGAAAGCGTGCGGGCGGGTTCGTCATGCCCTTTCCATGTTACTGCAACGGAGCCATCTGTTGCCGAGGCCAACATCAAAGGATGTGTCGGGTTGAACCGAACCCAAGCCGCCTCCGTTGCCAGCGTGATCAGGAAGGACTGCGTTTGGCGAGTGCCTCGAAGCCTCCTCTCAGCTGCAAGATCCGGTCGGAATAGGCTTTGCTCAGGCAAACACGATTGTCCCCGCAGCCGGCGCGCCGTTTGAGCCAGGTTACCTGTGCTTCATCGAGGTCGCCACGAGAGCCCATGCCGAGAAGAGGCTTGAGTTGAGTGTAGAGGACGGACATCTCAGCATCCTCACCGTTCAGATGGCGATCGGCACAGACAGCCTCCTCGTCGGCCGCCTCGGCCTTGGTGCAGTCGAAGCTGGCGGCGCGTACGGGCTGCCATGCTGCCGTCAGCAGCAGGATTGAAAGAGCGGTGAGGCAGAGAGTTTTTCCGGGCATCGGGCCATCCTCAAAAGGGATTTCATCTACAGGGAGAACCATTCAAGCTGGCGAAAGCTCCGTGGCGGATGGCTCTTGTTCGGATCAGGCTTAAGGAAGAATGAAACCGGTGTCGTCTTTGAAGACCATGCCTGGGACGGCCCTCAGCCGGAGCACCCTCGTGCGTTACCCTCTTGCCCAAGTCCTTGCTCGTCGACCTGAAACGGATGCACAAGCTCCCGTCTCGTCGATCCGTCGAGCCCGATCCCGTGGTCTGAGTCGATGTCGCCCTCGTCGACGAGGCCTAGCGCGGCGCCTCGGCGCGGGCGGGGAGATAGCCTTCTCGGGCGGACGCCACCGCTTCCCCTGGTGCCGGGACCACAGCGTCGAGGCCCTGCCGGTCGGCGTCCGCCGCGAAAGCGCGGACGAGGTGCGCCTCCCAGGCCGATGTCCCCAGCTAACCGATCCTCCCGAGCGTCTCCTCGACGATCCTCGGGTTGCGGTCGAGCAGCGCCAGGAGCACGCGGGTGGGTCCCTGCGGCTTGCGGTGGCTCTGCTCCCAGTTCCGCAGGCGGATAGCGGACCTCACGCGGCAGCTCGCCGATGAGGCAAGTCGGATCGTCACGGCTCAAGCGGAGGACTCGCTTCAGCGTGTCAGTCGGGCCGCTTGATCGGACTCACTCTGACGTTTTATCCCCATGAGACCATGCCCCGGGCTCTCAAGCCTGGGGCACGTGCATCGGGCCGGGTTGACCGCGATCAGCAATGCGCGCGGCCGGAAGCCCAATCGCGCGCCATGCCGATCCAGGTTGAAGATCCAGTCCAAAAGCCCGGATCAGGTGCGTGGCGGCGTCTTATTCAATGGCGATCAACCGGCGAGGGTGGTGTCTTTCATCGCTCACCTTGATGGGCTCAACGGTCACTCCCTTGGCAATGCCCCCACGACCGGACCCAGGGCCTGAAGTTTCCATTTATTTTCTCCAGTGGTTGTGCCCGGCCCATCCTGTGAGGGTTCGGATCTACTATTCCCATGCTTGACACAGGTTCATTCGCCATTATGTTCTTGGTTTGTTCTAGTTCGCCTGACGGGCTGCTGCGGAACGAGGGCACCGGAACTGCCGGCAGCCCACTCGTGGAAATCCGGTGAGCCGGGTCATCAAGAATGACGGTGCAAACGCAGGAGCGGGCACCCTTTGAGAACGAGGACCAGGCCGTTCTGGACACTGGTCTCGAACACAGGCAGACCGGATTTTCATCGTGCGGGACGAGATCGCAAGTCGGCGATCATCGTGGCCACTCCACATCGCGAAGAAGAGCCGGCACGATGTCACGAAGGAGCGCACCTTGAGCCTCGTCAGACCGTTTCTTCGCTTACATAAGGGCCTCTGGTTTATTCCGCTTATGTGTGTGCTGGCTGGGGTTGCCCTCTCTTTTGGCACGATTGCGATTGACAAGGCATACGAGTTTGGGCTCGTGCCGCAATCGATCAGTGGCGGGCCGGACGCTGCCATCGAGATCTTGGGCACTATAGCGGCGTCAATGGTCAGTCTCGCAGCACTTGTACTGACGATCACCATGGTCGTCGTGCAGCTCGCTATGGGTCAATTCTCCCCACGGATTGTCCAACGCATCCTGCAGGACAAGCCTAGCCAGTTCGCAATTGGAATCTTCGTCGGTACTTTCGCGCACGCTATGCTGGCGCTCCGTGAGGTGCAAACTGAAGGCCAAGGCGTAGTTCCGGGAGTCGCGGTTGTCGTCGCGTTCGTGCTGATCGTCATCAGCATCATAGTGCTGGTCTGGTATGTAAATCATATCGGACGCGCACTAAGGGTGTCGGCACTGATTGAGCTTGTTGGCAACGATACACGCAAGCTGCTCGATAAGCTCTATGCAGATGTTGGGGCGACATCAAAGTTGCAGGGACCGGCGATCTGCGCGCGCCACTCCGGTGTGATCACTCAGATAGACCACGAAGCGTTAATACTGACTGCCGAGGCGGGCGACTGCGTCCTGACGCTCCGGCCAGCATTGGGCGAGTTTGTGCCGGCAGGTGCAACACTCCTCGAGATTGCGGGTCCAACCGAGCGACTCAACGTGAGCGCCGCAATACGCTCCATCGAACTCGGCCTTGAGCGGACCCTTGATCAAGATATGGCCTACGGTCTGCGACTGCTCGTCGACATTGCCGAGCGGTCGCTGTCAGACGGACCGTTCCTCGATCCGACGACGGCGGTACAGGCAATTGACCGGCTGCATGATTGCCTCCGTCAACTCGCACCGCGCCCCTTCCCCGACGGTCGCTACCGGGACAAGAGAGGCGAGGTGCGCTTGATAACGCCGTCGATGGCTTGGGAGGACTATGTCCACCTTGCGTTCGATGAGATCCGAATGGCCGGTGCGGGGTCGCCGCAAGTTGCACGTCGTCTGCGCGCGGCGCTCGAGGACTTGCTGACTATAGCTCCGCTCGAACGCAAGTGCTCGCTGCAAGAGCAGCTTGATCTACTGCAGTCGGGTATTGGAAGCCGGATGAGCGAGGTTAGTGACCGCATCAATTCTTCACGAAGCGATCCTAGCGGACTCGGTTGATGTTCAAGTGTCATTCTTTTTAGGTCTGTCGCAAATCGTTTGCCATGTACCGCTCTGTTGCACGGATCAAGCTGTGCACGCATTGAATGCTCCCGTAGCCCGACTTCAGGCGATGCGGACGGACTTCGGGCGTCCAAGCTCAAGCATGCGGTTTAACGCACTCACGGCAATGGCCACTTCCGTCGCGCGGCGGGGTTCCGTCCGTGAGCGCAGCGCATCCCCGATTACTCGTTTGAGGCGGCTGATGGAGGTCTCCACCAAAGCCCGACGGCACCGTCAGGTTAACGCGGCAGTGACCACATGGAGTCATACGTGGGGGATGAAATCGACCCGTCCTCCTCGTTACGCCCGCCACCGCTTTCCCGCCGAAGTGATCAGACATGCCGTGTGGTTGTACTTTCGGTTTCCCTTGAGCCTGCGCATGGTCGAGGAGATGCTCGCCGCCCGCGGCATCCAGGTCAGCCACGAAACCGTGCGGAAGTGGGCAATGAAATTCGGCCAGAGCTTTGCCAACCAGATCCGCCGGCGCCTGCCCACACCCGGAGACAAATGGCATCTTGATGAAGTCGCGATCAGCATTGCTGGCCAGAAGCATTGGTTGTGGCGGGCTGTGGACCAGCATGGGGTCGTGCTCGACATCCTGGTCCAGAGCCGGCGCAATGCCAAGGCTGCCAAGCGCTTGCTGAGGAAGCTGCTCAAGAAGCAGGGCATGGCACCGCGCGTAATGGTCACGGACAAACTCGCCAGCTATGCCGCGGCTAAGAAAGCCGTGATGCCCAGCGTGGAGCATCGGCAGCATAAGGGCTTGAACAATCGAGCGGAAAACAGCCATCAGCCGACCCGACGACGCGAGCGCATCATGAAGCGCTTCAAATCAGCCGGGCAGGCGCAACGCTTTCTCTCCGTTCATGATCAGATTGCAAACCTCTTCCGCCGTCCTGCCAACACCAACGCTGCCGATCATCGTATGGCCCGAGCTCACGCCTTTCGAGTCTGGGCCGAAGTCTCGGGTTTCGCCCCTGGCCTCTGATCTGACGCTCCAGGAGGGGCAGACCTATTTCAAGCCGTTAAGTTGACGATGCCGTCATATCTACGGCCTGTGAGTGCGGCTCGTGTGGCCGCGGGCCCTGATGTAAGTCCGCAGATCAGGTCCCTCACAAGTTGACGAGCTCGAAGCTCTGACAGTACCTCGGGTTTGCCTGATCCCGGCTCTACCGGTTTGCATCACGTCATTCATCACCCTTCCCAAACCACGAACTTCAACCCATGGCAGCGCTCATACGGCAGCCGGTGCAGCAGATCGGCAGACCTCGCCTCTGGCCAGGAGTGCCCAGGCGATCCGAGCCGTCTTGTTAGCCAGAGCCACAGAGACCAGCCGAACTGGTTTCCTCGTCAGCAGACTGTTGATCCAAGCGGTGTCCGCCGCTGTCTTCGTTCGGGCGTAGCGAATGACAGCGGTAGCCCCGACCACCAGCAGCGTTCGCAGGTAGCCATCGCCCATCTTGGAGATCCGCCCCAACCGCTCCTTGCTGCCCGATGAGTTCGGCCGCGGGGTCAGTCCCAGCCAGGCGGCAAACTCCCGGCCGGAGCGGAAGTGGGACGGATCGGGCGCAGTCGCCGCAAGGGCCGTGGCGGTGATGAAGCCCACGCCTGGGATCGTCTCGAGCCGCCGGCTCTCCTGGCTCTGGCGATGCCAGGCCAGCAGTTCGCCCTCAAGCGCTCGGATCCGCGGCTGCAGATCAATCAGATGATCTACCAGAGGCGCCAGAGCCCGCCGGGCCAGCGGAGGAAGTGGAGCATCCGGGCTCTCGTCCGTGAGGACTGTGATGAGTTCGCGGATGCGGCTGACGCCTTGAGCCACCACAATCCCGAACTCGGCCAAGTGTCCGCGCAGGGCATTGATCAGCATGGTGCGCTGGCGGATCAGAAGCGCTCGCACCCGGTGGAGCATCAAGACGCTCTGCTGCTCACCCGACTTGACCGGTACGAAGCGCATGCTCGGGCGGGTCACGGCCTCGCAGATTGCCTCGGCGTCGGCCGCGTCGGTCTTCCCGCGTTTGACATAGGCTTTGACGTAAGCCGGCGTCATCAGCTTGACTGTATGCCCCAACTTGGTCATCTCACGGGCCCAGTTGTGAGAGGTCGCGCACGCCTCCATGCCGATTAGGCACGGGCTCAGACAGCAAAGAACGGCAGCATCTCCGGGCGGCGCAGCCTCTTGCGAGCCACGACCTGCCCGGCGTCATCAACGGCGTGCACCTGGAAGATGTGTTTGGCCAGATCCAGGCCGACTGTGGTAATCTGCATGGCGGACGCTCCCTCTCCTTGTGGCGATCTTCATGACGACCACCCTTTGGCACTTTGATGCCGGTGAGCAGGGAGCGTCCACTCCATCAAGTTGGCATAGGTCGGCACCTATGGCAGGGTCTCAGACATGAGCACGATGTCCAATCCTTACCGCGGCTTCCGTTTTCCGGCCGAAATCATCAACCAAGCCGTCTGGTTGTATCACTGCTTCAGCCTGAGCTTGCGTGAAGTCGAACTGATCTTGGCGGCGCGAGGCATCGTGGTCAGCTACGAGACCATCCGCGAATGGAGCCTCCGCTTCGGACGGACCTTCGCGAAGTCGCTCAGGCGGCGCCGGCCACAGCCCGGAGACAAATGGTTTCTGGATGAGGTGTTCGTCCGCATCCGAGGCAAACTGCACTATCTCTGGCGGGCCGTTGATCAGCACGGAAACGTGCTCGATGTACTGTTGCAGGGTCGCCGCAACAAGACGGCCGCCAAGCGCTTCTTCCGCAAGCTGCTGAAGGGTTTGTGCTATGTGCCCAGAGTCATCGTGACCGATAAACTTGGATCCTATGGTGCCGCCAAACGCGAGATCCTGCCGGGCGTCGAGCATCGGCAGAGCCGGTATCTCAACAATCGCTGTGAGGTCTCGCACCAGCCCACGCGAAGGCGCGAGCGACACATGAGGCGGTTCAAGTCCGTCCGGCATGCGCAGCAGTTTCTCTCTATTAACACTCCGATCCACAACCACTTCCAGCTCCGCCGCCATCGCCTTTCGGCCAGTGAGTACCGAGCCGCCCGAGACCACGCCTTTGCTACCTGGCGCGAGGTTGCTGGGCTGCCCTCGTAGGCTGATGTAGACCAGCATGATGGCTGCGCCAGCGACAGCTTTGTCTACTCGGCCGTCAAGTTGACAGTACCGGCTCGAGTAGTGGCGGTGGCACCCCATCTGCCGGCCTTCTGTGCGAAGCACGGAATCGTTGCCGACATCGAGATGATCCGGGCGGTCTGTGCTACTTCGAGGCCTGGAGCAACCTGCGCAGGCGTTCAGGGTTTCACGACGGCACGCCGCATTTCCGCCATACCACTTCTCTGAACATTGTGCGGAGTTACCTTCGCATACGGGCTATGTCCCAGGCATCCTTGTGACCATGGCTCGGTGGGCCATCTGCCCTTCGGAGCTGTATTGAGCTGAAGACCTTGTGGAGGCAGCGAATGTCGAAAGCACCAAAAGCTGAAACCGAGCTTGAAGCTCTCGACAGGGAGCTGGACTTCAAGCTGGAAGGCACGTTTCCCGCAAGTGATCCTCCCAAGATCACCCGGTCATCGCCGAGCTGCCAGATCACGCCTGATACACACCGTGACGAAGAACCGGACGGTAGGGACACTCCCGAGACGCCAAAGGCATAATCATTCCCCCTTGCAATCTCCGACGCGCCAGCCACCTTCATGCCGATGAGACTTGCGGCCGGTCGCGCCCGCAGTTCGTCATAGGACCAGGAGCCGAGCCTGCGTGCCGATGGACAGCCCCTCAACACTTTCTTCGCCACCAAATGCCGCCGCTGTTAGCTGACATCTTGGAATGAGAAAATCGGGCTTCTGATGGGTTTGGACATCAATAGTGAGACAAACGGGCGATCCATTGGCTCACTCTAAGTGCCAATTCCAAGCGCTGCGCTCTCTGGTATCGCGAGCTCTACCCTTGAGATTGGCAGCTAACGTTGGGCGGCGATTGTCTCAAAAGAAATGTCCAAAGCACCTCGCGTTCTCAATTTAAATGCACATTCTAATCTCGACTTTGGTCATTTATGCTGGATAGCAGAGTGTCGCCGTCAATCGCTTCAGAACATCGATTTGGCCTTTTGTCATGTTGGCGGGCCGGCGTGACGCATCAGAAACTGCGGCGGCCCAGAGCGAGCGTCGGACGGCCGCCAGAGCATCGCTGAAGGTGATGGTGCGCTTATTGTACCAAGCGGCACACTGCGGGCGAGCCAAGCGCCGAATGGCGGGGTCAGCGGTCCAGAGACTGACCAGCGAGAACAGCCCCAGCAGGGCTGGTGTCGTGCGGGCGATCGCCTTGTCCGACCATTGGCGTTGCGTCTCCATCCCCAGGTGTCTGCGAGCCTCGGCAAAGGTCACCTCGGTGCTCCAGCGCCGCACGAACCAGCGCACGATCTCAAGAGGATCGGCTTGCAGGTCCGTACACAGAAACGCCTGTGGCTTGAGGAGGCCGGCCACGTCCCGCACCAGAACATAGCGGATCGGCACGTGCTTGCCGGGATGGTGCCAGATCGCCGTGCCCGAGATGAACTCAATCAGGCGTTCGCCACCGCCGTACCAGCCGTCGACCCAAACCTGCCGCCACGCCGTCTTGGGATTGGCCAGGCGTTCGGCCAGGCTCGGAAGACGTTGACCAACAACGCGAGGGCGTCCTCGGGTTCCGGGCCGACGGCGCGGAGCCGGCGTGAACAGGCGCGCATCCAGGCGCAGGCGCGTGATCATGCACAGGCGATGCCGAACCGCGTTCAGCAGCTCAATCGCCGCGTAGCTCTGATCAGCCACTGCCACGAGGCGCCGGTCCGGCAGCCAGCGGGCGACCTGGAGAAGGGCTTGTCGGGCCCAGTCCGTGAGCGCCTTGTGACGCTGGCGATGCTCACGCGAGAAGCGCTCGGAGGGCGCCAGCACCGTCAGGAAGGGCAAGGCCCACACGCGACCGGCCCACGGGATGGGAGCGAGCATCATGATGGACAGCCAGCGCAATCCCGAGGCTTTGACGAAGTGGCCATGGGAGGAGCGGACCGGATCCCGGTAGATGCCACGGGCCCTGATCCGGGCACCCCAGCGACGCTCAAGGGTGTCATCCAGGCCAATCACCACTGGCCCGTGTCAATGCCGTGTGAATCATCCCCAGAAGCGCCGAAGTAAAATTCCCCACTTCTGCCGCTTACGTCCCCAGGGGCTCGGGACCATTTTTCGGAGGCCGACCTCGCGGACGGGAGACGGACACCGGATTGGGTGGCGTGATCAGCGCCTTGGAGCGCACATGCTCGGGCATCAGTTCGGCGTGTTGCCGCAGCCGGTAGCTCGAGCCTTCGATCTGCACCACCACAGCATGGTGAAGAAGGCGATCCAAAAGCGCCGTGGCCACAACGGGATCGCCAAAAACCTCGCCCCATTCCGCAAAGCCGCGATTGGAGGTCAGGATCATGGCGCCTTTCTCATAGCGGGCGTTGACCAGCTGGAAGATCAGGTTGCCCCCGCCGGACACCACGGGCAGGTACCCGATCTCGTCAACGATCAGCAGCGAAGGCCGGCAGAAGAACCGGATCCGCTCCGGCAGACGCCCCTCACGCTCGGCGCGGGCCAGCATGCCGATCAGATCCGCCAGCGTGCAGAAGTACACGCTCTTGCCGGCCTTGACCGCCTCTACCCCCAGGGCGATGGCGAGATGGCTCTTGCCGGTGCCGGGCGGGCCAAGAAAGTGCACCACTTCGCAGCGGGCGATAAAGCCCAACTGCGCCAGGGTCAGGATGCGGTCCCGGTCGAGCGAGGGTTGGAAGGTGAAGTCAAAGCCCGACAAGGTCTTGATCGTCGACAGCCGCGCCATGCGCAAGCCGGTCTTGATGCGGCTGTTCTCGCGCAGGCTCAATTCCTCGGACAGCAGCGTGTCGATCGCCTCCAGCGCACCGATCTCGCCCTGCTCGAGGCGACGCACGATGGCATCGAGCGCCTCCAGGGCGCGCGGCATCTTCAGGCCAACCAGATCCTGACGGATCCGCTCCAGGGTCGTGGGAATGAGCTCCAGGGGCGCACTCATGCGCGCGTCTCCCGGGCCAGGTGACGGGCGACCGCGTCGTAGAACGCGAGCGAGCGCTGGGCGACCACGTCGCCGGTGCGGCCGACCGGAGCGACCTTGGCTTCACGCCTTTGCGGTGCGGGAAAGCTCTTGCGGTGGCCCGGCGCGACCCGGCGCTGGTGGCGGCCCTCCAGAACGGGATGGGCGCCAATCAGCTCACCCTCCTCGAAGATGCGGATCTCATCAGCCAGGGTGTGGACCTCGACCACGCGCCGGCGTGTGGCATCGGGCACGCTATAGAAGTTGCCGCCGACACTGACCATGCCGTCGCGCGAGATCCGCCGCTCCAGCCGCAAGACGGACCGGAAGGGGGCCAGCGGCAGAGGCCGCAAGAAGGGATGCTCCTCGGCAAAGGCCTCCATGACAACGCGGCGCGTGGTGGCATGAACGCGCGGGTTGGCCACGGTGGACAGCCAGTGCTGCAGCTGCCGGTTCAGGTCCTCGAGATTGCGAAAGGAGCGGGCCAGGAAGAAGTCCTCGCGGATGTAGCGGAAGGGCCGCTCGACCTTGCCTTTGGTCTTGGCCCGGTACGGGCGGCAGGCTTTGGGATGGAAGCCGAAGTGCCGGGCCAGGTCGATCAGCGCGCGGTTGTAGATAATGCCGCCGGGAGAGGTCTCGCCGGTGACCACGGTCTTCATGCGGTCGTAGAGCACCTCGTGCGGCACTCCGCCCAAAGCCTCGAAAGCCGCCACGTGACAGCGCAGCACGGTGGCCAGATCCTGATGCAGCACGAAGCGGGCCCAGATCAGGCGGCTGTAGCCGAGCACCAGTGAGAACAGCCAGACGATGCGCGGGGTTGTAGGCTCGTCGGCGAACACGACCTGGAACTGGGCGAAGTCGACCTGGGCCTGCAGGCCGGGCGCGGTCTCGAAGCGGACCTCGAAGGAGGATGACGGGGTGGGGCGGATCTCGCGCAGGAAGTCGGTGACGGCGGTGTAGCCCCCGGCATAGCCGTGCTCCTTGATCTCGCGGAACAGGCGGCTTCCGGTCAGGCCCGGGAAGGCGCTCACCCGCTCGCGCAAGTAGCCGGTGAAGGGATCAATGACGGTCTGACGCGGCTTGCGTGGGCCATAAGCCGGAGCCTCCAGGCCGCGTTGGATATACTTGCGCACGGTTTTGCGATCGAGGCCGCTCTGTCGGGCAATGGCTGAGACCGACATGCCCTGCCGGTGCCAATCCAGGATCATGACTAACTCCCCAAGCTGGATCACCGCATGCCCTCCTGATCATCAGGAGCAGCATCAGCGAAGAGGGCCTGCCCGTCTTCCCCGAGACGGCCAAACCAACTGGCCACCGCTCTCACCTGGGGAAAATTCAATCGGCAGGTCTGGGGAGTTTTACTCCGGCATCAACAGGCCCGGTCGGCACAAAAGCTGCCACCAGCAGGCCGAGCAGACGGCGCGCCACCTCGCGGCTGGACCACTGGTTGCGGTTGAGCACACGGTGATAGTTCGTGAAGCTGCGGGTGCGGGCGAGGCCAACAACGGTGAGCATGGCCGTGACGGTGCGACGGCCCGGGGTGAGAAGAGCCCCCAGGACGAGCACAAGGGCATGGCGGAAGGTTGGTCCGGTCAGGCCGGACCGGAACGGAGCCAGCCAGGTGGACAGGAGGTCAGGAACATGGGGCTGGACGGGCATGGCCACGATCTCCCACAATCAGGCTCAAGAGCCTGGGAGGTCGCCATGGCCGAAATGGGTCGGACCGAGATCCTGACGCGCTATCGTCATCTCCGCGCGATCAGCACCCACCATCACAACGAGGCTCTTCGCTGCGTACCGGATTCGGCCCTGATGGAGCAGGCGCGCCGGCTGGGGCTCACGGCTGGCAAGATGCTGGTGGCCGAGAGCCTGGACGAGGTGACGTTGGCCTACGACCTGGCTCTCTACACCGCCCCGCCGGGCCGCTCGCGCGGGATGGACCGCTATACCCGCAACGCTGTCGTGGTGCCCGGCTCGGATGAGGACGTGATGCTGCAGGCTCTGCTGCGGGCCCGCTTCTCGGTCTGGCGGGTTGAGCGTCGCCACGAGACGGCCGGCTTGGTGGTGCTGGATCTCATGCGCCAGGAAGAGGTTTGGCTGGTCGATGAGCATCTGGAGCAGACGGCTCATCCTGGCACATCGCTGGCGATGCGGCTGAGTACTCCGGAGGCCTTTGCGATGACGTGTGGGGTTGTCGTGCCGGTGGATGTGGAGATGATGGAGGAGGTGTTCGACACCATGCTGGAGCGCGTGCATGGCGATGCCGACGCAATTGCCAATGATCGCCGGTTTGCTACCGCAATCTATCGGATTGCCGTAATGGACGCGCTCATGAGCCTTGTGAGATTTGCCGATCCGGACTGACCCGCAGGTGGCCTACTGGCCCGCGAAATTGGCCAAAGTCGAGCTAAAATTTGATGCTCAAAGCTAAGTGCTTGGAAACGCTCATGCCGACGTCTCACACCAAGATGCCAACGGACACCTGCTGCCAAACCACATGGGCAGGTTCGTCATTGGCAACGGAAGGTCCGAACCAGCTCAAACTGGAAAGTGCCGTGCCGTTCAGGAACGTCCAGTTTCCCGCATATTGCGGAATGTCCGTTTACATCAGCTCCGTGCCAGAAGGAGACATTCGCGCAAAGGTTACTATTCCGGTTAGACGTCGCTAAATCGTTCTGTAGAATTGTCTGGATCAGCTCTGATTATGTCGATGATCCTCTCATCAGGATGTCCTCCAACTAGTGGTGCACACAATGAGCAGTTTCAAAACGGCTGACCTATGCGATGCCTTTGCGGGAGAGTTAGAGGTTGTCCAAGTGCAGTTTCGGACGTTCGGAGGACGGAGAACCTTCGGCAGTGGGATTGAGACCATCCGTACATTCGAGGATGTCGGGCTAATCAGACAATGCCTCGAGCGGCCAGGCCATGATCGGGTTCTCGTCGTCGATGGAGGAGGCTCTACCCGAGTAGCCCTTCTCGGTGACAGACTTTCGACGAAAGCTATCGAGAATGGGTGGGCCGGCGTGATTGTGTATGGTGCCCTACGAGACACTGAGGTTCTCGCAACCATGGATATCGGTGTGATGGCCCTCGGCACAATTCCTATCCGCGGCACGTTCAATTGCACCGGTGAGGTCGGCATTCCGATCCAAATCGGCGGCGTGGAGCTTGCACCAGGCCGGTTCGTCTATTGTGATCTGGATGGGGTCATCGTCAGCTCCCGCCCGTTGTGGCTCGCCGAATAATTCGTCCTATCGGGTCAGACCTATCCATCTTTGGAAGGCGACCAGGAAACCGGATCGCCTTCGATTGAATAGATTTTACGATCCCACGTAGCCGAACATGGACTTCGTTTCGAGGAACTCCTCGAAGCCGAACCGGCCCCATTCGCGACCGTTGCCGGACTGCTTGTAACCGCCGAAGGCAGCCGCACCGTCGCCGCGCGAACCGTTCAGGTGGACCATGCCCGCCCGAATGCGTCGAGCGACTCTCCGTGCTCGATCCAAATCTGCCGATGTGACATAGCTGGAGAGGCCATAGACGGTGTCGTTCGCGATGCGGATCGCCTCTTCTTCGTCCTTGTACGGAAGGATGGACAGAACCGGTCCGAAAATTTCCTCCTGGGCGATCCGCATGTCATTGCGTACGTTCGAGAACACAGTGGGACGCACGTAGTAGCCCCGATTGAACCCTTCGGGTCTCCCCGGTCCGCCGGTCACAAGTGTGGCTCCCTCCCGGATGCCGCTCTCGATCAGGTTCTGAATGCGCTCAAACTGGATATGGCTGACGACGGGTCCGATGACAGTTGCGTCGGATCTCGGATCGCCCACAAGGGTTTCCTCGGCGATGCGTTTGGCAACTGCGGCTGCCTGCTCCTGCCGGTCGAACGGAACGAGCAGGCGGGTCGGAGCATTGCAGGACTGTCCGCTATTGGCAAAACATGCCCTCGCTCCATGGGCGACTGCGGCTTCGATATCAGCGTCATCGAGCAGGATATTGGGCGACTTGCCGCCCAGCTCCTGATGCACGCGCTTCACGGTATCGGCGGCATCCTTCGCGACAAGAATGCCGGCACGGGTCGAGCCGGTAAAGGACACCATATCGATATCAGAATGGCTCGAAATGGCATGCCCGACCGTCGGCCCATCACCGTTCACGAGATTGAACACGCCGGCCGGAACGCCGGCCTCATGCAGGATCTCTGCGAAAATGAGCGCTGAGATCGGCGCGACTTCGCTGGGTTTCAGGACCATTGTGCAACCCGCCGCCAGAGCTGGACCGACCTTGCAGGCAATCTGATTGAGAGGCCAGTTCCACGGCGTGATCAGGCCACATACACCGATGGGCTCGCGCGAGATGACCGTATTGTTGATCGTCTCATCAAACTCGTAGTTCTTCAGAACCTCGATGCTGCGCTGCAGATGACCGAGACCCGCCGGCACTTGGCGCTCGCGCGCAAAGGCTAGCGGTGCGCCCATTTCCATGGAGATCGCCTCGGAAAGATCGTTCGTACGCTTTTTGTAGATGTCGACAATCGTCTGCAGCAGCTCAAGCCGCTTCTCGCGGCTCGTCCAAGCATAGGATTCAAAAGCCCGTCTCGCTACCTTCACGGCACGATCCACATCGCTCGCGTCGCCCGCCGCGATCGTCGCGAACACCTCTTCAGTCGCCGGATTGACGACCTCGATCCGCCGCTGCTGGCCCGGCTCGACCCACTGCCCGTCGATATAGAATTGATGATAATGCGGCACGTCCTGTCTCCAATCCTCTGTGTACAATGTCTTTTCGACGGCGAACGGGAAACCGCGTCGCCCGAATGCGTTATGACCGTCTACTGTCGGCGGTACTCATCCTTGCCCTGCTGTCCCACCTTGCGCAGCAGCCTCACCCAAGCTGTCAGGCCGTCGTCGAGGGAAGACAGGCGGAAGAACTCGTTGGGAGCGTGATAGTCTTCATCCGAGATTGAGAATGAAAACATCACGGTATGCACACCGAGCTCGCGAGCCATAATGTCGGTCATGGGGAGCGTCGCCCCCATGCGGACCCTGATCGGGAGGGTCCCCAACGTCTCTGTCAGGGCCTGCTCGGCTGCCGCGAGCAGAGGGTGATCGGCCGGAAAAAGATATGCTCGCGAACCGCCTCGCTTCGCACCAAACGTGATCGTGGTCCCCTTGGGGGACTGGCGCAGCAGATGGTTCTTCACGACCTCCACCAGCCGCTCCGGGTCCTGCCCCGGCACCAGCCTCATCGTGATCTTGGCGTGGGCCTCATTCGGAATCACGGTCTTGCTGCCGGCCCCTGTATATCCACCCCACAGACCGTTCACCTCGAGTGTCGGACGAAGCCACAGGCGCTCCAACGTCGTGTATCCGGGCTCGCCATTCGGCGCGGTCCGAAGCTGACCGTAGAATGCCTCTTCGTCGAACGGGATCTGCGCCAGAGCCGACTGCTCCTGTTCCTGAAGCGGCTCGACACCATCGAAGAAGCCCTCCACGGCGATGCCGCCTTCAGGAGTTCTGAATGATGCGATCAGCTCCGCGATGACATGAAGTGCATTCGGAACCGCTCCGCCATAGCGACCGGAATGAAGGTCCTTGCTGGCCGTCGTGACGGTGAACTCGAAGCCCGCATTGCCGCGAGACGCAACCGTGATCGTCGGGAGATCCGCGCGCCATCGCGCGCCGTCCGCCGAGATGACCGCGTCAGCGGCGAGCAGATCGGCATAGCACCGGCACAAGGCGCCGAGCGTCGCACTACCGGTTTCCTCCTCGCCTTCGAGCAGCACCTTTACATTGACCGGTAGACTTCCCTCCTCTTGAAGGAATGCGCCTAAGACTTCCAGGGCGATGTGACTTGGGGCCTTATCGTCGGAGACCCCACGGGCGTAGATCCGCTCGTTCCTGAGGGTCGGCTCGAAGGGAGGCGAGGACCACTTTTCGAACGGGTCCGGCGGCTGAACATCGTAGTGGCCATAGATCAGGAAGGTCGGCTTGCCTGGAGCGCCGAGCCACTCCCCATAAATAGCGGGTTGGCCGCCCGCCTCCAAACGCTCGACCTTGCGAAGGCCGAGCGCTTGGAGGCGGTCGAGTAGAAAGTCCTGCGCGCCTCGCATGCCATCCGCATAGGCAGGATCGGCTCCAACCGATGGATGGCGCACGAAGGTATAAAGGCGCGACAGAATGCCTTCGCGGTCGGCTTTGAGCCGAGCCAGGACAGGATCGCTCATGAGCGCCCTCCATCGGCGGACAGAATCTGGCCTGATATCCAGGAGGCTTGCTCGCTCGCCAGAAACAGGACTGCGTTGGCAATATCATCAGGCCTGCCCAGCCGTTTGGTATGAATGGATTCGAGCAGCCGCTTCTGCCCATCCGGGCCATAGCAATCCCACTGACGCTCCGTTGTGGGGTTCGAAAGGACGAAACCAGGCGCTACGGAATTGACGGTGATCCCAAACGGTCCGAGCTCCCATGAGAGCTGCTTCGTCAACCCGACCAGCGCGTGCTTGGCTGCCGAATAGGCCTGGATGCCCGTCAGGCTCGGCCTCAGACCTGCGCCCGACGAAATTGTGATGATCCGGCCCCAGCCGGCCTTCTTCATGTAAGGGGCTGCGGCTTGCGCGAGCCAGAACGCTCCATCCACATTCGCCTTGAACAACACGTGCCAGTCGGATTCTGAAATTTCCTCGATGGCACGCCCGACCTGACCACGCACGCCACCCGCCGCAAGGGCAAGACCATCGAGCCGTCCTTCGGCTTCGGCAACCGACCGAACGAGTTCCGCTGCGGCCTGGCGCTCCGAGAGATCCCCCACATGAACAGAAGCTCCCAGCTCTTCCCCAGCCTGTCGCAGACCGGCCGCATCAATGTCGGCGAGATGGACACGAGCGCCCGCGTCGAGGAAGGTTTTCGCGATGGCGCGCCCAATCCCTTGGGCAGCACCGGTGACAATGACTACACGGTGGTCGAGACGGATTTGCATGTGGCGATAAGCCCCTTGAGAGTGTTGAAGGAAAGATGCCGATGGTCTGCGCAATCGTGATCTCGTTGAGCCCGTTTTGAGCCGACAGGACATAGCCGTCCTCGCGAAGGTGAGGCTTCAGGGCAGCGAGCGCATCAACTGTCTGATGCGCCTTCACAGCGAGAACGATCTTGCCGTAGGTGCCTGCCAGCTCACCCGGCGCCGCGGCCGGTATGACCTGGGTGAAAGTGTCGATCGGCCCTTCAATCTGCAGGCCTTGCGTACGGCAGGCCTCGACATGGTCGACGTCCAGATCAACGAGAAGGACGGGCACGCCCGCTCTCGCCCAATAGGCGCCGAGTGTGCCTCCGATGGCTCCCGCTCCCCAGATGACGACCGGCTCGGTCAGCGCGTCCCCGGCCATGGTCCCTCCAGCAATTCACGGGTTTCCAGGACGCCCGCCTCCCAGACCTTGAGCATCGCCTCGTCCGGTTTCTGATAGTTGCCTCCGAAGCTGCCGTCGCCCAGAAGGCGCCGAGCCTCCTCAGGCGGTGAGACGCGCATGAGTTCCCGATCCGGCGGCGCTTTGGGGCCTTCGGGATGTGAGACATTCGCCAGACGCGTCCAAGGGAAGTTCTCCATCCAGTTGGCGTGCGATCCTGATGTATCGATGGCCTGAACCTCCGCCCATGTCCTCGGCGCACTCCACCAGTTGTGGAACTTGATCGACATGTCGGTGTACTTCGCCATCAGCTCCTGGGCCAATGCACCCACAGGGGCATTTCCGCCATGGCCGTTGACGATCAGCACGCGGCGGAACCCTGCATGGCGCACGGAGGCGATCACGTCGCGCATGACGGCGAGCAGAGTTTCCACACGCAAAGACACAGTGCCCGGGAAGGCGATAAAATACGGAGCCAGTCCGTAAGGCATCACCGGAAAGACCGGAGTGCCCAGGGGCTCGGCCGCCTCGACGGCGACCCGCTCCGCCAGAATGGCATCAACGCAGAGGGAAAGCTGCGCATGCTGTTCCGTCGAACCGATCGGAACAACGCAGCGATCATCTCCTCGCAGGTAGGCCTCCACCTGCATCCAGTTCATGTCCGCAATTTTCAAGCTGAAGTCTCCTTTAGAGGCAGGCCGGCGCGCAATCGCTCGATGACGGGGAGAAGCTCACGCTGCACCGCATGCGGATCAGGCACATGCCGGTACTCGATCGCTTGAGCATTTGGCGAAACCTGATCGAGCACGCCTTCGGCGCCCGTGGCGTAGACCACCACATCGACACGATTGAGGAAGGCATTCAGATCGGGGTCGTCAGCCAACGCGACTGCGACGCTCTGTACATGCGGAGTGAACCGAAGGACACCTGGCTTCATCAAGGCCAGGAACTCAGGGAACACCGAGACGATCCCGATGCGCGCAACCGGGTCGATGCCGGCCAGACGCGTGCGGGTTTTCTCCGACGGGATGAAGCTGATGCTGATGACAGGGCTGGCTGGCGTGACCAGAGCCTCAACCTCCTGGCGCCGATTGGCCAAGGTCACGTAAAGGTCGGTGCGTCCGTTGCGCTCCGGGGAGGAGCGCAGTTGATCGATCGTGAGCGGATCGATCACGTCGTGATCCCGCAGCTGGCGCCGGATGTCGGCCGCGTAGGCCCTGGTGGCTTCCTTGAACACGCCGACCATCGTGATCCGGACCGGCCGGAGCTTGCGCGCCTTGACCCGGGCAATCCGGGCATTGAGCAAGGCTGCGAGTTCATCCGCCGCGACACCCACCGCTTCGGCCTCCGCCAGAAGCGCGTCCATGCTGGCTTCGATGCGTTGCATGGCATCGATCGTCTGGACCGTGTCCCGAGCAGGCTGGGCCACAAAGGTGCCGGCCCCCGGACGGGTCACGATCAGGCCAGCCTCGCGCAGCGTCTTGTAGACTCCGGAGACTGTCATCGGCGCCAGCCCACTCGCTTCGGCGAATTCCCGGACGGAGGGAAGCTGGGTTCCTGGCGCGAATTCACCGCAGGCAACCCCATATTCAATGAGGCCGCGAAGCTGGACCCCAAGGGGAACAGGAAGGGTTCTGTCCAATGCGGCGGCAACCATGCCTATAATTGGCGCGCCAAGCTGCTGTTCTAGGCGGCTAGCACGGGAGGTTGAGCCCCCCTCCGCTTTTCCCATCAAAGCCATGGTCCCGCTGATTGACTTTGCGTATGGTAAACACTTAGCATCCTAGTAGGCTATAACACAAGAACATGCCTTCCAGAACGCAAAGGGAAACACGATGGGATCGCTCTTTCCAAAGCTTGGACTGGCCGCAGCAGGATTAGCTGCCTCTCTACTTGCCGGCACGGCCGTGGAGGCCGCGACACGCGGCGGCAAGATGATCTACGGGCGCTATGCCGACTCTCTTTTCCTAGACCCGGTTCTGAACGACGCCAATGTCGATATCTGGGTCTTGACGAACCTTTACGACACGCTGCTTGCACCAACACCGGACGGTCAAAATGTCCAGCCGGGCCTGGCGACAAAGTGGGACCTGACCGATGACGGGAAATCCGTCGTTCTCAGCCTGCGGCCGAATGTGAAATTCGCCGACGGAACCCCGCTCACCACCGAGGACGTAAAATGGTCCCTCGACCGCGCCCGCGACCCGAAGGCCGGCGCCTGGAACTCATCCCTTTCATCCATCGACTCCATCGAGGTCAAGGATCCAGGAGCGATCGTCCTGAGGCTGAAGCATCCGGATCCGACCATCCTTCCGGCCCTTGCCACCTTCAATAGCGCGATCCTGCCCCAGAAGCTGTTCGAAGCGACTCCCGGAGCAAGCCCGGAAGACAAGGCCAAGGCTTTCGCCGAAAAGCCGATCGGCACGGGTCCTTTCCTCATGACGGAGTGGAAGCGCGGCGTTTCGATGAAACTGAAGCGCAATCCGTATTACTGGAAACAGGGCGAGGATGGGAAACCTCTGCCCTATCTCGATGAGCTCGAATTCCAAACCATTCCCGACGACGCAACGCGCCTTTTGAAGCTGAAGGCCGGTGAGATCGATGGCACGGAGTTCATTCCCTATGCCCGGGTCCAGGAACTGAAGAACGACCCCAATCTTCGCATGGAGCTCTGGCCCTCCACGCGTGTCGCCTACCTGACCATGAACGTGAGGCCGACCTTGAAGGACGGCAAGCCCAACCCGCTGTCGAACGAGAAGGTGCGGCAAGCGCTCAATTATGCCGTCAACAAGAACGCCGTCATCCAGATCACGACCCTGGGCCTTGGCAAGCCGCTGCAGTCGTTCATGTCCTCGACGACGCCCCTCTTCTACGGTCCGGCGCCGCTCTACAACAACGATGCGGCGAAGGCTAAGGCGTTGATGAACGAAGCGGGCTTCGGCAATGGCTTCGAAATGTCGTGCCTTGCTCTCTCGGGCAATGGCGACGATACAAACAATCTCACAGCCGTTCAGCAGATGTGGAGCCAGCTCGGAGTGAAGCTCCGGATCGACCAGGTTGACAACGCGACCCGCACGGCGCGCTACCGCGAGGGCGATTTCCAGTGCCGCACGTCAGCCTGGACAAACGACATCTCCGATCCGAGCCAGATCACGTCCTACTTCGCCTATTTCCCGAACATCGAGTCGCTGCACTCCGGTTTCCAGAACAAGCGCATCGACGAGCTGTTCCTCAAGAGCCAGCAGGAGAACAACCTGGAGGCCCGCAGGGCGCAGTACAAGGAGATCCAGGAGATCTACAACAGCGCGGCCCCCATCATCTATCTCTACGAGACGCCTTATCCGGTTGCCTTCCGGAAGAATGCCAAGGGGTTCGTGCAGATCCCGCTCGGCAACAACCTGTTCGAGGCAGCCTACGTCGAGAAGTAAGGCAGTGGCCCGGGTCAGGGACTCGGGCCAACCCTTCCGGAGGCGGAGGTCCCGGTGCATAGAGCGACTTACGTTGCGACCCGTTTGCTGCAGATGATCCCAACCCTGTTGCTGATCGGGGTCGCCGTATTCATCATTGCCCGCTTGCTGCCTGGCGACTCCGTCTCCGCCATGCTCGGCGACAGGGCCACCGATGAAGCCATCCAACGACTGACGCGCCAGCTCGGTCTGGATCAGTCGATCTTTGCCCAGTTCATCGCGTTTCTGCAGGCCATCGGGCGCGGCGAGTTCGGCACATCCCTGGCCTTTCGTGTTCCTGTGACCAGCCTCATTGCCGAGCGGCTCCCGGTTACGCTCATGCTGACCGGGCTGGCGACGCTGATCGCAATCATTCTGTCCGTGCCCCTGGCCTTTTGCGCTGCCCTGCAGGCCAACCGCTGGCCGGACCTCCTGATCCGCTCCGTTTTTCAGGTGGGGCTTTCGTCACCCATATTCTTTGTCGGACTGGTTCTGCTCACGGTGTTCGCTGCCTGGTTGCATATCTTCCCCGTCGGCGGCTATGGGGAGGGTTTCCTCGACAACCTGCACCATCTTTTCTTACCAGCCCTGACGCTGGCTCTGAGCTTCGCCGCCGTGATCATGCGCAGCCTGCGGGCCTCCATTCTGCAGGTACTGCGGGCGGAGTTCGTGGATTTCGCCAAGGCCAAGGGCCTTTCAGGCCGCATCATCCTGTTCCGGCACGTGATGCGCAATGCCCTGATCGCCACCGTCACCCTCATCGGCCTCCATATCGGCCAGCTCCTCGGCGGCGCCGTCATCACGGAGAGCGTCTTTGCCGTGCCGGGTGTCGGACGCCTGATGGTCGACAGCATCTTCGCCAGGGACTACCCGGTGATCCAGAGCCTGACCCTCGTCCTCGCGCTCCTGGTCTCCATTGCTTTTCTCGTCACCGACATCATCCAGATGTGGCTGGATCCCAGGGTGGGCCGCTCATGATCGCCGCAACGCTCTCGCGGCGCCTCAAGCGCCCACCGGCCTCGGCCATCGTCGGGTTCGTAATCCTTTTCCTCGTTCTGCTTTGCGCCGTGGCACCGCAGCTGGTGGCGCCTTATGACCCTCTGGCCTTCGATTTCGCGGCTCTGCTGCAGCCCCCGACATGGGCACATCCCTTCGGCACCGATCAGTTCGGGCGCGATATTCTCTCGCGCGTCATCGCGGCCTCTCAGATCGATCTGCAGATCGCCTTCTTCGCCACCATCGGCCCCATCATCGTGGGCAGCCTCGTCGGTCTCTTGGTCGGCTATTTCGGCGGCGTGCCGGATGCCATCTTCGGCCGGATCGTGGATCTCGTGGTGACGTTCCCGTTTCTCGTTCTCGTCATCGCCATCGTGGCGGTGCTCGGGCCGGGCCTCATCAACATGTACATCGCCATCGGCGTGGTGGGCTGGGTGTTTTACGCCCGACTTATGCGGGCCGAGGTCCTGGTGCAGCGCCAGAACGAGTACGTGGCGGCAGCCCGCGTGCTCGGCTACAGCGTGCCGCGCATCCTGTTTCGCCATATCCTGCCGAATGCGATCCGCCCCGTGATCGTCTACTGGGTCACCGACATGGCCCTCGCGATCCTGCTGGGATCGAGCCTCGGTTATCTCGGCCTGGGAGCGCAGCCTCCGACAGCCGAATGGGGCGTGCTCGTGGCGGATGGCAAGAACTTCTTCACCCAGGCACCGTGGATGTGCTTCTTCCCCGGCCTCGCGGTCGTGGTCTGCGGGCTTGGATTCAGTCTCACCGGCGACGGACTCGCCGATCTTCTCGACGTGAAGCGATGATGGTCGGCGTTGAACCCCTGCTCCGTGTCAGCGGCCTGCACGTCTCGTTCGAGACGAGCCGCGGCTCCATCAGGGCTGTGGACGGCGTCGATCTCGAGGTCAGGACGGGCGAGGTCCTCGGACTGGTTGGCGAGTCGGGATCCGGCAAGAGCGTCACGCTCCGATCGATCACCAGGATCCTGCACCCGAACGCACGTGTGAAGGGCCAGGTGTTCTGGCGCGGCGAGGATCTGCTGCATATGCCTGAGACGCGTCTTCACGCCGTGCGTGGCGCCGAGATCGCCATGATCTTTCAGGAGCCGATGACCGCGCTGAATCCCGTCCTTCCCATCGGGCTTCAGATCGACGAAGCGCTCGTCGCTCACACGAGCTTGAGCCGCGCGGCACGGCGCAAGCGGGCAATCGAGCTTCTGGGCCTCGTCGGCATTCCGTCGGCGGCGGAACGACTGGGCAACTACCCGCACGAATTTTCGGGCGGGATGCGCCAGCGCGCCATGATCGCCATCGCGCTGGCGGCAGAACCCAAGCTCCTTCTCGCAGACGAGCCGACAACGGCCCTTGACGTCACGATCCAAGATCAGATCCTCAAGCTTCTCCTCCGGCTCGTCGATGAGCTGGGTATGGCCATGATCCTCGTGACGCACGATCTCGGCGTTGTCGCCGAGACCTGCAGCCAGGTCGCGGTCATGTATGCGGGACGGATCGCAGAGGCAGGCCCGGTCGAAGCCCTCTTTCATCATCCACGCCACGCCTACACTCACGCCTTGCTGAACTCTATGCCAGACAGCACCGCGGCCCGGGTCGCCCTGAAGCCCATCCCTGGACAGCCGCCCCGATTGGACCGGCCCATCCCGGGCTGCCCTTTCATTCCACGCTGCACATGGGCGACTCCTCCCTGCGAGGTGCAGCCGCCTCTCGTCCCGGTCGCGCCCGGCCATGTCTCAGCCTGTACGGCCGCCCATCGTCTGCCGAGTCGGATCGTCCCTGTATGAGCACACCCGGCGACATTCTCCTGCGGGCTCAGAGCCTGAGAAAATCCTTCTCCTTGCAACGAACCTTGCAGGATGTTCTGCAACGGCGCCCCAAGCGGCTGCTCCGGGCCGTCAATGGCGTCAGCTTCGATGTCCGGCGCGGCGAAACGCTCGGGATCGTGGGCGAGTCTGGATGCGGAAAGTCGACGCTCGCACGATGCTTGGTGCGGCTTCACGAGCCTGACAGCGGCACTCTGACCTTCAACGAGCAGGACGTGCTCGCCTTATCGGGCCCCGAGCGGCGGACGTATAACCGTCGGGTCCAGATGATTTTTCAGGATCCCTACAGTTCGCTCAACCCGCGTCTGACGGTCCGCCAATGTCTCGCGGAGGCTCTCTCGGTCCATAGAATTGTTCCGGCGTCAGAAATCAACGCACGCGTGGATCGCCTCTTGGACCTCGTCCATCTGCCTCGCGAAGCGGCGGACCGCTACCCGCACGAGTTTTCCGGCGGCCAGCGCCAACGCATCGGCATCGCGCGTGCCCTGGCGGTGGAGCCAGAAATCATCATCGCCGACGAGCCGGTCTCCGCGCTCGACGTCTCGGTCCAGGCCCAGATCGTGAACCTGCTTCTGGAGTTGCAGAACGAGCTTGGGCTTGCGCTGATTTTCATCACGCATGACCTGCGCCTCGTCCATCACATCGCCCACCGGATCGCCGTCATGTACCTCGGGGCCATCATGGAAATCGGGCCGACGGAGGACATCTTCGCCTCCGCGCGGCACCCCTATACCCGTGCGCTTCTCGCCGCTGTGCCCAGACTCGTGCCGGGTCGCCGCTCGGGCGCGACCGCCGTCCAGGGCGAGCTTCCGAGCCCGCTCGCCCCGCCACCCGGATGTCCGTTCCATCCGCGCTGTCCCATGGCGCAGGCGATCTGCCGACAGGAGGTGCCAGAGCTGGAGTTGCGGGGTGGCCACTGGCCGGCAGCCTGCCACTTCGCAGCCCCCGTCGAAGCGCCCGCCGATCTCTCCCGCCAGGACATCTCACTGCCATGAGCCCCGTTTCGACGACCTGTCTCAGAAGCATGACGACCCTCTGCGGGCCGCACTGTGTCTGCACCCGCTTTCACTCACATCGATCACACACGAGAGCTGTCATGAGCGCGCTCCCCATCCTCCGCACCGGCAAGGCACGCATTGAGCAGGGTTTCGTCCGTCCATATCCCGATCTCGAGCTGCCGTTTGGAATCATCGAAGGCGCGCAGGATGGACCGTGTCTTCTCGTGACGGCTGGCGTACACGGCTCCGAATTCTGTTCCATAGAGGCGGCGCTCCGCCTTCTCAAACTCCCGCCGGAGGAGATCCGGGGAACGCTGCTTGTGCTCCCGATCCTCAATGTCCAGGGCTTCCGCAAGCGCAGCATCTATGTGGTGCCGGAGGACGGCAAAAATCTCAACCGCGTCTTTCCCGGCCATGTCGACGGCACTGCAAGTGAACGCCTGGCGGCTTGGCTGGTCGGATCGGTATTCCCGCTGGCCAACGCCTATCTCGATCTCCATGGCGGCGATCTTAACGAAGAACTGATGCCTTTCTCGATTTTTACCCGCGGCGACGAGCGCGCGGAAGCCATAGCCCGGGCCTTCGGCCTGCCGATCATCGTGTCGAGCCGCGGCACGGGCCGGACAATCTCGGCGGCCGCGGAACTGGGCGTGCCGGGAATCATTGCCGAAGTGAGTGGCAACGGCCTGTGGAATGACGAGAGTGTCGCTATGCTTACGGCAGGCATACATCAGGTCATGCACATGCTTGGCATGAGGGGAACAGCCCCCGAACCTGCTGCCTCTTCCATCGTGACGATGACCGTTCCGTGCTCTGCGGTCCAGGGTCTATGGTATCCCCGACACCAACTGGGGGATAAAGTCGCAACAGACCAATCCGTAGGCGAAGTTCGTGACGTGTTCGGCAATGTTCTCAGTACAATCACGTCTCCAGTGGACGGCTTTGTACTCTACCAGTTGACGAGTCTGTCGGTGAACGAGGGCGAGGCGCTAATCGGCATTGCCGCAGCGGTCTAAACTGCCGGTTTGCCCACAAGTCCAAAGCTCAACGTAAACGTTACGCTTTCTGCAACCGCACATATTGCATGGCTCAGGGGCTTCCGAACGGCAGCATCCTCACTCATGTCGCCAACTGCTGGCTGTGTTGCACGGATCGGTTGGTGAACGTATTGAGCCCACCCAATGCCGTTAGTTTAGGCGATGCGAACGGACTTCGGGCGTCCAAGCTCAAGCATCCCGTTCAAGGCCTGAACGGCGATGGTGACCTCTGTCCTGCGACGCCGATCCGTCCGAGAGCGCAATGCATTCCCAAGCACCCGTTTCAGCCGGCTGATGGCGCCCTCTATGAGGGCTTGTCGAGTGTACCCGGACCTCTTCTGCCAGGGAGCTTCAGCTCTGACTGGCGATGCCAACCAAGTTCATTCATCTGAGGAGTGCCATTACAGAACGAGAGCGACAGCGGTGGCACCCGTCACAAGCAGCATCGCGACCAACAAAGCCCGCACAGCGTCCTCGTGCAACCAGCCATGTCATCTCGGCCGAGAGGTATCAGTGCTAGTTCGCAGCTCTTGGCTGCGTGCATTCGGGAAGGCTGACGGGCTTGACCAGCTTCGCCAACGTCTCGGGCGGCGCGCAGGCGGGAAAGCCGGCTTTGCGCATCGTCTCGATGAGGCGCTGGCGCTCGGCCTCGCTCCAGTCCGGCGTGCTGACATAGCCCTGGATCGTGATGCCTGGGAAGCGCTTGAGCGTCTCCGCGACGGCGGCATTCGCCTCGTCTATCCGGCCGAGGGCAGCGAACACCGCGGCTCGCCGAACCGAAAAGCCGCGGCTCCACTGATCCGGCGTCCGCCGCTCGATCATGTGCAACGCATCGTCATATCGCCCCGCATTGAAGTAGGCATAGCTGAATTGGCTCGCGTGCCATGGCAGGTGGTGCGGGTTGAGCCGGATGGCCCGGTCGGCGGCCTCGGCGCCGCGCTCCGGCTTGCCGAAGCTGCTGGCCCAGCCGGCGTAGAAGGTCAGGATCTCCGCCGAGCCCGGATTGAGACGAAGCGACTCCTCGTACTCGGCCTCGGCCCGCACGAAGTCACCCGCCTGACCGAAGGCGTTACCCATGGCCGCATGCGCCTCCGCATCGCTGGGGTCGAGCGCCACAGCGCGCTCGGCTGCATCGCGTGCTGCACGCCGCCCCGTGGTCTCGTCCGCACCGAAACCGACCGTGCCGAGATAGGCCCAGGAGAGCTCGATCCAGGCCCGAGCGAGTGTCGGGTCCAGCGTCACGGCCTGCCTGAGCAGCCGGACGGCATCATCGTTGCTGTCCTTGGTGGACTGCTCGAGCCTTTCCGTGCCGAGCAGGTAAAGCTCATACGCGCCAAGGTTGTCGGGCCGCTTGCGCTTCGCCGCCTTGCGCCCCGCTTCCTGGATGAGCCCCGCCCCGCTGCCGAGCCGGTTGGCGACCTGCTCGGCAAGGTCGGTCTGCAAAGCAAACACTTCCTCGACCGCGCGGTCCCACCGGTTCGACCAGAGGTGGGTTCCGGTCTTCGCGTCGATGAGCTGCACGGTCGCGCGCAGGCGCTCACCCTCACGCTGGAAGGAGCCCTCCAGCACGTAGCCGACCCCAAGGTCCTTTCCGACCTGACGCACATCCACGGCCTTGCCCCTGTAGATCCCGGTCGAGTTGCGGGAGACGACCTCGAATTCGGGAAAGCGGGCAAGATCGGTGATGATGTCCTCGGTGATTCCATCGGCCAGACGGGTCGTGGCCTCGTCGCCACCGAGATTGTTGAACGGCAGCACCGCGATGGACGGTTTGCTGGCATAGGCGGGCGCGGCAGGCCAGAGCCACCAGCCCACGGCGCCCCCTGTGAGCAGCAGGATGGCGGCGGCCGCAGCGAGCCCGCGCCGTGTCAGCAATCTGAAGGAAAGCACTCCTGGCAATGATGTCCCGCGTCGGATCCGGTATGTCCGGATCGGGCGCTCGATGTTCTTGACCCGCTGCTCGCCCGCAAACTCGATCAGCAGGTCGATCTTGCCCTGAAGGTGGTCATAGGCCGTGCCGGAGATCAGCACACCGCCGGGTTCGCAGATCTGTTCCAGCCGCGCCGCGATGTTCACACCGTCGCCGAGCAGGTCGTCCCCCTCAACCACGACATCGCCAAGGTTGATCCCGATGCGGAAGACGATCCGGCGCTCTGGCAGGACGCCATCCTGGCGATCCGCCACTCCCTTCTGCACCGCCACGGCACAGGCCACCGCGTCCACCACCGAGCCGAACTCGGCGAGCGCTCCGTCGCCCATCAGCTTGACGATGCGGCCGTGATGCTCGGCCAGGAGCGGATCGATGACCTCGCGCCGCAAGGCTTTTAGGGCAGCAAGGGTCCCGGCTTCGTCCATTTCCACGAGATGGGAGTACCCGACGACGTCCGCCGCCAGGATCGCCACCAACCGGCGCTCAACCCATGCTGTCGCCATGGCTGGTTCTCCATGAGGAGATCTGCCGGCTGAAGCCGGGCAGTCGGCCGCCCAGTCATTCAACCAAGGCAACGTCGCAACACTGCCTGGTCATCATACCACGGTGGCAATCCCGCAGCGACGGCCCAACCGCAGGGCCTCTCAGGACTGGCTCATGATCCGCGAGGGACTCGGCACCATTTCCGGACGTGCGGCGCACCAGGCGATTGTGCTTCAGGGTCGGATGTCCCTGCGCATCGAACGGGAGCGGTGGGGCATTGCCGTCGCCGCCCCGCAGTCTCTACCCGCCGAACAGCCCTCGGAAGCGCTTGAGCACCGAGCCCCCGTCGCCTCCCGTCGGTTCGGGCACCGCCCTCGCCGAAGGCGCCGATACGGTCTGCGGGATACCTGCGCCGGTCCGCATAGGACTCGTTGGGGCCTGCGACGCGTAGGAGATCGTGGAAGTGGGCGTTTGCCGCGGCTTCCCGTTCGCCGTGAGAACGACCTCCTGCGGCCCGGTGGCCAGGGCCTCAGGGCGGCTGATGTCGCCGAGGCGTTTGCGGGCGTTGGCGTCGACCGCCAGCGAGCCGCCCTCCTCGGCATCGCCGGACAGCGCCTGCCGGAAGCTCTGGTGCTGCCCGCCGTCGGCATAGACCAGATTGACAGGCTGCACGCCATTGGCCGCCAACGCAGTCACCCGCCGATCGTCAGTCTGCCCCTTCTGCGCGACGGCGGCCATGACCGAGGCATCGCCGCTGAAGGCATACTGCCCGCTGGCGCCGGACACGCGCGGCTCGTCCTTGGCGATCTCGAAGTAGTCGGAGCCCTCCTTGAGGTTCCGCCAGAAGGCGATGTTCGGATCGAGGCGATGCTTGGCGAGGTTCTCAGCCGTCATCCGGAACGGATACGACTGAAACTGGAAGCCGCGCTGGCCGCCGGCGAAGGCATCGCGGGCAAGCGCATAGACCTCTGAGATCGCCACGTCCGTCATGCCGAAGCAGCCGCTCGACGAGCACGAGCCGTGCACCATCAGGTGCGCTCCCGTCCGGCCATGCGCGCGATCGTACTCGTTTGGGTAACCGAGGTTGAACGAGAGTAGAGCTGCGAGTTCGGGTTCATCTGCGCGGGAGTGATCGTGTAGAAGCCCTCCGGCGCCTGACGGTCACCCTCGCGGATCTTCGGCCCGAGCTGGCCCGACCAGCGGCACATCGGGTAGGTCTTGAGGAGCGCGTACCGACCGTCGCGGCCCCGCTTCCAGACCTCGATCTCGGATTCCTTCTTGTAGGATCGCATCAGGATCGGGTCGTTCTGCGACATGCCCTTCGATTCCATCAGCGCCATGGTGGCGGGCGGGATCGGCGCCAGGTGGCGCGTGGACATGTTCTGGCCTTGGCAGGCGGCGAGCGCGAGCACGAGGCCCGCAGCCAATGCGATACGCTTCATCAGGGGATCCCCGCATTCTGTCTGCCCGAACGTCGCGCCGGACAGTTCCCCGTTTCGTTTGACCGTCGGCGTCGAGCCTGCCTACCGCAGGTTCGGCCAAGTCGGATCAGAGCTTGCCGTCAAGTCCGGCAGGATTGAGGCATGCGGCGCGCATTCCCGTGATCCACACAGCCGAAGCGACGGCATCACTCCCGTTCCCCGGCCCCGAGCAGGCGCATAGCGTTGGCGGTCACCAGCACCGTGGCGCCGGTGTCGGCTCCGGAATGCAGGCAACGGGCCAGCCTTGGCCATTGAAGTAACCGGGATCGGCAGCCCCGGGTTCCCGGATCCCAATGCTGTCCGGATCCACGCACCCGGCGGTCGCGGGGCATCGGCTCACCTGCCTCCGGCTTGTCCACATTCCGCTTTGGAACTTCGGTGATGCCGTGCCGTTAGTCGCCGCATCAATGCCTTGCACCCTTTGACCCGAAGCCAGGAGAACCTTTCATGGCCGCAAAACAGAAGACGCTCGACGACCTCTTCCTTCACACCCTGAAGGACATCTACTACGCCGAGAAGCAGATCCTGAAGGCCCTGCCGAAGATGGCCAAGGGCGCAGAGTCGGACGAGCTCAAGGCCGCCTTCCAGACCCATCGCGAGCAGACGCAAGGGCAGATCGAGCGCCTCGAGCAGATCTTCGAGCTCCTTGGTAAGCCCGCGCGCGGCGTGCCCTGCGAGGCGATCAAGGGGATCATCGACGAGGGCACCGAGATCATGGAGGACTTCGCCGACAGTCCGGCTCTCGATGCCGGCATCCTGTCCGCGGCCCAGGCGGTCGAGCATTACGAGATCACCCGCTATGGCACACTCAAAACCTGGGCCCAGGAGCTCGGGCTGACCGAGGCCGCGACGCTGCTCGATCAGACCCTTCAGGAGGAGAAGGAAACGGACGCCCTTCTCTCCCGACTGGCCGAGGCCCGGGTCAACGTCAAGGCGGCGTAGGCCTCGCCCGCCGCCGACGTGGGCCATCCGACGTTGGGGTTTAACCTGGCCAAGGGACAGGGCCGTGTTCGTCGACTCCGCACGAGACCATCCCCACTCATGTCGGACCTGCGATGCAGCCCTGCTCCTATGACCTTGGCCCCGGCCTCGAGGCCGGGCTCGCAGATCCGTCAGGCGGCCGCATCATGGCACGGGCGCCCTGCGGCATCCGTTGGAACGAGGGGCCAAGCGACACGGTTGTTTCGGCATCGGGCGGGCCATCGCAGAAGAGCCGCGCTCACGGATGAGGAACAGACGCCATGACGCACAGATTTGGGATCGGCCAGCTCGTGCGGCCACGGGAACGCCTTCGCGAGAATACCGGGATCTACGAGATCCTGGGTCTTCTGCCCTCCGGATCGGACGACGAGCCCCTCTACCGGATCAAGGCAGCGGCAGGGCCGGTCCAGCGCGTTGTACGTGAAGCCGACATCGTGCCGGCATCCGCGTCCTCGCAAGCGAACGGCTGAACAGGCTCCGCCCCCGGCGCATCATCCGAACCAGGAACGATCGGCGAGATGATCCCGATGCGCATGGCCGTCATGGCAGCCCTGTTTCCCGGGATCTCCGCTGCCCAGAGTGATGTTTGGACCCTCGAACTCCTGGAGCGATACGCCTCTGGGTCAGGGACGGCGGGTTCGCCTGTCCCATGGCCACGAGGGTCACGGAGGTCGGTTCCGGTGACCGAGACACGGCGTTCAAGGTCATCTGCGGTCCTGCCGCGACCGCCGTCACCGGGGAGGAGGTTGCGTACCGCCTGGAGGTGCGTCCGAACGACACCCGGCTTGTGGAGCCGTGGCAGGAGTAGCCCGCCTCAGGGGATCACTGCGCCGCCGCGGATCCGAGGATTGCGTCCTTGCTCCTGCTGAAGATGCTCATGGTGTGATTCCGTTGAAGCTGTACGCCAGCGTCCCCTGCCATCGGCACATAGAGTCGGCATCAGACAAGGCAATGATGCCCGTACGATCGGCCCGTTCCGTCGGCCTCGGCAGGAATGGACCTGTTCCACGATGCGTCGTGACCTCTAACGGTCAGCTCAGGGTCGAGAGTGTGTCAAAACGCAAACGGGCCGCTCCGTGGAGCAATTAGATTTCTTGCAAGCCCTGATAGACCGGGAAATCCCCGGTAGATGAGAGTGAACTTGTCCGAATAGTTCGTCGAGGCGGGGCTTGTAAGAGTTTTGACACACTCTCGGTCAAGAGGAGCCCATGGCCTCTCCGTCGGAAGGTCCGCTCACCCTTAGGTACTAGAGGTTCGCTCTCTACTCGGGCACACCAGAGCCAACGAATCATTCCTAGCACCCTGCAGGGATGAACGTATACCCCTTCAACGGGCCTCCAGTGAGTTTCTTCACGATCGGTGAGTCATTCCTGAGGTCGAACACGAACATCGAGGCGTTTGACGTCGCTACGAACGGTAGTTTGTCTGCCGGCAGGACCGCATCGTCCGGATTGGCTTCTTGCGTCTCCCAGGAGCCGGCTTAGTGGAAAACGAAAGTACAACCAGAATGCGTGGGCGATGATCTCAGGCGGAAAGCTATGGCGTTTGTAGCTGACGGGCTTGATTATGCCCGTCCATCGCTCCCACCCTCGGGTTAATGTGACATCACCCGCCGCTACTATTCTGGCATAAAGAAATAATTGAACGTGTAATTTGGCAAGCTGCATCGGCAGCTTCTCAAGGGCCCGGCGCTCGTCATCGTTGAGCGCAAAGATGCTCTCGCTCTTGCGGATGAGCGGATTGTCTTGAGAGGGGAAAGAAGCGTGCACGTGACACTCCGGCAGTTACAGGCGGGAGCACACGTCTCTCTCAGGTATCAGCGCCTATGATCGTTTGCTGATAATCAATCGCTTATGGCATCCACATGAATGTCCGTCTTTGATCCAGGTTAGTTTCGCCTGAAACCTGTCTATACAACAAGGACCCACATTCATCGTCGCCGTTCTGGAGAGAGCGCTGCCACATTTCTAAAACCTCCAAAAAAGTTAAAGGCTCTTATCGATCAGCCTTCAACCCTTGCGCTTCACGCTCCAAGTATCTCCGCGTGATTGGCTCGATCATGCCATAGATTGCTTGAGCCGTCTTTTCCTCCTCCCGGAGCGTTTCTTCGAGAGCCGGCACAAACTTCTGATGGCCGGCAGCCTCGGCCATGACGATCAGGGACTTGTAGGAAGCAATCTCGAAATTCTCGAAAGCATGGTTGGCGAAAGTGTTCTTGAGAACCTCGTCGGCCATCGGCATGTGCCCGACCGCTGCCATGTTGGCCATGAACTGGGTCGCCATGTCCTTCAAAAGCGAGCGGTCCTCTCCGAAAGTGTGCAGGATGTCATCGAGACGGCGGATCTGCCCTTCCGTTTCGCGAAGGTGCTGCTGCAGGAGCTGCGACATCTCAGGATAGTTTTCGAAGCGCTCAAGCTGGCGTTGCATGAGCTGGACCGCTTCCTTCTCAAGAGCATGAGCATTCTGAAGGCCGGTGATGAAAATAGTCTTGATGCTTTCGGAATGGGTCAGATCAGTGTTGCCTGATGTAGCAACGGTCATAATGAACATCCTTATCTCACGATTCCGGACTCCAACTATGGCCGGAAACACTTGTTCCATGCCGGCTCGCTCTGGGGACACGATCCGGCACAAGCATTTATCGAGATTGGATAATAGCGAGGAGCGTGAGAGTTCTGGCGGAGCCTCGGATCAGGCGACAATCGGATTGGCTCTAATAGATCAGGAGCAGATTATCGTCCCCGTGGCGCACTCATGATCACAATCGTTCTGCGACGATCCTAACAAAATCGGCTCTGCCGCGTTGGTATCCCGCCGCACGCAGAACGTAAGCTCTGTTAGGTGCCGTAACCACGGCAGGAGACATACCATGGATCGCCGCCTTGTCTTGGCAGGTTTGACTGCCGCAATCACTGCCCCCACCCTAGCGCAGACCAGCGGATCCCCAGCTACCAGACAACCGGGTACAACCGGGGCAACCTCCGGCGCGGGCAGCATGGGCGGGCAGCCGATGACGCAGGCTGACATGCAGCACATGCAGCTGGGCATGGTGGCCCTTGAAACCAGCCAAATCGCGCAGCAGAAGGCGAAGAATGCCGATTTGAAGCAGTTTGCTACCTTCGAGGTGCAGGAGCAGACCACTCTCGCCGAGGTCCTGCGGTCCATGCTGGAGCCTGCCGCGACTGGATCGGCGGCTCAACCAAGTGCTGGATCAGCCGCCGCCGCGCCACCCGTGCAAATCGATGCTAAAAGCCGGGAGATGATCCAGAAACTTCAGAACACCCAATCGGGTGAAGTCTTCGATCATCAGTATCTTCAGGGACAAATGGAGGGACACAAGGGTCTGCTGCAGGTGCAGACGCAGTATTTGCAAAGCAATCCTCAGAACCGCGAACATGTGAACGTCGCGAAACTGGCTCGCGGCATGATCACCGAACACATTGCCTTGTTGGAGGATATTCAAAGCAAGATGAAGTGATCCTTTTGGCACGCGTGGTGGGTGAAGTGCACCTCACCGGGCACTGGTCGACTCACTTGACCGGCCTTCGATGGGCGACAATCCGCCCTTCAGTCTGAAGATGCCGTTGAAACCCTGGGCCAGCTTGTTGTGCTTTTTCTTGCAGTCCCGATCGGCTCGGTGCAGAGCCAAACGATCGGGACCGCGCGGCGCTGTCTGGCGGCGGGCAGATGGCTACGCCCTGAGGGGTTGAAGTCCTATCCGCGAATGTCGCAGATTACTCCTTTTGCCAAGTGCGTCATACCGCGCGGACCAACTTAAGTGAATGCCAGCGTCCCTGGCCTCCTCTACCCAGCCGGTCATGAGCGGAGACGTCGCAGATCAGCCCCGTTGCTTGGTCGTCGAAGATCACACACTCATTGCTATGTCGATCGAGACCTACCTGGAGGAGGCCGGCATTGCTGTAGCGACTGTTGGTTCCTTGGCTGAGGCACGAAGCTGGCTGGAGGCCAACGCAGCCGACATCGCTATTGTTGACTTTATGCTCAAGGATGGGCCCGCCACAGAGCTGGTGGGAGAACTCAATCGACACGCCACCCCACTCGTCATCTACTCCGGCTACTCTCCGCGCCAAGGCATCCCCGCTGAGCTTCAGGGTGTGCCATGGCTCGATAAGCCAACAAGTCGGAATGACTTGTTGAAGGTGGTGTTGAAGACCCTCATGGCCGTGTCGGGACAGGCATCATCCGCGCCTCCTCTTCATCTTGATCGTCACCCTTACAGCCGATCCCAAGCTATGCAGAAACCTGTTACCGGCAGCGATGATCCAGCATAGCGGTTAATACATAAGTTGCGACAAGTGTCGTCAGACCTCCCAGTGGCGCCTGATGACAGGTCATCAACGCCACAGTTGACATGCTGAATCTGGTTCCGAATGACTTCTCATTCTATCATCCGCATGCTTGTGCGCTGTTGCCCGGCCGTTTCTCGTGAGAACCGGAGCATGATGCATGAGAAGGCTCGTAGCTTTACAGCAATCCCAACAGTGATCGCTGGTACCTGATCCGCGATGTCTCGGGTGAGGTGTTCATCAGACACGAGGCGACATGGCCTTCGGAGGTCATGTCGCCCACATCGAGATTGGAACCTTCCTGAGTTCGGGACAGCGATCGGAGCATCAGGAGTTGCTTCGTCTGATCGGGATACTGGTCGAGGAACATCCCATTAACGCGTTTTGGGCGTCGCAGCGGCAGAGACAAGTGGGACCGCTGACCATCCGAGCCCAGAGCAGCTGGACGCAGGCCTCACGGGCGCCCCATCCGCCCTGCCGCTGTCCTCTCTCCTGGTTCGATCCGGACCCGTGTCGTGGCCCGGCTGCCTTTGCGCTCATGGGTGAGCTCAACCTCCTGACCGACGGGCGTCAGGCCAATCGCATTGCGCAATTGCACTGCGCTCTTGATGGCAATCCCATCCACAGCGGTGACCACATCGCCTTTGACGAGGCCAGCCCGGGCAGCAGGCGAGCCTGGCTCGATGCTGCCGATCACGGCACCCTGGCCCGAGCGCGAGCCCAGTGCCTCGGCGAGATCGGGCGTCAGATCCTGGATTGCGACCCCGATCCGCCCGCGCCGCACCTCACCATGCGCGATGATCTGGTCCATGACGCGCCGGACCATGTTGATCGGCACCGCAAAGCCGATGCCGACATTGCCGCCCGTGCGCGACAGGATAGCCGTGTTGATCCCGATGAGCCGGCCGTCGAGGGTCACAAGCGCCCCACCGGAGTTACCTGGGTTGATGGAGGCGTCCGTCTGGATGAAGTCCTCGTAGCCTTCGATGCCGAGGCCCGTGCGCCCGAGGGCCGACACGATCCCGGATGTGACCGTCTGTCCCAGCCCGAAGGGATTGCCGATGGCCAGCACGAAATCCCCCACTTCCAGGCGATCGCTGTCGCCGAGCGGCACGGGCGTGAGGTGATCGGACTTGATCCGCAGAACGGCGATGTCGGTGTCGGGATCCCGGCCGATCAGGTCGGCCGGGAAGCGCCGGTTGTCCTTGGTCGTAACCTCGATCGCGGCGGCTTTCTCGATCACGTGGTTGTTGGTCAGCACGTAGCCGCGCTCCGCGTCGACGATCACGCCTGAACCCGCCGCGTGCGTCTCGCGCCGGACGGCCTCATCGGGAATGCCGAACAGCTGGCGGAACTGCGGATCCTGCAGCAGTGGATTATCGACAGTCTCCACCACCCGCGTCGCAATGTTGACCACCCCCGGGGTGACGGCCCGCACGAGGGGAGCGACAGTTGCCTTCTGCGGATCCGGCAGCGTCGCCCAACCAGGCACAGGCGCGAGGGTTGAAGCACAGGCGAGGATCGCCGCTGCAGTCAGGCGCTGGAGATTGAGAACCTTGCGTCCGTCATGTGCGATCATCACAGGATCTCCTTGCAAGCACTCTTGCTGATCTGTTCTGTCCAAGCCCCGGCTAAACAGTGCGCTCCTTCGATGGGAGTTGGTCCCAGGACAAGGGATTCGCTCTCGGGTACGGCCGAAGCCCGCGGAGAAGCGAAATGGGTTCCTGTCCAGGGTCTCCGACCCTAAGCTGCAAGGGCTCTCTCATCCCAGTGGTAGGGGACGATGAAGGCTGCGGGCGCCGCCGGGTCAGGGCTGCGCTCTGTGTTGACCAGCCGCAGGGCCGCCCTAACCTCGTCCAGCTGCGAGGGCTCGCCTCCTGGCATGCCCTCGGCATCGGCAAGATCGAGCAGATACTCGTCCCACGCCCAGCGAACGAGGATTTCCCGCTTGCAGTCGATCGTCAGCAGCGGATGGCGCACGACGTCGTGCGGCGTGTCGAAGACGGAGGCTGGGTTGACGAAAGCGCGTTCGAGATCCGGCAGGAAGAGTGCATGGCGGTGACTGTAGCGGTCGCGCAGCCAGAACGCCCACGGCACGATCTCGGCAGGACCGGCTCCTGCTGCCCACTCGTCGGCAGGGAGATCTGAGACGTCAGGCAAATGGGTGGAATCGCCCTTTCCATCTCTCACGAGCCAGGATTGTTCTCGGGCCAGAAACGGCGATGGGAATCGAGTGTATCCAGTTCTGATCGTTTGCTGCTCCATTGCACTCCTCCAGGTGCAGATCTTTCGATGATTGGGTTGGTCTCAATTGATGGGGAATGGCCCGAGCCAGAGGTGCAGCCCGAGACTTGCGGTGAACAAAAGCGCCGCCTCGTCCCAGGCGGTCAGGTGCGATGCCAGCGGGCGGTCGCCCCGCATGAGCGCAAAGCCGATTGAAGTTATACCTGCCAGGAGTAGGAGTCCTGCGAACGCGGCCGGCATCAGGTGGGGAGGCGCGAGGGCAGCAAAGCACAGACAGAATGCTACTACCATGCAGCAGCGCTCGAGCGCTTCTCGGTTGATCGCCTGCGGGCTGTGGCGGCCCTTGTGCGGGTCGAGCCAGTCGGGCAGCCGGGGCCAGTCGCCGGGATTGAACGTGGTCATGGCACCCTCGCCTCTTAATGGAGCGCGCTGCCGTCGAGCCCCTGCAGGGCGTCGAGAATGTCGTCCAGTGGCACGAGAGCACCGGTCTCGGGGAGCTTGCGCCAGTCTGGCAGGTTCTCTACGGCGCAGGCATCCGAGGCCCAGCCGGCAAGGATTGCCCGCTTCGCGCTGGTGTCCAAGAGGGGATACGCCAGAACCTCCTGCGGGTTGCTGAACGGACGAATCTCTGCCTTGAGCTGATCGCCGCGCCCGTGGGCATTCAGTGGAAGGGACGATCCTGATGGGTTACGGACGGGTTGCAGATCAATGGTCACTTGGTCCATGGTTTCCTTTCTCCATCGAGCGAAGGGTTGGGTTCGGGCAGCCGACCAGCCCGCCCGAACCCAGCCATCTTGCGGCTAATGTTTGGTCTCCTCACCCTTTTGGTTGACGGCGATGCGTTTCGCGTTCGGCTTGCTCTCCGGCGATTTCGGCATCGTGACGGTGAGCACGCCGTTCCTGAAGACAGCATCGATCTTGTCTTCCTCCACGTCCCAAGCGAGCGGGATGCGCCGTTCGAAGCGGCCGTAGGACCGCTCGCTGAAGGCGCGGTCCTGGTCCTCGATCTCGGACTTCTTCTCGCCGCGGAAGGTGAGGACCCCATCACCCATCAGGACCTCGAAGTCCTTTTCCTCAAGGCCGGGCAACTCGGCCGAGATGCGCACATCCTTGTCGGTCTCGCTCACCTCCACGCTCGGCTAGCCCGCCATGCGGCCCACGCCACTGAGCGTACTGAGCGGAGCAACGTCGAAGGTGCGGAAGACGTCATCAAAGAGCCGGTTCATCTCGCGATGCAGGGTCATGAAGGGATCGCCTTCCTCGCGATAGCGGCTCGGGGTCGTCTGCTGGTTGCGACCCCAGGGAATGAGATCGCGCATGGTCATCATGAATCCTCCTTGTCTGTTCAGTCCGCGCCAAGCGGATGAGGCCAGCGCCACTCCTGGACCAGCGTCGACCTCACCTCTGATCAAATTGTCAGGCTGCCTTGTCGTGCTCGATGGTCTTCGGGCCACCACCGGTCCTGATCTCGATACGACGGGGCTTCATCTCCTCCGGCACCTCGCGCAGGAGATCGACCGTCAGCAAGCCGTTCTCGAGCTTGGCTTCCCGGACCTTGACGTAGTCAGCGAGACTGAAGCTCTGCTTGAAGGCGCGCGTGGCGATGCCGTGATGCAGGAACTGCCCGTTCTCCTGCTCCGGATGCTTGTGGCCTGCCACAAGCATCCGGTTCTCTTTCTGGGTGATCTCGATCTCGTCGGGCGAGAACCCGGCCAGCGCCATCGTGATGCGGTACTGATCATCGCCGATCTTCTCGACGTTGTAGGGCGGCCAGCTCGGGGGCGCCTCCACGCGCGCCGTCTGATCGATCAGGTCGAACAGCCGGTCGAAGCCGACCGTGGAGCGATACAGAGGAGAGAAATCAAACGCTGTTCTCATAGCCACATCCTCCTTAGAGCAACGTAACCACAAGAGCGCCGGACACCACCGGCGCCCGAAGAGCCAAGCTCGTCAAAAGCCTTGGCACAAATGATGATAGGAGCAGTTTTTCGGGGTTTCAAGAGGGCCGGGATCGCAGAGTAAGGCCCGGATGTGACAGGGCATGGTATCGTCCGGATGGTCTGCTCTGGATCACGTCCTGCCCTTCAGCTCAGCGGTTTGAAGGTCGGCTTACCCGGCTAATAGCTGTCATTCTCTCCTAAATGCCTCGATGCCGATCAGCGAAAGGCAGTCAGGCGACCGCTGGCATCCCCATCACTCGCGCCAGCGTCACAGGAGGTGTATGTTAGGGCTGCAATTCGGGTAAAGTCCGTGTCCAGTCGTTGCGTCCACTCGACGGTCGCCCCTGCGACCAAGCTTGCGGGCTGGCGGCTCGCAACATCCTGGTCAGCAATGAGACGGTGCGGCAGTGGGAGTTGAACTTCGGCCTGCGCTTTGCCAACCAGATCCGCCGCCGTCTTCCGGCCCCTGGCGACAAATGGCATCTCGACGTGGTTGTGATCAGCATCGCTGGCAAGAAGCATTGGCTCTGGCGTGCTGTCGATCAGCACGGGACTGTGCTTGATATTCTGGTTCAGAGCCGCCGCAACGCCAGAGCCGCCAAACGGCTGTTGCGCAAGTTGCTCAAGAAACAAGGCGCGACTCCGCGTGTGATGATCACCGACAAACTCGCGAGTTATGGTGCAGCCAGGCGAGCAATCATGCCCGGCGTCGAGCATCGCCAACATCGAGGTTTGAACAATCGAGCAGAGAATAGCCATCAGCCCACCCGACGGCGAGAGCGCATCATGAAACGCTTCAAGTCAGCCGAGCAGGCGCAACGCTTCCTCTGGGTCCATGATCAGGTTGCCAATCTCTTCCGCCGCCCTGCAAACACCAACGCTGCTGATCATCGCCGTGCCCGCGCTCGGGCCTTTCAGGTCTGGAGTGAGATGACTAGCATCGCGAGTGCCGCCTGATCCAGACCTGTACCCGGGATAGATGTCTCCCTCTCCGATAACTTGACGGTGCCCTTTCAAGCTTGGTCTCCGTCGCATGGGGGAGAGATTGTCATCGAAGCACTGACCGTCAGCGTCCCGCTCGGTACGGGGAAGCCGTTCACCGGTGCACCGTTCATGGCGGTGCTGGCGATGACGGGATTATCAGGTCCGATCGTCATGCCTTCGCGGCACCGACGGTGTCGGCCATGGTTGCACCGCGTTCCCCCATCGGACGATCCGGGCCCACCGTCGAGTCCTTGGCGGTCTGGTGCTCCATCTCGGCGTTGATCTCGGCGCCCACCAGGACCACGATGCCGGAAATCCAGATCCAAGTCATGAAGCCGATCACGGCACCCAGCGAGCCATAGGTCTCGTTGTAGCTGCCGAAGTTCGCCACATACCACGAGAACAGCATCGACACGACGAGCCACAGCACGGCCGCCACGAGGCCGCCCGGCGTCACCCACTTCCACTCGGCCTGGTCGCGGCTCGGGCCGTAGCGGTACAGCATGGCCAGCCCCGCCACCACGACGACGAGGAGGATCGGCCAGCGGGCCAGCGCGAGCAGCCACTCGACCCCGCTGCCGAGTCCCATGAAGTCGAGGACGATCGGCAACACGACGATGGCGGCCAGGGCCAGGAGGATGAACGCGATGGCGCCGAGCGTGAAAGCCAGCGACTGGAGGTTAAGCTGCACGAAGCCGCGCTTCTCCTCCTCGTCGTAGACGATGTTGAGGGCATCGATGACCGCCTTCATGCCGGCATTGGCGCTCCACAGCGACAGGACGAGACCGACGAGGAAGCTGAAACCCAGGGTACCGCCGCCCTGCGAGGCGATGCGGATGACCTGATCACGGATGATGTCGAGCGCGCCCCCCGGCAGCACGCCCGCGAGGGCGTTGAGGTGCTCCTGGATCGTCGCCGGATCGGCCACCAGGCCATAGACCGACACCAAGGCGGCGATCGCCGGAAAGATCGCGAGCAGGGCATAGTAGGTCACGCCTGCCGCCACGGCCATGATCCGGTCCTGCCCGAACTCCTCCCAGGTCCGCCACAGGATGTCCTTCCAGCCGAGCGTCGGGATCTGCGTCGGCGTGTCGGCTTCGCGTCCGCGCTCTTTCTCGCCCGCGGCTGCTGCGGGAGAAGCAGGCGGCCCAGCGCTGCGATCCTGACCTGGTCGACCCGCACTGGCCTGACGGCCTTGGTGTTTGACTGCTGCTCCCGCACTTGCATCGCCGGCAAGGACGTGACGCGCCAGGGCCCATCCCGCCACGATGGCCAGCATGGTGACTGTCGCGGAGAGGCCCCGGCGCTCCTTTGGGTCCTGAGGCGGCTCAGTGGCAGCGGTCATGACGGAATTCCGTTCTCCGGAATGCAGGCAACGGCCAGGCTTGGCCATTGAAACAACCGGGACGGTCAACCCAAGGTTCCCTCGCTTCCCTGTCTCTGGCTGGTCCACTGCGGATTTTGGAACTTCGGTGATGCCGTGCCGTTAGTCGCCGCATCAATGCCTTGCACCCTTTGACCCGAAGCCAGGAGAACCGTTCATGGCCGCGAAACAGAAGACGCTCGACGACCTGTTCCTTCACACCTTGAAAGACATCTACTATGCCGAGAAGCAGATCCTGAAGGCCCTGCCGAAGATGGCCAAGGGGGCGGAGTCGGGCGAGCTCAAGGCCGCCTTCCAGACCCATCGCGAGCAGACGCAAGGGCAGATCGAGCGCCTCGAGCAGATCTTCGAGCTCCTTGGTAAGCCCGCGCGCGGCGTGCCCTGCGAGGCGATCAAGGGCATCATCGACGAGGGCACCGAGATCATGGAGGATTTCGCCGACAGTCCCGCCCTCGATGCCGGCATCCTGTCCGCAGCGCAGGCCGTCGAGCATTACGAGATCACCCGCTATGGCACGCTCAAAACCTGGGCCCGGGAGCTCGGGCTGACCGAGGCCGCGACGCTGCTCGATCAGACCCTTCAGGAGGAGAAGGAAACGGACGCCCTTCTCTCCCGACTGGCCGAGGCCCGGGTCAACGTCAAGGCGGCGTAGGCGTCGCCCGCAGCCGAAGTGCCTGCTCAACCGCTCGAGGCCGGATCATGCAGATCCGGCCTTTCGTTTGTCGATGTGGTCGGTCAACGGGCCTGAGCCTCGGAGAGTGCCGTGACCAATTGAGCGAGGAGACGATGACCCTACTTTGTGAAAGGCATCAGGGTTCGTCCGCAATATGATGCCTCCCATCCCGCGATGCACAGGCCACAGACCTGAGATCGGGCGACCGCGCCCGCATCAATGCCCGGTCGCGTGATGCGGCGCGGCGACGGGCTTGGACTCAGACGACCCGCGTTGGCGCAGGTAGATGCCGAGCACCAGCAGCACCCCGATCGACAGGAACTCGCTCTGCCAGTTCTGGAAGCTCTCGTACCAGAACTCCGGGTCGACGAGCGTGTCGGTCATGGTTTGTGGCGGCTGGCGATGCTCACGCGCCTCCTCGTTCATTCGACGCGTGCTCCCCGCCAGATGCAGCCAGAAGGAGACGAGAAAGAGCGTGACCAGTGCAATGCTGAGGGAGTGCGAGTAGAGCTTCAGCAGCAGGCCGCCACGGTGGACAGGCCCCGGTGCATCCGGATCGCTTCGATGGGCGTATGGCGATTCATCCTCAGGGTTGCTTTCGTCCGGTTTCTTAGATTCCGAGGCGCCCTTCTGGAACAGGAAGATCGTCAAGACCACGTAGGCGGCCATCTGGAGGAACTCGCTCTCCCAGTTCTCGAACACCGCCGAGATGAAGTGGCCGCTGGTCAGATAGGAAAGCAGGCCAATTGCCGGCATGTCGTGGATCCGGAGGTCCTCGGCATGGGCTTTCCACCCGGTCAGGGCTTGGCCAATGAGCGAGACCAGGAACAGGGAGAAGAGTACAACCGACAGTCCGTTGTCATGGAGGAAACGACGCATACATTTGACCTCGCACTCGAACCGCTACGGTTGGACAACGCCGGACGGGGATGCTGGTTTCCGATCCGCCCGCGCGGTTGAAAGCAGGCCGGCCTGTTACGTCTGATGAGCGATGACACCGTGCATCGCGATCGAACGCTCCCATCCCGCCGACAACTCGTCCCTCACCGATGCGATCCAGACCCATCTCGGGCGCGAGCTGCGTGCCGTCTACGGCAACCCAGACGCGGAGAAGATGCCCCGGAGCCTGGCCCGGCTGCTCAATCGCGTGGCGCAGGTCATCCGAGCGCACACGGAGCCGGTGGACCAGGCCTTTGTCAACGAGTTCATGGCCGGCCTGAAGTCGCTGCGGGCCTACGCGATCTCGCTCACCCGGGACATCCACCAGGCTGAGGATCTCGTGCAGGAGACGGTGCTCAAGGCCATCAGCAAGCAGGAGACGTTCGAGGCCGGCACGAATCTTCAGGCCTGGCTCATGACCATCCTGCGCAACCTGTTCTTCTCCGCCCGGCGCACGAAGCAGCGTGAGATCGAGGATGCGGACGGGATCCACGCGGCCGGCATGATCACGATCCCGGACCAGGAGGACCGGCTCACGGTGCAGGACATGCACGCGGCGATTGCCAAGCTGCCCTGGGAGCAGCGCGAGGCCCTGCGGCTCGTGAGTGCGGACGGACTGTCGTACGAGGAAGCCGCCGAGGCTCTGGCAACGAAGGTTGGCACGATCAAGAGCCGGGTCAACCGGACAAGGACGCGCCTGGCCGAGTTGATGGGGCTCGACCACGAGGATGGCATCGCCGGAGCGCACGGCGCGCCGGCCTAAAGGACCTCTGGATATCAGGATGCGGAAATGCATTCCGGTCCGAGCGCCCTCGGTCGGTGAACCTCAGTTCTGCGGTAGGGGATTTCTCGGACGGCTGCCGTGGAACTGAACGCATCCCAGGCGATGAGAGCCCCGGGCGATGAGAGCGACAGGCCGCCATAGGCGCGGGAACCAGGCAAGTGCGGACGCCACGAAGGTCTTAGTCGTAGAGAATGATACGTTCGTCCGCGAGATGGCTGTGGCGGGATTGGAAAATGCGGGGTTTGAGGTCACTGAAGCGGCCACCGGCGGGCCAGTGGCCGCCGACCGCATCAGCGCTCCTCCGACGGCTTGATGGCCGAGAACTGCCGGAGCAGCGCCAGATCATACATCGCCTTCAGGGTGCCGGCGAGGACGAGCGGCCAGCCGAACGGCGTCACCGTCAGCAGCCAGCCGGACAGCAGCGGCGCGACCGCCGAGGCCAGGCTCCGGGGCACCGCCGTCACGCTCGCAGCGGCAGGGCGTTCCTCCGGCCGGACCACCGCCATGACGTAGGAGGACCGGGTCGGCACGTCCATCTGGGACAGCAGGCTGCGGAGGATCAGCAGCCCGAACGCGATCCAGATCGTCGGGGCAAAGGCCGTCAGGATCAGGAAGAGGCTCGACGGCAGATGTGTGAACACCATCGTGTTGATCAGTCCGAACCGTTTGGCCAACGGCACCGCCGCGAAGTACGACACGGCCGAGCACAAACTGGTCGCGAAGAAGATCGCCCCGATGGTGCCGACGCCGATGCCGAACCGCTCGCTGAGCCAGATCGTCAGCAAAGAGTTGATGACGAGGCCCCCGCCGAAGGCATCGACCGAGAACAGGGCCGCGAGCCGATAGACGATCCCGCGCGATGGTCCGAGCGGTGCCGGTGGGCTGTCCGTCCCGGCCTCGGCCTTGGGGGAGAGGTTGCGGTAAAGCAAACAGGTGAGCAGCCCGATGCCGCCGTACAGTCCGAAGAGAACCGTCGTCATTGCGGGCGGCGGAATGACCGGGGCGAACCAATCGACCGTGCCGACCGAGAGCGCCCCGAGAGCGCCGAAGAAGGCGCCGACAAAGCTGTAGCGGGCGAACACCGCCGTGCGCTCCTCGTCGGCGACGACATGGGCAATCACCGTATGCTCGAGAGGCAGGAAGAGGCTCACGTCGCCGCCGGACGGGTTCAGCGTGCCGACAAACGCGATCAGCAGGAGCGGCCAGAAGCCCTCGATCCCGGCAAAGCCCAGTCCGGTCGTCGCCATCAGGAGACCCGCGGCGAGCAAGGCACGACGCCTCGGGATCCGGTAGGCGACCAGCCCGACGGCGAGCGTCAGCAGGGCGGAGCCCAGCAAGGTCGCGGTCGAGATGATCCCGACACCGAAGGCATCGTAGCCAAGACGTGAGAGATGGAGCGGAAGCAGGATCGCGACGTAGCCGTCGCCGAAGGCCCGCAAGGACCGCGCCCAGAGAACCCGCTGGATGTCCGGCGGCAGGACCTTGCTTGAGCGGATCCGGGTACCCGCTCCGGATCGGGAATTGGCTTTGACGGTGCTGCTGGTTGCTGGCATGCGGCGTCCCCTTCGAAAGACAGGACGCGATGCTTGGGCATGCCGCCTCGTGGGGAGATCGCAATCCCCATGGGCTCAGTAGATGCCCGCTCCCAATGGGTTGTCAATGGAATCGATCTGCTCCCCACGAGGTGACTCTGGGCCGGGACCTGTTTTCTCGAAGCCAAGAGGCAAGGTGGCCACGACCAGCGTCCCGCGGTTGTCACTTAGGAGCCGCAGGGCGCGCGTTTCAAGGCTGAAGCTTAGCCTCTGGAGTCAGTGAGCCTGTGATCGTCCAGAGGTGACGGACGCGGCTCCGCCTCTGGGCATGAAGGGTCAACCTTCGGCTTGAGAGGAACCTCCACCGTCCACCCGTCGCCTCCGTGCGGCAGCGCCTTGCGCAAGCGCATGATCGAGGACATGACCGTGCGCGGCTTCACCGCGAAGACGCAGCACGACTACATCCGGTACGTGAAAACCTTTGCCGCCTTCCTTGGCCGCTCCCCCGACAGGGCCACAGCCGAGGACCTGCGCCGGTTCCAGTGGCACCAGACGCAGGCGGGCGTGCAGCCTTCGAACATCGACAGCACCGTCTCGGCGCTGCGCTTCTTCTTCACCGTGACGCTGGATGTTTCCAGTTCCGGTTCGAGCACCGCGAGGTGGACGCTCAGACCGGCATCACGGTCTTTGGCCCGGCTGGACTGGCGCATACCTACAGAGTCATAGAACCGAGCCGATACCTGCTCATGCTCACCCCGCGGCTGGATCGGCTCATTGCTCGATTGAGAAGCCTGGCGGGTCAAACCCAGCTGCGGAGCGCCTGGGCTGAATTTGACACCGTGATGGTGGAGTAAGGGAGCATGAGGGAAATGTGTGGCAGACGGTGAAAGGGATTACCCGCAAGGCGGCGATTAAACCCGTTCAGCGGCAGTGAAATGGAGTGCTAAGACAGCGGAGCCTGTGTTGCTCCACACGTCCTCATGCGCTCCGGCACGACGCGGACCATCGAGGCACTCCTCGACGCCTGCTCAGACGTGCAGCGTGAACCACGGCTCGTGGCCGAACCGGGTCCTGAACGCGCTGATCTCGTTCCTGTTCAGCCGGCCCTTGAGCACGAAGGTGCCTGCGTCAGGAAAGCCTTCGCTCCACGAGACACCGAGCTCCCGCGCGAGCGCATTGACCACACCGGCATTCTCCGGCGAGTGCGCGAAGGTGACCGTCACCGGCTGCTTTTTCTGCATCGGAGCGGTCAGTTTCACCACCTCGAAGGTGCAATCCTGGCAACACCCGAATGCCTGCCCCTTCTCCCGGGAATCGAAGGGACCGAACACGTTTCTCACCTTGCCGCCCCTGATGGTGACGACAACGAAGCTGGGAGCCGTGAAGTACTCATTGTACTCGCTCATCATGGAAGCCTCTCCCTGCGTGTCGTAACGAGAACATGCGGTGCTGCCGAGCTGCACGTTCGGCGTCACGATGGGTGAGCGTGCAAGTGCAGGGCGCGGAAGACCGCCGTTTGGGCCGGCGTCGGCACTCCCAGATCTGTGCCGAGCGCATGCATGCGCCCGGACAGCCACTCGAGTTCAAGTGGCTTGCCGCGGGCAAGGTCGTTGGCCATCGAGGAGCGTGTCTCCGGCGGCAGGCTCTCCCACAGCGCCATCATTCGTGGCCGACGCTCCTCCGGGACCGGATGGCCGGATGCTGCCGCTACCGCGAAGCCTTCATCGCGAAGCTGCTCAATGAAGACCCGGGCCTCTGGGTCGGCCAAGATCGCACCGATGCCCGCCCGCATGAGGCTCGTGGCTCCGGCAAAGGCACACAGGATGACGAACTTCTCCCACAGGACGGGAGCGACATCCTCCACCGTCTCGAGTTCAATGCCGACGCCGCGCTCACAGGCTTCCCTTAGGGTTTGGATCACCGGATCGCTGGCCTGGCCCACTACAAGGCGCCTGGATCCGCCGGGCACGCTGATGACCCCAGGCTGCGCGATCGAGGCCGCAACGTAGATCGAACCGCCGATGAGCTGCCCGGACGGGACATGCCGCGCGAGGATGTCGAGGCTGTCGATGCTGTTCTGGAGCGTCAGCACGCGGGTGTGCGGGCCAACCAGAGGAACCACTGCTGCCGCGGCCGTCTCGCTGTCGTAGAGCTTGACCGTAAACAGAACGAGGTCCACCGGTCCGATCGCCGTGGGGTCGTCCGTGGCCGTGACATCAGGCAGATGCAGGTCACCAAACGGGCTCGCAATGCGCAGGCCGTCGCAGCGCAGAGCCTCGAGATGAGCGCCTCGGGCCACAAAGGCGACATCCTCTCTCACGGCAGCCAGCCAGCCGCCGAGGTACCCACCGATCCCGCCGGCGCCCATCACCGCGATCCGCATGGCTGGCCTCCGCTCTCCGTGAAGGATACCAGAATGGGGCGCGATCGCGAACCGTCACGTGCGGCGATGCACGTTGGGCGCTTGTAGTTCAGGGTGCGCAACGCTCCTCTGGCCGAAGTGTGCTACCCTGAGGTCCTATCGTGCCTGAACCCCGACCTCGCCCAAGAGGCCAGCGATCTGCGAGAGGGTGTCATGGCAACGCAAGCGATTTTCCATACCCAGTGGCAGACCTACCGCAAGGTGATCGAGCGCAACTCCATGTTCCACCGCGAGGTCTACGGCCTGCTGCACGAGATCCTGATCACTGAAGCGCCGAAGCCTTTCCGTTTTCTCGACATCGCGTGCGGAGATGCCATGGGCAGCGCGACAGCCCTGAACGGAACAGGGATCTCCCGCTACCAAACACTTTTTACCTGTTGCCATACGGTCCTTACTGCCGCATGCCGCAATTCTTCGGCATTCGGCAGCAAGGACCACCAAGCTCTCCGTAACATTTTGCATTCAGAAGATTTTCGGCGCTATGGGCGGCCGCGAAACGAGGCGACGGATGGCAGGGATCCTGCTGTCGGGCAAAGGGCAACTCGCTTGCGCAAGCTGCTTCCCCAGTGACCGCCGTGCTGGTCCTTGCAGACGACCTAGCACGGGAAGGAGCCGGTCCATTCCATTCGCGGATGCTCGTCATCGATACGCGTATCGCTCGAGTTGGCAGTCGCCGCTAACGCCGCCCCAGGCTAATGTTCCGTGTTCTCGGACTTTCGGAATGACTGCCCATGGGCACCGAGCCGCGGGGAGCAGGATGACGCCGTCACAGGTGGAACGACGACTGGCCGCGATCCTGGTGGCCGATGTCGTCGGCTATTCGCGCCAGGTCGAGGCTGACGAGGCCCGGACGCTGGCCGCCTTGAAGGACTTGCGGCAGACAGTGCTCGAGCCTCTCCTGGCCGAGCGCGGCGGTCGTCTGGTCAAGCTGTTGGGCGACGGACTCATTGCGGAGTTCGGGGTCTGTGGTTGGCGCGGTGGCTTGCGCAGCAGCTATCCAGGCGCAGGTGGCCGGCCGACAGGAGCAGGTGCCTCCAGAGCGCCGGATCGTCCTGCGTATCGGTGTCAACCTCGGCGACGTCGTCATCGAGGGTGACGATCTCCTTGGGGACGGGGTCAACATTGCAGCCCGGCTTGAACAGATCTGCGAGCCGGGCGGCGTCATGATCTCGGGCGCCGCCTACGACCAGCTTCCTGGCAAACTCGATGTCCGCTTTGCGTACGCGGGTGAGCCGCGACTCAAGAACATCGCGCGGCCCGTCAGAGCCTACCGGCTGATGCCGGAGGGCAGGCTGGCCCAATTGGACCCAGCGCCACGGGCCGGTGAAAAGCCTGTCATTGCGGTGCTTCCCTTTCACAATCTGAGCGGCGACCCAGAGCAGGTTTACTTCAGCGACGGCATGACGGAGGAGGTGCTGACCGAGTTGTCGCGCTTTCGCGAACTCATGGTGATCGCGCGCAATTCCTCATTCGCATTCCGCGGCAAGAGCATGGACGTGCGCGAGATCGGCCATGCCCTCGGGGCGACCTACGTAATCGAGGGCAACGTGCGCCGCGCGGGCAACCGCGTGCGCATCAATGCCCAACTCGTCGATGCAGCGAGTGGAACCCATCTCTGGGCCGAGCGATACGACCGGGCCATCGAGGACGTGTTCGCGGTGCAGGAGGAGATCGCCCAGAGCATCGTGGCAACGGTGGCACAGCGGGTCCGCGATGAGGGCGAGGTTGCGGCCCGGCGGCGTCCGCCGGAGGACATCCGGGCGTACGATCTGTTCCTCAAGGGTCTGCGGCTCTCGGACACCTTCACCCCCGAGGTACAGGCGCAGGTGGAGGCGCTCTACGAGCAGGCGCGTGCCATCGACCCAACCTTCGCACGCACCTATACGGGCCTCGCTTATATCCATCTGAACCGCTCCATTAACGTCGTTGCGGGAGTGGGGCCCCAGCCGGATGAGCATCGGTTCTCGGCCCTGGACCTCGCGGAGCGAGCGCTGGCGCTCGACCCGAACGATCCCCAGGTGCATTGCACGCTCGGGATGATGTGCGCGTTTGTGCGCGATTTCGACCGCGGAGAACGGCACTTCGATCTCGCGCGGACCATGAACCCGAACGACGCATCAATCCAGATCCTCTGGGCCTGGATGCGAGCGGTAACCGGCAAGCCCGAACGCGGGATGGCGGCCGCCGAGACCGCCTACCGGCTCAATCCGCGGCACCCGCTCTGGTATGACAGGTTCGTTGCACGCCTGCACTTCCAGCTTGGTCACTACGGGGAAGCGACTGCCCTTCTGGAGCGGTCGATCCTCGGCATACCGGCACGGCGCCTGCGGGACACCGGATGGCTCGTCGCAGCCTTGGCCCACCAAGGCCGCCTCGACGAGGCGGCTCGCCGCGGAGACGAACTCGTCCGCGAGATTGCATGCCACTGGCGCGGCGATCCGGGGGCGGGTCCGTCTGACTACATTGACTGGATCGTGTGGTCTTCGCTCCTTCAGCATGCGGCTGACATGGAGCGGCTGCGAATGGGGCTGCGCCTTGCCGGGCTGCCGTCCTGCACTGGTCCTGGTCCTGGAAATTGAGAGCGCAACGAGATCGGAGCTACGATCACATGGTCGATCGCCGCGATCCTGGTTCCCGGTTCCTCGGCGTCGCTGAGCAGTTCGGCGCGCTTCCGCCTCAGTTCCCCTTCAACGCTTACGTCGCTCCCACTCCGGCAAGGGGAGCCGGAAGCTCCCAGAAGAGTCAGACTAAATCTGGTCGTTTTTGCTGCCTAATGCTGCAATTCTTGGCACCCATCGGTCCGATGAGATTGAGCAATATCAAGGGGTGCGGCCTCGTTCGAGCATATCGTCGGCGAAAGCGATAAGCGAGCCAGGGAACGTCAGGCTAAGATCATCGGCTGTTTGGAGATTGAGCACGAGTTCGTAGCGGCTTGGCTGCTCGAAGGGGAGTTCGCTGGGCTTGGTCCCGCCGAGCACGCGCGCGCTGTACACCGCGAGACCGCGATCGACCCCGCTCCAGTCAATGCCGTATGACATCAGGGCGCCGGCCTCCGTCAGGCGACGAAATGGACTCATGAGAGGCAGCCGGTACTGTCTCGCCAATCGTGCAATCCGATCGGCGTGAGGGACATGGTTGGCATCCGCAAGGACGAGCACTGCCGTTGCGCCTTCCCGGACCATGGAGCTGAAGAGAGCTTCATAGTTGTTGGAGTAGAGAAATTCCTGGATGCCAGCACCGCGCTGCTTGGCTTCCCGCCAAAGCTGCCGCATGCCCCGATAGGCTCGTTCCGAGCCGAGCAAGGCAACATAGGACGCCTTTGGTGCCGCCTCCAAAAGGAGATCGAGCTGCTTGCTGTAAAAGTCAGGTCCCAGGTCGATCGCGATGCCCGTGATGTTGCCGGATGCTCGGGTAAGGCCAGATATGACCTCCTGCTCAATCGGACTTAGAGCTGAGACAACAATCGGGATCATGCTGATCACGGCATTCAACGCACGCGCCCAACCATGCGAGGTGGTTACGATGACATCCGGCGAAAGCCGGCGAATGTCGTCCATCACCTCGGCCCACTCATCCCGCGGCCCGCCCCAGTCCTCGACACCTTCACGCCAGCTCACGGCAAGGTTCACGCCGACTGCGTAGCCGTGACGTCGGAGTTCATCCAGGAAGACGGACCAGCGCGGTGAGGCCAGATCAGGGGGCACCCGGTCGGACCAAGCGTTCCCTATCAGCAAGAGCTGCCGGACACGCTCCTTTGGCTGCGCCGAGGCTCGCGGCGCGAAGCCCGCAGCGAGCACTCCGCCGAGTATGAGATCGCGCCGCCTCATCCAATCACCTCGTGATGGCGTCGTCGCGCGCTATTCGAAAACGTGCCTGGTTCTCATGTTACTCCTCACATCAAGCGGGCGCCAGCGGCATGAGCGGCCGAAGCATTTTCGCGGAAGGCCGTGTGTGGAATTAGAGATTTTGCGCTCGGATTTGCGGATTCGCTTCCAAGATCAACTGTCGGTGGGCGTGCCAATGCTCAAGGATTTGTTCTAGATTACAGAGCAAATTCCGAGCCAAGGCCGTGTCGAGGCACTCGCCTTTCATCCACTTGATCAGGGCAATCTGCTCCGCCACGTGCCGTTCGCCTTCAGCGATGTCCCGGTCAATCTTAGCAAGCACTTCGCATCTGTTCGGTATCTTAGACATGGCGATATGCCGAGCTGAGGCCAATGCCAAACTGCTGGTGATTATACGTCTGGCCGCACGCGGGGGCCACGCAATTCGCATCCCTCCAAGTGCTCTGGCGCACCTCACCATTGGCGCTGCACGCGCATCATACGGCAGACTTGGTTGGACTTCCTTTGAGGAATGGCCCGATGATTGCCTCCAACCTTCACCGGCGGGTCCCCTGGTCCAGGGATCGCGGTCAACAGCCGCAAGAGTTTCCCCGCCTTATTATGGTCCTGGTGGTCGTCCTGGCTCTTGTGAATGTCTCGGCCACAGTGCTGATGGCTGGACGCTGGGCGAGCATCACCAACGGTATGCTTGAGCTTGAGAGAAGCATTCAGGATCGCTCGATCGAAACTATCATCTGAGCGAGTCTCAATTTCGCATAAGGCCCAGTATGGAATTCAGAAAATGCTCCTACCACGGTTTCATTGTAAGCGTGGCGGAACGAGCGTATCCTTGAGGCGGTAGTTGACCTCGCCTCTCTCGCAGCCCTCGAGGCTCCGACACAGCGCCCCGAGCCGCCCCTGAGGGATTAAGCCCATCCGTAAGGGAGAGGGCATATGTCGTCCAGAACTGCCTTTGTGGTCGCCGTTCTCGTCGCCAGCCTGCCGCTGCCGATCCAAGCCCATGACATCTACTCGCATCTGAGGGACGAGGGAGGCGGGAGCTGCTGCGATAACCAGGATTGCCGCCCTGCGTTGTATCGCTTTACCGCACGCGGCGTGCAGATGTTCGTGGATCAGCAATGGATCAACGTACCGAACGAACGCATCCAATACCGCGCCCTGCTCGGAGATGCGGGTGAGACCTACGGGGCATTGGTGCGGCTCGTTCTACCAGCCCGATGTCACCCAGCAGGGCGCGATACTGCATATGACGAAATGCGCGATCCTGCCGCCTCAAGCTGCGTCGGTACAATAGAGTCTGAGTCTCGGCGCAATCCAGAAATGGCACTTAGCGTGCAAAGTTGACATGACACCCTGGGTCTAAAACCGGTTGGGGAGGGCGCCCCGGCGGAGCTGGTCGGGGTTGCTCCGCCGGGGCGCCTTACGGTGTCTTGAACATGTGACGCTCACCCTGCCCCCGCCGGCGCGGCGCCTTGGCCGAGCGCTGCTCGTCCCGCTCCTGCTGACGCTGCGCCACATAGGCCAGCACCTCACTCAGGCGCTTGTTCTCGACAATCGCCGCATGCGTCACCCGCCGCAGCTTGTCATAGGTGCGGTATGGCAGGTCGACCCCGTTGTGCCGGATCGCCAGCCGTCCGTCCGGATAGTCGATCACCGTCACACGCTGGCGGGCGAGAGGGCGCGTCAGCTCAGTGGGCTCGAGCAGGAACAGCACCTTGTCGTACTGGAGCGTCAGATTGCGGGTGATGGTGCGCTCCTCGTTCCAGGCGAAGATATCCTCCAGCACCATGTCCTGCGGCACCGGACGGTGCGCATCCGAGGGGCTGATGGGCTCCTTGGCGAAACGCCGGTTATGATCGGCCAGGAACCCCGGCAGGAAGGCGTTTGCTGCCTCGATCGTCGATATGCCGGCAAGCCGCATCTCCTTGACCAGGCGATCCTGCAGCGTGCCGAACGAGCGCTCGACGCGGCCCTTGGCAGCCGGTGTGTTGGCGCAGAGGATGTCGATGTTGAGTTCATGCAGGGCCCGCCCGAATTGGGTCATGCCGTCGCCGCTTTCAGCCTCTGTGTTGCTGACCCGGAAGATGGCGTGCTTGTCCGAGTAGAAGGCGATCGGACGGCCATGGGCTGTGACGTATTCATGCGTCTCGCGCAGGTAATCGAAGGTGGACTCCGAGGGCACGAAAGCCGCATGCATCAGCTGGCTGGTGGCATCATCGATATAAGCCAGAAGCGTGCATTGTGGGCCACGGTTCTCGAACCACCAATGCTTGGAGCCGTCGATCTGGATCAGTTCGCCCCTGCGCTCGCGGCGATTGCGTGGCTGATGAACCGAAGGAAGGCGCCGGCGGCGATCCAGCCACAGACCGTCTTCGATCATCCATTTGCGGACCGTCTCTCGGGACACGGGACAACCATGGGTCTCCCGCAGCTTCTCAGTAGCCAGCGTCGGACCGAAGTCTGGATAGCGCTCCTTGATGATCGTCATGACCAAGTCGCGGACTGACGCGGGAAGCCGGTTGTTGCCGGGCTGGCCGCGCCGCTTCGACACGAGGCAGACAGCTCCATGCTGCCGGAAGCCCTTCAACAGCCGGAAGACCTGTCGGCGTTTGAGCCGGAGCAGGCCGCAAGCGTCCCGAACGGTCACCCGACGGGCTTCTAAATCCATCAGCACATCCAGCCGGGAAAACTCCTTGGCGCTCATCGACACCACCGTCATACGGCACGTCCTCCTGCAGCCCCGAAAAGCAGGAGAGTGCCATTTGAACTTTGCAGAGGGGTGTCATCTCTATATTGCGTCTACACTGAGATTTCGCATAATCCTCAGTATGGAACGCTATTAACCGACAGACGAGATCGCCGAGCTCCCCTAACCTATGTTACGGATCACCGCCGATGTCCTCCCCAGAAGAGATCTCGGGGGGAGATCATGAAGCGGCTGCCAGAGGATTTCGTAGAACACTTTTTTCGGTTCATTGTGGTCGTGAGCGGCATCATCACCACGATAATCCTCATCACGGCAATAATCCGGCTGTTGGACGCAGACCCGGGCGAACTGCCTCGACACCCCTAGGCTTTTGGCCGCTTGCACAGACGGATGGCAGCCGATTTATCTCAAATCCCTTCTGAAGGAGCGAAGCATGGCTCTGGGAATTGCGATCGGTGTGGGTGTTGGGCGGCCTTAGGCGCGGCTCTGGATCATATCGCGATCGGCATTGCCTTTGGCATCGCTGTCGGCGCTGCCGTTGGGCATTTCGCCAAGCGCTGGTAGCCCGCGCCGCGACGGCTGCAGCCATGTCGCGACTGATCCAGTACCCAACAGAACGGCCATCTCCACTCGTCCAATTTGGGTTCCCGAGTTTGGGGTACCAAAGTCAACACCGCAGTCAACGCCTTCCACGAAGCTGTCCTGGCTGATGCGGTCCTTCATCCCCAATGAGAAGTTCGTGCGCACTTCGAGGAAGCGGTGCAGGTCACGGGCGTTTCCCGTTGGGACCACGATGCGCCTAATGGCGCCTGACAGGCTTATTTAGCTGACGTGAGAGTGGGTTTGAACCTCAGCTCCCTCCCGGCTCCATCAACTCGTCGACAAGGGAGCCTTTGCAATGGGGAGGGGCCAGAAATGGCACCATCGCCGGCCCCTCCCCGCCTGGAGAAGGAGCAATGGGGGCAATGCTCCAACGATCCAAGCCGAGAGACCATCGCTGGCTTGAGGGAGGCCCGCTGGGAGGAAATCGCTGTACACCGAGCGGAGCATGCTGCCTTCAGCGCAGGCAGTGGTGCGATCATCGGGTTGTCGGCGCCGACCCACGCAATCCGCATGAGAGAATGTCAGAGAAGGCCAAGCCTGATCGCCATGATTTCAGCATAGCCCGCCACGGCAGCGGCTGAAATGCCATCAGCGATCGCTTCCAGGGCGGCTCCCGGCATGACAAACCACCACAGGGCCGCCGTTCCAAGCACGGCACTACCGACATGCGCAAGGAGGAGCGTCCGCGTGGTCATGCCGGGTGAGATCCCGCCGAATGAGGTTGGTCTTGCAAGACTTAGCACTCCTTCCTGAAACAACGAAGCAGGCCAAAGGGAGCAAGCCATGAAGGGGGCACGGGGACCGGCTTGGCCGTATTGGCAACCAACCGTCACTCCTCTACGTTGTCCGCGATGTCAGACGCTCGGAGGGTTCAAACGTGCCCTGGAAGGATCGAGTTGCGGTCTGTGGCCGGATTGGATTGGTGCTCGCGTCGCTGATCATCATTGGCAGCGTCATTGCCGAGCCCCTCCTCCGGCCGTTGTGGACCTCACAAGTGACTGTCGCCCAGCGGTAAGTGCCGTTCGACCTCTCTCTGAGGATGGCGCGCCGCTTCCTGGCCGACCTCGCTGCCTCACCGTTTGAAGATGCCCTTGAAGACCTGGGCCAGCTTGTTGTGCTTCTTCTTGCGCTCCACATCCGCCTGGCTCTTCACCCAGGCGACCTGCACCACCCGGCGCTCGCCGGTGAAGGGCCGATGGCCATGCCATGACGTGTCCGAGCGCAGGAAGGCGAACAGGGTGCCCATGTCCGGTGGAACCTCCAGAGCATAGGGCTCGAAGTCCTTCTCGTTGTACAAGACCCGCAGGCGCCCGCCGGCGTCCTGCTGCCAGCCGTCATTCATGTAGACCAGCATCGTCATGACCTTCGCGGGGCCATCGGTGTGGATGGCGCCGTACTTCGGTTGCGATCGCTTCATGATGGTGGTCAGGCGCGGAAACCGATGCAGGTCCTGGCCGAACGTGCGCGACAGCTCCTCCGTGAGTTCGGGTCCTTCGAGTTCATCGATCAGGGTCTTGAAGCGGCCGTGCAGATCGACTTCGTCGACCGTCAGGTAACCTGGCTTGACAATATTGGGGAAGTCCCGGCGCAGGTCGTCAAGGGCGGTGGCCTGGAGGAAGCTCGAGCCCAGGATGAAATCGTAGGGATCGGCTAAGCGCTTGGCATTGCGCACGGAGTTCAGATCAATGACGTTCATGGCAAATCCCTGGATGTTCATGGCAGCCACCCGCATCATGCCCCGGTCGCAGACTGGCACGGGCCGCTGTCGTCCGCCAATCCCCATCTGGGGTCTACAAGCCGGCGAGAACACCAGCCGCTTTTGCAAGAGCGGCAAACATGTCCCGGGCATGCTCGATGGTCCCGGGATCGGGGTGCTCGTGTGCCCGGGCCATGGCGGACGCAGTGACGAGCCAAATTCCAGGACTGAGCACGCGAAGATCACTCAGATGCCTGAGCTTGTACCAGCGCATCACGGCCATGGCCTTGTAGAGGTCACGGATCAGGTACTGGCTCTTGTGCCCAGGTGCGGTCTCAAGGGTCACGACAACGGGCGAACGAAACGGATGTCGGTTCATCGGCTCAGTCCAACGATCACGCACCGAAGCGGGGCAGTTCATTGGCCACTCTCGCTCCTGCCTCAGCTTGGTCTTACGAGGCTCCCAGTACTGGATCAAGGAAACTCTGTCTGTCGGATAGCCGACACGCCTGGGGAGGAGTGCTAAGCCCGGCTGCCGCCGTGCTGGCACGACGAAGGGTTGGATCAGTCTGCAGCTTTTCACTCAAGCTATCCGGGAGGTTAACGCGAGGGTGAGATTGAGGTCGAATGGCACGTCGCCTCACGACAGGAGGTTAGCCATGCCACGGCTTTGCACGCTCGCGTCGGGTGCGTTGAGCGTTATCGCAGTCCCTTCGCCGTGGCATGGCCAAAGGATTAGCATCTCAGCGCCCTTTTACATCAGGGCAGCGACGCTAAGCCGTTGGTTCTACGGCGCCTACGGCGGGCCAGTTACGCCAAGTAAGTAAAACATAATTTTGCAAAAAACTCGCCAACCATCAATCTTGATGCCCGCAGGTGCTGCCGAGATCAACGCCCTTGTTTATCCCAGTCAGAAGATGACAAACGGCCCTCAGCCTCTAAATGCCAGTTTGTGCCTTAAGACTGCGGGCCTTCAAACATTGAGGGGATTACAACAATGGATACGCTCCTCGACCCTCAGGTGTGGCTCAGCCTTCTGACACTGACCGCCCTGGAGGTGGTGCTCAGCGTCGACAACTTGGTCGTCATCGCGCTCCTGGTCGGCAAGCTGCCTGCCCCGCAGCAGCCATTCGCACGCAAGCTCGGAATGACCCTGGCCCTGGTGCCTCGGTTGGTTCTGCTCTTTGCCATTGGTTGGGTTCTCAGCCTCACCGAACCGCTGTTTTCGGCCTTTGGCCAGAGCTTCACGGGCAAGGATCTGATCCTGATCGCCGGTGGGCTCTTCCTGGTCTACAAGGCCGTGCAGGAGATCCATGCCAATCTCGAGGGCGTCGAAGGGGAAGCTACGGCCAAGATGTATGGCAAGGTAGCCACTGTGGTTATTCAAATCGCAGTGATCAATCTCGTGTTCTCGATCGACTCGATTGTCACCGCGGTGGGCCTTGCGACCGAGATCTGGGTGATGGCCGTTGCTGTTGTTCTGTCCATGATTGTGCTCATGGCGGCGGCGCGGCCGGTTGGCGAGTTCGTTGAACGCCATCCGACCACCAAGATGCTGGCGCTCTCATTCCTGGTGATGATCGGCACCACGCTCGTTGCCGACGGCTTCGGCGTCCACTTCAATCATGCCTTCATCTATGTCTCGATGGTCTTCTCGGTTGCGGTCGAGGCGCTCAACACGGTTGCGCGGCGCCGGGCCGCCAAGGTGGTTCATCTTCATAACCCGTACGGCAACCCTGAGGCTGCGGTCGAGAACGGTGATGAACCGCAGGCTAGAACCAGCCCCGCCACTTGAACCAGATCAGGGGAATGAGAGCGCTGGCCAGGATCAGGGCCAACCCGAACGGATAGCCCCATGTCCAGTCGAGTTCGGGCATGAACTTGAAGTTCATGCCGTAAAGACCGGCTATCAGCGTCGGTGGGATCCCCACCACCGAGGCGATGGTCAGCACCTTGAACAGGTCGTTTTGCTCGATCGTGATGTAGCCCAGCACCGCATCGAGCAGGAATTGCACCTTGCCCGAGAGATGCGCCTCGTATTCGTTCAGCGAAGCCACATCCTTCAACACGGCCCTGAGCCGCACCCGGAATTCCGGGGTGATCCACTCCTCGCCGATATCGCCGGCAAACGACGCAATCCGGCCGACCCCGAGCAGCACATCCCGTGCCTGCGAGACACGCTCGCCGATCGCTCCTACGGCGCCCAAGGTCATCCGCAGGGCATCGGTGGAACGGACCGTATGGCTCCGGTGAGTGGGGTTGCCGCGGAATACTTTGTGGGAGATCTGGTCGAGTTCGCCGCGCAGACCTTCCAGCACGTCCGCACCACGGTCGACGATCGCCTCGAGCAAGGCGGTATACACCCCGACGTGTGTGGCCAGGGATGGGTCATGGTGGATCTGCTCCGCCACCTGGTCGAACGTGGAGAGCTTGGCGAACCGGACCGTCACCAGCACAGTCGGCGACAGAATGAACCCGACCGGCGACAGGAAAGCCTCGGGGGTGTCGCTGCGGGCGAGAATGGGCATGCTGAGATAGATCACGCCACGGTCCACCTGCAAACGGCTTGAGGCCTCGATCTCGCTCAGGGCGTCTATCGAGGGCACCTGGATATGGGTCCGGCTCTCGACGAAGGCTTTCTCTTCCGCCGTTGGTTCGAGGAGGTCGATCCAGATTACCTCGCTCGGCAGTTCCAGGGAGGCGCTCTCGCGCACCGATCCGGCCTCATCGCGGTAGATGGCGCCCCGTGTCGCTTGGCAAATGCGACGGCACGATCGAACAGTTCCTGCAGATCGCTCCAGTCCCGGTTGAGCTCAAGCGCCCCGGCCTCCAGACGCGTCATCGCCAGAAGGTTTTTGACCATGCCATCGAGTTGTTCGGCCTCGTCCTTCACCTGGACGAGCAGGTCACGACGGGCCGGCTCCGGCAGCCGGGCGCCGTACTCGATCAGGCTGGTCGAAGCCCCCAGGATCGACGCCAGCGGGGTCCGGGAGTCATGGCTGACTGAGGCCAGCAGGGTGTTGCGGACCCGCTCGGTCTCGGCGGCGGTTCGGGCCGCAGTAATCTCCTGGCCGAGCCGCGCCAGAGCCGTAGCGGTCAGCTCGGCGACCGTCTCGAACAGGGTTCGGGCCTCTGGGTCGAGGATGGCATCAGAGAGGGCGGCGCCGATGACCCCGATGGTCCCCTCGGGCGTCCGCAGGGGCAGGAACAGCCAGGGCACCGTCGGGCAATGGGCGGTCCCCATGCCGGTTGCCTCTCCTTTTGTCAGGGCGAGGCTGGCCGCCGCGAGCGCCTCCGGGTCGAGCCGATCTGCGGGCGGCCAGGCTGTTGACACCACGAGCCCGCCCTGCCCGCGCAGCAGGATCATGCACGGGCACCGCAGGTCACCATGGGCCTGAATGGCAGCGTGATCCACAACGGATTGAGGATCGGCCAGGGCGGAAAGACGGCGGGCGAACTTGTACAGACGCCGCGATGGGACCTCCCGCTCGGCCGCACGTCGCGCCTGCTCGCGGGCGTGGCCGGCAATGGCGGAGGTCAGAACCGCGACGGCCAGGAGAACGAACAGCGCGAGCAGTTCATGAGGCTCGGTGACCGAAAAGCTGTGCAGTGGCTCGATTAAGAAGAAATTGTAGGCCAGGAACGACAGTCCCGATGAGAATAGGGCTGGCCAGATGCCGAAACGGGCGGCGGAGAACAGGACCGCCAGAAGGAACACCATCGAGACGTTCGGGAGACGGACCACGGAGGTCAATCCGAGACCTCTGATGTTCGTTGTCAATGAGCTTGGACGTGGGTGTGCGATCCCAGGGCAGAAGCCGGGCGCGGCAGGATGGAGCGATTGCGCAGGGCCGGCGGCAGAGCCGTCAAGACGACGGTTGAGCAAACTCTGATGCGCGGGTTGATCACCGCATTTCCGTGTGTTCGTCCGGGGCTGCCTCGATCTGTCAGCGGGCGTCGATGACACATCATCGGCCACACAATTCTCGCGAGGGTTCCCCTCCGAGGCCCTGCCGCCGGCGCTGGGCAACCGCAGATGTCAGTCCAAACTGAGGAGGTCCTCCGCAATGACCGTGAGCTCGTTCGGCTTTATGCGGCCGAGCGCGGCTCGATCTCGCGCCCGATCGCCCACAGGAAGGCCGCCATCAGCCGGCGATACCGCGCGCACAGCCGCACCTGCGCCTTCCAGGCAATGGCCCGCACGATCGCTGGCAAGCCCTCCTGGCGCTCCTGCAGCACGCGGCTCATCCGGGCCGGAAAGCGATAGGTCCAGGCGCCCTCGATCAGCACCCGGCGAACCCGTGGGTTGCCCGCCTTGGTGATGCTGCCGCGCCGCACCCGCTCGCCGGTCGAGCTCTCGCACGGCACCAGACCGAGATAGGCCATCAGCTGGCGCGGGCTCTCGAAGCGGCGTACATCGCCGATCTCGGCTACAAAGGTCACCGCGGTCAGAAGCGCCACCCCACGCAGGGCCTGATAAGCCTCGACCACGGGCGCCATCGACCAGGTCTTGACCACCTCGGCGACTTGCTGGTTCAGGCGCTCCAATCGCGCCTCGGCATCCTCGATCGCCTGCCGGTACTCGCGCAGGACGAGATACTGGGCCGGATGCTCGAAGATGAGTTCGGATAGCCAGCGCGCATGCGCTCGGGTCCAGGGCTTGTGGCCGGAGAAGATCCGTCCATGGCGCAACAGAAACGATTGCAGGTGCTGGCGCTTCTCGCGCAGGTCCGCCATGGCCGCTTCGCGCGCCCGCACCAGCTCGCGCACGGCCTCATGGCCTGGATCCGGCACCCAGATGGCGGTCAGCTCCCCGGCCCGATGCAGCCGGGCCAGGGTCAGGGCATCGCGGCGGTTGGTCTTGACGCGCTCGCCCGGGCGCTTGGGGATCAGCGAAGGCGCAATGACCGCACACTCATGTCCCAGAGCACTGATCTGCCGCTGCAGGCCATAGCCGGTCGGGCCGGCCTCGTAGCAGAACAGCAACTCGCGATGCTTGCCACTGAGCTTACTGACGAGGCGCCGCACTGCCTCGGGCGTGTTGTCGATCTCGCCCAGAAAACGGACTTCACCCTGACGGCCGTCTTCAGCCACGGCGACCGCGATCTTCAGTTTGGACGTATCCAGACCGACAAACACTTTGCTATTCTGCTGCATGGCTCGTCCCCTGTGCGGGAGGCTCGGCGCCGGCCCATCCGGCGCAACCCTCGCTCATCGCATAGTGTGGACGTGTTGGACAATGGTGCAAAGTTCGGCCTGCCTCAGATGGACCTGAGACGCCAGGATCGACCCGGAAGATCACCCGAACCACATCATCGGCAACCTCGATGCGCTTGACGAGAGTACAGATGATGTCGCGCCTTGTCGTCCAATCCGCCCCCGCGAGCCGATCGTGCACCAGCGCGGCAAACAGGTCGAGTTTGCCAATCACGAGGTGCAGCGAGCGGACTTGCTCATCGGCTTCCTGGTGAGCCTTGGCTTCGGCTTCCAGCCGGGCTGTCCGGCGGCGCAACGCGGCCAAGCGCGGCTCGAATTCAGGCTTCTCGATCAGCCCCTCGGTGTAGCTGTCGATCAGTCGCTCGATCGCGCGGCGGGCCTTGGCCCGTTGACGGCCAAGGGCATCAAGTTCGAGCCGATGCGGCGTGGCCTGCACCGCGTCCAGGCGCCGCTGATACTCCGCGATGACCCGGGCCGGATCGTCGAGCAGCCGGCAGACCTCGGTCCACACCGCCTCATCGAGCAACTCCGTGGCGACCAGCCGGGCATCGCACCGGAACGCACCGTGGAAACGGCTGCGGTCGGTGCCGCAACAGCGATAGTAGCGCCACTGCCCGCGATGGTGATGGCCGGTGAACCCATAGCCACACTTCTGGCAGACCAGCAGGCCGCGCAGCAGATACTGGACGCCCGCAAGCCGCTCGCGACTGCGTCTGCGGTTCTCCTCCAACTGCTCGGCGACACTCGCAAAGAGTTCTTCGCCGACAATCGCTGGCACCGCGATGCTGATATGTCGTTCGGGCGTGGCGAGCACTTGCCGCCAGGGCCGTCGCGGCAGGCCATCGTGGCCGCGCGGCGGATGAAGCGGCGGCCGCCACGGCACGCTCTGGCGGCGACCATAAAGCGCCTGTCCCGCATAGGCGGGGTTGAGCAGCATGCTATGGATCATCGCCCGGCTCCAGTGTCGCCGCCCAGTCGGACTCGGAAGTCCGCTGTCGTGCAGGCGTCGGCAGACCCCCGCCAGCGTCAAGCGTTCGTGCCCGACCCAGGTGAAGATCTGGCGCACGATCCGGGCGGCCTCCTCATCAATCTCGTAGCGTGCGTCTCCCCCACCAGCCTCACGCGTGATGTAGCGGTAGCCGAAGGGCGCACGGGACAGGACGCTGACGGCACCGGTCTGGGCGCGATGGCGCTTGCCACGCCGGCTGCGCTCCAGCACCTTGGCTCTCTCATACTCGGCGAACATACCCTGCAGTTGCAGCAGCAGGCTGTCTTCGGGCGTGGTCCCGATCGGGTGATTGAGGAAAACGACTTGGGTGCCGGCATGGGCGAACTCCTCGATCAGCAGAACCTGATGCGCATAGCTGCGAGCCAGGCGATCCGGGGCATGGACGTAGATCAGGTCGATCGCCGACAGTGCCACGAGGTCGCGTAGATGCTCCAGCGCGGGACGGATCAGGCTGGCGCCGCTGTGGCCGTTGTCGATGAACCGCAGATCATCCCGCAAGTCGTGGCCATCCTGCTCTGCTCGCGCGGTCAGTTCCGCCAATTGGCTGTCGATGGTGTGATGCTCAGCCTGCTGGTCGGTAGAGACCCGGGCGTAAAGGGCGACCTGCAGGGTCTGCGGTGCCGAAACGGCTCTCAGGTGCGGAGTTCTCATCGTACGCTCCCTTGGACATGGCGGCCTGCGCCCGTGATGGCAGGGAACAGGTGCGCAGGGGCAGGAGGCGCTCGTAGGCGCGTCCCAGGACTTCTTGACTGCCCCGTCTGACCTCGAAGCCGACCTCAAGGCGCAGAGGATGGCGCCTTTTGCAAAGCTTGGCCATTGCGGTCCTCGTCCTTCATCGGCCTGGTTCGTTCAGAGCCGGTTGAAGGCTTTAACTTAGGACCTGTCGTGTGACGCCGAAGCGCCTCGCGAGCGACTGTATGAACAAAGCTGATCGCAAACTTTGCACCATTGTCTAGCACGTCAGGACGAGCCACCTCCGCCGGCAACGAACATACGGTCTGTCCCTGCCGCTGCGATAACGGCGGCAGCGGACCAGAGATAAGGCCCAATCATCTCCAGAAAGGGCCTGCCGCTCCTGGCATGCCTTGAAAAGCTCGCGCGTCCCGTCTCAGGTGAGGATTGCACGGGACGAGGCGAGCGGAGACCAAAAGTGACCATTGCAAGTGACCTACGCCAACCTGCAGGCCATTACCACAAGCTCCCCATCCGACCTACCCGAGCCGGCAGCGCGGCCGGAGCCCCTCCGGTCGTGAAACCCTCCGCCGCGCCGCCACGTTGAGCCGGGGGGAGCCTATTCCCTGCTGAAGAGGTGGGAGGGTTCATGGCCGCGACCGGGATCAGCGAACGGGTGGGTGTCGGCCCTGCCGAGCACGGGCACGCCGCGCCGACCTCTTTCTGGGCCCTGACCCTCGGCTCCATCGGCGTCGTCTATGGCGATATCGGCACCAGCCCGCTCTATGCCCTCAAGGAAAGCCTCGCGGCCGCGACAGGCCATGCAGGTCCCGGTGCTCTGACCCGCGAGATGGTGGTCGGGGTGGTCTCACTGATCCTGTGGGCACTGATCATCATCGTGACCCTCAAGTACGTCGTCCTGGTCCTGTGGGCCGACAACAACGGCGAGGGCGGGACGCTCTCGCTCGTGACCCTGGCCCAACGTGCCCTTGGCCACAGCACCGGGTTCACCATCATCCTGGGCATGGTGGGGGCCTCGCTGTTCTACGGCGATGCCATCATCACCCCGGCCATCTCGGTGCTCTCGGCGCTCGAGGGTCTCAAGCTGGTGACCCCCGCCTTCGATCCCTACGTGGTGCCGCTCAGCCTTGTGATCCTGATCGGCCTGTTCGCCGTCCAGCGGTTCGGCACGGCCAGCGTGGCGACCTTCTTCGGGCCGATCACCGCCTTCTGGTTCGCCGTCATGGGGGTCGGTGGTCTGATGCACATCCTGGATGATCCCGGGATCATCGGAGCGATCAACCCGCTTCATGGCCTCAGCTTCCTCATCAACCACGGCACGGCCGGCCTGTTTGCGTTGGGCGCAGTGTTCCTGTCCGTGACCGGGGCCGAGGCGCTCTACGCCGATCTCGGCCATTTCGGCCGCTCCCCGATCCGCACCGCATGGCTCGGTTTCGTCCTGCCGGCGCTGGCGCTCAACTATCTTGGCCAAGGCGCCATGCTGCTCGCCCATCCGGAGCACCTGGAGAATCCGTTCTTCCTGCTCTACCCCTCCTGGGCCCTGCTGCCGATGGTGATCCTGGCCACCGTGGCGACAATCATCGCCAGCCAGGCGGTGATCACTGGCGCATTCTCGATCTCGCAGCAGGCAATGCAGCTCGGCGTGCTGCCGCGCTTCCGCGTGCTGCGCACCTCAGAGATCGAGAAGGGCCAGATCTACATCCCCTACATCAACTGGCTGCTGCTGGCTGCGGTCATCGTGCTCGTCGTGTTCTTCAGGACGTCGAGCAACTTGGCGGCAGCCTACGGCATCGCCGTGACCGGCGACATGGTCATCACCTCGTGCCTGCTGTTCATCGTGGCCTGGAAGTTCTGGCGCTGGTCCCCGGCCGTCGCGGCGCTGGTGATCGCGCCATTCTTTGCCATCGAGCTGATCTTCCTCGGAGCGAACGCGCTCAAGATCCCGCAGGGTGGCTGGTTCCCGCTGATGACCGGTGCGGGGCTGTTCACCCTCATGTGGGTGTGGCGCAAGGGCTCGCGCCTGCTGGCCGAGATCTCGCACCGCGGCCGCCCGCCGCTGTCCGAGTTCATCCGCATGTGCGAGAGCAGCTCGGCGCCGCGGGTGTCCGGGACGGCTATGTTCCTGACGGGCAATGCCCAGGACGTGCCGGCCGCCCTGCTGCACAACATGAAGCACAACAAGGTGCTGCACGAGCAAAACGTCATTCTGACCGTGGTGACCGAGGAGGTGCCGCGCCTCCCGGACGAGGGACGCGTCACGGTCGAGAAGCTCTCGGACCGGTTCTCGCGGGTGACGGTGCGGTTCGGCTTCATGGAAAGCCCGAACCTGCCCAACGCGCTCAGGTCGGCGAACTTCGACGTGGACAACGTCTCGTTCTTCCTGTCGCGGCGGGCGCTGCAAGCGTCGGCCCAGTCCGGGTTGCCGCTGTGGCAGGACTACATCTTCATCCCGATGGCACAGTCCGCCAGCGACGTGTCGGACCACTTCTGCATCCCGGAGGATCGCGCGGTCGAGGTAGGCTCACGCATCACGATTTGACCGAGGGCACGGCTCACATGGGGCGCGGGGACCCTTGGATCTTGCGGAGCTAAATCCCGGTCACTGGGATTCCATCGCTCGGCAGAGCCACCTAGGGAATGAGCCACAGAATGGAGAGAAGAATCGAGAGCCCGGCCGTCACCCTTCTGATCGTGCGCCAGAACCTGAAGTCCCATTCCCTCTGATAGGGCACGTCACCATTGTCCCACGCGAGCGGTGCCTTCAGGGCATCCTGGAACTGCCGCCAGGAGCGGCGTGCGTTCATCGTGGCGACGACCGATACGCCGCCGGAGACAAGGGCGAAATCCCAAAGCCGATCGTTGAAGGCGACGAAGGTCACGCGAGGCTCCATGCTGGGCAACCGGGACGTCCGCTATCCACATAGGGTACGTCCCCGCTTTCGTCAGTGGCCGGTCCCGGCGTGCGGGGCGGCTACGGGCTTCGACTCCGGCGATCCCCGCTCCCGCAGGACGATGGAAGGTCCGCCGCGTGCAGGAACAGACAGCAGGGTAGGAGGACGCGGCCAGCAAGCTGGAACTCCTGGTCAGTGAGGAGCTTGGTTCCCTCGGTGGTTCTGCCATTCCGGTTTGGCAGGTCTCAAAGGCATTCGCACGGGGACATCGCTTGGCGCACGACGTAGTGGTCGAATACTCGCCTCAAACAAGTGGGTTCTCCGATACTCATGAGCGGATCACCCGGGCCATGGTCGCCAAGCGGCTCGCTGCCCTGATAGGCTTTGCCTATGGGGGCGAATATGACGGCTCCGCCCATTACCCTGGCAAGGTCTATTTCGTCCCAAGCGACACGCTGATCGGCCTTGAGCACACAGTCCAGCTTGGCATTGCGGGCGAGCGCGATCTCTTCGGTGGTGTGGTGCCGTATCCGTTCGTTGCCACCAAAGCCATCACTCATCCGCTGATCGAGCCGAACGTCCTTGCCCCCGAGGGCTGGTCTGATACCTTCCTTCACCAGGTCCACAGCGCTGTGCTTGACGGGTATTCTGTCTTCACGGCAGAGCAAGCTCATGCTGCCTGCGAACGTCTTCTGGAGAACGGGCCGGTTCGCCTCAAGCCAGTCCACGCGACTGCTGGACGCGGACAGAGAGTGATCCGGAGCCTGAGCGAGCTCACGGAGGCTCTTGCCGGCATCGATGAGGCCGAACTGGCCGATGCTGGGCTGGTCCTGGAAGAGAACCTCACGGCTGTGACCACCTACAGCGTCGGCCAGGTGCGGGTGGCAGATCTCACAGCCACGTATTACGGCAGCCAGCGCCTGACGACCGACAATGCCGGAGACGAGATCTACGGCGGATCCGACCTCGTGGTCGCGCGCGGCGACTTTGATGCGCTGGTCCGGCTTCCTCTCCCCGAAAGCATTCGCATCGCCGTGGAGCAGGCCCGGGTCTACGATGCCGCGACAAGTCTCTTCCCCGGGATGTTTGCCTCACGGCGCAACTATGATGTGGCTCAGGGAATGAACCCCCGCGGCCAGTGGCGCTCGGGTGTTCTGGAGCAGTCCTGGCGCATGGGTGGCGCCACGGGGGCGGAGATGGCTGCCTTGGAAGCCTTTCGGGCCGATCCCGTCGTACAGGTGGTCCGTGCATCCACCTTCGAGATCTATGGTGAGAGCCACGCTCCACCGCCCCAGGCAACGGTCTACTTTCGTGGGATCGACGAGCGGGTTGGATTGTTGACCAAATACACGATGGTTGAGGCTCATGACGACACGAGATGAGCGGATCGACATTCCTGTCGACGGTCAACAGATTTCCGGCACCCTGGTCACACCGGCCACGGTTGTGCCTGGAGTGCTGTTTCTGCATGGCTGGGGCGGTACCCAGGAGCAGTACCTGGCCCGCGCCCGTGAGATCGCAGCTTTGGGCTGTGTCTGCCTCACCGTCGATCTTCGCGGTCATGCAGAAACCCGGGAGCAGAAGGAGAGCGTCACGCGCGAGGACAACCTGCGCGACGTGCTTTCAGCTTATGACACTCTGGTCCGCCACCAAGCCATCGATAAAGAGGCCATCGCGGTGGTGGGCAGCAGCTATGGCGGTTACCTGGCTGCGATCCTGAGCTCCTTGCGCCCGGTGCGCTGGCTCGCCTTGCGTGTGCCAGCGCTGTATCGGGACGAAGACTGGCCGCTGCCGAAGCAGCAGTTGAAGAAGTACGGTCTGGCCGACTACCGGCGCGGGCGGGTGGCGCCTGACCAGAACCGGGCTCTGGCAGCCTGTGCCGCGTTCCGTGGCGACGCGCTGATTGTGGAGTCGGAGCACGACGACATCATTCCGCACCCGGTGATCGAGAACTATCTCACCGCGCTCAAGGGCGCCCACTCGCTGACCTACCGGGTGATCGAGGGGGCGGATCACGCCCTCTCCGAGGAGACGTGGCAGCAGTCTTACACCTCGCTGCTGCTCAACTGGGCCACCGAGATGGTGCTAGGCGCCAGGGAAGGCGCCGCACCCGGAGTGCGCACGCATCTTCAGCCGGCCCCACGCCGGGAACCTCCAACAGCAGCGTGACGGCAAGCCTGCCCCTGTCAGGGCAGCGCTGGGTTCATGATCCAGCCACAGAGGCCGCCTCGCGCCGGGCAGACGCCGACGCGCGCAACATGGCCGTGGAACGCCGGCTATTCTTTGGCTCAGCCATCAAGACAGGAGCCAAGTCTACTTCGAGCGCCACCCTGCTCTTGATGCGAGCCGGTTTGCTCTGATCCAGGTGAGCCTGTGGTCGGTTGGAACAGCCGTTCTGACGATTGTCGTTGCCGCCATTCATCACGGCTACACTGTCGCGGACCCCGTTGCCGGCACAGCATCTCTGGCTCGTGGATGGGCTGGCGATCGCGAGCGTGCCCGTCATCCTGTTCGCCGCCGTCAACGGGTCTTCGCCGGCCTCATCCTGGTGCTGAAGCGGCGTAGCCTGACGGTGGCGGAGAGGCACCGAGCCAGGGATGTTTCACTCTCGACCCTGATCGGGGTTCGTAGCGAGCACACCTCTGTTCATCAAAAATCCGAGGATGTGCTGAAGCAGGAGCGGCTGCAACGGTTCAAGCCGTTAGGTGAGCGTGACGGACCAGGAGTTATCTGTGACAGGCTCTCGGGCTGAACCAGGACATCTCAATGAGTGAGCAAGGCGATGGCCGACCTGCTATCGGTGTCGATTTCGGCCATCAGCTGGGCCACATCCTACATAGTCTGGATGGGTTCGATCAGACGAACGTCCCACTGACTTGCATAACTGTCGTGTAAGAGGCCTCGTCTGTCTCTTCTTCTCCCCTCCTCGTACTGAGCGGTAAGTCTTGGAGCGCGGTCTCCTGCCGCACGAGCAAGGTCACCGGCGTCGGTACTTGTGGATCAGGATGACGATTGCGCCAACCAGCAGCGCCAGGACAAAGACAGTATCTGCGGTGAAGAAAAGGTCCTCGACCCGTACGACTCCAGGCGGCAACGGACTCTTCTCACCTTCACCGATTGCTGTGAGGGAGAGGTGGGCCACGGCCAAGAAATACCATCGTGGCGTTCTCCAGCCTCTGCTCTGCCTCCATCCATCGGTATTCGGATGGGCTACTCGCGTGATGGAGGCTCCCACTCGCGGCCTTCGACGGATTGACGACCTGGGGTGCACCCAGCCCAAGCGGGCCTGTCGGCCCCGTTGGGAAAGGTCACGCAGAGGGCATGTTCCGGGTGGACCATCGCCACTCCAGATTCGAGACTAGAAAATACCAACGAACCAACCTTGGAAGTGCGTGATCACGGGATGATCGTCCACCGACGTTGGCGCAGCAGCACAGTGCCGAATGCCAGCCATGCGCGTCCTCACCTCCTCTGGCGCCGGATCATCAGCCTGTCGGCCGATCGCGAGCGCACCAGTGAGGATCTCAAGACGCTTCTGGAACGAAAGCCGCCAGCGCATACGGGCCGCGATGTAGGCTTCCCGCTCCCGCTCTACTTCCAGCGTGTCGGCACAGGCCAGACGGGTGACGAAGGGCAGCAGTTGCTGCCGCTCGTCGTCGCTAGCCTCATCGTTCATCTGCATCGCCAGTGCGCAGATCGGGCGCGAGAAACACGGCGGCATGTCGTGAACGGACCGCACGGCTTGATAGGGGAAGCCAGTAGCCACAACGGCCGCTTCGTTGATGCACGTCCCGCCATCTTGTCCAGGAAAGGTGTGCGAGCCTCGTTTCAGCTTCCAGTTCAGGATGTGGTCGAAACTGTCCATGATGACCATCCTCATTCATCCGAGACAGGAATGGTGCTCTCTGGGCGTCATTTCTGTCAATCGGGAGAGCGCACCCTTATGGATGGTGATCAGACCTATCGCAGCAGTTACCAGGAGGCAGGCTTCGCACTTGGCAGAAGCCCGAAGCAGGATGTTCTCTGACGACTTAGCCCCCCGGTGCCACGGCGTCACTGGAGTTGCATTGCACCGACGACCGGCTGAGTTTGGCACCGGCTCAGACCAACCTTTCTACGCTTATTGCTCAGTGAAGAAGGTCAGCAGGACCTTGCCCTTCTCGCCGATCAGGCAGACGAAGCGGTTCGGCTTGTCGGTCTTCTCGCGTTGCAGGTAGGCATCGCCCATGATGACCATCTTAACCGGGGTATCCTCGACCTTGGTCTCAGCCTTGGAGATCGCCAGACCGTCGATGTCAAAGGTCAGGTCCTTGATGGCGGGCGACCGTTCCTTCAGCGCAATCAGGCCCGACAGACGGCAGGCGTCAACTTCCGCCGGTACTTGGGCCTGAGCCGAAAGAGCTACCATCGTGAAGGCGAGACCTGCGCCGAGTGTGCCATACCGCATTGATCCCTCTCCTACAAAAAGTGCGGGCGTATTAGGCGATGGCTCCATGGCAAAACCATGCTCTGGCAACAAGAAGCAGGCACCATCCTGCAGTGGCACCGAAATCAGGGTCAATGCGGTTTCAGGTTGGCCCCAGCCTCGTTGGTGGCAGCAAAATGCCTTGCATGACGCCGGCGCGCAGTGAGGGATGCCTGGGGTGTGGCTCGCTCGGACACCGGTCGGACCTGGAATACCATTGCCGCGCCACGGCAGAGGTCGATACCCGATGACCCATGATCTCTGCTCAACCACCGAGCAGGGCGAGATTTGGGCTACTTTCGATCATGGCGAACCTCGCCTGAATTGTGCCGGCAGACGCCCCGGGTGTGCTTCTCGATTGCCGTCAAGGCAGCGTCAAGGGAAGCGAACGGTCGATGATCGATGCCGGCCATGGTCTCCAGAGCATGGCCATCCGGGTGGATTGTGAACTGCTCGGCGGATGCTTCAGTGATCCGGCCCATCGGACGGCCGAGCAGGTCCGTCAGGTTCCATGCCTTGCCATCGTCTGTTGATGTCACGGTGATATCCAAGCGCGCCTCCGGTTTGCGCACTGCCCAGGAAACTGTACGAGCTGTCGGTCTCACTACCAAGGCTTCCAAACGCGGTGTGTTCCCGTTCGCTCGAAGCGTCGCTGATGTAGAACGGATCGGCTACACAATCACGCAGGCGAGGCCTCCTGAGGAGTTCATGGCCTGATCCGCTGATCAGATGGGTTGTGGTTTCGGATCCAGCACCAAGGAGGAGAAAGACCGTGGCCACCATATCTTGGCCGCTGATGCGCCCGCCCTCCTTTTCAACGCAGACCAGGTCCGCGATCAGGCCTTCACCACCTGTGTCGCGGGCCACCTGCAAGCGTCCCTCCAGTATCGCTTCATCGGCCGGATGCTGGCGACCACCCGCAGCAGCCTGAGCGTGCCGGTCAGGCGGCTCAGCTCGACCAAGTCGGCCGAGCTGCCATCGGCAATCGCGAGGATCCTTGGTTCCATGTCGAGAACGGCGCGGCGCCGATAGGCCTCGTCGACAATACCACGCAGGCGAGTATGGTCCGGCTCATCCATGGACAGCATGCTGACCGCGAGCGTGCGGACCCACCCGGGCATCCACCCGTAGCAGTCGACCGCGCAAGCTGCCCTGGAAAGCCCCCGGGGCAGAGCGGGTCATGCGATGAAGCCCTGCTCGTGGCTGCCGGACATAACCTGCGGCTGATCCTGAAACGGCTCGGGCTTTTTGTGGTCTGGGCGAACGCGGCGCTCAGGAATTCATTTGAGCAACTGAATTCTTCCCGAACCGCTTGAACCAGGGAGGACAGAGCCAGATTCTGGACAGGTTCCAATTGCCTGTGAAAGGCTTTCACGTGACAGGCCACAAGGCCCTGTGAGGCAGACTGATGAAGAGACGACCTGTTTCGCCGCCATTCCGGTTCGAGAACCCCCGCACAGACGACGAAATGCTGGCCCAGCTCGCCGCGCATGTGGGGCGGCTCGTGCTGGAAAGCAAAACCGAGAAAAAACAGGAGCGAGCGCTGAAAAAACTTGAGGAAGAGGAGCTGCCTGCGGCACTCGTGGCCATCAACAAGCCCGCCGTTCTCGCCGGCCATACCTTGAGCCAGGCCATGAACCTGTTCGCAGCCATCGCAGCCAACGAACTCGACATGGAGCCGCCTCCTTGGCTGTAGATCCTCATGCGCGGCTCAAACCTACCGCATGTCAAACCTACTGCAAATTCTGCGGAACGCTGTATATTGAACCCGTAAGCTTGGCTCTCGCTTAACCATATGAGGCTTGGCTAGAGGGCAACGTATTAGGTGAGGGTGCTCCATGTCGCTCCGTGAGGCCCCAGTCGTTGAATGGCCCACGGCGCTTGCTCCCCTGCTGCACGAGGCGCAGATCGCCGCCGGCTGCGACGGCACACGTGTCTGCCGCATTGATGTCGATGTCGACGCTCTAACCCTGCTGGCGATCCATGAATTCGAGGCGCACCTGCGTCACCGCCGGGTCCAACTCAAAGTGGCCGAAAGCGCTGACTGCATGATGGGCGAGATGAATCCAACCTTCGGCCTGGGCGCCCCGTCTGATCGGATCCGCCACATTGCGAAGGTGCGCCTCAGCTTTCATGACCTTCAGGATGGTGAGTGTGTTGAGGCGACAGATCGCGACTGAGGTCGCAATGTGGCAACCAAGGTGAAATGTCGCTACGCGCGCAAAGTAGAACTCGCAGTCAGAGCCTGGGTGAGACGGAGCCTGGGGCGGCGGTGCGCAGACTGACCGATCGGAGCGCCGACGGCCCAGGCGTTCGGATATGGGCTGGGACTTGGCACGATGCGCCAGGCGATCAGCGCGGCTGGCCAAGCCAATGGTGGGCTCGCAGCCATGCCGGACACGTTTCTGGTCGATCATCGTGAACTGATCATCCAAATGACCGCTCAGCACCATGTGCCAGCCATCGATACGAATCGGCTCTTCGCGAACGAGGGCGGGCTCATATCCTACAGATTTGATGTCCCGGACATATATCGACGAGCGGCGTCCTACGCGGATCGGGTCCTGCGGGGCGCTCGCCCGAGTGAGCTGCCAGTGCAAGCACCGATGGTGTTCCAGCTGGTGATCAACCTGAAAACCGCCAAGGCACTCGGGGTTACCGTCCCACCGACACTCCTTGCCCAAGCCGAGGAGTTGATCGAGTAGGGCTCAAGCGGATGCGAAAAGCGCCGCCGTCATTCGCATAAAACCCAGGACGGAACGACACTCTCCAAGACTAAATCGCCGTCGCTACCCCTCCCTTTACCCAAAATCATAAGTAGTCGGCCCTGAATAATACGGCTGGACGAGGCTTGCGCTGGATTTCAGGCGACCTGAGAAGTATCCGATTGCGCGGATGAACTCATCAGGGATGCCATGAGCCAGGCGACAAAACGCCTGAGCCAGTTCAGGATCAGCCGCAGATTGTGTCCGGCGGCCACCAGCAGCGCATTGATCGCATCGCCGGCTGCTCCGAGCAGGTGATTGCGTCCCAGCCGCCCGTCCGCCTTCATGTGCCCGATCATCGGCTCGATCGCCGACCGGCGTCTCAGTTCCCGTCTGATTGTCGGCGTGAGCCCTCGCCGCTGTCGCGTGATGAACACCCGATCCGTCTTGGCGTAGTCATGCCCACGATAGCCCTGGTCGACGTAGATGCGCGCGGGCTCCACGTCCGTCAGGGCGATCATCTGGTCCACGGTAGCATCCAGCGTGTGGCCGTCATAGGGATTGCCCTCCAGCGCCTTGGAGGCGAGCACAAAGCCTTCCCGGTTGGTCACCGCCAGCGCGACTTTCGAGCCGAACTCGTACGGCCGATGCGCTTTGCCTTTGGCGATGCACACCACCTCGGGCGCATGCAGGCTGTAGAGCTTGTTCTTGCTCGTGCGCTCCTGCCCCAGGAGGCGCTCTGTCAGCCCCAGCAGAGGAGCAAACCGGCGTGAGAGAACCTCATCTGCCGCGACTTTCCTGGCGATATCGCGGTAGACCCGCCCGAGATAGGTCTTCAACCGCTTGAGCTCTCGCCGCATGCGCCGCATCTGCCGGGCATGGGCATAGCGGCCCACCTGCACGGCCGCCCGTTTGGCCAGGCGGGTGTGAGCCTGCCGCAGCTTGAGGCCATGCCGCTTGGCCTGCCGCACCAGGGCAAGCAGAGCCTTCAGATACAGCTTCGCATCGGTGGGATGGGTGATGGCCTTGGGCTGCACGGTGGTGTCGACGCTGATCCGCTCCAAACTGGAGGGCCGCACCACCCCGCTCTCCAGCCCGGCCTGGATCGTGGCCGCCAGCAGCGTCGCCAGTCCTTCTGGCCCGAGCCGCTTGCGCCAGCGCGTCAGCGAGCTCGGATCACAGGGCACCTCATGCTGGAAGTACTCGCAGCCACAGAACCACTGCCAGTACGGGTTCTCGATCCAGCGCTGCACCACGGCTTCATCGGACAGATTGAAAGTGTGCTGGAGATAGGACAGCCCGACCATCAGCCGGGTGGGCTTGGCGGGCCGTCCAAGCGGCCGATAGAAGCGGCCGAACTCCTGATCGAACCTGTCCCAGTCGATCAGCCCTGCCAGGCGAAACAGCTCATGGCGCTGATCGAGGATCTGGTCGAGACGGCTGCGATACAGATCACCTGAAGTGGGCATCGTCGGCTTGGGTCCCATGGCAAAACACCGGTTTTGAGTGGGTCACTCCCCAGGAACCAGTATTTTACAATGCTTCGCGAAGACGAAGAATCCTTCAGCCTCAATCAGTTGTGGGTTGTTCAGGGCCGACTAAGTATAGTTCCGGGCTACACTAAAGCGCCGTTGTCACCCCTCTCTTTACCTAAGAGCATAAGTCTAGTTCTGGGGCTTTTATCACTTCTTTGAGTATGATCCTTTCGACGACCGTAGCGTATCAATGGTTCCAGAGGATCTCGGTGCCCCACAACGAACAAGAGCTGACTGAAAGGGAATACTACCTTCTCGGCAGCCTTGGGGAGCTCCGCACTAGAAACAAAGACTTGCATAAATATACTGCCGAGGCGGAGAGGCTCATCCAGCGAGGATATTTGGAGAGGGAGCAATTCGACCAATACACGATCACCCCCAAGGGCCGAGCGGCTTGGCAAGCCTACCGCTTCACCGGTCCCTAAGCTGATAGAAGTTTAGGATGTTGCTCAGCATGGTCGGTGGTATAGGTGCGAATTTGGCATAAGCCGCATTAGGGAACAGGCTGGATGCGGCGTTCACGAAGGGCAAACGCTGGTTCAAAAATCGCTGTCGCGTTTGGCGGTAGGATGGCACAGCGGGTTGCATAGCCCAGCCGGTAGCCATTCCCATCTTGGATACGCCCGCACCAATGCCCCCCGGCTGTTTCACCCGTGTCACCGAGCAGCGCTCGATACTGGATCATAAAGTCTGGCACAACGATCCACTCGCCATCGACGAACATTTGCACCCCGGTCGCTGTCATCCGGTAAGGCGCCGGTCGACAATCCTTCTCATTGCAACAACTGCCCCCAACCCGTTCATCAAATGCGAGTAGATATCATGGGCTTCGGTGGGTGGCTCGAAACTGAGCAGGGCGATCGCTGTAAAGAGCTCAAGCTTGAGAGACATAGGCCGCTCTCCCTCATGATGGGCAGGCGGCGCTCGTCAGAGCGTCGGGAACGCTACTGCGGTCATTTTACTCCCGAATAAGGGTCCTGTCGCGCCCGCACCTAAAGCCGCGCGCAATTTCGCATAACCCCTAGTCTGGAACGCGTTTTGAGGCTTTCCGAAAGCGTTCACCACGCCTTATGGGAGGCCGCGGGCCCTCATCGGTAATAGCCGCTCCGCAACAGACACTAGCTGGCACGCGTATACTCGTGAATGCTTGTCCGGGGAGAGGCCGGGATGAACACGTTTTCCTGGCCTCTCCCCGGCTGGCCGAGGCACGGGTCAACACAAAGGCTGCATGATCCTGCTGGCCGTCAGCCGCTGGTTGCCCGTGCAAGGTTTGCCAGGCAGGCGGCCAGCTCATTCTACCGGACCGGCTTGGTCGGCCGAGGCAGGTCAGGTGCGGGGCCTGCGCCCCCGGCGTCGGCGGAAATGATCAGGATCGGCATGCGGGCCGCCTCAGGGCTCCACGAGCCCGGTGCGGACCGCGTAGCGCACGAGGTGCGCCGTCGAATTCACCTTGGCCTTGCGCATGGCCGCGGCGCGGTGGCCCTCCACGGTCTTTTGGCTGAGGCCCAGGGTCTGGGCGGCCGCCCTGTTGCTGTGGCCCTCCGCGATGAGCTGGACGATGCTACGCTCCCGCGCCGTCAGCGCGCCGTCACAGGCCGGCCTCCTGGACAGATAGGCATTCAGCAGGGTCTCCGAGACGCCACCGGTGAAGAACGGCTCGTGCTGGGCCAGCGCCGCCACGGCCGCGATCAGGAACTGCCTGGCATCGGACCTGAGCAGGTAGCCGTGGGCCCCGGCCTCGAACAGCTCGCGCAGCAGAGGCTCACCCTCATGCATGGTGAAGATCAACACCTCGGTCTGCGGCTGGAAGGCGCGGATCTCGCGGGTCGCGTCGACGCCGTTCAAGACGGGAAGCTGGTAGTCGAGGATGGCGACGTCGGGCTGCGTCTCGACGGCGAGGTCGACCGCCTGCCGACCGTTCTCGGCCTCGGCGACGACCTCCCATCCGGATTGGCCGCTCAGGATGGCGCGCAGCCCGGTGCGGATCACGTCATGGTCGTCGGCGATCAGGATGCGGGTCATGTCCTTACCTCAGACCGACAACTCTAGCCGAAACCACCAGGCGTCGGGTCTGTGGAAAACCACGAAATCGCCCTAGGCGGTACCTGAGCTGTCCTGCGAGACAGGGAGGCCCGGCCCCTGTCCGATCCCTGCGGCGTCCGGCAACCGGACGCCGCAGGGATCGACTGCCCTGAAGGTCAGCAGCGGGGCCGCAAGCCGGCCATGCCGAGGAACAGTAGTCCTCAACCATGACAATGACAGCGTCGCCGTTCGGTTCGCTCAAGCTCGGCCCAAGCGGCCGTCGGGTGGAAGTGTCGACCATCTCTAAAGCGCATCCTACCTAGGCTATAGGCTGAGCGGGATCGGCGATGTCGACCGCCGGACCGGTCAAACACGACGGGGTCACCTTGGGATGGCCATCGATCGCTCCAGCATCCGCGCATATTGAGTCAGGGGAAAGCAGAGACAGAAGTAGATCAGCGCTCCCAGTCCATAGACGGTGAACGGTTGGAACGTCGCGTTGTTGATGGCGTTCGAGGTCCTAAGCAGTTCGTCGAAGCCGATGATGGATGTCAGGGCCGTGCTCTTTACGAGCTGAACCAGGAACCCCACCGTAGGGGCGCGTGCGATCGTCAGGGCCTGCGGCAGGATGACGAGGCGGAGCTGCCGGATGCGGTGGAGGCCGAGACTGGCAGCCGCCTCCCATTGCCCGCGCGGCACTGCCTCAACGCCGCCGCGCCAGATCTCCGCCAGGAAGGCACTAGCGAAAAGGGTCAGGCTGACGACGGCAGCCGTCCACGCCTCGATGCGGAAGCCGAGCAGTGGCAGACCGAAAAACACCAGGAAGAGCTGCATCAGCAGCGGCGTACCTTGAAAGGCGCCGATGTACATTTCCGCGGCCCGCCTGAGCCAGGGTCGTTTCGAGATCCTGAGCAGAAGCACGAGGAGGCCGGCGATGCCGCCGCCCGCAAACGCGACCAGCGACAGCAGAACCGTCCAGCGCGCGGCCAGCAGGAGGTTGCGGAGGATGTCCCAGAGCGTGAATTCCATCAGGGTTGTCCTGAAAAGATGAATCTGCGCCCCCCCGCAAACATCAGGCGCCTCAAGGCGACGCTCAGGCCGAGATAGACCAGCGTCACGACGAGGTAGGTCTCGAAGGCCAGGAACGTCCTTGCCTGAAGCAAGTCGGCCTCATAGGTGAGCTCCCGAACCGAGATCTGAGAAACCACGGCCGATTCAAGCATCATGATCACGATCTGACTGGTCAGCGCTGGGAAAATGATCTTCAGCGCCTGCGGCAGCACGATCTTCACGAAAACGAGGCGGGGTCTCAGCCCCAAGGCCTGGGCAGCCTCGCGTTGACCGGTTGGCACGGCCGCGAGGCCTGCCGCAACGATCTCGGTGCCGTAGGCGGCAAGATTGATCGTCATGGCAACGATCGCCGCGACAATCGGATCGAGGCGAATTCCGAGGCTCGGAAGTCCGAAGAAGATGAAGAAAAGCTGCGCCAGAAACGGGGTGTTCCGGATCAGCTCCACATAGGCTTTCACGATGCGCCGGATCATCGCATACCGGCTCGTGCGTCCGAGCGCACCGAGAATGCTCAAGAGCGTTCCGAGGAGCGCGGTCACGACGACCAGAAAGATCGTCATGGCCGCGCCCGCGCCGATCAGCCTGACGGCGTCGCCGAGCCAGCTGAAGTCGAGGCTATTGCCCATTGGACTTGAGATCTTTCAGATCCAGCGGCCGGTTGAGCCATTTGGTCGAGATCGTGTTCATCGTTCCATCGGCCAGCGTTTTTGCGATGACCTCGTTGAGAGCCTGCTTCAAGCGCGGCTCGTTCTTGTTCAACCCGATATGGTCTGGCGAGGTCATGAGCTGGAACTTCTGCTCGGGCTGCGTCGCAACCTGACGCGCCAGCACCCCGGCCCCAACATCGTTGCCGACGACCATGAGTTGGACCTGCCCGGCGAGAAAGGACTGGATCACCGCGTTGTAGTTGTCGAAGCGCTTGATGTCGGCCCCGCTCGGCGCCGCTTCCGTAAGGGAGGTATCCTCGAGCGTGCCCCTGTTGACCGCAATGCTCTTACCCGCAAGATCGCCCTTGTCCTGAACCTTCAAGGCTTTCGGGCCAATGACGGCGATGTAGTAGGGCGCGTAGGCCGCGGTGAAATCGATGACCTTTTCCCGCTCGGCGCTGTGGCCGACGCTCAGAAGGATGTCTGCGCGACGCTCGGTCAGATAAGGGATCCGATTCTGTCCGGTCACTGTCACAAGCTGAAGCTTCACCTTCAATGCGTCCGCCAGAATCTTGGCCACGTCGATGTCATAGCCCTGCAGGCTCATGTCCGAGGTGACGGACGAGAACGGGGGAAAGTCGCCGAAGACGCCGACCTTGAGAACGCCGGCCTTTGTGATGTCATCCAGGGCATCGGCGCGGGCAGCGGCGCTGAAGACGAGGCCACCGACAAGGACCACGACGGCGAGGTCGGTCAGACGGAGAGTGGAAAGCTTAGTCATAGCGCGTGTCCTTCGTAAGAGTTTAGGGCAAAACCGGACCCGGCGGCCGGCACTGACAGGAAGTCGCAGCGAGCGCTTCTCGTGGTTGGACGCCGCTGAGTTCCACAGCGATAGATTTGAGGGCTGATCCAGGCTTGACGAAGGTCTTTACGGCGAACGGCATTCGAAGACGCTTCAGGTCGGTCATGCTGAATTCCCGATTCAGTCCGGTCCCTGATCGAGCAAGCCGGACTTCGAGCGGCTACTGAAATCCAGAGCCTGAGTGGAAGCTAGTCGCAAAATTCTCGTTAGCCTATCAACAAAGCTGAAGGCTGCGCCCGCGGGGCGCTCCGCCTGTCGTCAGACGCGTCCACCGGGCCCGACGAGGCCGGTATGTCGTCCGATGAAATCCGCGAGATAGCGCGCCTCCTCCGGGGCGCCCGCTCGGGTATAGAGCCCGATATCGATCCCGACGGGAGCGGGCAAGTCTGATGTCTGATCCAGCGCCCGGCAGCCATCGGGGATCGTGGCGGCGAGCATCGGGCCGATACCGATGCCGACGCGGACGGCGGCCGCCATGGCCACCAGCGTCGATGCTTCGCAGACGATCTTCCATCGCAGGGTTCGGCCGGAGAGCGCGGCGATGCAGGGTCCCGACCAAGGGCAAGTGGCCTCAAACATGATGATTGGCAGCGGCGCTGCCGTGGTCACGGTTAGGTCAGCTCTCACCGCCCACAGCAAGTGTTCGCCCCAGATCAGCACCGGCTTGCGATTGATCGAGGTCGTGTCGCAGACGACGATGTCGAGCTTGTCGTTTTCGAACATTGCCGCCAGCCGTTTGTTCGGCTCCACGATGATGTCCATGTGGACCTTCGGGTTCTGATCGCGGAAGGCCGCAAGGATATCGATGAGCCGGGTCGCGGCGAAGTCCTCGACGACGCCAAGGCGCACGCGGCCTTCCATTTCCTTGCCGTTGAGACGTTGCCAAGCTTGGTCGTTGAGGGACAGGATCTCGCGGGCGTAGGGCATCAGGAGAAGCCCGTCCGCGGTCAACGTGAGACCCTTGGGAGAGCGCGAAAAGAGCTCCGTCCCCATGAGGCCCTCGAGCTTGCGGATCTGCATGCTTAATGCGGCCTGGGTGCGATTAAGCGATACCGCAGCCCCGTTCACCGTGCCGACTTCAGCCACGGTCAGGAAGGCGCGCAGCAGATAGGGGTCAAGGTCGAGCATCAGGTTTCGCTTATACTATGGGGCTGGTACGGCGACCATGCGGCTTTGGACTATCCCACTTCGACTGCGGCTTCCGATTGCCTGGTATTCAGTTCGCGTTATGGCCCCCGCAGAATTTTCCGCCTACCGCAGCGTCCGTTCAGGGGCGAATTTACCCTGCAACGCAGGTCGGGTCCAAGGAACTACTGCCCGTTTGTTATCCCTCAAACGCCCGAAGGGCCGCTATGGCTTATGACATCGCAAAGTTGGACGAACTGCGTCGGCGCTATGCGTCGGCGGCGGGCGGCGACATGTACGACCCGCATTTCAAGGCCGTGGCCGCTCAGGTCTTTGCCGATGGTGACACTCGCAAGTGGCCATTCGCCGGCCCCGCGACCTTCATCGACGCGCCGTTTCGGCCCGACGGCCTGACGGACGAGGGACTCGCCGCCCTGGACGTTGCCCTGATCGGGGTCCCGATGGATCTCGGGGTGACCAACCGGGCTGGCTCGCGTCTGGGACCGCGCGCCGTGCGCGGGATCGAGCGTGTTGGACCTTACGAACATGTGCTGCGGGTGGCTCCGATGGGCACGTTGCGGGTCGCTGACGTTGGCGACGTGCCGATGCGCAGCCGATACAGCCTGGCCGATTGTCACGCCGATATCGAGGCCTGCTATCGCAGGATCGCGGATACGCCCGTGATCCCGCTTTCGGTCGGCGGCGACCACTCGATCACGGGATCAATCCTGAAGGGTCTCGGCGCCACTCGCCCGGTCGGACTGGTGCATATTGACGCCCATTGCGATACGGCCGGCGCCTATGAAGGGTCGAAATTTCATCATGGCGGTCCGTTCCGTGAAGCGGTCCTCGCAGGGGTGCTGGACCCGACACGCACCATCCAGATCGGCATTCGCGGCGGCGCCGAATATCTTTGGGAGTTCTCATACGAATCCGGGATGACTGTCGTCCATGCCGAAGAGGTCGCCGAGGAGGGCATCCCGGCCATCATCCGGCGAGCGCTCGAGGTGATCGGCGACGGCCCGACCTATGTCACCTTCGATGTCGACAGCATCGATCCCGGCTTTGCTCCTGGTACTGGGACGCCGGAGGTGGCCGGCCTGACCCCGCGGGAGGTGCTGCAACTCCTCCGCGGCCTCCAAGGGCTCGACATCATCGGCGGAGACGTGGTCGAAGTTGCGCCGCAATACGATGGGACCACCAACACCGCCCAGATCGGCGCTCAGGTATTGTTCGAACTGCTGTGCCTGGTTGCGCTCAGACGGCGATGACATCCCGCGTCGGACGCGTGGATTGCCCGGATCAGCGCATCGTTGCGTCGAGCCCTTCCAACACGAACGGGGCGGCTCCGATCGCGATTTTGCACAGAATCAGACCGATGAAGGCGCCGGCGCAAGATCTGCTCCCAGAGACAGCTTTCCTTTGCAGCTAAGACTTTGCATGCGGCTCAGTTCACCGAATCAGCAGTCGGAGCGCGAGGTCGCGATGGAGTTGCGCGTGCGCTAGGCACTGGCGGACATCACCACCGGGCAGGACATGGTCAAAGCTTTCCAGGATGAAGATCATTGCTGGTGTCTGCTCGAGGCGATGGTGTGGCCGAACGGGCGGATGTGCCTCGCCTGTGGCTATCGCCGCTCCATCGCCCTGGCAGGCCGGGAGAGCGGGAAGCGTGCACGACCCAGGCTGTATCGCCGCGACGCACACGCAAAGGAAATCAGGTCATCAAGACCTTATGGGCCAGCATTGCCTTTCTAACGAGCGGCGAAGCCAAACTAGAGCCTGTATCACTCGTAAACGGCAGAGCTGGAGCGCTTTCGGTGACGAACCTGTGTTCGGCCACCGGCGAGGTTAACCCTTGAGTATAGGCACAAGGAGATAAAGGCTTGTGCTACTGTTTGGTCCGCCAACGGTTTAGGTGCCACGCGCAGGAGGCCAGCATGGTTCCTGGTAGTGTATCCCCGTTCTGGGCCGGCGGACTGGCCGTCGCGCTTCTGGTGCTAACAGACCTGATCCCGTCGCCGGTCATGGCGCAAATTCCACCCTCGACACCACCCGTCAAACAGGCCGCACCAGCGCGGGATCCGAACACAATCGGGATCGTCGCAGGAAGCCCCGAAGGGGGCGCCCTTCCCCTGGTCAATGAGATGGCGAGAGTCCTCGCAGGGGGCAAGAGACTGGCCCGAAGGGAGAACTGGCATTGCGCGTGCTCCCGATCGTCGGCCGCGGCGGGATCCACGACATTCAGGACGTTCTCGCCCTGCCCGGTGTCGACATGACGATCACACAGGAACACCTGCTCACGCGTTTGCAGGAGAGCAAGGAACTTGGAGATCTCAAGAGCAAGCTCGTCTACATCACCAAGCTGTTCAATGAAGAGCTTCACCTGATCGCGCGGGAGGACATCCGGCAGGTCTCGGATCTTGCTGGCAAGCCTGTCAATTTTGGAGATTATGGCGGCAGTGTTGAGGACATCGCACGCGATCTCTTCCGGACGCTCGGCCTCGGAGTTTCGGAGGTCCACCTGGGCCTGGATGAGGCCATCAACGAGATGCGGCAGGGCCGGATCGCCGCAACCGCCGTCCTGGCCTCGAAGCCGGCAACCAGTGTGGAGCACCTCACCCGCGACAGCGGATTACGTCTTGTTCAGATTCCGTTCCCTGCCCAAACAACGCGCTACCTGCCGGCCGCGCTGCATCACGAGGACTATCCAAGACTCATCCCAGCCGGCGAGAGGATAGAGACGATCGCCGTAGGGACGGTCCTTATTGCCTATAACTGGCCGGAGAAGAGTGGCCGCTACCAATGACCGTGTTGCACGGATCGGTTTGTGAACGCACTCCGCCCATCCCATGCCTTCAGTTTAGGTGATGCAGACGGACTTCGGGCGTCCAAGCTCAAGCATGCGGTTCAGGGCCGCAATGGCGATGGCGACTTCGGTCGCGCGACGCCCATCTGTTCGCGAGCGCAGCGCATCTCCGATCACTCGTTTAAGCCGGCTGATGGCGGTCTCTACCAGAGCCCGACGCGTGTATCCGGATCTCTTCTGCCAGCCCATACGGCCATGCTCCGCGATGTTTTGGAGATGCCGATCGCGCTGGGTCGGAGTGGTCTCCGCATCGTCGCTCAGCACTGCCGTTGATCGGGGTGGAACGATGACTTCGGCAGCAGGATGGTGCTCGGTGACAGTGCTATAGATGCCGGACTGGTCATAGGCTCCGTCGCCAACGAAGGAGGCAAGTGGGCCGGGGATATGGTCGAGCAACGGCTCGACCTGCGTACCATCTTCGATAGCATGGGGCGTCAGCGCTGATGCGAGGATTTGTCCAGTCTCGGCGTCGACGCCGATGTGCAGTTTGCGCCAGGACCGGCGCCTCTGGGTGCCGTGCCTCTCGATCAGCCACTCGCCAGGTCCGCACAAACGCAGGCCTGTGCTGTCGACCAGCAGGTGAACGGGCCCTCGCGAGTTTGGACAGGGCTTTGGCACCTCGAGGGTTTCGGCGCGACGGCTCGGGGTCGAGTGATCCGGCACCGCCAGATCCAGACCCAGAAGTTGAAGGATCGAGCCGATCAAGCCCTCGGTCTGACGCAGGGCCAATCGGAACACCGCCCGCAACGTCAACGCCGTTCTGATCGCCAAAGCCGAATAGTGAGCTTGACCGCCCCGGGTTGTGCGCGGCTCGGCCCGCCAAGTTGCGATTGCTTCCTCGGTGAACCAGACCGTCAGACTTCCCCGCTGACGCAGGCTGGCGTCGTACTGTGCCCAGTTCGTCACCCGGTACCGCTGCTTGGGAATGCGGTGACGGCGAGCGGCATTGGCCTTGAAGGGCATGACGGGATCTTTGCTCGGAAGCCAAATAGGCCTCTACGCTATCCAGACCCGGTTACCAACTCGCTCATCCATGCAACAACGCGACCCAACAATGCACCAGCCAAGAGATGGAGCATTGGAGGTGACCCTGGAAGTGGGACAACTTTTGGGTCCGACGCTCGAGCCCGTGACAGCCTTGAACCCGGGTTCAGGGCCAAACCACGGCCAGTCCTCCATTGTAGGTGAGACGCGGCCGCTGCAAGCTCGCGGACGCGGTCCTGTTGGAACCTCCGCTTTGTCTCTTGGTTCACCCGAGCGCCCTTATCCATGATCCTAGACACCCCGGGGAATGTTGGCCCGAAATTGCGGCATCACTCTAACGGAGGCTCACATGCGAAAAGCCCTCATATTGGCAGCCGGACTGGCTCTCATCGGCACCTCAGCGTGGAGCCAGAGCATATCGAGGGACGATGATAATGGTGATCGGCGAGGGAAATGGCATGATAGCCGTGGCGGATGGGACCGAGACAGAGGTCGAGACGACAACAGGGATGAACGTCGCGGACGGGCTATGCGCGACGATGACGACGATGATGATCATTCAGGACGTGACAGCCGTTTCTCCCTGCGGAGTGGCGACACACAGCTTCGTGTCGTCTGTGGCAGTGAGGAGTCCACGCAAGCCTGCATCGACGCGGCCTTGCGGATGTTCGATGGGGTGCAGTCACAGCCTCGCACAACCCCACCTCTCACACCGCAGTGATGAAGCAAGATCGGTGGTCGACGTGCTACCACCGATCATCGTTTGTCAGTCCTCACAAACGCGGTAGCGCCGGACAATCACGTCGCCGAAGCGGTTTCTTTCGCGGCGGGTTTCGTAGTAGCAGTCACGGTCACGCCAGCGGCGGCCACGATCCCAGTCTCGATCCCGATCTCTGTCGCGCCAGTCTCGTTCGCGGTCAGGCCCCCCGTCCTGCCAGTCCCGGCCTTGATCCCAATCCCGGTCCATCCGGGGCTGAGCGGACACTCCTCCAGCAAAAGCACTGGCGAGAATGCATCCTGCCATCACAATCGACAGACGCCTTAGCTTGGTCATAAACCACCTCGGATCAGTGACTGAATGTGCAGGTCAACGAAGGCGGCACAGTCTCGTTCCTAGAAGCAGCACCGGCGGCAGAGCCTCGGTGGGGAACCCTCGGATAAATTGTGTGGCCGATGAGCCATCATCGACGCCCGCTGACAGATCGAGGCAGTCCCGGGCGAACACACGGAAATGCGGTCACCAACCCGCGCATCAGAGTTTGCTCAACCGTCGTCTTGCAGCTCTGCCGCCGGCCCTGCGCCATCGCTCTATCGTTGACTGCCCCGATCGCTGCAGGGAGCGCATTGTTGCGTTCAAAGCCTTTGACAACGAACATCAGAGTTTCCCTCCTACCAGACGAGCCGGGATTGCCCCCCGCTGATGGCAACTTCCCAGTTCATGGAAAATTTATGTTGTGGGCGTTCCACTGGGGAGCCGCTCACGAAAGAAGACGCGCAGTGTCCTCCTCCCACAACGATGGGCCAACTGGGAACGGCCACGGTGGTAAAACGATGAGCCGGGCAATTCAGGACGAAATCGGCGAGCGGCTGCGGGTCATGTACGACGACCTCAAAGACGAGCCAGTCCCCGATCACCTCCTCGCCCTGCTCAAGCAATTGGACAAGTCATGGTCGGACGAGAGCTCATGACTGGATCGATTGATGTGAAGGCAGACATCCTCGAAGCTATCCCACACCTGCGCGCGTTTGCGATATCGTTGACAGGTGACTTGGATCGGGCCGACGATCTGGTCCAGGAGGCCATCGTGCGGGGGTTGAGCCACCTCGACTCCTTCACACCGGGTACCGCAAGCGGCGGCGCGAGGTAGAAGATCCTGACGGACAGCACGCCGCAAAGCTCGCGGCTGCTCCAACTCAAGACGCGTACATAAACCTGAAGGATCTTGGGACAGCCCTCCTGCAGATCCCCGTTGAACAGCGTGAGGCCGTGCTGCTGGTCGCGGGCGGGATCAGCTATGAGGAGGCGGCGCAGATCTGCGGCGTGGCGATCGGCACAATCAAAAGCCGGGTCAACCGCGCCCGCAGCGGACTTTCCGAGTTACTTGGAATTGTCGATCCAGAGAACATCGGAGCAGACCGGGTCATGAAGGCCGCTGTGCCAGCGAAGTAATTCCGGCGATCGCACCACAGGTCAGCACCGGTCGCAAATGCTCTTGGTCGCCTTGTCACTCTGCTCCTGAGCGCGCTGCTCCTTCTCGGTTTCCGGTCCGATATTGCCAAGACCAGTCTGGTTCCCAGTGGAACCGGCAGCCCCTGGGCTTTGCCGGGGAACACCAGAACTGGAGCTGACCGGATTGCCACCAGAGCCGGTCGTGCCCGGCGGTATGATGGGGGGCGTCAGCGCTCCGCCCACGGCACTGTTCGGGTTCATCCCGCCGGTTGGCTGCTGGGGTGAGCCTGCGCCACCGGTTGCTGTGCTGGACGGGGTGCTGGTTGGTCCGCCGGTTCCCGCGCTTGGCGCACCACTGCTCGTGGCTCCGCCACCACTCATGCCAGAGCCGCTTGCACCGCCACTGGATCCCCCACCGGAGCCGCCGCCACCTCCGCCTCCGGACTGAGCGACAGCTACAGGTACCGCAGCGAACATCAGTGCAGCCGCAATCGCCAAAGTTTGCAATGAACGGGAGATCATCGGCTCCTCCGGAGATTGCTGACACCAGTCAGCATTGTCTAAACGCGAAGTGACGTGTGAGGTTTCAGCTTGGTGCTCAGGATCGTGGCCAATCATCTCTGACCCTCACACCCGAGCGATGACAAAACGATGGTGCCGATCATAACAAAATCGGCTCTGCAGAGTTGGTATCCGGCCGTACACAGGCTCGTTGCCTTTGTTGGGTGCCGTAACCACAGAAGGAGACAGACCATGGATCGCCGCATCGTCCTGGCAGGCTTGGCCGCCGCAATCACCACCCCGGCGCTGGCGCAGACCAGCGGATCCCCCAGCACCAGACAACCAGGTGCCGCCGCCGGTTCAACCGGGGGAGCCTCTGGGGCAAGCCGCATGGGCGGGCAGCAGATGACACAGGCTGACATGCAGCATCTGCAGCAGACGATGCAGCTGGGCCTGGTGGCTCTCGAGACCAGCCGGATCGCGCAGCAGAAGGCGCAGAATGCCGACCTGAAGCGGTTTGCTACCTTCGAGGTGCAGGAGCAGACCACACTGTCCGAGGTCCTTCATTCCATGATGGAGCCTGCCGCGACAGCGGCCACGGGCGCTGCGTCAGGGACAAGCGCCCCAGCCATGCAGATGGATGCCCAAAGCAGGGAGATGATCCAGAGGCTTCAGAACACGCAACCCGGCGAGGCCTTCGACCGTCAGTACCTGCAAGGCCAGATGGAAGGGCACAGCGCCCTGCTGCAGGTGCAGACGCAGTATCTGCAAAGCAATCCGCAGAACCGCGAACACGTGAACGTCGCGAAAATGGCCCGCGGGGTGATCACCGAGCATATCGCCTTGTTGGAAGAGATCCAAACCAAGATGAAGTGAGCCTTTTGGCACGCGCGGCGAGCAAGGTGTATCTCGCCGCGTGTGCCGAAGCATTACAAGGGCGATTCCTACAAGGCCTGACATGACCCTGAGCACGGCATTGGCCCGCTCTATTCCTGAAACATGGATCTAATGCCTGCAAATAGAGTGTATCGAGGCTTAGACTTGAATTGATTTGAACGTCACTCTCGGCTCTTGGGTGTGTCAGAGCGATTTGGCAGGAGCCTGAATCGCTGCCTCCAACGAGCCCCGCATCGCGCGGTCGGCACCGCAGGTCCGGCATGATCCGTACGGGTTCATGGAACCGGAATCCGGACGGCACATTGGTAGGTTCACCGGATATGGCACGTACCTGTATGGCTGTGTCCCTCCACTGACGATCCATCACCGACACTCGGGATGGCATTTGCCAGTGAGGATCACCGGCTCCACCACGCGTCACAAGCCGGTTCGATCACGAAAACCTTTCAGGAGCCAACCTCATGTCCAAGACCGTCACGTGCCTCTACCAAGATCAACAGAAAGCCGGCGAGATCGTCAGCCGCCTGGAACAGGCGGGCATTTCGCGCGGAGATATCAGCTTCTACTCGACGCCTTCCGACAACCTCATCGACGATCTGGAAAATGACGGCGTGCCGCGCACTGATGCCTATGCCTATGCGGAGGGGGTGCGCCGCGGTGGGTCTCTGGTCGCGGTCGAGTGCGACGATGACGAGATTGATCAGGTTATCGACATCCTGGACGATGACGGAATTCTCGACCTGGACGAGCAGGAAACCTCGTGGCGCTCGGAGGGATGGCAGGGCTACGATGCCTCGACCTCCGGCGGCACGACCGGAAGGCTCGGCGCTGCGGCGGCCGGACTGGCCGGCAGCCTGACGGATTCGCCCGCTTCAATCCGGACCGACAAGGCGGGCGCGAGTGGACGCGACGAGGTCATCCCGATCGCCGAGGAGGAGCTGCATGTCGGCAAGCGCGAGGTCGGACACGGCCGCGTGCGCATCCAGTCCCGCGTGGTCGAGCGGCCGGTGAGCGAGCAGGTCAACCTGCGCCAAGAGCATGTCGAGGTGGAGCGCCGCCCGGTGTCCGGCACGGCACAGGCCGGTACCCTCGGCGCTGATCCCTTCCAAGAGCGCACCATCGAGGTGGAGGAGCGCGGCGAGGAGGCGGTGGTGTCCAAGGAGGCGCGTGTGGTCGAGGAAGTAGTGGTGCGCAAGGACGTAGAGCAGCGTACCGAGACCGTGTCCGACACCGTGCGCAAGACCGAAGTCGATGTCGAGGACGACCGGAATATCCGCGGCACCGGCACCACAGACTCGGCAGACGGCAAGCGCTGATTTCGCTTCCGTCGAAGCCCGGCACGACGCTGGGCTTCGACACCCTCAGCGAACCTCGCAAGGAACTGCCCGCCCTACCTGTCAGGGACAGGATCATCCGGAGCCTCACGCTCCACGATGGCACGCTGCTTGCGCAAGGTGACCGGCACCTCGACAGATTCGGTGGCGATGCGGCGCCGGATGTGCAGCTCCTCCTTGAGCACCAGGCGCTTCTCGACGACGAGCACTTCCTCGACGATCGGTAGGATCGTCACATCGCCGTCGGTTCTGATCGCGGGTGCGGTCTCGACCACCTTGTCGATGGGCACGCGGGTGACCTCGACGCTCTCGCGCTGCACCTCCGCATGAGCGAGCTCCTCGACGGTGTCGGTGAGCGTCTGCACGCGCACGGTCACGACCTGCCGCTTCGCGATGGTCGCGATCTCCTCGGCGAGCGGAACGACCTCCTCGGCCCTGGTGCCGGCGCCGCTTATCGGCGCATCGTCCAGACTCGGCACAGGCTCAGCATCGTGTGGCGGTACGCTCGAAGGGTGAGTTGGGTCGCCCATGGCTGCTCTCTGGTAAGCGAGGACCAACGGGCGTTCGCCCCAGGGGGTTCCTTGCGCCTGAACTCCGCGCAATCTTGGCGGCAAGCGCGACAAATCCTTCACCCGCAAGGCAATTCGTTGGTCTGCGCTGAACCATTTCCACACCGGGGGGTTGGCCCGCGAACAGGAGGTCTCACCATGACCGACACCCATCATCCCGACACCCCGCGCAATCGCGGCGACACTGATGCCCCGCACATGAGCCCGGTCACCCCGGCTGAGGACGCCCGCACCATCATGCTCAACAAGATCACCTGGGGGGCGGTGCTCGCCGGCGTCGTGGTCATGCTCGTCACCCAGCTCATCCTCAACCTGCTTGGCATCGGCATCGGGGCCGCCACCCTGGATCCTGCCGCCGGCGCAGGCGAGAACCCATCCGCCTCCAGCTTCTCCATCGGAGCCGGCATCTGGTTCGTGCTCGCCGGGGTGCTGGCTTCGCTCGCCGGCGGCTACGCCGCAGGTCGGCTGGCCGGCAAGCCGAAGGAGTCCACCGCAAGCTGGCATGGCCTCACCGCCTGGGCGCTGGCCACGCTGGTGATCTTCTATCTGCTCACCACCACGGTGGGCGGCCTTGTGGGCGGCGCCTATCGCACGGTGACGAGCGCCTTGGGCAACGTCACCCAGGCGGTCGGCTCGACCGCGCAGACCGCCGCCCAGGTGGCGGCTCCCAACCTGGCCGGAGGCGCAAACCCGTTCTCCGGGATCGAGCAGCAGATCCGGGGCGCCACCGGCGGCAACGATCCCGCGGCCTTGCGCGATGCGGCGGTGGCCGCCGTTCGTGCTGCCGTGACTGGCAACGAGCAGCAGGCCGCAGACGCTCGCAATCGTGCGGCGGATGCTCTGGCTCGGGCCCAGAACATCCCGGTCGACCAAGCCCGCACCCAGGTGCAGCAGTACGAGCAGCAGTACCGTCAGTCCGTCGACCAGGCCCGGCAGCAGGCCACGGAGGCGGCCGATGCCGCCGCGAGCGCCGTCTCGACGGGTGCCCTGCTGGCTGCTCTCGGCCTGATCCTCGGCGCTGTGGCTGCGTGGTTCGGCGGGCGTATGGGCACAGTCGAGCCGACGATCACGGCCCGGCTGGGCTTGAGCCGCTCCGCCGCGACAGAGCCGGTGGTCCCCAGCGGCACCACGAGCACCGTCGTCGAGACGGAACGCACGCCCCGAGCCACGACATCGAAGACAACCGGCAGCACGCGCTCGACCTGACATCACAGCCGGAGGCTGATATTCGCAGGTCCCGCAGATGCTGGAGAGGAATCGTTCGATGCCAGCATCGAGGCCGCGGGAGGATGCCACCTGCGATGCGGATCACCCAGGCGACATCTCCAGCCGGGGCTGGTTCGACATCATCACCAGACTGGTTGGGTCCCTGCGCCAGGATGGCATGTGGCTCAGGTCGGCGGGCGTGGCCTTCTGCGCCATCTTCGCGGCCATTCCGGGCATCTCCGTTCCGGTTGCCCTGTTCGGCCTTCTGGTCGACCCGGAGGCGGTGCATCGCCCCATCGAGATGCTTGGCGGTCTCGTGCCCGGGATCGCCACCACGTTCCTCGCCGATCAGATGCAGGCGATTGCCCGCACCTCCCGAACTCAGCTTGGGACTGGGCTCGGCGGCGGCTTTCTTGCCGCGCTGTGGGGCGCCTGGTCGGGAGCTTCGGGTCTGATCGCGGCCCTGAACGTTGCCTATCGCGAGGAGGAAACCCGCAGCTTCCTGCACCGGGCACGGGATGCCTTGGTCGTCACGGTCGCCGCCGGGTTGTTCATGCTGCTGGCATTCACGCTTGTCGCCCTGCTCCCCATCATCCTGGGCCGGCTACCGCTCGGTGCGCCCCTGCAATCAATCCTCTCGATTGCCCGATGGCCGGCACTGGCCATGCTGTGCGTCGCAGCCCTTGCGATGCTCTACCGCTTTGCCCCGTGCCGACGCGCTGCCAAGTGGCGCTGGGTCAGTCCAGGAGCGGCAGCTGCAACGGCCCTGTGGCTGGTCAGCTCGACCGGATTCTCGTTCTACGTCGCGCACTTTCCCTCGTACAACCAGACCTTGGGACTGCTTGGGACCATCATGATGCTGCTGACCTGGTCCTATCTGACCGCCTTTGCGGTGCTCCTCGGCGCCGAGCTGAATGCGGAGCTGGAACGGCAGACTTCGCGCGACACCACCACGGGCTCGGACCGGAGCATCGGATTGCGCGGCGCCGCCGTGGCCGACACCAAGGTACAGGCCTCGGAAATGGCTTCGTGACCAACCTTGCAGAGGATCTCGATGGCACGGATGCGGCTCGACCGTAAATCGGCATCGAATACAGACCCTTGAGCCGGCTGCCGTTACGCACATGACGTTGCTAACAAATTCGTAGTATCGGCGGAGTCATCATCGGCGCCGATCGTGACCCCACGGATTCCCATTTTGTGTCGCTAAATCCCGGCGTTGCGCTTCCCTTGGGAGGGGTCAAAGCTTCGGTGCCGTTTCACACCCATTAGAGAACAGCATCGGTCAATCCCTGCTGGTCCTCTACCTTTCGGGAACGTCTGCTCTGGCTGAGATGGCAACGCCCGTGGACCGGCGACAGTCATCACCGTCAACGATAGTGGATTGATTTTCCGCTTCAGATCGCGATCCACTCCGCTATCTTTGGCGCGGAGGCCAGCCCTGACGGAGCGGAGGAATTCGATGCGAGTGCCGGCAATCCTGCTGATGGGCCTTGTCCTGTCAGGCTGCGTTTCGTCAAGCGAGCCGCCATCCCAGCCCGTTCCGCCAGCCAATCTCGGATCGACACAGGCAGCACCTCCCGTGCCCCCGGCCGCCATCCCGGTGGCCCTTCCGCCAGGATACACCCGGCACATCACCTACAGCGATGGCAGGTTCACTCTGCCGGACGGCTCAACGGTGCCGGCCGATCCCAATGGCGGGTTCACGATCTCCACCGGGGCCTATATTCCACCCGACGGAGCAGGCGGAATCACTCTCCCGAACGGGGCGCGCTGCATTTCGGACAATGCGCGGGGCTACTTCTGCCCCTGAGGCCTCCCTCCTCGGCGATTGTTGCCTTCAAGCCGGATGTTCGACCGACAGCCCGCCACCCGCATGATCTGCTGAGGTGCTATCCGCTGTCTCGCTGGAGTTCGCACGGGGACTCCACGCCCACCTCGTCGGGAAAGGCAAAGAACGGGATCACTGCCGTCCAGTTGCGCCGCCAGGAAGCTGCGATCGCCTCGTACTTGCGGCCCCAGACAGAGGTCGCAAACGCCTCCAGGGCCGCCTGGCAGGCTTCGGCACCCTTGGCCCGGTAGATCTCTTTCAAGGCTGCCGCCACGGCTTTGTGATCCTTGTAGGACACGAAGGCCAGCGACGCGCGGATCAGATGCACGATGCAGGTCTGAACCTGGGTCTCGGGGAACACCGCCGTGATCGCCTCGGGAAAGCCTTTTAGGCCATCGACGATGGCAATCAGCACGTCCTCAACGCCACGGGTCCTGAACTCGTTCATCACCCGCAGCCACCGTGAGAGGAGGTTGCGAGATCACCGGGGTGATCCAGCGCGTGATCAGGTTCCAGTCCCGGTCCAGCGTGATCGGGATGACGGGCTGGATGTTGAGGATGTCCTGGAGCTGATCGTGCGGGCCGACATGGAAGTTGAAGTTGTTCTGGAATGGTACGCTGATCATGTCGGCAATGGGGTTCTGCGCCGCCTTGGCGAGATCGCTCGTCTTGCCTCGTGCTCCTTCTGGGCGAAGGCGAGAGAGCTTCCGAAGCCCGCTGACATGGCGAGCGCCAGCCACAATCCCAACAGCCCGCAGGTCGAGCGTCGTTCCGTCATGAGTGCTCCGTCCGAACTCCTCAGCCCGCCCGCCGCAAGTCAAGCAGAGTTCCATTCGGGGCGATAGACGGCGGGCCGCCCGCCCTACGCAAAGTCGGGATCTGTTGTTCACGGGTCACATGACGGCACGACCGGTTACAGCGAGTATACGCGAGCCGCAGGCGGCGGATCGAAACCCTTGCCACGGAAGCCTGTAAGAGTGTGGTACGCCCGTCATCCGCCTCGACGGCCGCTTCCGATGATCGCATCGGTTCCTCCACTCGGGCACTTCCTCTCCGTCTCGGTGCCGCCGTCAAAGACCCACCCAGGTTCCGCCCTGCCGATCCTTATGCGGATTTCTCGCGATCCGCAGCATCGGAAGTGCCGTGCGGCCGATGACGAGCTTACGTGTTCACGATGGTCCGGTTTGGGTCAAAGTGTAACGTAGAGCGCGACGAATAAAGGTCTGCTTAGTCCACTGATGCGGATATTGCGATCCTGTCCACCTTGAGCGTGACCCTTCGCCCGCGCACGCCCGTCTGTTCGCAATACCGCCAGACTTTGTCGATGATCGGCTGGAGCGCCGCCTGCATTTCCTAAAAGCTTCCAAGGTCGGCTGCAAATGTGTTCTCGACACCGATCGACTTGCGGATACGATCAGGCTGGACGAGGCGATGGTCTACGGAGCGCGTCGGACGATGAACCAAGCGCGAAGCTCTCCAGTCATCAACAACACCACATGGGTGCTTGCACCTATCATCCAGACGGACGGTTTGATCGGCTTTCCGAGTGCCAGAAAGAGGTCTCGGCTAGCGTTTAGATGGGGGCCATCCTCCTAAGTTCAGCGCCCAACGTGGCGTCTACCCGTTCGCGCGCATCCACAGCTGACATGCCTAAAGTTATCAGTGAGTTGAACTCATACCACGTCCTGGTGAGAGCGACTCGTCGCAGCCTCAAAGCCCTTGAGATGTGATTCAACATGGCAAGCGAGGAGGTTTGCCATGTCCGTTCCCGTCGCCCTCCGGCCTGATTATAGTGCCGGTCGCCTGCGCCAACTGGCCCGTCAGAGCAAGGATGCGCCGCAGACCCGCCGCTTGCTGACCCTGGCGGTGATCTACGAGGGCGGCTCGCGCACCCAAGCGGCCGAGATCGGCGGGGTTAGCCTACAGACCGTGCGTGATTGGGTGCTGCACTTCAATGCCCATGGGCCCGATGGTCTTTTGGATGGCAAGGCGCCAGGCCAGCCCTCCATTCTCAAAGACGAGCATCGGCAGCGCCTGAGTGAGATGATCGAGCGCGGCCCGATCCCGGCGGTGCACGGGGTGGTCCGCTGGCGCCTAGCCGACCTGATGCAGTGGCTCTGGGAGGAGTACCGGATCCGGATCTCCAAGCAGACGCTCAGCCGTGAACTGCGGGCTCTGAACTTCCGCAAGCTCTCAGCCCGGCCGCGCCATCGTGAAAAGAGCGAAGCGGCCGTGGCTGTTTTTAAAAAGACTTCCCCACGCGTCTGGAGGAAATCGCGACAGACGAGGCCGATGGCAAGCCGCTAGAGATCTGGTTTGCTGATGAGGCGCGCATCGGCCAGAAGAACAAGATCACCCGGCGCTGGGCCAGGCGCGGCACCCGGCCCTCAGCACCCCGCGATCTGCGGACTGCGTCTGCTTACATCTTCGGAGCGATCTGCCCGGCGCAAGGCAAAGGAGCGGGTCTGGTGCTGCCACGTTGTACGACCGAGGCCATGACGCTGCATCTGGCCGAGATCTCGCAGGCGGTGGCGCCTAGCGCGCATGCAGTGCTGCTGCTCGACCAAGCTGGATGGCACGTCTCGCGCAAGCTGAAGGTGCCGCCCAACATCACTCTGGTGCCGCTGCCCGCCAAGGCACCCGAGTTGAACCCGGTGGAGAACATCTGGCAGTTTATGAGAGAGAACTGGATCTCGAACCGGGTGTTCACGTCCTACACCGACATTCTCGACCACTGCTGTGCGGCCTGGACCAAGCTCACGGATCAGCCCTGGACCATCATGTCGATCGGCTTGCGCGAGTGGGCGCACCAATGATGATCAGCAGGACTTGGTATCATCCCGCATTTGAATGTGAAGTTCAGGATATTTGCGAAGCGCTTGAGGGAGCTTTCTCCCACACCGAAATGCGTCGCGAGCCTTGCCGTCGCTTGTATCCTGCCACTCGATCAGCGCATCCGGGATGAATTGGAATCGAGAAGGTGTTTTGACGATCTGGGGCGTCAGGCAAAACCATTGGCTTCCTATTTCCACTACCTAATGGAGGATCAAGTTGGAACCGTGGATATACCATCCCGAAACATGCCGACTCCGCCTTTCGGTGTCATTCGCTACCTGCGCGGCACAGTTCAAATGGCAATCATTCGGGCGCATGCCGCTCGCAAACAAATCTGCGTTTGGAGGCCGCGTGACTACGACACGAGGCAAAGCCAGAACTTCCGCAAGAGTATCCGCTTCCCATCTGGAAGGTGGAAAAGCAAGTTCTTCGGCGTTTCGGAGGATAAAGCTGTCGAGTTCCGTTGTTGAGAGATGGCCGCTAGAAATCGTGTTGTTTTTCATAGTTGCGCCTGAAAACTTATAGTTCGACATCTAATGCACGATCTCCAGTGCCGCTCGGTAGAACGCCTTGTAGCGGCTCGATCAAACGAGGTCTACTTGTGCAGGCCTCAATTCCTGTCCTCATCGTTCCGGCATTCGGTAGCAAACGCCACCAGATTTGTTTGACCTGATACCGGGTTCGGTGGGGGTGAAGGCCTCACGGCCGCCGGATAATCATATCTCCTAGCTTCGGCACCAAGCATTCGCCTTCCCCAGAGGAGAACCTTAACGGTCAACGCATAATGCTGTAACCTGCCTGCGTGGGAGGCTGTCGGGCTGATACTGCGGAGCGGTACGGTGACTTGCGACGCGGCGCGCAAGAAGATCATCCTGTACAGCTTTCGTAGGCGCGAGACTTTCCTCCCCTTTCGGGCCTGGCAGGACTCAGGTCGTTTATCTCGTCCTTAGACAGTCGCATTCCACGGGACGCCATCGGGCCGACATGACCACCGTGTTAATGACGATTGGAACAATCTGCCACCCTCCCATCACCCACAGCATATCCCGATCCTGCTGTCACAATCTGACAGCATCCCGTGCTACGCTTGAGCCTATGTCCCGCGCCGAACGCCTTTTCGACCTCCTGCAAATCCTCCGCCGTCACCGCCGCCCGGTGAGCGGGGCGGTGCTGGCGCAGGAGGCGGGGATTTCGCTGCGCACGCTCTATCGCGACATCGCCTCGCTCCAGGCCATGGGGGCCCAGATCGAGGGCGAGCCGGGGCTCGGCTATGTGCTGAAGCCCGGCTTCCTGCTCCCGCCCCTGATGTTCTCCGCCCAGGAGATCGAGGCGCTGGCGCTCGGCCTGCAATGGGTCGGGCGGCGAACCGACGAAGGGATGGCACAGGCGGCCCGCAACGTCATGGCCAAAGTCGCCGCCGTCCTTCCCGCCGACCTGCGCGAGCGCATGGAGGACGACGCCCTGGTGGTCGGTCATGGCTGGGACCGGCCGCAACCCGTCGATCTCGCGCATCTGAGGCGCGCCCTGAACGAAGGGCGCAAGCTGTCCATTAGCTACACCGACGAGAAGGGCGCGCGCTCCGAGCGGATCATCTGGCCCGTGTCGATCGGCTTCTTCGAATCGACCCGGGTGCTGGTAGCCTGGTGCGAGCTGCGGGACAGCTTCCGGCATTTCCGCACCGACCGCATCGAGGCGGCGGAGATCCTGCCCGAGCGCCTGCCCCGGCCGCGCCGGCAGCTCATGAAGGAATGGCGGCAAACGCTGCTGCCAGAATCTGACAGTGGCATGCGCTATTCAGTCTCCCATTCACACAACACCAAGGAGACACCCATGAGCACGCAAACCAAGAGCGCAGACCTTGTCTTCTATACCAATCCGCAATCGCGCGGCGGCATCGTGCATTGGATGCTGGAGGAGATCGGCCGTCCCTATACCATCAAGGTGCTGGATTACGGGGCCACGATGAAGGCGCCGGAATACCTCGCCGTCAATCCCATGGGCAAGGTGCCGGCGATCCAGCACGGCGAGATCATCGTGACGGAGGCGGCCGCCATCTGCGCCTATCTGGCCGATGCCTTCCCCGAGGCGGGCCTTGCGCCCGAGCCCCAGCATCGGGGGGATTATTACCGCTGGCTGTTCTTCACCGTCGGCTGCCTGGAACCTGCCGCCTCCAACCACGCTATCGGCTGGGATCCTTCGTCCGATATGGAAATGCGCTTCGGTTACGGCTCCTATCCGCGCGTGCTCGATACGCTCTCCGCCTGGCTCGAGGGCCGCATCTATGTGGCAGGCGACCGCTTCACGGCCGCCGACGTCCTGCTCGCCAGCCACCTGCAATGGGGCATGGCGACGGGCATGATCGAGAAGCGCCGTGTCTTCGAGGCTTATATCGAGCCGCACGTTCATCGCCCCGCGGCGAAACGGGCAGACGAGCAGATCGAGATGCTGACGGCGCAGCAGGCTTCGAAGGCGGCGTGAGAGCCTCCCCTCACCGAAGCACTTGAACAGGGTGTCGTCCTGCCGACCAAGATGGCGGGACGGCACGTGTCGTGCTCAGCGCCGAAACCCATACAAGTCGGAAGTGGAACACCTGAACGTCTCCTTGGGGTCAGAGGGGCCCAAGAGCCGATCTGCCGGAAGGTCCGCTTCGCTTGGGGTATGAGACGTGCGCTCTCAAGATTGAGTGCAACACCGAGTGAGTCGGGCTTTACTGTTACCCGTATCCCCGAGAGTCAGCCTTTTCTGAAATTTGGATCAAGCTTTTGGTGTCACGTCATCAGGGGAATAGGCTGATTTTGAGTCAGACATTTAGCTTTCTGAACAGTGTGTTTCAGAACCTATAAGTCTGACTCAAATGCGGAAAAGTTTGACTCGATTTGCACAGAAGTCTGACTCAAGCATGAGCTTCCGTTCATGGCCCGAACACGGACCTTCTGCTAAGGTCTGCCGAGTGCAATTTCAGGACCTTCCGAGCGCGGAGCCGTTGCCTTAGGGCAAGAATTTCGCGGAAGGCCGTTTACGGAACCTGAGTAGGCTAGGCTAAATAGCGAAAGAACAATCCGGCATTCGGTAGCAAAAGCCACCAGTCTCTAGTAAGGCATTGAAGGACATCTCCTTTCACGAACAAATCTTACAGTACGAGAGTCAGAAACAAGTTTGAGGGGGCTATGCACTCTGGGTTGATCAACGAGGTTTCTGCCGTACTTCGACACGCCTCTGCCGAGGCAGTTCTTCCCCGCTTTCAGAAGCTGCATGCAGGTCAGGTTGAGGAGAAGACACCAGGAGAGGTGGTCACAATTGCAGATCGTGAAGCAGAGCGGATCATTGCACCCCGGTTGATGTCGCTCCTGCCCGGGTCACGGGTGGTCGGGGAAGAGGCAGCCGCAGAAACACCAGCCTTGATGAATGAACTTGATGAAGGCGATGTCTGGCTCGTCGATCCACTCGACGGAACGGCGAATTTCGTTGCTGGATCACCTGAGTTCTCGGTCATGGTTGCGTTGTTACGCCATGGGCAAACTGTTGCTGCCTGGCTCCTCGATCCCGTTAGCGACCAGCTCGCGGTCGCTTCCCTTGGCGCTGGAGCCTTCATCAACGGGACTCGCGTCCAAACGGAGTCGTCATTTCCGAGCGTCGCCTCTTGTCGGGGGGCGGTTCTCACCCGGTTCCTGCCGGAACCGATGAAAGAGCGAGTGACTGCAAACTCGTCGCGGTTTTCTGCCATTCTGCCAGGAGCGAGATGCTCAGGTGTGGACTACCCGGCCGTTGCGACAGGAAACCAGAACTTCGTGATGTTCTGGCGGCTGCTGCCTTGGGATCACGCCCCTGGCGCTTTGCTGGTGTCGGAGGCTGGAGGGTGGGTCGCTCGCCTTGATGGCTCCAGATATCATCCCTCAGATCAGCAGCCTGGCCTGCTAGCGGCTCAGAATCGAGAGGTATGGGACACCGTGCGCAAGGAACTGCTAGACACATAGTGTTACATCAAGAGATCTATGCATCCCGACGCTCGGAATTTTCCGATCGACTCCGGCTTCTTTTCCTGGCATAAGCGTGGCCATGCAAAGGCTCATATAACAGCACCTACCCGCAACGCCGCGATCCCAAGCCGGGTCGCCAAGCGTTGCCGCTGTCCTAGATAAGGCCACTCCCGGCCGCCGGAGCCAAAGCATGAATTTCGCCATCGCCTCCACGGAGTTCACGATCCCGATCGTCGTCGGGGGCTGGGAAATACCGCGCTCGCACTTCCTCGTCCCGAGGGAGGCGCTGAGCCATGGGGCAGCACTTCCTCCTGTCGCCCCAGGTGCGCGACCTGACCATCACCGAACTCGCCAGCATGCAGGAGAGGACCGCCAAGAAGTGGTTCCGGCAGGCCCGCTGGCCTGAGACGGACGGCGAGCCCTATTGCCCTCACTGTGGGAACCTGCGGTGCTATGAGATGTCCCGGGAGCGCTTCAAGTGCTCCGCCAAGGAATGCAAGGCCGTCTTCACCGTCACGTCCGGTACCGCCTTTGCCTGGCGCAAGCTGCCGTTCAAGAAGATGCTCATGGCAATCTGGTTTGCCGCCAACTCAGTCAAGGGCAAGGCCGCCCTCCAGCTTTCGCGGGAACTTGGCGTCCAGTACAAGACCGCATGGGTGCTCCTGATGAAGCTCAGGGAGGTCGTGGCCTCACGCAGGGACAAGATGGTCCTTGAGGGCGAGGTCGAGATCGATGGTAAGTATGCGGGCGGGCATGTCCGTCCCGAAAACAAGGCCGAGGATTGCGTCGACCGTCGGCTGAGGAAGAACCGTAGCCCGGACCGTCTCTGCGCCTTGGCGATCCGCCAACGGGGCTTCCTCGGCCAGACCTTCACTCGCATCATCCGCGAGGAGGACAGTAACGCTGCCTGGGCCGCTGTCCGAGATCACGTGTCGCGCGACGCGAAGGTCTTTGCGGACGAGCACGGTAGCTACAACGACCTCGTCGGCCTCAACCGGATGAGACGGGTGAACCACTCGAAGGCGTATTCCTCCGAGGACGGCACCAACACCAACTTGGTCGAGAGCTTCTTCAGCCGCATCCAGCGAGCCTACGTGGGTGTCCACCATCGCTTCTGGACCCGGTATCTCGACTGGTACGTCGCCGACCTCGCGTGGAGGGAGGACACGCGACGGATGAGCAATGGTTGGCTGACCCGCTCCATGCTCTCACAGGCGCTCCGGAGGCCAATGTCTCGGTACCTGTGCGGCTATTGGCAGGGCAACAAGCCGCCGGAGTTGATCTGGGTGGGCGACCCGGCGGCTCCTCGCTAGGCAGCGATCTCCCAGAGTTTCTTCCGTCCGTCGACGGTACCGACATGCCGAACGCGCTTGCGCTTCACCAGCGAGTTCAGGCCAGCCGAGACATGCGTGACGAAACGGGCAAGCGCCGGGTCATCGGCTGCTACCCCGTGCTTGGCGGCAATCCGGCTCGTGCAGTCGGCCGATGACAATGGCTCCCCGGCCTCACGCAATGCCTCAAGGATTGCCTGGGTCTTGTTGAGCTGTTTCAGTTCGGGCGGGAGCGGGATCGCTTGTCTAGCTTGCTTGTACCCCATCTTCGAGGTCGGGCTCTGTGCATGTGCCGGGTCGTAGATAGCGATCACCTGATCGATGGCATAGATCTGCTTCTTGAGGGTCTCGATCCTGAGTACGAGCTCATCGACTTCGCCAAGCAGCTCGGCGCGTTTCCTTTTCAGTTCCTCTTCAACGCTCACGTTGCTCCGCTCCAGAAATGGAGCCGGGAGCTACCGGATGGGCTCAATCATGTCTGGTGGTTTTTGCTACCGAATGCCGGAACAATCCACTAGATCGAAGATCAGGTTCCAACATGATGGCTTGGAAGAGCAAGGTAGCCCTGCGCTACCTTTCAATCGCAGCTTTTATCCTTGTAGCCATAGACCCCAAAGGGAACAGTGCTTTTGCGGCGAATACGATCCATGGCTATGACATCGGCACGTGGCGGCTCGGCGATATCGGTCAAGTTATTGATCGCTATATCGAAAGAACAATCCTCCATCTGGATACAGGCGTACGCGCTCATAGTTTTGCTCCAAAACGCAAATGCAATGATCAGACGTACCAGCTCTTCAAAGAGGCTCTGCAAGCCAATCTACAGAAGGCCGAAAGTGATGATCGACATCTGGTCTGGATTGATGAGCTGAAAACTCAGTCCTGCGACTTGATCTTAGGTCACAAGTGGAGTCGTGGTCCGCTTACTGTCGAATACAAGATAGATTTTTACAGCCCTATAAGCTGCTCCCGTATTGGTGAGTTCATCAACTCAGAAGCATTTAGCCGCAGTTATGATAGGCCAATTCTTGTCAGCGGCACGATGTCAGGCGAGGCAAAGCTAGAAAGCGACACGGAAGTCCTGAGACACATCCATAGAAATTATGTTGCCTGTGAGGATATGTCTCCGAACAAACTCAGGATTACAGCCCGCTTCGCCCGCAGGTAGGAACGCTTTGAGAAAGCGAATTGGTGGCTCACCTCTACAAAGCCCTGGCCGGAAAATAGCCCGCAAATTTCGCAGAAGCCCATTTATGGAGTGAGTGCTTGTGAAAAATGGGTCATTCCTTCAACTTCGAGCCGTTCTAGAGCCGGAGAGGAGCGCCTAGTGACCAAAGCCCTCATGGTTGATGTTGATGGGGTCCTCATCAGGGGCAGGCCCGAGGACGGCCGCCATTGGTCGACATTCCTCGAGTCTGATTTGGGGTTGCGGACTGATGACTTGCACCGGGAGTTCTTTGACAGCCATTGGAACGACATCGTGATTGGCCGGGCCAGGCTGGAAGATCGGTTGCCGGAGGTGCTGGAAAGGATTGCTCCCCACGTCACGGCCGATCGGCTCATTGAATACTGGTTCGAGCAAGACGCGCGCCTCGATCACCGGCTGCTTCAGGATCTCCAAACGGTTCGGTCTGGGGGCTTTCAGGTCCACCTCGCCACCAATCAGGAGCATCGGCGTGCGCAATATCTCATGCACACGCTTGGCTTGGCCGACACCGTTGATGGCATCCAGTACTCGGCCCAGATCGGCGCAAAGAAACCCGACGTAGCCTTTTTCCAGAGCGCCACGTCAGGGGTAGGGCTGTTGCCGGCTGACATTCTTTTGATCGATGACACCCCTGAGAACGTCCGCGCGGCCCGAGCCTACGGATGGGAGGCCATTCTTTGGGCTGGCGAGGAGTCTCTGTTGGACGTGCTCAAGGAGCATTTCCCGACCAAATTTGCTGTCAACAAGCTCCAAGTGTCGTGAGCCGAATTTCGCAGAACTGCCTTTACGGAACCTGAGTGGTTGCGTTCTAGGTTGGGCCTAAACATCTCTAGACGGTGACGGACGGGAACGATAGCGTCGGCACATGCTCGAAGCCTCAGACACCCTCGCTGGAGCCGTCGGAAAGCTTGCTGCCGGCAACGTGGGCGCTGCCTGTGTTCTGGGACGGATCGTACAGGATCCGTTCGCCGGCTTCATGATCCTCATGGACCTTGAGAGCACTGACCTGCGGGGCGAAGCAATCTGGCGGCTATACCGCGACGCGCATCACATGGATTTGGACGGCTTCATCCAGGATGTGAAGGCTCGGGCAGGCTGCCTTAGTCGCCTCAGGGTTTGATCCAAACCTCCACTCTCGCGGCTCCGTGTCAGAACTCGTTAGACAAGTCTCTGATTGTCCTCATTAGAGATGTCACCTCCGGGGAGTGACTGCTGAGAGCTCAACCCACCTTGAACAGGCTCTTGCCTTGGCCGCGCCGCCGCGGGGCGCTGTTGCTCCGGCTCATGTCGAGCTCCTTCTGCCGCTCGGCAATGTAGGCCAGAACCGGACCCAGCCGCTTGTTCTCGACGACCGCCGCCTGATCCACCTGCTGGCGTCGGTCAAAGGGCCTGTAGGGCAGCTCCAGGCCCTTGTGCTTGATGGCAAAGCGCCCATCCGGATAGTCATAGACGGTCACCCGCTGGCGGGCGAGGGACAGCGTGATCGCGTTCGGCTCGAGAATGAACAGCACCTGGTCGTACTGCAGGGTCAGATTGCGCGAGACCGTCCGCTCCTCCCGCCAGGCGAACACGTCATCCAGCTCATCGTCCTCGCTGAGCGGGCGATGCAGGTCCTTGTCGCTGTAGGGCGCCTTGGCAAAGCGGCGGTTGAAGTCCGCCATGAATGCCGGCAGGAAGGCATTGCCCGCCTCAAGGGTCGAGATCCCAGCCAGTCGCATCTCCTTGACCAGGCGGTCCTGCAAGGTGCCGTTGGCGCGCTCGACGCGGCCTTTGGCTTGGGGCGAGTTGGCGCAGATGATGTCGATGTTGAGCTGATGCAGGGCTCGCCCGAACTGGGTCATGCCGTCACCGCCCACCGCTCCTTTGCCGTTGACGCGGAAGACGGCATGCTTGTCGGAGTAGAACGCCACCGGCTTGCCGTAGGCCTCCAGGTACTCCCGGGTCGATCGGAAATAATCAAAGGTCGACTCGGTCTCGACGAACTTCAGGTGCATCAGCCGGCTGGTGGCATCGTCAATGTAGACCAGAAGCGTGCAGGGTGGGCCGCGATCCTCGAACCAGGAGTGCTCGGAGCCGTCGATCTGGACGAGTTCGCCGACGCAGTCGCGCCGATAGCGCGGCTGGTGCACCCCTTTGAGCTTCTGCCGGCGCTCCTGCCAGAGACCCGCCGCGATCATCCAGCGCCGGATCGTCTCGACACCCAGATCGATGCCGTGCCGCTCGGCGAGCTTCTCGCAGGCGAGCGTCGGGCCGAAATCGGCATAGTTGGCTGTGATCAGCGCCAGCACCTCGGTCCGCAGCGCCGCCGGGTAGGAGCGGTTGCTGGGCTTGCCGCGCCGGCGCGACACCAAGGCCGTGGGACCACCGGTCTGATAGGCCTTGAGTAATCGGAACACTTGGCGCCGTGTGATCCGCAGCAGTTGGGCAGCTTCGCGCACCGTAATTCGCTCCGCCACGACGTCCCGCAGAATGTGAACCCGATCGATCTCCGGCCGGCTCATCCCGATCACCGTCATCAGACCCAATCTCCCCAGCACCATCACCCAGGGAGAGTGACATTTGTAACGGGGAGAGGAGTGACCTTTCTAACGGGGTTCTACACTCCGAATTCCGATAAGGTCGTTTACGGAACCTGAGTAGTGTCATTCTTTAATGGCTGCTCTTTTGCTGAGCGGGAGCGCAACGGCCGGAACTTGGTCCCTAGCCAGGAACCTAATACTACAGCCGGGATTTACGGCGGCGGGTGCGCTTGCGCCAGTGACATTCGCGAGCACGCTGCTGATGCCGCCGACGCCACGTCGACCAATGCTCCACCGCCTCAACCGAAGGCGGCCGCTCCCACACCAGATGCCAGAGCAGCCGCCGCACCTCCGGCACGGTGAGCGGCAGCAACCCCGCGGCGCGCACGACGGAGGCTTCTCCCCCCGATGGCGTGCTGGCGCACGACGGTGAGATACGCATGCGCCAGCATGGCCAACGTGATGTGGCGATACCAGCCCGTCCACGAGCGCACCTCGTATTCGTCCAAGCCGGTCTCGCCCTTGGCCTCCTCGAAGCAGCTCTCGATCCGCCAGCGCTGACCCGCAATCCGCACCAGCTCAGAGAGCGGCGTCTCCTCCGGCGAACGGGTGAGATAGAACGTGAACTGATGCGGGCGGCCCTTCTTGCGCCGGATCAGCAGCCCGGTTTTCCAACCCGGCACCGGCGGCGTGCGATACGGCAGATAGGCCCAATCGTACAGCCGTGGCCCCTTGGCGCCATCGCCGGCGCTGAGCCGCGTCCAACCTCTGGCCGGCACGTCCTCGAGCCAATCCTCGACGGGCTTGAACCCGAGCCGCTGGGCCGAGGTCACCGCCAGCACGTAGCCGCGCCCATGCGCTTCGACCAGGCGTCGCGTCTGGGAATCGGCGCCATACACGCAGTCGCCCACCACCCACGTGCACGGCACCCCGGCCGCAAACGCCCGTTTGAGCATCGCCTGCCCGAGCTTCGGCTTGGTGGTGAAGTCAACCTCCTCCGGAATGCCCGCTTCCGTCCGCCGTGCCGCATCGAAGGCCCAGGTCTCGGGCAGGTACAGCGCCCGGTCGATCAGCGCATGCCCGTGCCGGCTGGCATAGGCGAGAAACACCCCGATCTGGCAATTCTCGATGCGGCCTGCGGTGCCGGAGTATTGGCGTTTGACGCCGGCCGACTTGTCGCCCTTCTTCAAGAAGCCGGTCTCGTCGAGCACCAGCACGGCCTCGGGATCGCCGAGGTGCTCGACCACATAGGCACACAGGTCATCGCGCACCGCATCGGCATCCCAGTGCATGCGGGCAAGAAAGTCCTGCACGCCATCGGGGCTGGCATCACCGGCCGCTTCGGCCAGGTGCCAGCCGTTCTTGCGCTTGAGCGGCGCGAGCAGCCCTTGCAGATAGGCTCGGGCGCGTCGGCGCGGTTCGATACGGGCGAAACGGGGAGCAATCCGGGTGCAGAGATCATCCAGTTGATCAGCCCAGCAGTGAGCCTCGGTCATGTGCGTCATGGCGCGACACCTCCGTGTCTAAGACAACGCACAATGCCCGGCTGTAGTACTAAAGCGCTTTTGGGATCAGTGTAGGGCATAGCCGGCATGCCTGATCCAGCCTCGGGCATCCTTTGCGGTGATGGTGTCGAGGGCGGGTTTGAGTTCCGCTTCCAAAGCTTCAAGAGTGCGAGGCGCTTTCGCCTTGAGCCGCTCTTTCATCTTGGCCCAGGCGGGCTCGATCGGGTTGAACTCCGGGGAATAGCGCGGCAGGTACAAAAGCCCGATCCCGGCCTGCGCGAGCAGGTCTCGCACTTCTGTGGCCCGATGCGGGCGCAGGTTGTCCAACACCAGAATGGCATCCGGCTTGGTGCGTTTGAGGGCCGGTACCAGGATTTGCTCGAGATAGGCCAAAAGCACGGAGGTCGAGGTCGAGGCCTCGATGCTCATCGTAGCGACCAGGCCCTCACAGGCGAGTGCGCCCAAGACCGTCAGCCGCTGCCACGAGCCGAGCGGGATTGACCCATAGGCGCGTTGCCCACGTGGCGCTCGCGCATGAGTGCGGGCCATCTTGGTGGTCACTCCGCTCTCATCGAGGAACACCAGGCGTTCCACGGGAAGCTCGCTCATCTGCTGGCGGTAAGCCTCGCGCTCGGCGGCAATCTCGGGCCGCTCCTGCTCGGCCGCCCGAAGGGTCTTTTTTTCGGACGCAGCTTGAGCCGCTTGAGCGCCTCGCAGATCACCGCCAGACACACCGTCACGCCCGTTCGCTCGGCCAGGCGCTCGCGGTACTCGCGCAGCAGCGCGTCATTGTCTTCGGCCACGAGCTGACGCAGCACCTCCAGAGCTGCTGCATCCAGGCGCGAGGGCACGCCGCCGCTGTGCGGCTTGGGACAGCGTCGGCCCTCCTCGCGCTCTTGGCGGCGCCAGTTCGAGACGGTGGCGGGGCAGACCTGGAAGCGGCGGGCAATCTCAACCTGAGGAAGGTCGCCACGCGCACAGGCGACAAGAACACGCTCACGCAGATCAGGAGAATAGGGCTGGGGCATGGTTTGCCTCCCGGGCCATATCCCAGTCAACGCACAGACCACCCGAAGCGATTCAAGTCCAGATCAAAAGCGCTTTAGAAGACACGCCAAATACATCGGAAGCATTGCGAGAAACGAGCTGCCGGAGAGCAACTGGTAAATGAACACGCCGACGAATGACCCAACTAGATCCTCGGCCCAGAGGATTTGACGGGTTGGGGATGGCGGAGGAGGGGCAGGCATTCGGGGGCGACCAACACCTCGATACTTCGCGCCACTCCGGGCTGACGGCGGATCAAGCCGGCGCGTTCCAAGGTCAGGATCATCTGGTGCACGGAAGGCGGAGTGACCTGGAAATGGCTCTGCATGTCGGTTTCGGCCGGGGGACGGCCATGGACGCGGGTGTAGGCATCAATGAAGGCCAGGTACTGGCCCTGCCTGTCAGTGAAGCTTTTCTCAGACATTCGCCACACGCTCGATTCATCGGCTGATTCAGCTGGGTCTCTCATGCGGGAGGCCGAGATGAACATATGCTACCGGGTTGAGCTGAGCGAGGCCGAGCGTGCCAACCTCCAGGCGATGCTCAGCGGCGGCAAGCAGGCCGCTCGCACGCTCAAGCGCGCGCAGATCCTGCTGGCGGCCGATGCTGGCGTGCCAGACGAGACGATTGCCCAAAGTATCGCGGTCGGCGGCGCGACCGTGTATCGGACCAAGCGCCGCTTCGTGGAGGGCAACCTGGAGCGGGCCCTCAGCGAGGAGCCCCGTCCCGGCGCCGCCCGCAAGCTCTCAGGCCCGGAGGAGGCGCTGCTGGTGGCAACCGCCTGCGCAAAGCCGCCCGCGGGCCGGGCCCGCTGGACGCTGGAACTCTTGGCCGGCGAGATCGTGCGGCTCACCCAACATGAGAGCCTGTCGCGGGAGACGCTGCGCCGGCGACTCTGCGAGAACGCGCTCAAGCCCTGGCGGCAGAAGATGTGGTGCGTTCCGAAGATTGATGGCGAATACGTCGCCCGCATGGAGGACGTGCTTGATCTCTACGCCGAGCCGTCCGATCCGCAGCACCCGGTGGTTTGCTTTGATGAGAGCCCAGTCCAGCTCATCGGCGAGACGCGTCAGCCGCTCCCGGCCACGCCCGGGCAGATCGAGCGGGTCGATTATGAGTATCGCCGCTGTGGTACGGTGAACCTGTTCGTAGTCCTTGACGCGCATCGGCCCTGGCGCCGGGTCAAGGTCAGCGAGCAACGCACGGCATGCGACTTCGCCCGGTGCATGCGCGAACTTGTAGATGTCGACTTTCCGCAGGCCGAGCGGATCCGGGTCGTGATGGACAACCTGTCGACGCACACGCCCGGTTCGCTCTACCAGGCTTTCCCGCCTGACGAGGCGCATCGCCTCCTGCAGCATCTGGAGTTCCACTACACCCCCAAGCATGCGAGTTGGTTGAACATGGTCGAGATCGAGATTGGGGTGCTCAAGGGCCAGTGCCTGGATCGGCGTATTGACACGCGCGAGGAGCTCGAGCGGGAAATCGCTGCCTGGGAGCGCGAGCGTAACGCCGCCGGCGCACGCATCACCTGGATGTTCACGACCGAAAAGGCCCGGGCCAAAATGGGCCGCGCCTATCCCAAACCCGGCCCTCTCGAGCCACTCGCCAAAAGGTCATGATCACTGTGCCGAGGATCTAGCACCGCTCGCATAATACCCTCCAACTTTCGCTAAATCAGCGGCCCAACTGGATCGTCACGCGCTTCCAGAGATCATAAGAGGCACCGAACTTCGCTGGGATCTCGAAGTGTGCACATCGCCGGATTGCTCGTTCAGCCGCCTGGATAACAGCTTGGTTGGTCTCGGAGTTGGGTTGCGGCTCCAGCACCTGGAGGTCAGCGACGCTGCCGTTCCGCTCCAAATGCAGCTTGATGATGGCCGCCTCTGTTTGGCCTGGTGCGGGGGAGTAGCAGCGGGCGATCTGGGCCACAAGAATACCCACAAGCGCGGTTTTCTCGCTCTTCGAAAGCGCCTGAGCCGGAATGGCTCCCATCAAGACAAACATGAGTGCTGCTGGTCTGAGACTACGCATCAAAGCTCCTCGTTTCCGCTCCGCAGATAAGCGGATGAGGTCAGCTTAGCGGCTTCGCGCAGGTGTGAGAAGATTGTCCGCGAATTGCGCGTAATGTCCTTTATCGAACACGTTCCTCAGGACACGGGGATGGCTGTGTTACAAGATGGCATGGACCAGGAACCGGCTCCAATTGAAACGGACATTGTCGACTCTGCCCTTCTCGGGGCGAGTCTCGGTATGTTGGTTGGGGCACTGTTCTGCTGCTGCCAGATGGTCATGAGCCCAACGCACGACCCCCATCTGGTCAGGGATCCAGCCATTGGCGGGGTCGTCGGCGCCCTCCTCCTCGGCACTCTCTCGATGATCCGCAATCGGATCATGCGGACCAGGAATTTCCGATAAGCATTTATGGAACTACGAACAATCAGCCTCCCAATGAGTTTGTAGACACCCATCAGGAGGGAACAGTGGCACGCTTCTATTTTGACGTGCGGGAAGGTGACAGCTTCACCCGCGATGACGATGGCCTTGAATTCGACAGCCTGGACGAAGCCGCCGCCGAGGCTGCTAACAGCGCGGCTGAGCTCGGACGGGACCGGTTGCCGAAGGGTCATGCCCCCGAGATCATGGTTGAGGTTAGAGATGAGCATGGCGAGCGGGTGCTGACCGTGACGATTTCCATGACCATTCGTCGGGAGGCATGCGCGCTCGCGTATGGGTGATGAATTAAACGCCACCGTCTCGGCGCAATCCAGAAATGGCACTTAGCGTGCAAAGTTGACATGACACCCTGGGTCTAAAACCGGTTGGGGAGGGCGCCCCGGCGGAGCTGGTCGGGGTTGCTCCGCCGGGGCGCCTTACGGTGTCTTGAACATGTGACGCTCACCCTGCCCCCGCCGGCGCGGCGCCTTGGCCGAGCGCTGCTCGTCCCGCTCCTGCTGACGCTGCGCCACATAGGCCAGCACCTCACTCAGGCGCTTGTTCTCGACAATCGCCGCATGCGTCACCCGCCGCAGCTTGTCATAGGTGCGGTATGGCAGGTCGACCCCGTTGTGCCGGATCGCCAGCCGTCCGTCCGGATAGTCGATCACCGTCACACGCTGGCGGGCGAGAGGGCGCGTCAGCTCAGTGGGCTCGAGCAGGAACAGCACCTTGTCGTACTGGAGCGTCAGATTGCGGGTGATGGTGCGCTCCTCGTTCCAGGCGAAGATATCCTCCAGCACCATGTCCTGCGGCACCGGACGGTGCGCATCCGAGGGGCTGATGGGCTCCTTGGCGAAACGCCGGTTATGATCGGCCAGGAACCCCGGCAGGAAGGCGTTTGCTGCCTCGATCGTCGATATGCCGGCAAGGCGCATCTCCTTGACCAGGCGATCCTGCAGCGTGCCGAACGAGCGCTCGACGCGGCCCTTGGCAGCCGGTGTGTTGGCGCAGAGGATGTCGATGTTGAGTTCATGCAGGGCCCGCCCGAATTGGGTCATGCCGTCGCCGCTTTCAGCCTCTGTGTTGCTGACCCGGAAGATGGCGTGCTTGTCCGAGTAGAAGGCGATCGGACGGCCATGGGCTGTGACGTATTCATGCGTCTCGCGCAGGTAATCGAAGGTGGACTCCGAGGGCACGAAAGCCGCATGCATCAGCTGGCTGGTGGCATCATCGATATAAGCCAGAAGCGTGCATTGTGGGCCACGGTTCTCGAACCACCAATGCTTGGAGCCGTCGATCTGGATCAGTTCGCCCCTGCGCTCGCGGCGATTGCGTGGCTGATGAACCGAAGGAAGGCGCCGGCGGCGATCCAGCCACAGACCGTCTTCGATCATCCACTTGCGCAGGGTCTCCCGTGACACCCGGCAGTCATGAACCTCAAGCAACTTCTCGGCCACCAGGGTCGGGCCAAAGTCGGCGTAGCGCTCCTTGATGAGCGTCATGACCAGATCACGGACCGGCTGCGGCAGGCGGTTGTTGCCGGGCTGGCCACGCCGCTTCGACACGAGGCTGGCAGCTCCGTGCTGCCGGAAGTCCTTCAACAGCCGGAAGACCTGTCGGCGTTTGAGCCGGAGCAGGCCGCAAGCGTCCCGAACGGTCACCCGACGGGCTTCTAAATCCATCAGCACATCCAGCTGGGAAAACTCCTTGGCGCTCATCGACACCACCGTCATGCGGCACGTCCTCCTGCAACCCCGAAAAGCAGGAGAGTGCCATTTGAACTTTGCAGAGGGGTGTCATCTCTATATTGCGTCTACACGGATAATTCGCAGAAGCGCCTTTATGGAACATAGTGTCTAACTGTTGACCGATAAATCTGAACGATGGAACTGCTAAATCGTTTAGATCTATCGTCTGCCGACGTGTTCGGGCGCAGACGACTGAGAGACACTGCTGTGCTCCCGCCTTGAGACGGGAGAGAGCCATGTCCACTGCCCAACCATCCCTGTGACCGCCGCTCATCATACCAACCGACTCCAGGCCACTTTGGTACCTGCGGACTTTGCGCTTCTTGAGCCCCCTCTCAAGTTCGTCAATCTCGACTTCTGTGAGGAGGCATGGCGATAACCAACGAGATGGCTGCCCCTCGGCGAACACTTCCCCCCGGCTACATCCACCTGGGCGTCTCAAAGGAGATCGCCCCGACCCTACGCGGCTTCGGCCTCGATCCCGATCCGGTGATCCGGGAGGCCGGGCTCGATCCACGCCTCTTCGACGACGGCACGAACGTAATCTCCTATGTGGCCTTGGGCCGGCTGCTGACCCTGTGCGTGGCCCGCACGAACTGTCCGCATTTCGGGCTCCTGGTCGGCCAGCGCGCCACGGTCCTGTCGCTGGGCTTGGTCGGGCGTCTGATGCAGCATTCCGAGACCCTGGGAGATGCGATGCGTGCTCTCGTGGAGAACCTGAGAATCCAGAACCGGGGCGCCGTGCTGTCGCTCAACATCAGCCAGGACACGGCCCTGTTCACCTTCTCGGTCTACCAGCCTAAGGCCGAGAGTGCCGATCAGATCTCGGCCGGATCGCTGGCCGTTGCCGTGAACGCCATACGGGCCCTGTGCGGATCGGGCTGGGACCCGAGTGAGGTTCTGTTACCCCAGACCGTTCCAGTGGATCAGGAGCCGTATCGACGCCAGTTCCGAGCCCCGATCAGGTTCAATGAGGAAAGCGCCAGCATTGTCTTCCCGGCCCGCGATCTGGATCGGCGGGTTGCTGGGGCTGATCCGATGCTGCGGGCGATGCTAGAGGAGAAGATCCAGCAACTGAAAGGCGCGCAAGGCTCCGCATTCTCGGACGACATCCGGCGGTTGCTGCGCACGCGGCTGACGGGCAATCACTGCTCAGCCGACGACATCGCTGAACTGCTCAACATGCACCGGCGCACCCTCAGCCGGCATCTCAAGAGCAGTGGCATGGGCTATCGGGCGATCACGAACGAGATCCGGTTCGAGATTGCGCGCCAGTTGTTGCAGGACACCCAAGTGCCGCTCGCCCAGATCGCGGCGGCGCTGGGCTATTCGGAAGCGAGTGCCTTCACCCGGGCCTTCCGGCGCTGGTCGGGCCAGACGCCGACAACGTGGCGGAGCCACAGCGACACGGATGATGAGCTCTAGGCTCTGCCCCGAGTCCAGGCACACCCTGGGCCATTCACAACGTGTTTCTGTTCTCAGGCCCGCACCATCCTGTTTGCTTTGGCCCTTCCCCACAACCTTGTTGTGGGGAAGCGACCGCCGCCCCAGCTCAAGCATCAAACAGTTCGGAGAACGGCAGCCGAAAAACCAGCTCGCCGGAGACATTCTCGACCTCAATGACATAGTCCCGCAGGTTCTGCCCCTGAGCCACGAACTCATCTCTGAGATCCTTGGCCGCGCGGACTGCTTCGGCGCAGGCGGTTTCCACGTCCGGGAAGTCGAGACCAAGCTCGTCGCGGCTCCGACTGTGGTGGTCGAACCGGACGTGAAAGAACAAGCGAGGCATGGCCGCTCTCCCTCATGATGGGCTGGCGGCGCTCATCAAAGCGTCAGGACAACGCTGCTCGGCCTATTCTACTCCCATCCGGTGATCCTGTCGTCGCACTCGCGCGTAGAGCTGCGCAATTTCGCATAACGCGCAGTATGAAACCGCGCTGAAGCCGCTACGGAAAGTTTATCTTGGCGGTTTCATAATGCGTGTACCGGGCGCGTTGCGTATCATCCCGACCTCGCTCCATTGCCTCCAAAGCGGGAAAGACGCCCTGGCTGAGGGTCCAAGACGCCCCTGGCTGCGCGTTTCATTCTCGGCGGCAAATTTCCGATGAGCCGATTTCTGCGAACAGATTGTCATTCCTGACGCCAGTAGCGAGCCTTTATGGGCTTGACCGCCGGTGTTGAAGGGCGGGCCAAGAGCTGTCTGGACGTATGGTCCTCCCGCGTCTTGAGGATGGCCATGGCCCGCGCCACCGTGTCCTCGACCCGGCGTGAAAACCCGAACATCGGAAACCTCACCATCGCGGCTCTCCTCATCCAGAGGGGGAAAGACAATCATCGAGAGGTGACGAACAGCACCTTGCCGATCTCGTCGGTGATCACGAAACTCCGGCTTACCCGGCCTTGCCGGTCGAACACCTCGGACCAGACGGCCAGGGTCAGTTCTCGATCCTCGAGGCTCAAGAGGCTCGGCAATTCCTGTCCGGCCGCATCCCAGATCAGCCGGTCGTCAATAAGGGTATGGAAGAAGTAGCGCGGCAAGATGCGACCCCGTTCCTGTCTGGATCAATCACTGGACGCTTGCGGCGCCTCGCCATCAACTAGCTTAAGTTTTGACTGGTGGACGTCATTTCCATAGTCTCAATTTAACTCGACCAGAGCGTCGTGCTTGATCGCTTGGGTCAATCATTTGACCATTTTGGACAGCCCGCGCCATTTCGCATAACCCCCAGTATGGAAAGGCTCAAACGATGGGAGGCTAGGATCTGTTCCGACCCCGAACAGCTTCCGGATGAGAACCAGCTGGTTGAGTTCGAGCGTGCTTATGGCGAGGCGCTTGGACCATTCTGCCAGCGCCGAGGTGTAACGCTCAGCCTGATAGTGAGTTGGATCGTCGCCGCGCGGTTCCAGCGTTGCCAATTCATCTACAGCTTGCTTCAGCAACGTACGCTCTTTGACCATAGGTGCACCTCTGGCACTCTGACCTGAAACTGCTCCCGAAAGTGCCGGTTGTCATCATCAAGGCGCGTATTTCGCAGAAGGTGCCCCTATGGAACTGCTGAGCTGCTCCAAGCCCGATGGGCAAGGCGCTGGCTGATCCAGTCGTGTGCCGCATTGAGATCAGCAAAGGCAGGATGGCTGACGTCGTCGAGCGGACCAAAGCCTGACTCCAGAAACCATTGCCCTGGAGCAATCTCGTGCTGATCCGAGAGATGAACCAGCACAGCTGTGAGCCGCCGGTGCTCGTCAAATACCAGCACACCCTCTTCTTCAAAGCCGGTGTCCACCCGCACTGGCTGAAAGGTCAGGCTCATGCTGCGTCCTCCCTCTCCAAGTGAAGGTAGAGTGGGTCGAACTCGCCCGCTTCCTTCAACCTCTCCCAGTCAGGGATGGTCACCTGCGTTCCCCTGGTCTGGATCAGACCATTGGTCCGAAGAGCTTGGAGAACCCGGTTGACGTGGACCGTGCTGGTACCGATGACGTCAGCGAGTTTAACCTGAGTGAGCGGCAGATCGAAGGTATCGTCCTCGGTCAGCCCGACCGCCTTCAGCTTCACCCGAAACTCACAGAGAAGATGCGCCATCCGGGTGTAAGCCTCACGGCGTCCGACGTTGAGCAGCCGTTCCCGGAAGATCGAGGCGTCCACCAGCGTCTCGCGCCAGAAGGCGGCGGCGATCCGGGGATAGCGCTCGCACACACGGCGCAGGTCGTCATGTCGGATGAACCCGACCGTGCACGGGCAGATGGTGGCAACGCTGTTGTCCATCACCTTCAAGTGCAGGCTTTGCAGGTCCGGAGTGTCGCCGGGAACATGAATGGCCATGATCTGGCGTTTGCCGTCCGAGGTCAGCTTATAGACGCAGGTGAAACCTTCCAGCAGTAGGCAGGAGTGCGAGGGGCGGTCGCCGATGCGCACAATGTCGTGGTCAGCCTTGAGCGCCTGAACCTGCACCGGCAAATCCTGGAGTACGCGCTTCTCCTCATCGGAGAGAGGAAAGATACTGTCCAGCTTGCGGATCATCAGGGTCTGCGGGGAGTGAGCAGCAGCAACCATCCTTGCGTTTCCTGTCGAACACCTTCAGCGAGGGCGCCCTCGATCGCCTGAAACTAACGGGACGATAACGGTGCCGAGCCGCAATTGTGCCGAACAATGGCCGGCTGCTGAAAGCGGAAGTACAGCCCGACCGCGAGGTTGATCACCTCGGCAGGGAAGCGGTGGCGGGCGTACAATGCAGGACGGGACTTCGTCATATCGCCTCATATGGCGACCCCTGATTCCATTCCGTTAATCTGACGGTGCCGTGCCACTGCGGACCTTCGACCGGGACGCCAAAAGTCATCCTGATCTTGCTGCTGGCGGCGGCCCAGTAGCCGCCGATCGGCTAAGTTACCAAGCCCTCCTCCGCGAACAGCCCCAGCAAGGACGGGTCGTATTTTGGTCAATGCTTCCCGGTTGTCCCCCGGCGGTTTCGGATCAGGATGACAGCGGCACTGACCGCCAGCGCGACGAAGATCGCGAGCCCGATCCATTCGATCAGTTGCTCCACCCTTCCTGTTCCCGGCGGCACCGGTCCGGTGCCTTCGGTCCCTGATATGAGAGGCTGGTTAGGTACAAGGGCTTGCGGCATCTGTGCTCCTCTGGCCTTGCTCCCTTCGTTCAATCGATCGCGACGGTTAATGCGATACTATTTCCGACTCATCCGCTTTTGCAGCTCCGCGATCTCGCGGACATAGGAAGCCCGGCGCTCCCTATGGCGCTGGCGCACCGTGTTCATGAGCATTGCTCTGAGGTCGGGCTTGGCGGTTACCCGGAGCCGGGCCAGTTCGAATTCATACTCGACATCAATGTTGGCCAGTGTCGTGGACAAGATAGATGAGGTCAGCCCCTCGATTATCGTTCGCAGCCTTGTCCATTGGCCTAGGTCCGTCCATGCTATTGAGGATTGCCCGACAAAACCCAATCGCGCCCGCCATGGTGGGATCGTCGCTCGCCTGACCTTTTGCGGAAGGGGTTGAGGTTTCGGGGGTGGCGGTACATCCGTGCCACCCCCATAGGCCGCTCCTCGAGCGATGTGGCGTATCGCTGCCTCTCTGGGCAACTCTCTCCCTAAACCGCAGGCGCTGTCGCTGCCTGCCAGTCGCCTGAGTTACCGTCTGGCTCTAACGGGCACCAGTCGGAAATTCCCCACGGATTGTTCCGCAAGGGTCCAGAAGGCAACTGCCCACACTCGACTTAGCTTGTTGCGCAGTCCGGTTAGGCTTGGTTCGGTAAATCCCGTTCACGTCCTCTGCACAGCTGGCTGATGTGGCCTCAATCGCGCCCCGGTGACGCGCACCAAATGGCTACATCCAGCAGGGGTGGCGAGCGCTTCGACTGAGCGCTCTCGAAGGGAGTAGGTAAAAATCCGTCGTAATCCTACCCACCCCTTCGGCACTTGTTAATCCAAGGTGACGCCGTCATTTCTTGGGCCAAGAAGCAAGAACAACAAGAGGAAACCATGCCCAGTAAGTCTCACCAGACCTATCCCGTGTACTCGCCGAGCCTTGACGCCATGATGAGAGAGGTCCTCCATAGACTTGGCGACATTGACTTTGCTGCCGAGGTCGAACTGGAAAACGTCGAGGCAAGAGCTCTCGAGCCAAAGCTGAAAGAGCACATCAGGAGTACGATCAGAGCCGCCCATTGGGAGAAACGCCAGCCCTATGTGGACCTCCTGGAAACGCTGCGGCGGCAGCAGCATCGCCAGTCCTTCGCGGCCTGAAGGCAGCGCAGCTAGGCCGAGTAACCCGTAAAACACATCTCAAATCGCCCTGCTTGTGCGCACCTTCGAGAGAGGCACCGTGAGCCCTTCTCAAAAGCCTGCAGAGATTGGCAGGGGCAATCCGGGAGGAGGAACAATGATCGAGGTTCGCGATAAACTAGGCTCCCTCATCAGAGCCTGCGAGGCCGCGGCCCAGACGCACATTGCCGATGCGCGACAGGCCTACACCGAGTTCCAGCGTTCGTTCCACGAGCGGCGCGCCGCCGAGGCGCTCCAGAGGGCCCACAAGCACCGGCAGGAACTCCAACAACTCTCTCATGACCGATGAGCTAGCCAACAGAATGCTGCGCGCACAGCTCGCAGAGTACTGCCAAGCTCCACCCGTCGAATGATTAACATACGGGAAAAAGTTGGGAACGCCTCGGGACAATCGGCGCGTTGCATCGCCGATGTCCACGTCAGCAAGGGGTCTCATGCGAACAACCCTGTTGTTTCTGCGTTTTTGCGAGTGAGTGCCGCTTCGACCTGCGGCTGATGTCACTTCGCGAAATCTCGTTTCAACCATCTAAAGTCCCTTTTTCTTGCAGGAAGAACCGATGTCCGCCGCCAGACGATTCAGCCAAACGCCACCGGACAAGGCGAACGAGCTGTTTGATAAGCTGCTCGCCACCTCCGATAATGCGGTCAAAACCCGTGAGCGCCTGTTCGCCGATCTAAAGCGGGAACTGGAACTGCTGGCTACCCTTCAGGAAGAGCACCTCTTCCCGGTGCTGAGACGGCACGGAATGGGCGATCTCCTGCACGAGGCCAGCACCGACAACGAGCAAACCAGTGCGCTCTTGGACGAACTCGAGGCCATGCGAAAGAACGGCGCCGAGTTCCTCGGCAAGATCGCTGAACTGAGACGCATTTTCCAGCACCACATCCGCGACGACCGGAAGGAGCTGCTTCCCGCCGTGCTCAAGGTCTTGAGTGACGAGGAAGCCAACGCCATCGCCGAGACAGTGGAGGATGAAATGGCCAACATTGATGAGATGAAGCGCGCCGACAGCCGACGGACCCGTGAGCAGGGCGAAGCCGTGCAGCGGGTGACGGAGGATGTGGCCGACACGCTGCGGGCCAGCGTCGCCGGCGCCCAGACGATGGCTCAAGCCATGCAGGAGATGGTGGAGACCAGCTTCAGCACATTCTCTGAGCTGACCCGCCACTCAACGCGCCAAGGCTTGCTGACGGTGGACCGTCCTGATAGGGCCGCGCTTGGGCTGAGCGAAGAGGCGGCGCACAACCTGCGCGCTGTGGCCCAATCCGGCACTGCACTCGCGCGCGGTCTGCAGGAGGTCTCGCGTGAGGTGGTCGAGCGCGGCCACAAGCGCCTGCAGCGGAACCTCGATGGCCTGCAGACCCTCGCCCGCTGCCACACGCTGGCAGATTTCGTGGAGGTGCAAACGACACTCCTGCGCGACAACCTGGAGCAGACCATCGAGAACAGCCGGCGCATCGCCGAGCTCACGCTCCAGATGACTGAGGAGGCCACACGCACCGTGGCCGTGCAGGCTGAGCAGACTGCCCAGCGGCTCAACCGCGCGGCATAACCATCTCTGGTTTCAACAAGAACGCTCCCGGCTCATCGGCCGGGAGCGTGGGCGTTTATGAGAGTCCAGAATGCAAACGTCGGGTGTTCGACACCTCATCCGCCGCCTTGATCTGCCGTCTGGTGTCGGTTGAGCGGTGGCGCCGCAGCAGGATTGCAGCTTGCAATGCCTTGGCCCTTTGCGGATGGTCAGGGCAGTCCAGATTTACTCTGCTGCCTCCCAGCCGGGGCTGGGCATTGGCGGTTTGAGGCCTAAATCCCTCATCCACGCGGGTTTCTTGTCATGATGCCTCTGTACTATCTCCACATTCGAAACGGGGACAAGCTTGAGCTGGATCCGGACGGCACAGAGCTGCCCGATCTTGAGGCCGCCTTTGCGGAAGCTGTGACAGTGGCGCGGGAACTCGTGGACGAAGTGGATGACCTGGGACGCGATGCAGCCATCGAGATTACGGATGGAGCCGGCGAAACAGTCCTGACGGTGCCGTTCTCGGACACTCTCCGGCCGCACTGAAGATGTTGGGCGTGCCGTTTCTTGTCACCTGGGTGGTCACCCTCGCCTATCCTGCAGTTTGGGCTGCAAGCCTGCCACAACCGCAATCTGCACCAGCTCGGGCAGGCTCTGAGCGCTCAGCCGCTCCATGATGCGAGCCCGGTGTGCCTCAACCGTCCGCGGACTCAGCCCAAGCTCCCGTGCAATCGTCTTGTTCGTGCCCCCGGCCAGCAGCCCGTCCAGCACCTCCCGCTCACGCGGCGGCAGCGCTGCAATGAGCGCCTTCACGCGTTCGGTGGCCTGATCCCGCTCAGCCCTCTCCCGGATGGCCGCCTGGGCCGAGGCGAGCGCATCCAGCAGCTGCTCGGAGCGATACGGCACATCGAGGAAATCGACCGCTCCTGCTTTCATTGCCTGGACACCAACCGCAACGTCCCCGCGGGCCTCACCGATTACGATCACCGGTAGGCCCGCACGCCGGGCTTTCAGCTCTCTGGGGATCGTCAGCCCGCCCGCCTCCGGATTGCGAATATCGAGCACCACACAGCCGGGCACCAGCACCGGTGCCACGTCCAGGAAGGACTGCGCCGAGGCGAACGTCTTCACCTCGTAGCTGGCCCCCTGGAGCAGAAGGCACAGATCGCGTTGGGAGACCTCATTGCTATCGACCACGTAGACTGTCGAGCCATCATGCTGGGTGATGTCCTTGGCAATGCCGGCGATCCGTCGAATCTTCTGATCCTCGTCAAAGATCGGGAAGCCGGTGGCGTGGATGTGGCGCATGCTCCCATCCGGTCGAACAATGCGGTACTCCTCAACAACAGTGTCGCCGCGCAAGACGCGATCGGTGGCCTGGAGCGCGCGCTCGCGGTCATCCGGATGGAGCGTTTCGGCCCATTGGTCGCGGTGCCGGAAGATCTCCGGGGACCAGCCCCAGACGCGCTCGAAGGCGGGGCTGACATACTCCATCTGCAACGTCTCGGCATTCATGATCCAGAGCATGTCGGTCGAGTGCTCGGCGAACTGCCGGAAGCGTGCCTCGCTCTCCCGTAGGTTCGTTTCCGCCCGGGCTCTGAGGACCGATGTCCAGGTGCGTTCGGCCACTTCCTGCGCCAGCGTCACTTCATCGTCACGCCAGTGACAGGGCTCAGCCTGATGGACGAAGAGCGACGCGACCAGGCGACCGTCCCGGATCAGAGGCGCGATGATGCTGGCGCGCTTTCCGGTGTGGAGGGACTCAGCCGCGGTATTCACCTCCTCGGTTCGAGCATCCGTCAAGGCATCATCAATGCGGATTGTATGCCCCGCCTGCAACTCGCTCTCGATGAGCGGCCCGAAGTCGCTCACGCGGTACTGGCCGGCAAAGGTCGGAGTTGGGCCCTCAGTCCAGTCGCGCTCGACCGTGAAGGATGTGCCAGCCTTGCTGAATTCGGCATATCCGACGCGGCTGGCCTTCAAGTGCCGGCCAAGCATTTCGGCTGCCGTGTCCATGACCCCACGGGCGTCGGGAATCCCGCGCAATCGGGTGCTGAGATCGACCAGGAACCGGAGACGCTGCTCACCAAACACCCGCTCAGTCGTCTCATGGATGATGATGAGAACACCTCCCACGTCGCCAGTCTCGGCCATGACTGGGCTGAAGGAGGCGTTCCACCATGTCTCCTCGGGATAACCCTTTCGCTGCACGATCCAGACCGGCACGTCCTGAACGTACGCTGCCTCGCCGCGACGCGCCTGCGTAACGAGCGGCGCGGCCACATCCCAGATCTCGGCCCAGACCCGCGGCAGGGGCTGCCCGAGGGCCTCCGCCCTGAGACCACGCAGCGGCAGACAGGCATCATTGTGGAAGGTGATCAGCTGCTGCCCCCACAACAGGTAGGTGGGCATCTTGGATCGCAGCATGTTGCTGAGCGTGACGCGGAGTGAGGGTGGCCAGGTCTCAGGGGATCCGAGTGGGGAGGCTGACCAGTCGAAGGCCTGGATGCGAGCGCCCATGATGCCGCCACCGGTCAGAAACTGCATGGTGCTCAAGCCGTAGACCTCCTGACTTTACGGTTGATTATGACAGTCCAATCTTGGCTATATTGGGCTGTCTTTTACGCACCCGGCGTATGGCTCCCATCGCTCGACGTGGAGAACGGCTTGATCGATGGCACGTTCCGTATTCCTCCGTCGGAATATACCGACATGACGAAGCACGTTTGTCTGAATATTGCTGTCTTACCGGTACCGCGATTTTTGCCCCTACGGGCCGGAACTTGAAGCGCCCTTGCGATAAGGGCGCTTTCTTTTTGCATGCGCGGGAGGTTCAGGAGATCCAGCCTCACAGAGCTCACGATCGACGACCAGATGACGCTTGTCGAGACCATAGGTTGGGCTTCAGTTCCGAGATGGCAATTCTGCCCTCAAGGTCACTTCTGGGTCAAACTTTCACACTCGAGAAACGGCCGAGATCCTGATGGGGACGCGTGTCATTGCCACTCAGAGAGCGAGGCCGCGCGAGCGCTCAATTCAGGTGGTGTTGACGCAGTGAACAGACGCCGAAGACCCATCCGCTCAGCCTTTCGGTCGCTTCGGGCCGATCCTACCCACGTGCAGGTCAGGAGTTTCCCGCGGCGGTCTCAGGGAAAGGCCCGATACAACAACCACCCACGGCCTGCTAGACTGTCCTGCGGCTTACCGAACCGACGAGCGTCCGGACGGTGCGGGGCAAGACTCATCACCTCTCGACGCTGCATCACACCGGGAGATTGCCATGGGGTGGTGACCCAGCCCATCTGCCTGGCTGACCTCGTCAGTCTCGCCGAACTCGGCGAGGCGTTCACGGCGCTCGAGAGGGCACGGCGCCATCGTAGAATCGCCAGGAACAGGGTGATGACGATTCGCGAGGCCTTGGACCACGTCCTCGACGAGGCGTTCCGGCGGCAATCCTTCGCCCCGCTCGAGCATCTCTTCCGGCGCGAGGAGATGGCGCTCGAGGACTACGACGAGACGGTTTGGCAAATGGCGCGGGCGGAGCAACGCTGGGGCGCGGTGCTGCTCGCTCTCGCACAGGAATGCGATCTCATGAGGGCGGGCCCACCAACCGATCGCCGCGTCAACTGATTGCCCCAGCCCGTTCACGTTCGACATTCTGCGGGCCGGAGGTTGCCTGCACCCCGTGACCCACGGGCTTGAACCCGAGGGGCAGGATGGCCACGACCAGCGTTCCGCGGGCGCCGCTCAGGAGCCGCAAGCTGCCGCCGAACCGCAGCATGCGCGCCCGCATGCTGGTGACACCGACGCCAAGCAAGGCGCCGCCCTCGGCCGCCTTCCGGACGCCGCAGGACAGCCCGCAGCCATCGTCGCGAACCCGCAGTTTCAGGGCATTGGCCCCGACCCGCAGGTCGATCGTGATCCGGGAGGCGGCGGCATGCCGGTAGGTGTTGGTCAGTGCCTCCTGGATCACCCTGAGCAGCGAACGCTGGATGTCGAAGGGCAGGTTGTCGGCCGCGTCCGGCATTGAGACGGATGCTTGCAGGCCCGTCCGGCGCGCGAACCCCGCCGCAAAGGCCCGCACGGTTCCGGCAAGACCGCCGTTCTCCAGGCCCGGCGGATGCAGCAGGTACGTGAAGGCGCGCAGCTCCCTTGCGGCCTCCTCGGCCGAGTCAGCCGCCTCATCGAGCACCGTGTGGCCTTCGGGCAGAACAAACGGCCTCAGCCGCATGAGGTGGAGGACGAGGGCCGCGAGATGCTGAGCCGTCGAGTCATGCAACTCCTCGGCGATCCGTTGGCGCTCCTCGTCCTGAAGGCTCAGGACGCGTCCGGCGAGCTCGTTCAACGCTGCCTTGGCGGCATGACGTTCCGTGACGTCGGTGAAGAAGACGCTCAGGCCATCCGTCGAGGGGCAGACGTGGAGATCGAGAAAGTGGCCTGGTCGCAGGCCGGACATCACCTCGCGCCGGATGCTTTGGCGCGCTTGCATGCCTTCCCTGATGACGCGGCTGCACTCGGCCTCAGGATGGCACAGGTCCCAAAGGCATACGCCCAGGACCCTGTCCGGATCCGGCCCGACCCAGTCCTTCGCCGCCTCATTGAGATCGGTGATGCGGTAGGCCCGGTCCAGCGTGAAGTAGCAGTCACTGACACTGGCCAGGACTGCCCTGAGCCGCTCGTTCGCGTCTTCGGCGCCTGCGGAGCTTGCTTGCGTGCGGCTCCTGAGGCTACGCCGCGGCCATTTCTCCGAGGCGTTCCGCGGCGAGGACGCGTCATCCATGGCTCAGCTCCAAGACGAAGGTACAACCGGACGACGGGAATATCCCCGTCGGGCCGTTGGCCATGCGCGGCACGGCGATCCGCGTCCAATCAGCCACATAGTCTAACATAGATTAACGGGAGTCGGAGACAGCGGCGATCGCAGTTCGGGCGAACATGCTCGTGCCAGCTCCTGTAGCTGATCAAGCCATGGCCGGTTGGGTCAGGCAGTGAAATTCCCCGCCCTTTCAGAAGGTCGGGTTGGAGCAGGTCTGCTGCCGTCGGTTTTAGGTTTCAGGTGGCCGTTGGTGATGGTCCGGGTACATGAGCGAACGTTCGCACAAGGCCGTTTAGGGAAAAGGGTGCAGACAACGAGAGTCTCAGACCAGCAAAAAGAAAGCGCCCGTCGTCTCAAGGGGCGCTCCAAAGTCCGCCCTGTAGGGGCAAAATAACAGGGTCAGATGTTTCTATAGCCGAATACAAATCTGCCGTCTGTCGGGTAAATGGCAGTTCTCAGAGAAAATGTCTCGACTAACATATGTTAATTGGACTTAGGTTGGGTTATCCTCACCCGTCATGGAATTTCGAGAAGGTGAAACAACACCACGCCAGGGATGCTGAGTATCCAGATTAGCAGAAGAGACACTATGATTGTGGTTCTGCTTTCTTGCTCGGACAGGTGATCCTGAATGGCCTTGATCTTATGCTACTTTTCATCGTCGACTAACATGAATTACTTCCGCACACGGCACGTGCCTAGCAGCCTCGCGCACGTATGAGAAGTGAAACGATAGCCCGATTTATGTCAGAACTCGTTAGACAAGTCTCTGATTGTCCTCATTAGAGATGTCACCTCCGGGGAGTGACTGCTGAGAGCTCAACCCACCTTGAACAGGCTCTTGCCTTGGCCGCGCCGCCGCGGGGCGCTGTTGCTCCGGCTCATGTCGAGCTCCTTCTGCCGCTCGGCAATGTAGGCCAGAACCGGACCCAGCCGCTTGTTCTCGACGACCGCCGCCTGATCCACCTGCTGGCGTCGGTCAAAGGGCCTGTAGGGCAGCTCCAGGCCCTTGTGCTTGATGGCAAAGCGCCCATCCGGATAGTCATAGACGGTCACCCGCTGGCGGGCGAGGGACAGCGTGATCGCGTTCGGCTCGAGAATGAACAGCACCTGGTCGTACTGCAGGGTCAGATTGCGCGAGACCGTCCGCTCCTCCCGCCAGGCGAACACGTCATCCAGCTCATCGTCCTCGCTGAGCGGGCGATGCAGGTCCTTGTCGCTGTAGGGCGCCTTGGCAAAGCGGCGGTTGAAGTCCGCCATGAATGCCGGCAGGAAGGCATTGCCCGCCTCAAGGGTCGAGATCCCAGCCAGTCGCATCTCCTTGACCAGGCGGTCCTGCAAGGTGCCGTTGGCGCGCTCGACGCGGCCTTTGGCTTGGGGCGAGTTGGCGCAGATGATGTCGATGTTGAGCTGATGCAGGGCTCGCCCGAACTGGGTCATGCCGTCACCGCCCACCGCTCCTTTGCCGTTGACGCGGAAGACGGCATGCTTGTCGGAGTAGAACGCCACCGGCTTGCCGTAGGCCTCCAGGTACTCCCGGGTCGATCGGAAATAATCAAAGGTCGACTCGGTCTCGACGAACTTCAGGTGCATCAGCCGGCTGGTGGCATCGTCAATGTAGACCAGAAGCGTGCAGGGTGGGCCGCGATCCTCGAACCAGGAGTGCTCGGAGCCGTCGATCTGGACGAGTTCGCCGACGCAGTCGCGCCGATAGCGCGGCTGGTGCACCCCTTTGAGCTTCTGCCGGCGCTCCTGCCAGAGACCCGCCGCGATCATCCAGCGCCGGATCGTCTCGACACCCAGATCGATGCCGTGCCGCTCGGCGAGCTTCTCGCAGGCGAGCGTCGGGCCGAAATCGGCATAGTTGGCTGTGATCAGCGCCAGCACCTCGGTCCGCAGCGCCGCTGGGTAGGAGCGGTTGCTGGGCTTGCCGCGCCGGCGCGACACCAAGGCCGTGGGACCACCGGTCTGATAGGCCTTGAGTAATCGGAACACTTGGCGCCGTGTGATCCGCAGCAGTTGGGCAGCTTCGCGCACCGTAATTCGCTCCGCCACGACGTCCCGCAGAATGTGAACCCGATCGATCTCCGGCCGGCTCATCCCGATCACCGTCATCAGACCCAATCTCCCCAGCACCATCACCCAGGGAGAGTGACATTTGTAACGGGGAGAGGAGTGACCTTTCTAACGGGGTTCTACAATTTATGTCAGAACTCGTTAGACAAGTCTCTGATTGTCCTCATTAGAGATGTCACCTCCGGGGAGTGACTGCTGAGAGCTCAACCCACCTTGAACAGGCTCTTGCCTTGGCCGCGCCGCCGCGGGGCGCTGTTGCTCCGGCTCATGTCGAGCTCCTTCTGCCGCTCGGCAATGTAGGCCAGAACCGGGCCCAGCCGCTTGTTCTCGACAACTGCCGCCTGATCCACCTGCTGACGGCGGTCAAAGGGCCTGTACGGCAGCTCCAGGCCCTTGTGCTTGATGGCAAAGCGCCCATCCGGATAGTCGTAGACGGTCACCCGCTGGCGGGCGAGGGACAGCGTGATCGCGTTCGGCTCGAGAATGAACAGCACCTGGTCGTACTGCAGGGTCAGACTGCGCGAGACCGTCCGCTCCTCGCGCCAGGCGAACACGTCATCCAGCTCATCGTCTTCGCTGAGCGGGCGATGCAGGTCCTTGTCGCTGTAGGGCGCCTTGGCAAAGCGGCGGTTGAAGTCCGCCATGAATGCCGGCAGGAAGGCATTGCCCGCCTCAAGGGTCGAGATCCCAGCCAGTCGCATCTCCTTGACCAGGCGGTCCTGCAAGGTGCCGTTGGCGCGCTCGACGCGGCCTTTGGCTTGGGGCGAGTTGGCGCAGATGATGTCGATGTTGAGCTGATGCAGCGCCCGCCCGAACTGGGTCATGCCGTCACCGCCCACCGCTCCTTTGCCGTTGACGCGGAAGACGGCATGCTTGTCGGAGTAGAACGCCACCGGCTTGCCGTAGGCCTCCAGGTACTCCCGGGTCGATCGGAAATAATCAAAGGTCGACTCGGTCTCGACGAACTTCAGGTGCATCAGCCGGCTGGTGGCATCGTCAATGTAGACCAGAAGCGTGCAGGGTGGGCCGCGATCCTCGAACCAGGAGTGCTCGGAGCCGTCGATCTGGACGAGTTCGCCGACGCAGTCGCGCCGATAGCGCGGCTGGTGCACCCCTTTGAGCTTCTGCCGGCGCTCCTGCCAGAGACCCGCCGCGATCATCCAGCGCCGGATCGTCTCGACACCCAGATCGATGCCGTGCCGCTCGGCGAGCTTCTCGCAGGCGAGCGTCGGGCCGAAATCGGCATAGTTGGCTGTGATCAGCGCCAGCACCTCGGTCCGCAGCGCCGCCGGGTAGGAGCGGTTGCTGGGCTTGCCGCGCCGGCGCGACACCAAGGCCGTGGGACCACCGGTCTGATAGGCCTTGAGTAATCGGAACACTTGGCGCCGTGTGATCCGCAGCAGTTGGGCAGCTTCGCGCACCGTAATTCGCTCCGCCACGACGTCCCGCAGAATGTGAACCCGATCGATCTCCGGCCGGCTCATCCCGATCACCGTCATCAGACCCAATCTCCCCAGCACCATCACCCAGGGAGAGTGACATTTGTAACGGGGAGAGGAGTGACCTTTCTAACGGGGTTCTACAATTTAATTTCGGATAAGGTCATTTATGGAATGGACCGCTATCCAAGAGCCGATGCGAACAGAAGGGTCGAAAGGCCGTTGACTCTTATCGCTGGCATGGATGATCCAGGCGTCAGTGACAGAGAGATCCGTGTGCTCCCGCCTGCTGGCAGAGGAGCACCCTCATGCCCAATCAGTACTGTGAGCGTTGGGAAGGTCCGATCAGAGACCTTCGTTTGCCACTTGCGGCATGGAACCGCCTGCAGGAGGAAGGCATCACAACCATTGACCAACTCGAGGCTGCCGCGGATCGGCTTGAACAGCTTGTCGGGATCGGGTCGAAGATGGCTCAACTGATCCGGGAGGAACTCGCCCGTGTCTTGGCCCCCGAAGAGCAAACATCGGACAAAGCATAGGACCGATCTCTAGTTTCGCGGGATACCCAGTATGGAACCGCGAACAAAGGCTACTGCCTATCGTTGATAGGCACGGTGAGGTCCCTCCACCATGTCGAGAACGATCATGAGTGGCGGCTGGGCCCCGGTTGCCACTGCACCTCGCGACGGCACACCCGTGATCCTCTGGCTGGCCGAGGAGGATACCGCGCGTGAGCGGCCTCGGGCCGTGGGATATTGGACCCTCAACCCTCGGGTTGGCATCGGCTACTGGCGGCTCTTTGGCGATCCTCCATGCGTCTGCTCTGACCGACACATTCGTGGCTGAAACCGCTTCTACACGGTTGGGATAATCACCGCGAATTTCGCATACCACGCAGTATGGAATACATCTGGCCGCACGCGGGGCCACGTAATTCGCATCCCTCCAAGTGCTCTGGCGCACCTCACCATTGGCGCTGCACGCGCATCATACGGCAGACTTGGTTGGACTTCCTTTGAGGAATGGCCCGATGATTGCCTCCAACCTTCACCGGCGGGTCCCCTGGTCCAGGGATCGCGGTCAACAGCCGCAAAGAGTTTCCCCGCCTTATTATGGTCCTGGTGGTCATCCTGGCTCTCGTGAATGTCTCGGCCACAGTGCTGATGGCTGGACGCTGGGCGAGCATCACCAACGGTATGCTTGAGCTTGAGAGAAGCATACACGATCGCTCGATCGAGACTATCAACTGAGCCGCGAATTTCGCAGAAAGCCCTTGTAGTGCCCTCCCGGATGACCGTACGGGCGAGTGCTGCTTGCCCTTCACAAAGACAATCAGCTGAAGCGGGAAGGCGGGCGTGAATGAGAACTTCCCGCCTTCCTTGGTTGCTAACGCTAGCCAATCGGATCGATCTCATCCACCAGACGAAGCAGGTCGGTCATCAGAAACGTACCAGGTTTTGCTGCCGGCAACGTCGGCTTCCAGTTCTTTGCCTGCCACAGGAATGATTTTGTGTCTCCGTGGATCAGACCCACGAACACCTCAGAGATGAGGATCGAGCCCACAGGACCTAAGCGCTCGCCGTTATGGCGGACCTGCGCCTCCTTCAGGATGTAGTACCAAAGCGGGGTTGCCTTATCGAGGCCCTGCTTTTTGGCCACCTGTCCCTCCGGACCACTCGCGATCTCTTGGGGCGTGAGTGGGTTCTTGATCCTCATTGCCTTGGCAACGTCTTGGCCTGAGGGCAATCCGAGATTGACGCCGCGCTTCATGTTCCGGAACGCTAGATTGCCCCCACCGCCAGGCAGGGTGTGCAGTTCTGGGATAAGGAACGGGTCCAGCTTCCGTGCATGGTTGAGGGTGAAATCGGGTGTGCCTTCCGGGGTGGCGAGATCGTAGAAGCGGCGCCAGTCAATGATCCAATTGCTCGGCAGCACAGGAACCGGCAGGGGGGCTGTGGGCGGGTTCGGAGCAAGATCACCGATGATTTGGCCTGAGAGGCCACTAAAGCCAAAAATCAGGCTGAAATCAGCAGGGGGATTATGAAAGACCCGGTTGTGGCTGTAGGTCTGCCGAACCATGCTATGGCCGAGTCTGTAGGCAGCAGCCGAAAACTCGACCGGCATATAGGGCGTCTTCTTAAAACGGTAGTACTTACGCCCGTCGTTAAGGATCCTCGCGACGATCCCGGGTTCAGTGAGACGTTCCACAAAATCGTGGAGCACCATCCACTGATAGTGCCATGTTACTGTTTGGCGTGCCTCGGCAAAGATATCGGCTGGCGGTGTGGGAGATCCCGCGATCAGATCACAAACCTTGTTGTGGAACTTCAGGAAGGCGAGATGCGTCTGAGCGACGAGCAGGTTTTCATCGTTGCGATGGTCGCCGATCAGAGCGAAGCCTTCAGGGCTGCGGGGAAGATCGTTGCGGAAGTTCCCAGTGACGCCGCCGAAATCGACATTGATGTTCTTGCCGATGAGCAGTTTGGGGCCGTGCTTGCTCGTATTCTCAGGGTTGCGGGCATACAGATGCGGGCTTCCGTCCGGCCCAAGGCCATATACTGCGTCAAGATCCAAGCTTGGGGTTCGGAAGTTCTCAATGCCGAGGGGATCCTTGTCCTTCTCGGAAAGGGAAGTCAGATCGAGAGTGATGTCATGGTCGATGAACTGTCCCAGGTAGGTGAAGCCTGCAGGGACATGAGGGTTGTCGCGAGTGGTATCAGTCGGATCAGGATCCAGCATCGCGGCAGCAAGCGCCTGCAGCTTGGCATCACTCACCTCTAGCGGTGGGAGCCTTGGGAACATACGACCAAACATGCCCGGATCTTTGTGGCCGGACAGGGTATCAAGATGTTCTCGCTTTGGATGACGACCAGCGATGCCATGCCCGGGGATGACCTTCACGGCATCGGCCGACATAGACGTTGTTTTGAGAATTTCCTTTGCTGGGGTAGCCGCTGCCCTGCCCGCAGGGGTCTTTGACGCAGGTGCCGTTACATCATTTGGCATTGGATCCCCTTGTTCTCGCTCCGGGTTAGAGCGTGTTTCCCAACATGCTTTTCTCTACTTGTCTCTGACCTACCGACTCGGGTGTTATGCGCCCAGTTATGTCTCAGTGTACTCTAGACCTCGGTAAGGATGACACGTATGCACTGGAGCACAAAGCGGAAATTCCAAGAAGTGCCTATATGGAACCGGATAGCGTGTCTTTTCAACGTATTCGCAAGATGATTTTCGAGGAACCCACTCGACCCCTGTAAACATCCAATTTAACCCGCCCTGACAAGAGCCACAGCCTGTCGATGATTACTTGAAAATACTTTCAGGAGAATTCACCGTCTGGGCGTTATGGAAACCGGCGCTGATGACATTGCGATTTGCGTCCGGGTATATGCTCCAACCACGGGATGGTCCGCAGTGGGTCAAACATTGACGTTCCATGGAGTGCGCCCTTCAAAGTGGGCAGTGATCATGCAGCGGGTTTGACCGTCTGCCGGACGTGTTGATCCTCAAACTGGTTCGGGCTCAGATAGCCGAGGGCCGAGTGGAGCCTGCGGCTGTTTATGTCGGCATGAATGGCGGCAACTTCGAAAAAACCTACACGCAGAATGTCTTTCCGGATTTCGAGAAGGCAAACGGCGTGAAGGTCGTCGTCGTGCCGGGCACGTCGTCCGATATTCTCGCCAAGGCTACAGCGGCCAAAGGCAATCCTCAGATGAACTTGATGTTCCTCGATGACGGCGTCATGGTGCGCGCCATCGGCGCCGGCCTCTGCGAGAAGATCAAGGATACGCCGGCTCTGGCCGATCTCACCCCGGGAGCCCGGCTGAAGAACGACATGGCCGTCGGCATCGACCTCGGCATGACGGGTCTCGCCTACAACAAGAAGATGTTTGAAGAGAAGGGCTGGGCCCCGCCAACCTCCTGGATGGATCTCGCGGATCCGAAGTACAAGGAAGCGGTCGTATTCCAATCCGCCGCGGCCTCATCCTTTGGCCTGCATGCCTTCCTGATGTTCAACCGGATCCAGGGCGGCGACGAGAAGAACGTCGAGCCGGGCTTTTCCAAGTTCAAGGACACCATCGGCCCGAACGTGCTTGAGTATATCCCCAGCTCGGCGAAGATTTCCGAGATGGTACAGACCGGAGAAGCCGCGATCTTCCCGCTGACGCCCACGGCCGTGGCGGCTCACCAGGAAAAGAACATCCCGGTGGAATATGCCCAACCTAGCACTACAGTTGCACCTTTCGTTTGCGATGTGAGGCTTGCGCCATGGCCTGATGCGCTCGTCGCCACGCGGACCAGGCGATCACGAAGGCAGGCTCGATCCGGCGCTGCTGGAGACGTGTGGCGACCCGGCGGATTTCCTGGACAGACCAGCATACCAGCGCTGCAGTCGGGCTTCGTCGTTTCGTTTTTGGGGTGAGGTAAGGCGGTTGGCGTGCTCACGCACCACCGTCATCATGGCAAACGCCAGCATCACCAGCGACACATGCCGATGCCAACCGTGCCACGAACGCGTCTCATTGTGCGTCAGCCCCAACTCCGTCTTCGCGGTCTCGAACGCATCCTCAATCGCCCAGCGCTGGCCCTCCACCCGCACCAGGGTCTCCATCGGTGTGCCGGCCGGGCACCAGGTTGAGAAGAACGCCAGATCCTGATCGCTGATGCTGCGCCGGATCAGCAGGCCGCGCGTCCACAGGCCGGTCAGCGCCTCGTTGAATTCCTCGGCCTCGAGATCGGCCAACGCGACATAGGCCCAATCATACAGGCGCGGCCCCTTGGTGCCGATCCCGGCCGACAGACGCTGCCAGGTCTTGGGAGCAAGCCCCTGTGCAATCGTCGCGGCCGTGCCGGCCACCGGCGGGCTCTTGTCCCAGGAATTGAAGCGGTCTGTGGCTTGAACGCCCAGCACGTAACCCTTGCCAGCTCGGCGCAGCTGCATGGCCAGGGCCCCATAGATGGTGTCGGTGGCCACCCACTCAAACGGTACGCCGGCCGCCAGGGCCCGCTCGATCATCGCGGCGGCGATCTGCGGCTTGGTGACGAAGCGGATCGCATCGGGCACGTGAGCCGTGGCCAGGCGCTCGGGCTTCGTCGTCCAGTCCTTGGGCAGATAGAGCTGGCGGTCGATCAAGGCGCAGCCCTTGTCCGACGCGTAAGCGGCAAACACGCCGATCTGGCAGCTGGCAATCTTGCCGGCTGACCCAGTGTACTGGCGTCCCACCCCGCACGAGTTCTGCCCCTGCTTGAGAAAGCCGGTCTCATCGATCACCAGTACCGCTCCGGGAGAGGCGAGCGTCTCGAGCGCATAGTCGCGCACCATGTCCCGCAAAGCATCCGCGTCCCAGTGGCTGCGCCCGAGCACCGCCTGCTGGCGCCATGGTCCCGGATCACCGGCGGCTTCCGCCCGCATCCAGCCGGTCTTGCGCCGCTCCGGCCCGAGCAGACCGTCGAGGAAGGCGGCCGCAGAGGCCGCGACACTGGGATGAGCAAACTGGAGTTTGAGATCAGCTTTGACCTGACGCAACTCCACACACCAGAGTTCGAGCATCTGCTCGATGGCCACGCCTGACATGGCAGCCTCCTGTATCAGATCAGGAGGTAATTAGGGCGCCTGTGCAGCGTGCAACTGTAGTGCTAGGCCAGATCTGTTCGTCAGTTGGATACGATCATTATCCGTGATTCGAAATGTCTGCGCTCATCACGCGCGGCTTTGGAATAAGCCGCTGGTTGACCAACCGAGACCTCCTAACGTTGGCGAGATCCCAGTGTTGGATCACCTCATGACAAGCCCCTACCGCAATACGAGGCTATACGCAGCTTGTGCCCTGGCACGTTATATGTTGCATGTTGTCAATCCTCGGTCTCAATGGCCGTTGCGCCTACGAGAGCACCTGAAAACGTTCCCTCAGAGCCCTCACATTTCTCTCCAGGCGAGTGGCTTCCCGGCGAATTGGGATCAACTTCCGCTGTGGCAGTAAATTATAGCTAAGCGCTCTGGAAAGCGGTGCTAATAGGTGCGTCCGAAAAATTTCCCTACAACAAGATCCTGTAACTGGGGGCCATTCCGGCAGACAACATCAACTCGTTAAGCGGATTGATCCTGTTTGCCGGTCATCGCCTCGATTGCCTCAAAGCTCCGCGTGAGCGCTCGCCAAAGGCTGCCGATCTCTTTCGATCCCGGCGACCCGACGTTGAACTCGCTCACACCGGCTCCATGGGCCAGAGCGAGCGACAGTTCGGGGTTCTGTGTAATCTGACCGCTCCAAGTCGGAACGTCGAGCGCCTGCATCGCCCCGCGTGCATCCGCAACGCTTGGATCCTCCGAGCCGTTCTTGGCCGGGGCAGCGTTGATGACCACTGCATAAGGCTTCTTGAGATCACGGCACATTTTGATCGTGGCCTGAACGGCGTCGACATCGAACAGCCCGGCGCGCATGGGGATCACAACAAGATCCGCGTGCCAGATCGCCTCGGTCACGGAAGCTTCCGCGTTGGGTGGCGTGTCGATCAAGACCCATTCCGCCCCAGCCCGCCGCGCCTTCGCCAGGGTGGCCGCGAGATGCTTGGTGCCAACATGGAGCGGCAGATTCCGCGAGCCCCGAACCCGGTGCCAAAGGGCCAACGATCCCTGAGGGTCTGCGTCAATCAGGAGCGTCGGCCGAGCGTGCTCGGCCATATAGCTACCGAGATGCGCGGCAAGGGTGCTCTTTCCGGAACCTCCCTTGCGGGAAGCAAAAACCACGACATTCATGCCAGTCCCCCAGTCTTGATCAGGCAATGCATCGTCGCGCGGGTATGGTTAACAGAGCCTTATCGCTTGGCAGACAGCAAAACGCCCTCACCGAGGGGTCGTTACAGACCTCCGGCTGAGGGCGGCTGGAGCCCTGGTTGACGAAATCGGTTGGATCCTCGACCAGGATGTCTGCGGCTCAAGGAGGCTGAAACCGCATCAGCCAACCTTGGCCTATCAACCGTGGCAATTTAATGGGTCCCGTTCCCCCGATATCGTCCTAGCTTTTGATGCGCGCCGGACCGATATCCTGACAGATGGGTCTGTGCCGCCATCCTACGGAGCGACAGCAGACTTCTTGTCGAAAGTCCCTTTGTTCGTCATGTTATATGGGTATATTGCCTTAGCCGCAATGAACTTCCGCGCTGGGATTGGCATTATGTCTTGAAAGAGATATAGTCCATATCGAGACACAATGGTGACGCCATGGCACGGCCTCTCAAGAACCAAACGGAAGCGGCATCACAGGGTCTCCCTCACCTGGAGCAATCGCGCTTTGAGCCCGCCAATCGGAGGCGCCTGAGCGCTCCCGGCATGCGCACTTTCCTGGCCATTGCCGACCTATGGGCTTTAACCGAGCAGGAGCGCCTCCGGATCCTTGGGTACCCGCCGCGTTCCACCTATCACAAGTGGGCCAAACAGGCTCGTGAACATGTCGAGTTCACCCTAGACGCCGATGTTCTGACCCGGATCTCGGCAGTCCTCGGGATCTATCAGGCGCTGCGAGTCCTTTTCGAGACGGAACAGGAAGGCTTGTCATGGCTTCGCGGGCCTCACCAGGCCACGGTGTTCGGAGGTCATCCGCCGATTGAACTCGTGACTGATGGCACCCAGGACAGTCTCATGATCGTACGGCGCTTCCTCGATGCGGCCCGTGGTGGCCTCTACATGGAGCCCAACGAGGTCGACCGAAACTTTATCCCTTATGAAGATACGGATATCCACTTCTCGTGACCAACGTCGCTGAAGCACCTTACCCGACCTACCGTCTGATCCCGTCCCAGTTTCCGCCCATTGGCCTGTTCGACACGGTGGCAACGCCTGCCGATCTGTCGGCGGTGATGGAGTTGGTCGGGTGGACCAATGACCGGCTCGTGGCCAGCCGCATTGCTCGCCTTCCTCAACAGGAATGGGTTTATGGCCGGCCGAACGCCAGCATCGTGATGGCGGCCTTCCTGCACGTCAGTCCCACAGGCATGCGGTTCAACTCGCCCGACCTCGGGGCTTGGTATGCTGCCAGCGAAATCGAAACGGCGGTAGCCGAGGTCGGACATCACCTCCGACGCGAGGCAGTGGCACGAAGCGTTCCACAACTAACACGGGTCTACCGAAGCTATTCAGCGCGACTGCATGGTGTCTACATGGACATTCGCGGCCAACAGGCCGAGCGCGCCGATGTTTATGCGCCTGATCGTTATGACGCCTCGCAGCAATTGGGAGAAGCGATCCGTCGTGCAGGTGAGGCTGGCATCATCTACGACAGTTTGCGGCGCCGTGGAGGAACCAACATCGTTGCACATCGGCCCACGAATGTTCTCGATGTAACGCAGGCTGATCATTTCGAAATACGCGTTCCGGCTGGCGGATATCGAATTGATGTGCGCAAACTCACCGCTTAGAGGTCGAGGTCGTAGAGCCAACGGTCTTTGCTAGCAAGCATCTCTCCCCATTGGTAGCACTAGCAAGCGGCATGGTCCTCTTCTTGATCGAGAAGGCGTCAACGGACCGCTGGGCTTTGTCCGATTGGCATTTGGCGGAAGGGATGTTAATTCGTGCCATCCCTTAACGCTTGTTTCTGTGCGGAGCGATGACGCTGCGTCTCCCCGCCTGAAATTGATTTTCAACAATCAGGATTGCTCAATGAACGGTATCGCACGTCAGTTCGAGCCGCAGATTACCCGCAGTGGTGGCACTCCGTCGAAATTCCACTTTACCGTCCGTTGCTCGGACTGTGCGAATACCGACACCTACGAAGCAACCAGGCCCACCGGCAACGACACCGTTCGAGGCTACTTCAAGGATCGCGGCTGGCTGCTCGGCCGAGCTCCCTCCTTCGACCTCTGTCCGGCCTGCCTCGCTCGCCCGCGCCATGCTCAGGAGACGCAATCCCCTGGTCAGCGCCGCGAGACCAAGGCCCTGGACAAACGGCACCGGGAGACAGCCGACATTCTGGCCCGCCACATGGGAAAGCCGGAGGAGCTGGCAGCCGAGGTCTTCCGGCCCAAGGAGGCAAAGCCTATGCAGCCCCCTGCCCCCCAGGCGCCGCAGACAGCAAACGCCGGGCCGGCTCTTTCACCCGAGGCTGAGCAGGCCCTCTCCAGCATGGCGGCGGACCTGAAGAGTCTGCGCTCCGCCGTTGAGTTCATGGCTGACCAGTTGAGCCAACTGGTGGCGCTTGGCAGCCGACAGACTGAAGCCCTCGCCAGTCTGCCCCCTGCCCTCGCCCAATCGGCTGAGGGCCTCTCAGGCGAACTTCGGCAGGTGGCCAATGCCATCCAGGCGCTCCCGCATCGGTCCCGCCCTGTAACAGACCAGGCCTCCGGAACCAGGGCTGAGGCCGCGCAGATGCAGGCCGTCGATGCCGAGCCGGCACCTGTTGCGGAAGCGTCGGTGCAAGAGCCATCCCGGAGGACCAAGGTCAGCCGGAAGGCCAAGGACGACGCGATCGTGCGCGAGTCCGCCGATATCGTGGTGAAGTCGATTGCCGATCCCAAGGGCAAAAACCGCTTCTACACCGCGATCCGCCTGCCGCGGCAGCTCTGGGACGAGGCGGGATTTGGGCCTGAGGATAGCCTGCTGCTCGACTGGACCGGCTCGGCTCTTAGTGTTGAGCGGGCGACCGAGGGCGGCGTAAAGCCGAAGTCGGTCGGTCGCACGTCCGTGGTGCTTCAGTCCTGGAAACTGGGCAATCTCAACTTCGGTCAGCCGAGGGTCAGCGGCACGGACGGCTTCCTGCGCTTGATGGGCAACCAGCGTTAGCCGGTAGGACTGATCCTGACACAGCCGGCGCCGCGTACGCGCTCTTCCACGTTCGCCTGATGCGAGCCGCTGAAACCTGACCGGCTGGCGGACCTGGCGCAGGTGCGCGTTTGCCATTACGGCATCCCACAATGATCGGACGAGACCCTTACTTCCCCGACGCCCTAGCCCCAGTCATGGACCTGACGGCAATCCCGGCAGACCGCGAACATAATGCCCACCGCGCTTTGAGGACGTGCGGAGTAGCGACGCTGGAGGTGAAAATAATCGCTCACAATCGGTGCATCTCAACCGAGTCTGGCCGCCTCATCGAGCGCCTTGGCAACGTGATTGACGATATGATCGAGCCCCCGAGGCGGCCGTATTTAATCACGCTTTGGGGCACGAAAAATACGAGCTTGCAGGTCCCAGAATTTGCCGGGATGTAGCTGCCGGCACCAAGCCGGCGAGAGCGAAAAGCGAAGAGTTTCGTTGATTTTTCATGCCTCAATTTCTAGCGCGCGCCTGCGGGCTGGATCGAAGCCAGCGCCAGTACGTCGGGCTCCGCTCCCCTTTCGAGCAAGGAGGTCCCGCGTGAGCTGGATCAGGGGCGGCGCTTGCGCTACGTTAGCGCGCCTGGGCGCCAGGGCCAGGTGCCATAGCGGTCGAGGAAACGGACTCAGGCGCCCTGGATTAAATTCCTGCATAAAAACTGCGGTATTGAGACCTCGGTCCTCTTCGTGAAATATTCCTAAAAACATCACGTCATAGCGTTGCTGCGTCGGAACTGCGGTATTGAGCCTACAGGCACCCTGATCACCCCGCCCAGGCCGAGCCTCCCGGAACCCGACAAAGCCGCTCCTTGGCCTCCGCAGGGCCCTTGGCGTGCCATTCTGCGGGCAGTTTGCGGTATTGAGCCTCGCTCTGATCTCGCCCTTCGGACGCCCGTCAAAGGCCTCGGAGCCGTCGCTGGTGAAAATCTCTGCGTCTCGAATTTTTCCCACACCCTTACACGGGGCGAAGATCGCCGGCCGCCTTCAGGAGCAGCTCTCGTGAAAATCTAGGGCCCCCGGCAGATTTCCACCTCATGCCTGCTGGCTGATAGCAGACATGAAGCTCCGGCTCCATCTTCACCTCGACGGGGTGGGGGCAACGCGGGGGCTGGGTCACAGGCTGCTACTGAGCTCAGGCTCAACGCCGATTCCGAGACCCGAGGTGGGCGTCCATCGTCCTAGAGCCTCGGACCGGAAATGAGACTCCTGGCTTCTGTGCGAGGCCGAGCTGTGATTCACTGCCTGGACTGGGAGGTGGATTATGGGTCATTGCTATTCCCTGGATCTGCGGGTGCGCGTCGCCGACTTTGTCGATGCAGGTCATTCCTGCCGGGCGGCAGCCCAGCACTTTGACGTCAGCGAGAGTTTCGCCATCAAGCTGGTGCAGCGGAAGCGGCGGTTCGGCTCGCCGGCACCGGCCCGGCAAGGCCGTCCGCCCGGACGCGGCAAGCTGGTGCCCTATGAGAGCTTCTTGATCCAGACGGTCGAGGCCGAGCCGGCCATCACCATGCCCGAGCTGGCCGCAAGGCTGCTGACTGAGCATGGGATCGTTGCGGCTCCCGCGATGCTCTCGCGCTTCCTGTGCCGGCACGGCTTCTCATATAAAAAAATGCCTGATGGCGGCGGAGTGCGCACGCGCCGATGTGCGGGATGAGCGCCGGGTCTGGCATGCCCAGCGCCAGCCGCGCATGCGCCAGGAGACGCACCGGCTGGTGTTCCTGGACGAGACGTATGTCAACACCAAGATGACGCGCCTGCGCGGGCGGAGCCGCAGGGGCCAGCGCCTACGCATGAAAGCTCCCTTTGGACACTGGAAAACCCATACCTTTCTGGCTGGGCTACGGTGCAACGAGTTGTGCGCGCCGTGGATCATCGATGGCCCGATCACCCGGTTGGCGTTCGAGGCTTACATTGAGACGCAGCTCGCGCCGACGCTGCGCAAAGGCGATGTGGTGATCCTCGACAACCTGGCTGTCCACAAGAGCGAGAAGGCCGCTCAGTGTCTGAAGCAACGCGGAGCCTGGTTCCTGTTTTTACCTGCTTATTCGCCTGATCTTAATCCAATTGAACAGGCCTTTGCCAAGATCAAAGCGCACTTGCGCAAGGCCGAGGCCCGAACGTTCGACGCGCTCTGGCGAGCGCTCGGTGAGATCTGCAACCTGTTCGAACCACAAGAGTGCTGGAACTACCTTAAGGCTGCCGGATATGCGTCCGTTTAACCGTCCGATGCTCTAGGGATTGAGCTGGAAAAACACAGGGTAAAATTATCGCACAAAATTTACAGTATTGAGCCTTGGCTTCCGCATGCAACCATTCCTATGTTGCGCGCAACAAAGTTGCTGCGTCGGAAGTACAGTATTGAGCCTGCCGCTGGCTCAGCCGCTCAGCCATGGCCAAGACCTCTCTAAACGCTTAGAAGCCGCTCCTAGGCCTCCGCAGGGGCCTTGCAGAGCCATTCTGCGGGCAGTTTGAGGTATTGAGCCTCCCCTGCACGGCCTCCTTCAAGCCCCCTTTCAGATCGTGGCAGCGAAAGAGGTGAGAATCTCCTGCGGCTCGAATATTGTCACCACTCACCGCGGCGAGGAAATTGCGGGCTTCCTCCAGGACTTCCTCCAGGAGTGACGTTCGTGAAAATCGAAGGCCACCCGCAGATTTCCACCTTATGCCCGATGGCGATGCACGATCTTGATCATTCCGGATGCCCCCTCTGGGCGCCAACTCTGTTCGCGACTGGGGTGGAAAAATTGACCGCGCTCAGACCCATCCGGTATAATATTCGGATCGCGGACACGAGGGCCCTGCCCTCCAAAAAGTGAAGCGACCTTGGGGGTTCGATGGCCAGAAGAGATCCATACGCTTGGGGCGAGGAGCGCCCGAATGCGCGCATGGGGCGCCTGCAGCGTCTTGCAGATAAGACCGAGCTTGAAATCCAAGCAGCCAGGGCCGTGTATGAGAAGAACGTCGCCGTCATCCGAGCACGGCAAACCAGCCTGCTCCATGAGTGCCGCCAGATCGAGCGCTGCCTGGACGCAACCGGGCAGTATGATCCTGACCTGGCGAAGGCAGTATCGCCGGGCCCTTGGAAGTCGAATGAGGTTCCTGCTAAGCGCCCCCGTGGACGGCCGAGGAAAAATCTTCCCGGCGATCCCCCACCCCCACGCAAGTCGCGCGCAAAGGCCGGTGGGCGCAGTGGCCACCGTTCGTCGGCGCGGGCACGGGCAAACGTCCCGGCGCCCGTGCTAACGGCCGAGCAGATGCCGACTATGCCAAGCAAGGAGGCACTTCCTCGGGCCGCTACGGTCTTCTTACCGAAGAGCGCCGGCTTGCCTGCCAATGACAACTGCCTGCCCCAGCCTGAGCCGGCACCGCCCAAGAAGGTCGCGCCGAAATTCGCCACCTATCAAGGTCCTGACAGGGCACTGGCGTACGAGGAAGCGCAACGCAAGCAGAAGGCGGCCCGGGAAGACGCGTTCGTCGATTACGAGCGTCGAGCTAATGAAATCACCAAAGCTGCCGAGATACGGCAGGGCCTCTCCCTTCCCTACGATCTGTCAGACCCATGTGATCCCACAACGATGCCAGACGTGCTTTTGGCTCTGTATCCGAACTTTGCGGAAACTCACAGACTTCCGGCGGCCACCGACCTGTTGGAACTGTCGGACGATGTCTTGTTTGCATGGATTCGAGCCGTCGCGCAGGACCGCCAACTGCACAAGGATTGGCCCGAAGATAAGGCCAGAGAATACCTGAACCGCGTGTATAGAGGACCCAGAGAGTATACAAAGGGGTATAGTGGGAGACACATAATAGAAGAAAGTCTACGCCGGGAGGCATGGTGCTGGGTAAACCTGCGCATGTATCGTGCAGCGTTGCTCAGTGCTGAGCTTCAGAGTGGATGTGAATTGACGAAGGTTCGAATTGAGCTCGCCGAGTTTGACTACCAGATCGAGGCTGCACTCGCCGAAGGCTATCCCACTGACAATGCCCTTGAGAGTTGGAGACCCACACTTCGCGAGGCCTATGTCAGGATTGTCAATGCCCTCCAATGGCCAGAACACCTTTCCCGCCGCGAGATCCTGTTATGGGCACACCCCGAGCGCGATCCGGATGTGCTGGCGGCCTACTCGCCTTTCGACGATCCCCTCGAGAGGGTTTCAGCATGGCAGAGCCCCGACAAGCTCCGCCACAAGCTGATGTAGATCACCGAGCTCTTCTCTCGAGAATGATATGAAACCGCTGCCGGGGTACGTCGATATTCGTGTCTGCGACGCAGGCCTGTCTACCCATCTCATAAGTAAGTCTACCATGCCGTATCCTGATATCTCTGCTCATCTCGAGGCCATGCGGGCTTCAGTCTTCCATGTGTCAGACCAGAACCCGCTGATGACCCTTCCACGAAGCGGCAGCAGGCGGATCTTGCCGTTGGAGGGCTCGGCCTATTCTGCTTGGTCAGCTCTCGCTTCCATGCGGAGTCTGCAGATCGGTGAAGACCTCAAGGCAGCAACTCCTCTGGCGGAAACACGCTCGATCTTAGAAGAGATTGCTGCAGAAGATCGGAAGCTGCGGGATCAGCAGGGCCTATCGGCCCTTAACCTCGGCCTCGGCATTGTTGCTTGGGAAGAAGCCGACGAGACCTATTGCTTTGCCCCGCTCTATCTCCAGTCGATCGAACTGGATATCTCCCGTGAGAGTATCCGGGTCAGGTCCACTGGGGCGGCACCCGAACTCAACGAGACACTCCTTGTCCGCCTCGGGATTCCCAAAGACGAGGTGCCGAAAGTCCCTCCAGACGATCCGGAAGCCGACATTCATCCCAAAATCGCTGGCTATGAGGACCGGCTTGTTGTGGGGCTCTTCAATCAGACCCGTCGGCTGATGGCGTCGCGGCTCGATCCCTACCGCAATCCACGCCTCCTGAACCACGCCACGCTTACGCGCCTTGTTCTCGCCAGCCGCGGAGATGAAGCTGCGGTACAATCCATCCGGCCACAGGCGCTCGAAACCCGCCGGGCACCTGACGCGAAGAATCTGCATCGGATCGAGGCCGACTCCTTCCAGGACAGCATTATCACCGACACACGCTCCGGTTGCCCCGAGCTCATCGTCCAGGGTCCCCCTGGAACCGGGAAGTCCCAGACAATCGTGAATGTGATCGCCAACGCAATCCAGGACGGCAAGTCGGTCCTGGTCATGGCGGAGAAGATGAACGCAATCGAGGCGATATGGAAGCACCTGCGATTGTCTCCGGAGGCGTCCCAAGTTCTCATGTTACAGGGCGAGGGCTTGAACCACACAAGGGTCGCGGAATCGCTTGGCGTCCCGGAGCTATCGGGCATCATCAACATCCTGCAGTCATGCCCTGCGCAAATGCGCCCCAAGGCTATCCTGACCTCTCCAGAGGCCTTCGCGCTGTGTGTTCCCGAGGATTGGACCTTTGATACCCTCGTTGTTGATGAGGTCTCCCAGATGCCTCTGTCGTCAGCCGGAGCGGCCATAGCGGCCTCGCGGCAACTTGTTGTCTGTGGCGACAGCTGGCAGATGCCACCAGATGTGCCGCTCTGGATGGATCCAGGCAAAGGTGCCGCCGAGGTGACCAGCCTTCTAACAGCGGCTGAACGAGCCTCGTTCCCGACAAGGATGTTGGAGTATCATTACCGGTCGCGCCACCCTGCCCTGATCGAGGCCTCAAACCGTCTCTTTTACCGCAATCGCCTGCGGATCGTGCCATCGCCGCTACCGGCCGAATACTACGGTGTGAAATTCCATGCTGCGGGCGGGTTCTATGACCCTACCTCTCGGAACAACCTTGAGGAAGCAACGCAGGTTGTTGACGCCGTGCGGCGCTGTATCCGCGACGCTCAAAACAAGCCTGTGACGGCAAGAGAGTGGCCGAAATCCATCGGCATCATCGCCATGAACGAGCCGCAACGGCGGCTGATTGCCTCGCTGCTGGAGGACTGCTCCGGAGTCGACACTCTTCCGGCCGACGAGCCACTGTTTGTCAAAACGATTTCTGATGTCCAAGGCGAGGAACGGGACATCATTCTTGTCTCGCTGACCTACGGACGCACGCCAGGAGGCGAACTGCATCCGAATTTAGGGCCGATCTCAACGCCGAGCGGTGACAAACGAGTCAACGTGATGATGACGCGCTCCCGATGCCGCACGGAAGTGTTCGCCTCATTCAACTACACGGACTGGCCCCCGACGGCCAACGCCGGGATTGAGGCACTACGCATCATTATCAAAAATGCGCAGAAGGGATCTCGGGCCTATGCTGGTAAGCCGTACAAGGGACCCCTGACATCGCATGCTATTCAAGAGCTTGTCACTCTCGATCAATTCGGTCGAGCGCTCTGCGTTAAAACTAAAAAAGGTCAATATCGCGCGATGATCTACCCCGTTGGAGGATCTTCCACACTCGATGAAGCGTCTGAGATCAAACAACTCGAAAATGCCGGTTGGCGGGTCAGGCCGATTCCATCCGAGTGGCTGGATGAGGAGGCAATAATCGAGGAGGAGGATCGCAGAGAGTTCGGGCGTTTCCTTGGACAAAACCGTCATTAGAACGGAACGAGCAAAGCTATAGCAGCACTGGGTTATATTTGAATGGCTATTGTATCGGTGGTCGCGTCGATTTCAGCTTCTTTATTTCCGAATCTGGAACTCCCCACTGGCAGGCAACATCAGGTGGACCCGTTCGACTCCACGGCAGGATCTACCGTCAGAGAGGCTCCAGCTGACTGCATAACCTCGCGTAAGGCACCATGCGGCAGGCCCGACTTTAACAGGCCTGCCGCTGGCGAGCGTTAACGAGGATGATCAGCCGTCCTAGTGTCTGGCGTCTTCCAGACCGCATAGGTGATATAGGCTAGACGAACGAACAACAGCGTGAGTGTTCGCTGAATCGAGATCTCCATCGCTCGCGGCTCGCCTGTGTCGGCATCATAGAGCAATTGACAGCTTTGCCCGGACGCGTCCTCCCGGGTCGCGATCCACAGCAGCTCGATCACAACCTGCCCTGGCGTATGAGTAACCAGATAGCCGCCGATGCGGTGAACGGGTGGGGTGTTCCAGGACACCCGCTTTTCCCTGCCCTCCCCGTCCAACTCCACGTCGCCGACACCGGCAGCCCGCCCGCGAAAGCCAGGCCCGCGGCCCTGGAACAGGCCGGTGAACGAGAACCGCCGCCGCGTTGTGACTGGAAGCAGGGCGATCAGACGCCTTGCATCCTCGCGGGCAAAGGTTTGCCCATCCCTCGTCAGGCGATCGAGCAGCGCATGCGCCTCGAGCCGGGCCTCAACGGTCAGTTCGTGATCGCTCACGCTCTCACTCATCCTTGGCCTCCCCATCAGCGGAGGGCACCGGATCGACAGCGGCGAATGCGTCTATCACCCACTGAGGTGTCCCCTTTTCCACCGGCAAGATACGGATGGCCTCGTAGTCCAGGACGAGCCTGACCGTGCCAGCGCCGGCGGTTTTGACCTGCGCCAGGCGCGCATCGAGGTTATCCCGCGGCAACAGGAGATTCGGGACATGGGGTTCGATGGTTGGGTCTATGGCCTGGAGAAGGATGCGCGCGTCGATGCCGCCCTCCTCGAGGAGCAAGCCATGCGCGGCGACCTGCTCTGCAAGGCCTCGGTAGTGCGCATGAGCCACCTCGGCCGCGTCGAGATGCTGCAGGCCGAACACGCCGTCGATGCTTTTGATGATCAAGGCCGGGAATCCGGCATCGATCAGCGCCTTGAGGCACGTCACATGCAGCCGGTCCGGATCCTGCTCTTCGCGGGCGATCTGGCCGATCTGCTCCTGCGCGACCCCGGTGGTCAGGACGAAAAAGGAATCGGCCAACGGAATCGCTTCGCCCCCTTCGCCGGTAACGAAGCCCTGGCTCCAGGCCCGCTTCATCTTCTCGAGGAGGCTTAGGCGGGCTTGGTCGATGTCCCGAAAGATGAACACGGTATCGGGCCGGTGCTTGAGAATATGCGCCAGCGGGCGCGCGTCCATCCCGTGGGATAAGGATGGTAAGATTTGAGCCAGATCCTGACCGTCGATGGCGGCCATGCTGTATAGGACGCCCCTGCCCTTCAGCGAGGTGGTGAGGCCGGCAACCATTGAGATATGGTGGTCTTCGATGTTCGGGCCGGCAAGGAGGAAGACGCCGGGCCCGCGCTGCAGGGGGCTGAGTGCGATATGGCGGCAGACCTCTGCTGCAAAGGCCTCGATGGCGGCATCCTGGCCGACCATGTGCTTCTTGGTGAGTGCCGCGAGATCCCGCGCGGCCTGTTCGGGATGGAAACGTGGTGTGGACATGGAGTTCCTACTGAACGGATTGATGGGATGAGCGGGCCGGCCTGCGTGATACGGGCCGCCTGCTGAAGGCTCGACGATCTCACTCTCGTCTCAGGCGCTGCGCCGCTTCGGACCGGCCTTGAGCGAGGCGTGAGGTGTCCTTTTTTGGGATTTGTCCCTTCTTTCCTTCCCCCGTTCGATGATCTTCCCGTCATTCTCTCCTGGGATTGCTTCACCTCTCGTCGCGCCGTGCCTGGCACAAGCTGACCCTGTCGAAGGCAAGCAGTCTGCCCTATGATCGTCAGGGACATGCGGCAGTGCCTTGCTCTTTGAGATCGCCGCGATTTGCGGGAGGAACGCCGCACTGCAGGCTCTCATGTTTACAATGACCGCAGCCGCATCAGTGGCTCGGCTGCTTACCCCGGCTCTGGACGGGCGAAGAGACGCTCACCACAAGTTTCCTCGCGTGGGGACGAAAGGCGTCAATCTGGCTCTCGCTCCAGCCGACATTGCGGATCACGCGAAGGCGATGAGCGTGATGATCCTCTGCAAATAGGGACTGGCTAGAGAGCCAATCCCGATACTGCGCCGTCGCACGCCACGAGGGCGATCCGGATACCGGCCCGCCTGACCAGCGGTCGGCGCCGCCAAGTCTCCGCAAGCGTACGGAAGTCGGGCGTATCCGGCACGGCGGCAACGGCGATGTCGTCGGCGGCGATATCGAACAGCATCGCCTCTGCGAGCGCTGTCGTCAGCAGCGAATGCTCGGAGCGTCCCGGCTTCCTGGCCAGCGGCCCCTTGCTGCATTTTGCGATGATGCGGCGACCATTGACTTGGGCGACCACGTCGCCCTCGCCGGGACGCGAATGCACCCGGATCGTCTTGTCTCCGCGCCGGTAAGCGGCAGTCCAGACGTTGCGACCGGCCTGCGCCTCTTTGACTGGCTGCCAGCCGGTGGTGGCCATGAAGCGGCCGATGTCGAAGATGATGCCGTCGCCGACCCTAAGGCTGGCCCCGTCAACCGCGACGCTGGCCATTGCTCCGGAGGCGGGGAGCGACAGGATGAACTCGGCCAGCCGCAAGGCCACCTCAGCCTCCGGCATGCGGTCGAGCGGTTGACCGAGGTCCAGCAGAACCTGATTCCTCATGATTTCGAACCCCGTTCTGCTGCCTGCAACCTCGTTACCTGAGCCATCATTCATCCGTGTCCACCGCCGCGCAATTGCTGCAGCGTGTCCATAAAGGATCTTCATTAGCGCCGCTGCCAATGGTATTGGCCAAGCTTACTTGGTCCTGTTGTCGAAATACGACACGGCCAATATTTCTGCAGCACCGGCCTAGTGTTGACGCATGGTTCATGTCTAGTGCGAATCCTTATTCAGAAGGCCGTAAGAGCCTGGGAATTATTGCGGGGTGTACCATGAGCGACAAGCAGGCAAATCAAAGTGGATCGGTGGCTAAGCTCCATCCCGTCAGCACGCCGCCGATCGATGAGAACACCGCATCGATGATCGATCTGCTGCAGGACCATCTGCGGCTCGCCCGTGAAGGCCAGCTGCGCTCGCTCGCCGTGGTGTCCGTGTCCGCTGACGGATCCGCCATTGGCACTCAGTGGTCTTGCGATCCGGGCGATATGGCATCGCTGATCGGCAAACTCACCGTCCTCACCCACGATCTCATGGCCGCTCGCAAGTAATCAGAACGAGTAGCGCAATCTGAACCAACAGGCTGCCCGACGGCGGCATATCCAGATATGTTCATGAACTGCCCGAACTTCTACCAGCACCGGTCGTTCTCGGTTTAGGGCCAGGGAGTCTCGGAGAACGGTCATGGGCGCTGATGGAAACCCGCCAAAGCGCGGCTTTGCTTCAATGAGTGAGGAAAGGCGTCGCGAGATTGCAAGCAAAGGCGGCAAAAGCGTCCCGGCTGAGAAGCGCCATTTCTCCCAGAACACTGCATCTGCCTCAAAAGCTGGCCGCAAGGGAGGCCAGAACTCGCTCGGCCGCAGGAAAGATCATCAAGGATAGGCCACAGCCGAAGCTAACGGACGCATTGCTGATGGGCAGTCCCGTAATGGCAGCGTAGTCGCGCAGATCACCTTGCTTCCATAGATGGAGAGCCTTGTGACCGCTGCCAGGGCCCTCCAAGGCAGTTCCGTCATTACGGCGAGACTCCGCTTTACCCAGTCAGAAGATGATGGCGGGAGAAGTCTGCCAGCTTCGAGCAGAGTGGCGCACGTGGCGGCAAGCGGAACAAGTTCATTGCCCCAATGGCCGATGGCTCGCTACTGCCGTTTGAGCGCGCCGTGAGAGCCTGCGTAATCTCAGGGAATGTGTTGATGAGCTTGCTCATTTGGCTGAGGTTTCCGAAGGAGCCTCCTCAACATCGCCTTCACATGGTCCTTAACGGCATTTTGATTGGGCTCAGGAGCGCTTTGCGTCGGCTGCGTCATCCCGCTCTCCTGCATCCTGCTGTGCACGCACCGGCAGGCCAGGTTGACAATCGCTTTTGCAGGAGACGTCGTCTGTGACTAAAGTCACAGAATTCGCAGGTTGCGGTATTCAAATCAGTCGTCATACGGGTCGTTTCGTTGATGGGTTGATCGGAGATGAGCCCGCGCTCTTTCAGCAGCGAACAACTGGGCTCATGTGATGAGGTTGGACCGTCGCGTGCTGCGCCGGTTGGCGGCGCAGCACGCTGGAACATCCTTTCTTGGGATTTCACTTGCTCTCACCCTCATCCATCTGTCGTCTCAAATGCCTCTACCAACGAACAGTGAGGAGGGCCTGGGCGAGCGGCATCCGGATTACCAGTGGCGTCAGGAAAGTCTAAAACGAGATCTGCATCTCAAGCGGCCGTACGTCTCACGCTCATAGAAGCAGGTAAGACTTGACGGACATGAGATCACGCGTCTGCGATTGCCACGAGCGATCTCGGACGCCCACTCTGTCAGTTACCTGCCGTCTCGCCCTCTGGCGAAGAAAGTGGAACGGCATTGGCAGGAGGGAGCGCCTCCGTATGCACCCGCGGTTCGTCAACCGGGACGACGTTGATGATCTCCTCGCCCAGCACCAACCGCACCGTGTGAACGCCCGCGGCTTTCGCCTGCGCCAACCGCGCATCGAGCTCATCGCGCGGCAACAAGGCATCAGCGATACTGGGCTTGATCGATGAGTCTATGGAATGAGCCAGGATCCGACCATCGATCCCGCCCTCCTCCAGAACCAGACCATGGGAGGTGACCTGTTCGGAAAAGCTACGATGGTGCTCCAGCACCGTCTCGCCCGGCGTCAGCGACTTCAGGGCAAACGCGGTATCGATGCTCTTGAGGAGCGAGGCTGGGAAGCCTGCATCGACGAGGAGCTTGAGGCACGCCACATGCAGCCGGTCGGGATCCGGCTCGCTGCGGGCGATCTGCCCAATCTTCTCCTGCGCCACCTCGGTGGTCAGGACAAAGATCGCCTCGGCCAACGGGATCTTCTCGCCACCGTCATCGACAATGAACCCCTGGGTCCAAGCGGTCATGAGGGTCTTGAGAAGGCCGGGCTGGGCCTTGTCGATATCCTGCAATACGAACAGGGCGTTGGGATTGTCCTTCACCGAGTGCAGCAGAGAGTGGACCTCAGTTCCACTGGAGAGAGGTGCAAAAATATGGGCCAGATCTTCTCCCTGGCTGGAGGCCAGTTCATACCGTCCGCCGGTCTTCCTGAGGGTGGCGGCAAGGCCCAATGGCAGCCCGAGATGGTCATCGTCGAGATTCGGGCCAGCGACGAGGAAGATGCCGGGCCTGCGTTGCAGCGGGCTGAGGGCAAGGTGCCGGCAGATTTCTGCCGCAAAGGCCGTGACAGCGGCATCCTGGCCGATCAGGAGCTCTCGGGTTTGGGTGACGAGTTCGCGCATGGCCTCGTCAACGGTGAGGGAACGTGTCGACATGAAGTGTGTCTCTTGGGGAAAGGATGATGGGAGTGTGGCTGGCGCTGCTGACGTGAGGGCCAGCCTATTGCAGAAGGCGACGATGTCAGGCTCGGCCAGGCCGAAGCGCTCTGGTTCGGCGTTGCGCGAAGCGTGAGGTGTCCTTTTTGGGATTTGTCTCGTCTTGTCCTTCACCGTCTGATGCTCGTCCCATTCTTCTTCCTTGGGATTGTATCTTCTGGGGTCTTCTCCCTCTCGCCATAAAAGCCATCAGCGCCATGGTTGATGATGGCGCGTTGCGACATTCACTGAAGGCGTCGGGCAAATACTGATTGTTTACCTTGACCGGGCATCATGTGATTCATCGGGCGCGTGGCGTACCAGCCCGTGTCAATGCGGTGTTGCAACCGGCATCGCAGGCGCCCCGGCTGAGGCCGAGAGATTCTCTCAGCCGGGGCGCAGCACACCATTGATGACGTGATAATCGCCCTCGCCTGCCCAATGCGATCACCGCACGTAAGCTACCGTATGACCCGTGATTGGCGTGCTCCGCACTTAGCAACCACGACGCTGTTGGCGGTGAAGCAAGCCTTCCAGGGCCTCGACTTCCTTGCCAGCTGCGGGTTGGATGTCAACTATCTGCCGATCCTTGCTGACAACACGTCACCACGTCCAATGAAAAGCCGTAAGCCTTTTCAGGCAGACCGATCCATTAATAGAATTCGAACTCCAAAGTGTAATCCAACCTCTGACGGAGAAATGTCGTGTAACAACTCTTTTGACAAGAAGTCTCCTGTCGGGCTCAAGAATGGCAGCACAAAGGTGCTCCTTGTGGTACGGGAACTCAGCATGTTGCATCGTCCTCGATGGTGTCCTAAGGCCAGAGCCTTCAATGGGGACTACTCTCCCTCCTGTCGCGGGAACGCTGGTATCTCAGCTTTCCGGCTTTCGCATTCCAGCTCTCTGTTCAGTTATGGCTTGCGTTTGCTTTCTGGTTCCTGCACCACCTGCAACCGCGGCCGCGACTTCGGCTCCAAAGTGTCGTAGATGTCCCGCAGCCGGATGGACGAGTTTACTTCGGGAAGATCAATGGATTGCTCGAGTTCATCGTACTTCTCGATGGTCCAGAGGCCATGCACGTCGCGTCGATAGACTTTCACCGAGATGACATCCGGCTCCACAAGCATGATGACCTGGATGTCGTCATGGGCCTGATACTCATCGATCCTATCAGTCAGGTCTATGGACAAGGTGCCGGGTGAGGACATCTCCACGACGACTGTGGGCCATACCGCGTCCTTCGCCGACGGATCAGGCGGGCTGCAATCGACAACGACATCCGGGTATCGGACTCCGAATTGGCCGGTTCTGACCGCCGTATCGCTCGATGTTGTGCGGCAGCCCTTCGTTTTGGCTGACGGGGCTAGTGCTACCACGATATTGGTAATAGCCACGTTGTGGCTCTGCCTGGCCCCCGCCATCATGCGAACTGGCATGCCATCTACGAGTTCATGCGGCTCGGATTGCCTCTCGATCCAATCGAAAAACTCGTCGGCCGTCATTCCTTCCACCGCAGTATCCGCCCCGACTTTCCCAACGTTGCTCCGGGCCGTGGAGGAAGCTTATGACGGATCTGCCGCGGCAATGAATTGGCCCCTGCGTAAGCGACAGCCAGATCCAGATGGTGCTCCTCGATGGTGGGATAGGCCGCCAGAATTCTATCCCGCGGGATGCCTGCTGTAACGGATGCCGCCAAGTCATAAACTAGGACCCGTGTGCCCTTGATGACCGACATGCCGCCCAGGATTTTGGGATCGCTCACAATCGGTTCTTCCGTCATTTCCACGCAAGCCTTGTTGGTCCGCAGGCGCCCGGCTCCAGGGTATTGTAACCGGCCTCTGCGCTTCAGATGATCCGCAAAGCTCGCGACCTCGTCGGCCGCCAGGTTTCTCAGCAGAAAGCCTTCCAGCTGCACTCACATAAGATTTCCGGCGTCGTTCCCACAAGCATGTTGGCGACGCTCACGCGTACACGCCGTGCTCAATCCGTCCAAGCTGCGTGAGAACACGCTCGGCCTTACCTTTGAGCACGAGATCCAAAGGTGTCGTCTGCAGAACCTGGTTATACTCAAGGAGCCACAGCAGGCCCTCATCGCCATATACCTCCCGTGCTCTTCCGATGACGCTGGCGATCTCTGGTCCAGATCCTTTCAGAGCCCTGAGCTGCTCGATTTGCTCCTCAAGACGGGCAATCGTCTGGTCAATGGCGCGGTCGGTGTTCGCGGCGGTGTAGGGCTTGAAGTCTCGATCAGTTTCAATGGGCGGCATGTGGTCTCCCCCGCGAAGGAACTTCAGGAGCACGAACTGGCCTGCCTCAGTCGCCATGAGCTCGTCCGGCGAACGCCCGCCGAACCACTGGTGAGGTTTCCTCAGGAAGTCCTCAGGATCATCGTAAAGATCTGTAATGAGGGTGCGGATCTCGTCGGCCATCTGGGTCATGCCCTGAATTATAGCATCAGGGAGAACTGCGGCCAATTTGCTTGGACACCGCGGTTGTAACTTAGGTTGCACCTGATCGCCGGCCTGGAGAGTTTTGACAAGAAGTCTGTAACCGATGCTGTGCCAGTATCCTCCCACAGGAGGATCGCATGCGGACCAATCAGCGGCTGGCCCAGCTCTGGCTCGACGCCCTAGCAACGGAGCTCGGAGCCTCAGCCGGCACCATCGGCACCTACACCGACGATCTCAGCTGCTATCTCGCCTGGCTCGACGAGAACAGCCTGGGCCTGGACGAGGTCGGCCTCGAGCAGATCCGGGATTACATCGCCTCGCTCGACCAGCGCGGCTATGCCGGCTCGACCATGGCACGACGCATTACGGTGGCGCGGGGCTTGCACAGGTTCCTGATCGCCGAGGAACTCGGCTCGCGCGATCCCACAGCCCATCTGTCGGCCATGAAGCGGTCCCGCAAGCTGCCCTTCGTCCTGTCGATTGCCGAGACCGAAGCGCTGCTGGAGACCGCCCACCGGCTGGCAGCCGACCTCTCGGTCGGCCTTTATCGCCAAGCTGGCTATGCCCGCCGGGCGGCCCTGTTCGAGACGCTCTATGCCTCGGGCATGCGCATCAGCGAAGCGTTGTCCCTGCCCGCAGATGCGGCGCCTCCCGGCACCCGCATGCTGCTGGTGCGCGGCAAGGGCGACAAGCAGCGGCTGGTGCCGCTGCATGAGCGGGCGATCGCGGCCATTGCCCTCTGGCAGAGGATGGCCCGCGCTTATGCCGCCGGGGCGCCCTCCCCCTGGCTGTTCCACTCGGTCCGCAATGGCAGCAAGGCGCTGACGCGCCAGGCGGCTCTGCTTGAGATCAAGGAGGCGGCGGTGGCCGCTGGGCTGGCGAGCCCCGAGCGGGTGTCACCGCATGTGCTGCGCCATGCCTTTGCCACCCACATGCATTCCGGAGGCACCGACCTGCGGGTTCTGCAGGAGCTGCTGGGACATGCCGGCATCGAGACCACCCAGATCTACACTCACCTGGACACCTCCCGCCTCCACCACATGGTCCGAGATCTCCACCCTCTGAATGATTTACAGACAGCTGATGGGTAAGGTCATCCTGATACAACCCGCAACTCACTCTTTGGCTTTGGAACATTCAAATGGGTCAGTATGGCCCTTCCTGTTAGTGTGACTTCTGTCGCCGTCAAAACTTCAGCCGAGGCAATCTTGCTCTTTTCCGATCACATCATCTTCGTTGACGAGAGTGGTGATCACTCGCTCAAATCGATCGATCCTCAATATCCAATCTTCGCCCTTGCCTTCTGTATCATTCGCAAAGACGACTACATCCATCGGCTTGTTCCCGCTGTTCAGGAGTTCAAGTTTCGATGGTTTGGGCACGACTGCGCAATTCTGCATGAGCACGAGATCCGGCGAGCCGAAGCCCCGTTCGTGTTTCTTGGCAACAAAGACAAGAAATGGCGTTTCATGCGGGAACTCACAAAGATCATTGACGAATGCCCAATGGTCGTCGTGGCGTCCACGATCAGGAAGGATGTGCTGGCCCGCCGCTACACCGATCCCAAGAGCCCCTACGAATTGGCGCTCCTGTTTTGTATGGAACGGGCGCGTGAGTACCTCGATGACATCGCGAAGGACACAGACGGGCTGACCCACATCGTCTGCGAAGCACGGGGCGGCAGTGGGGGCAAGGAGGATCGAGAGCTCGAACTTGAGTTCCGCCGTATTGCGACAGGTGCGAATCCCCTAAGCCGCGGGCCGATAGAAGGCTTCGAGATCCTCTTCGCAGACAAGAAGGCGAATTCGGTCGGGCTTCAGATCGCTGACCTCATTGCGCGGCCCATCGGTCTGAAGACGCTGCGTCCGGATCAGGAAAACCGGGCCTATGACACCATCCTGCCGAAGGTGTGGGACCGGAAGGTTTTCCCCGAGAAAAGCGAAAGGCCCCGGTAAACCGAGGCCCAGCGCCGACCGGGGACAACCCCCAATCCACTTATCTGAGATATTGGGATGAGTTGCGGGAATGTCAAGTTGTGCCGTTCAGCCTTAAGCTTGGCTTTATGGATGACCGTGAACTCCTGGACCCTAAGCCGGTTCATTCCCCAGGTGCCACTCGCTATGAGGTTCAGGATTTCAACCGACGGAGGACATGCTGCATACCGGCACGACGAAAACGCTTCTGATCGTGTATCACTCGATGACCGGTGGTACCCGTCAGATGGTCGAGGCTGCTGCCCGTGGTGCAGCTTCAGAGCCGACCGTTCGCGTTCACCTGCTTCCGGCACCGGCGGCTCAGGCAGTCGACCTCCTCGAGGCGGACGGCTATATCTTCGGCACTCCCGAGAATTTGGCGGCTATCGCCGGGCTGATGAAAGACTTCTTTGATCGAACCTACTATCCGGCGCTCGACCGGATCAGCGGGCGTCCCTACGCGACGCTGATCTGCGCCGGAAGCGACGGTCACAGCGCAGCACGTCAGCTTGCGCGGATTGCGACCGGGTGGCGGCTCAAGGCCATTGCTGATCCGCTGATTGTCTGCACGCACGCGCAGACGGCAGAAGCGATCTTGGCCCCTAAAGTCATAGGCCCAGACGATCTGAAGCGCTGCGAAGAACTCGGAGCCGCACTCGCGGTAGGCATGAGTATTGGAATGTTCTAGACGGCAAGATAGTGCGTCATGAACATGATCGAACGGCAGGCGCCACTCATCAGCAAGCAGACTCACCGTTGCCACGGCATAGCCGGTCAGCCTTTGCACCTCCGATTTCAGAGGAAGAGATCGCGCACACAACCTGCGTCTATCATGTCGACCCTCCTATCCACTTCTGAGCTGGTAGCCACGCCGCCGCTTTCGCTGGAGCCATGTTTCAAGGGCCTCCGCCGCGCATGATTGGTTGTCATAAAGCTCTACCCTCCTCTGCCCTTGATGTCCGATCCGGCCCCACTCGCGGATCAGCGTTGGGTTGCCAAACAGGCTCGGCTCGATCGCCAGGACATAGTAGCGAGCCATGTTGCAGGCGGGATCAAACCTGTCGAGCACTAGGTACTGGATCGCGTATTCAGACATACATCCATGTTGCGCAAGGGCCTCGACGAGGTCCAATCAAAGTGCTGAATCCTTTACGCCGCAACGATTCACATTCGTGATGTACCCTGCTGGCTCACTGTCTTCCTGGCAGGCATACAAATCCCATTATGCCTCAAAATGGCCTATCCTCCCCTATCAAGTTTCCCTTCGTGAGTAATCTCGCGCGTGATCTCGGCACATCCTGAACGGGCCAGCGTTTGACTTGCCCCGCCGATCCGCAGCCAAACTCGAGGGCTGGCGTCGCAGACAGGTGGCAAGCCTCCGCAAGCGGGTCACGGCGTCTTGAGGAACGATCAGGTCATTTACGACATCCTTCGTCTGCGCATGGCGAGCAGCTCGACGCCGAGGTCGAGCTTTCCGGCCTTGATCATGCGCACCAAGGCCCGGAAGTAGCCCCCTGGGTTCTTGATCCGGCTCTCCCCGCCGTTCTTGGCAACATCGTCTTCATAGAGCTGCAGCACGTAGATCACCGCAATGGCCGCCCTGACGGTTCCGATGTCCTCCACCGCCTCGGCCCAGGCGCTTTCGTGCGCCCCGAGCGCGGCTCGCAGGTAGCGGCCGGCCGAGACGAGGTCCGCGAGATCCCGTACCGGCTGACCGTAGTCACTGAGGGTGGGGCAGGCCTCAAGGATCAATTCCGGTGATAGGTGCTCTGAGGTTTGTTCGCTTTGACGAACCGCCTCAGCTTTCTTCGGAAAGCCTTTGTTACAAGACTCACTAGGAGATCCGTTGTTGTTATTAGTGTGACGGCAGTCCTTGCCGCCATTGCCCGCTTTTAAGAAAGCTTGCTCGCATGCCATCCTCAGCGCTATCCACTCATCGAGGATCGCATGCGGCATGGCCTTCGTGCTGCGCACAGGCGTGCGGGCTTTCAGGCCTTTAACCTGTTCTTCCAGGTCGGAGCGATCGAGATCGGGATAATGCTCGGCCAAAGCACGTAGGGCCTCTTCGGCGGCCCGCCTGGCAATGGTGATCTCGTCAAAGGCGCGTTTACGGGCTTCCTGGACTTGCTTCATCTCGATGAGACGCTCAGCCCACTCCCCTCGCCTGGCGTACACGGGGGTCAGGTCGAAGCCGAAGGCGTCGACCAGCTCTCCGGCCAAGTCTTTGACCGCGTAGCGCTTTCCGTTCGGAGATTCCTTCGGGACGATGAGCTGCTGCTCGATAAGGACCTTGAACGCATACCGGACGGAGCGCTCCGAGAGACCGGTCCGGCTCATCAGGTAATCGTTGGACGGCCACACCAGCAGCCGCTCCCATTCCTGCTCGCCCCAGCAGGCGACGAGCTCGGACAGGACCGATCGGGGTCCGTTCCGCAATTCCAGGGCCTTGGCAGCCTCACGCGCTGCCGCAGATAGTTCTTTTCGCGTTACCGTGCGCCCATTTTCGAGCACAAGTTCTCTCGCGGCCAAAGCAGCATGTCTCAGCCGCCGGCCTCCTGACGATGCGATCTGCATCGTACCCTCCATGTTGAGGGCAAAGCTGGAGCGCTCACCGAAACCGATGCTCTTGACACGCAGCTTGTCGGGATGGCATAAGGATTGTGCAACCAATTCCGAATGCCCACCCTCGCGGTGGTCTCCAAAGGCCCTCGAAGTTTCCAGCTTCGTGGGCCTTTTGCTTTGCCTGGTTTACGTCACGACATTTCGATCCTTTTGGGCAAACATGGCCTCGAGGGCATAGGTGATGACGGCCTCACGCGACTTGAAGCGGCCACTCTCGACGGCTTCGTCAATAGCAGTGCTTAGAAGCCCAGGAACCCAGACGTTCATCTCCTTGTCTCCCCGTTCTCGGCGAGACTTACGGAAGCGTTGAACGCGCTCGGCTCGTTTAGCGTCAGGCATGACATCCACCAGTTACACTCGTGCCGTTTCGAGAGATGACCGATTCTGAGTTGGCTGTGGAGTCGCGCGTCAAGAATCCATTCACAATAGATCGATTCAGCGGTGGGAAACTTCTTTGGCAAGAATCATTTAGCCAAAACGGCCGAGTCAATTCGCATGTAAAAGCCCGGTTCCGGGCGATTCATACTTACACACTTGATTCGCAGTGCCGTAGTATTCGCCCTGAAGTTCAACAGGCGACCTCAAATTACGATTCGGCGACGGGGACGCTCCTCGGTTAATAACTGTTAACCGAACTGCTAAGGCCCTTGATTATTTGAAATAGACTCTGGAAGCCTCCCGAGTTGGCGCGCGGCATGCGTTTGTATATCATCGCACCTGCTTTGCTCCTTGGTCGATCGATACCAGCCGGCGCTCGCAGAGTTGCGCTAAATACACGCCACATTCGTCTGGTTGCCGCCCATCTAACCCGATGCTGAGTGGGCATCCTAAGTGCTGCGATGCCAATCAATGGGAAGCGGTGTCACCATTAGATCACTCTTCTCGGGTTCGCACTTGGGCAGCGGCACAGTTCCTTCTTTGTTCACTTGTCGCTGCCCTCACGCCTGCCCCAAGCTGAGCGTTGGGGCAGCAACAAGTGTCACGCCCCAGTGCGGGGGCACATGCGTTTTATTCATGCTGCGGATCTCCACCTCGATAGCCCGCTGTCGGGCCTGAGAGAGCGGGCCGGCGAGCAGGCCGAAAAGCTCATCGGCGCAACCAGGCGCGCGTTCGAGAAGCTGGTCGACTTCGCTGTCGATGAGCGCGTCGACCTGGTTGTCATTGCTGGTGACGTGTTCGATGGCGATTGGCCCGACCATGGCACGGGCCTGTTCTTCGTGAAGACGCTCGCTCGCCTCAACGCCGCCGGCATCCCGGTCGCCATGATCCGAGGCAACCACGATGCTGCCAGCGTCATCAGCCGGAGGCTGAGCTGGCCGGGCAATGTCCGCGAGTTCTCGAGCCGGACACCTGAGACCTGGACGTTCCCCGACCTCAATGTGGCCATCCACGGGCAGAGCTTTGCCGACCGTGCGATCCCGCAGAATCTGGCGGCCGGTTATCCGGAGCCGGTCCCCGGTCTTTTCAACATCGGCCTCCTCCACACCTCCGCGATGGGCCGTCCGGGGCATGACACCTACGCGCCCTGCGAGCTGCGCGATCTCGTCGCTAAAGGCTACGACTACTGGGCCCTCGGCCATGTGCACACCCGCGAGGTGCTGTGCGAGGCACCGCACGTGATCTTCCCGGGAAATCTGCAGGGCCGGCATGTCAATGAGCCGGGAGCCAAGGGCTTTACCCTCGTGACCGTCGAGGGTGGGCGCGTCAGCCAGGTCGAGCCGATCCCGGTCGACGTCGTGCGTTGGGCCCGCGTCACCATCGACGTGTCGTCCGCATCGACCCTGAATGATACCTGCCCGCTGATCGGACGTGCCCTGAAAGCAGCAGTTGACGAGGCGGATGGCCGGATGCTCGCCATCCGCCTCGTCCTGACCGGCGCCAGTCCGGCGCACCGGGTTCTCGCCGGTGATCCGGAGCGCCTCGAAGCCGAGTGCTCCTCCCTCGCCCTTCAGGCACAGGGCGACGTCTGGATCGAGCGCGTAGAAGTCGAGACAGTACTCCCCGAGGCAGCGCACGCCCCAAGCGAAGGGTTCAACGATCTCGTCCAACTTCTGCACGAGGTCAGGACCGATCCCGACGAGTGCGCCGTGATCCGGGACGCTCTCGAGCAGGGCCTTGGAAAGCTTCCCGCGGGCGCCCGCTCGAAGTCAGGCCTTGATGACCTTGCTCCCGAACAGATGGCACGCATCCTCGCCGATGCGGAAGCGCTGCTCCTGCATCACCTCACGAGCGAGCCGGTTCAGCCATGAAACTTGAGACGCTCACCCTGGAGCGATATGGGCGCTTCGAAGACCTGACCCTTGATCTGACCGGAAACGATGTTCGACTGCACATCGTGTTCGGCCCGAACGAGGCCGGCAAGTCGACCTTGCTGTCCTCGGTTGCCGACCTGCTGTTCGGCATCCCGCTGCGATCCCCTTACGGGTTTCGGTTCGATTACAGCCAGATGCGCGTCGGAGCGACCATCGCCAACGCTGCCGGCGACCGTCTCTCGTTCAAACGCCGAAAAGGCAGAGGCACCTCCGGGACGCTCCTGTCGGAACAAGAGGCAACGCTCCCCGATCATGCTCTCACCCGCTTTCTCGGAGCGGCCGACCGGGAGCTGTTCGAGCGGATGTTCGGTCTTGACCACCAGCGGCTGCGTGCAGGCGGCAAGAAGATGCTGGAGAACGGCGGCGATCTGACGACCAGCCTGTTCGAGGCCGGCAGCGGCCTCACACGGGTCGGCGATGCCCTCCGGCGGATCGAAGAGGAGATCGGCAAACTCGGAGCTCTCGATCAGCGCAAGTCGGCGGGCAAGCCGATCTGGCAGCAGATCGACCGTTTCACGAAGGCGCAGCAGGCCGTGCGATCCGACGCCCTTAGGACCGAAGAGTGGCGGCAGGCCGAGGCTGCCCTGGCGGCCGCCCGTGAGAGGCGAGACAGTCTCGACGAGGCCATGACCCAGTTGCGGCGGAAAAGATCGCAGCTGGAGCGCATTCGTCGCATCAGTCCGATCCTGGCGGCCATGCAGCAGCGGGAAGATCGGCTGACGACGTTCAGTCCGACAGCGGCGATGCTGCCTGAGAGCTTCGAACGGGAGTGGCGCAGTCTTGACAGTGCCGTGCGCGAGGCCGCCGCCGGAGCAAAGCGGGCAGAGGATCTCCTTCGGCAGCTTGAAACGGAGATCGCTGCGGAGCCGAAGCCCAGGGGTCTTCTGGCACACGCCGACGAGATAACCGCCCTCAACGAGGCATTGGGAGATTACCGCAAGAAGGTCGCGGATGAGCCAAAGCTCATACGCGATAAGACCAATGACGACAGCCAAATCGCCGGGCATCTGCAACAGCTCGGGCTGGCCCTAGATCCTGCCGCTGTTGAGACACAGATGCCCTCAGTTCCGCTCATCGCCAGGCTGCGCGAATTGGCTCGTGGCGGGCAAGCCGTCCTGAGCAGACTGGAGGGGCTGGAAGTCGATCTCAAGGAGGCCCGGGAAGCCTGCGAGGCCGCGCAACAAAAGCTCCAGACCCTCTCCGGTTCGACGGTCGATCCTGCTGAGGCGACTGAGATCTTGAACGAGGTCCTCCAGCAAGGAGATGTCTCGAGCTTGCTTAGCCAGGCGGAAGCAGCCAATGCGAACGCCAAACGGGATCTCACTGAGGCCCTGAGCCGGGTTCCCCGCTGGACCGGGACGGCCGACGATCTGGCAGCACGGCCCGTTCCGGCGATCGAACTCGTTTCGCAGTATGAGCAGGCCTGGCGCAAGGCCGTCGACGACCATAGGTCTGCAGAGCGCGAGCTGGCTGAGACCGACAACGAGCTGCAGCAGGTCAAGGCCGAGATCATCGGACTGGCGGCCACCGGCGAAGTGCCCTCCCCGGCTGCCGTCAAAGCCGCCCGCGACCATCGTGACATCGGTTGGCGGCTGGTTCGTACGCGCCTTGTTGACGGGCGTGATTCGGTCATTGATGATCTGACCGCCTTTGCCCCGAGTGGCGATCTTGCTGGCTCCTTTGAGACTGCGCTGCGCCACGCGGATGAACTCGTCGACCGGCGTGAACACGAGGGGCACCGTGTGGTGCGCCTCGCCGACCTTTCCGCACAGAAGGAGAGGCTTACCGTCGCGTTGGATGCCTTGCGGATAGACGAGGAGCGTGCACAGGCGGAACTATGCTCGCTCAAGGACCGATGGACCGCGCTCTGGGCCGACTGCGACACCGATCCAGGCACGCCGACTGAAATGCTGATCTGGCTCAGGCAGCGGGATGATGTTATCCGCTTGCTGACGGCCTCGCGAAAGAGCGAACAGGCTCTGGACCAGGCGCGCGCCATCTCCACAACTGCGCACTGTCATGTGACCGAGGCGGCAGGATTGCTCGGCGTATCCGTCAGCGATGATGAGGCCTTCTCCGCACTTCTCCGCAGAGTACGACAGGCTCACGCGTCAGCCCTGAAGACATGGACGGAGCGCCAAGCCCTCGTCACGTCCCTGCAGGACATGCAGCACCGCGTTGCCCGTCTGGAGAAAGATGTGGTCCGCGCCGCTGCCGAGCGCGCAGGCTGGCTTGAGCAATGGGGGGAGGCCGTCACCCGCCTGCAGCTCCCTGCCGACGCTTCGCCCGCGGAGGCGGAAGCCGCCTTGTCGATCTGGGATTCGATCCGGGACCGTTCGACAAACCGGTCCCAAACGATGCGCCGGCTCGACGGGCTGCGGAAGGATCTGCAGCAGTTCCGCGATGGATTGCACTCTCTGCACGCCTCGCTCGGCGTGATAGCGGCTGACCTTGAAACGGCCGACCCGGAGAAGGCAGTTCGGATGCTGTACGAGCGGCTCCGGGATGACATGCTCCAGACCGAAAAGCTCGCGGAGCTTGCCCGCCGCGTCGAGAATGCGCGCCATTCCCACACCGACGCGGTTGAGACCACTCGTGTCGCGAATGAGCGGATGGAGCATCTGTTGCGGCAGTACGGGTTGGATGCGGCTGCCGATCCGCTTGCCGCCGCTGCGGAGGCGCGGGACCGTCGCATGATCGTTGGCGAGTTGGCCGAGAAGCGGAACGAACTCGCCCGGGCCGGTGACGGACTTGGTGAAGAGGCGCTGCGTCAGGAGGCGGATTCCATCTCCCCCGATGAGAACGCTGCCGAACTCTTGGCGCTGGAGCAGGACGAGGAGCGCCTCGTCGGCGACAGCCAGGCTGCCGCCCAGGCCGAAACCGAGGCCGACCGGCTGCTTCGCGATCTTGCCGGGCGGAAAGGCGCTGCGGAAGCAGCCCAGGAGGCCCAGAACGCCGCCCTCGGCATCGGCGTCTGCGCCGAGCGCTGGATGCGCCTGGAGGCAGCCCGGCGCATTCTGGAGCGGGCGATGGAGCGCTACCGCGCCGCCAACGAGCACCCGCTGGTCCGCCGGGCGAGCGAGATCTTCGGTCTGGTGGCCGGGACCGGTGCCAATCCGTTCGCGCGGCTGGCCGTCCGCTACCGGGATGGTGATGCGCCGGCGCTGATCGGCCTCCGGGCCGACGGATCCGAATGCGACATCGAAGGAATGAGCGAGGGCACCCGTGATCAGCTTTACCTGGCCCTGCGCATTGCAACCATTGAGCGGCACGTGGCTGAGAACGAGGCACTCCCCTTCCTTGCCGACGATCTTTTCATCACCAGCGATGACGAGCGCGTTGTGCCAGGACTTGCCGCCCTGGCGGAGCTCGGGCGGTCAACACAGGTCATCCTCTTCACCCATCACCGCCACGTGTTGGATGCGGCGTTCAGTACCCTTCCGTCTGGGAGCGTGATGGTGCATCGGCTGCAGTCGCATGGCAGGCCAGTCGAGCTGCGGGCGGTAGCGAGCTAGAGAGCTGTCCGGCAGAGGGCGGAGCATCGCCAACATCCGGGCTTAAACAATCGCGCGGAAAACTCTCATCAGCCGACCCGACGAAGGGAGCGCATCATGAAGCGCTTCAAATCAGCCGGGCAGGCGCAACGTTTTCTTTCAGTTCACGGCCAGGTTGCAGATCTCTTCCGCCGTCCCGCCAACACCAACGCCGCTGAGCATAGAGAGACCCGAGCGTCGGCCTTTGTGGCCTGGGCTGAGGTGACTGGCGTCGCTGCGGATTTCTGATTTGACGGTTCAGGGAAGGTCAGCTTGTCTCAAGCCGTTAAGTTGACGATGCCCTCCGGAAAGCGTCTCAATAATCGGGCAAGAGGCGGTGTGTCATCAGAGGGAGTTCGATCTCGACCTGCAGCCCTGCCGGATCGAAGGCGAGGCGCACCTGCGCCTGGCACTGGGTCTGAAGAACCCGCTCAAGCAGGGTGACGCCGAAGCCGTGGTGCGTCGGTGTGTCGACAGGCGGTCCGTTGCGTTCACGCCATTGCAGGTGAAGCGCGCGCTTGCCGTCGGTCGTCACCACATCCCACGTCGCGGCGACGCAACCCTTACGGACGGAGAGCGCGCCATACCGCGCCGCATTGGCGGTCAGTTCGTGAAGCGCCATGCTGAGCGGAATCGCGAGATCGGCCGTCAGGTTCACCTCCGGCCCCTCCAGAGTGAAGCGCTGATGCCGCTTGTTGTGGAACGGCTGGAGCTCGCACAGCAGCATCTCGCGCAGGAGTGCGGTCTGCCAGTAATCCTCCGTCAGCAGCGTCTGCGTTTTGGCGAGCGTCGCAATGCGCGACGAGAAGGTGCGCTTGAAGTCCCGAACGCTGGCCGTCGCCCGGGCCGTGGCGCCGGCCAGGGCCTCGACGACCGCGAGCGTGTTGCGCACCCGGTGGTGCAGTTCCCGCACGAGCAGCGCCTGCCGCTGCTCGAACCGCTTGCGCTGGTCGATGTTTTGGATGACCCGCACGCTGTACTGGAACCGGCCCTCGCTGTTGAACACCGCTGTTGATGACATCTGCAGCCAAGCGCTCGCTCCGTCCTTGCGGATGGAGCGCCGCTCCAGCGAATAGGTCTTCAACGCGCCGGCGATCTGCCGCTCGTACAGGGCCTTCTCGGTCTCGAGGTCGTCCGGCGGAATGAGATCGAACAGGCTCAGGCCCAGCAATTCGTGGCGCGAATAGCCGGTGATCGATGACAGGCCCTTGTTCACCGTCACGAACTTCCCATGCTCGTTGGTCTCGCCGATGCCAACGCTGGCGTGCTCGTGGGTGGTCCACAGGCGCTCTCGGCTTTCCCGCTCGGCCCGGGTCTGGACGGCATTCTCCGCCGCGACGGCGGCAATCTGGGCGAGTTGGGCGAGGATGGCCTCATCGTCGGGCGTGAACGCGCCGTGATCCTTGTCCGACAGCATGAGCACGCCGAGCAGGCCGCCCTGCACGCCGGTGATCGGCACCGCGAGCAGCCCCTCGATCACGAGAAGGTCGGACGCTGCATTGCGCACGCCCTGGAGGTCCGGAAGCCGGCTCAGCTCCGCCGCCGTCAGCCGCACGGGTTGGCCGGTCTGAACCACGTGCGTGTAGACGCCGGTGCCGCTCTGCGCAATCGCCGATGTGGGGAACTCGCGATACTTATCCGACACCGACACGATGACGGGGTTCTCTGGCCACAGGACGTAGGGAATCGTGTGGGTCAAGGCCCAATGGGCGCCGATGATCAGGCGGGCCTGCTCGGTGATTTCGCGAAAGATGATCTCGGGCAGACCCACCGCGGCGATGCGCGTGCAGGTGGCAGCAAGCGCCTTCAGCTGTTCCTGGTGCCGGTGCGCCCGCGCCAGCCGCCCCTGCCGCTCCTGTTCGACCAGGATGCGGTCCGTGATGTCGTGATGGGCCACGACCGCATAGATCGCGCCCTCATGGTCGAGACGGGAGGCGCGCAGCTGGAACCAGCGCTTCTCGGAAGGCGAATGGCAGGGATATTCGAGCGAGAAGCTGCCCGTGCCCGCGAGCACCGAGCGGATTCCCGCAGCCGCCGCGCGCGCGCAGGCGGCGTCCCCTCCGGTGGCGCGGTCGCAGACGTCGAGGTAATTGACCCCAACGGACGATACCTCCTTGGCCTGGTTGGCCTCGCCGAAGGTGCGCCAGGCCTCGTTGACAGCGATGATGGCGCCGGTTTGGTCGAGGACCGCTACCGGGCCCGTGAGGGCGTCCAGGATGTGCTGCGCAGGGGGAACCGGGACGATCCCGTTCTGCTTCGACGTCCAGTTCATCGGCCTTCATCCGTGAGGACACGAGCGCTAGGGGGAAACGGTCGGCGCGAGGTCCGGTTCGACGGCATTTTCAAAGGATTCGTTAATTATCCCGGGATCGTTTGATACACTTGATCCTCGCTCCCAATCTGCCCCGCTTACCAAATGCTTCTACATCTCGATGTCTGTCATCCGTGCCCGTTCGGCAACCCGTCGGAAGCGGTCGGGATCCTCGCGGATGGGACCACTCACCATGTGATCCGCATGCCTAGATTGCCTTCGATCGTCTCGCGGTGCGGCCCATTGAGGCTGGTCGTGTAATCGGCGACGGCGAACAGGCTCACATTCTCCGACAGGGTCGCCACCACGCCGGCTCCGACCTCGAGCGAGGTCGCCCCGAACGAGGCCGGCAGCGCCACCGTGGCTAACCGCGTCCAGTCGGTGGCATCGAAGCCGTGCCAGAGGTTGACCTTGAGATACGGGCGCCATGTCGTTGAATCATCCTGGAAGGTACCTTGCAAGCGAGCCCCGAGGCGACCGGTCCAGGCATCGTCGGCGTCGAATGAGACCGAGGAGAAGCGGTCCTGCGTCGGATCGAACGCCACATGCTGCCAGATGATCTGCGCCTGCGGCTCGAGCGAGATCTTCTCCGTGAGCCAGAACAGATAGCCGCCCTCCAGCGAAGCGGTGGCGGCATGGCCCTCCAGATCGAGCCCGACGCCACGGTTCGAGCGCGGTTCGCCGTCGAGCCACGAATGCATCAGCACGCCGTCGAGGTACCAGCCCTGTGGCCCGACATGGGTCCAGTAGAGGCCGAGGCTGGTGGCGTCCATCGGCACCGAGCCGCTCGCCGCCCGGCGCTGGCCGATGGCGAAGCCGCGCACGTCGCCGTCCGCCTCGGCATGGCCGACGAAGAGACCGAAATGGTCGCGGTGGCCCTGCCAGGTTTCGGCCGCGCCGAGATCCATGCCGGCCTGGAAGCCGAAGAGATGGCCGTCGAATTCCGGCGCCAGCGGCCCGCCGCGGCGGAACTCGGTCTTCGAGCCGAAGGCCCGGCCCCAGGCGATGGGAAAGCCACCGTTCTTGGTCAGCAGGCTCTGCTCGCCCTGGCGCTCGTGGAAGGTGCCGAGGATCTCCAGGCCGATGAAGCGGGCGAGCCCCGACAGCCCGGCATAGACCACCGCCTCCGGCCGGTAGAACGGGATCGGCGCAGGGCCGGGCGGGACCGGAGCGGGAGGAACGGGCGCCGGCGGGACGGGTCCCGGCACCGGTGGCTGCGGATCGGGGATCGGCGGCTGGGGGCTCGGGACCCGGATCCGGGTCGGGATCTGGATCGGGGCCGAGGGCGTTGCGTAGATAGAAATTGTTCTGCGTGCCGGCCGAGTAGCCGCCGCGATAGAGCAGGTATTCGTAAGGACCCGCCGCCACGATCCCGCTCAGGCCGAAGGCGCCGTTTTGCGTTGTGCCTCAATTCATCGCCTCAACGACGAGAATGCCGTCGCCGAGCGTCAAGTCGCCCGGTCCGGTGGTGTTGGTGATGCGCAGACCCGAACGGCCGCTGGCGCTGCCGCCGTCGATCACAAGGCGGTCCGAGGGCGAGCCATCCGCTCCGAGATAGGTGTTGAGCGCAACGGAGCCGCCGCGGCCGACATAATTTGTGACCGTCAAGGTCTTGTAACTCGCGAGCTGCGATGGGTCCGCAAGTGGTGCGGTGTAGATGATCTGGCTGGCGTCGTTTGCGACCGATGTCGCCTTCGAATTGCCGGTCATCGTCCAGACGGTACCCTGCGTGAGCGACAACGCGCTGGTGCTGCCGGCAGGGGTGGTGACGACGCCTTGTAGGTTCGAGTTACGGGCGTTGTACGTTGTGTTTCCGCCATTGCGGGTTTCCAGCAACGTATTGTTGTTGGCGACGGCTGTCGTGTCGGTCAAATCGATATTCGCGATCGCGCCCTGGACGGAGAACGAGGCGGCGTTGGCCTCGATCGTCGCGCCTTGGTAGTCGAGCGTGTTGCTGCCGCCGTTATTGAACTGGAAGCCAATGCCATCCGTGCCGGAGGCGGTCACGTTCGTGCCAGTCATGATGGTGGTGCTGCCACTCTGCAACAGGCCGCCTGCGCCGTTCGTTACGGACACCGACCCACCGGATGTCTCGATCCGCCCGCCATTGAGCGCGTTCACGCCGGCGTTGCCGCTTCGCCCCGTGACAGTGATCGCCGTGCCGGTCGCGGCGATGACACTGCCTGTGCCTGTCGCCCGAAGGCCCCGCTCGCCACCGCCCGCTCCGGCAATATTAATGCTGCCACCAGTGAGAACGGCGCGGCCCCCGTTATCCGCATTGACGCCGACATCATTGCCGCCACCGTTTGTCGCCGTGATGACCAGGCCATCGGTGGAAACGACGCTTCCCGATCCGGAAACCGACACCCCCGTGTTGCCGCCGCCACCTGTGAACGAGATCGAGCTCGCGCTGGAGAAGGTAATACTGCCACCATTTTGCGCCTTCGCGCCGGTGATGCCGCCGGCGCTGCCCATCGACGTGATCAGTCCAACCGCCTCAATGCGGCTTCCGATCCCATCGGCCAGGAGGGCCGACGGGACGCCACCGTTCGCGTTGCTGATCGAAGAGCCGGGTGTGAACTGGATCAGGCCGCCATTCAGCGATTGAATCAGGCTCTGCCCCCCGCCGTTCGGCCAGTCGATTGTGATCGCGCGTGCGACAATTGTGCCGTTGTCGGCCTTCAGTGCCACCGCTCCTCCGCCACCGTCATTGCTCAGTCTGATTCCGTTGGCCTCGATTCGTGCTGAGGAGCTTGCGCTGAGTCCTAATCCACTTGCCGTGATCGGCCCGGTCACGCCGACGACCGTCGTCCTGACCGAGTTGTTGATGATCACGAGCGAGTTCGTGTTGGCATCGACACCGGTGCCATAACCATGAGCGGTGACCGCCCCGTTAACGGTCACATCAGCACCGCTCCTCGCCGTCACCGCAGTGCCATACCCGACCGTCACGTCTCCGACCATGCAAGGTGGCGGCCCGTTCTGCACCACACCATTATTGGAATTGGGCGGTACCGTGCAGGTCGTTTTAGCGACAGCCTCCTGTCCCATTGCCATGGCGAAGCCGAGAATGCCGTAGGCAACAGCGAAGAGCAGACCTTGCCGCATCGTCCAGTCCTCCCATGATGCCGTTTGAACAGGCAGTGAAGCGGGCAATCGGCGGTGTCGCCCTCCACTGCGGCACGCGAAGGACTAATGCTCGGTTAACTTGTCCGAATGTTTCCTGACGCGCAAGGACGCCAGCCCCCATCTATCAGTGACGCAACCAGACGGCACGGCGCTCCAACCGCGAGGTTGCCCCCCTGAGGTCACATGACCAGGGTGTCGACGGGGTACTGTCACGTTGGCGAGAGGCGGCGATCTGTGGCACGGTCTTAGGCATGAGCACAACGTCCAATCCCTACCGGGGCTTCCGCTATCCGGCCGAGATCATCAATCAGGCCGTCTGGTTGTATCACAGCTTCAGCCTGAGCTTGCGCGAAGTCGAGCTGATCCTCGCAGCGCGAGGAGCTGTGGTGAGCTACGAGACGATCCGCGAGCGGAGCCTGCGCTTCGGACGCACCTACGCCAGGACCCTGAAGCGGAGGCGGCCGCAGCCCGGTGACAAATGGTTTCTGGACGAGGTGTTCGTTCGCATCCGAGGCAAACTGCATTATCTCTGGCGAGCCGTTGATCAGCATGGCAACGTGCTCGACATCCTGGTCCAGAGTCGCCGCAGCAAGACGGCCGCCAAGCGCTTCTTCCGTAAGCTACTGAATTGTGCTATGTGCCCAGGGTGATTGTGACCGATAAACTCGGATCCTATGGCGCCGCCAAACGCGAGATCCTGCCGGGCGTTGAACATCGCCAGAGCCGGTATCTCAACAATCGCTGTGAGGTCTCGCACCAGCCCACGCGAAGGCGCGAGCGTCACATGAGGCGGTTCAAGTCCGTCCGGCACGCACAGCAATTCCTCGCTACTCACACGCCGATCCACAACCACTTCCAACTCCGCCGTCACCGTCTTTCCGCCAGTGAGTACCGCGTGGCCCGCGATTGCGCTTTCATTTCTTGGCGCGATGCAACCGGGGCTGCCCTCGTAGGCTGATCTGGACGGGCTTGAGGGCAGCACTTGCGGCAGCTGTGCCGATCGGGCGTCAAGTTGACAATACCGATCAGAGGCTTGCTCTGTTCGAAGCTCATAATTTCCTGGCGAGACGGAGAAGGAATTCCCGCAGAATAGCTGTCCTATTTCGGTCAATCGTTTTGCTTGGCGAGGCTCAACACGAATGATCGCTTGGCCCACCGCCCGCATCAATGCGTGACCAGCGAAAAAGCCTGAATAATAAATCTTTAGCAAAGGCCACCCCAATGCCTTTGGACGATTTGCGTTCATCGTGTACTCGGAGATTGTCTCCCAGATGGAGAGCGCAAAATTGCTCGTAATCGAAGGCTTGGTATGGAAGAAAGTCGGCAAGACTGAGCGAGGATAGGATAATGCATGACGATGCAGCGGAACACCCGGTGTCCAGATCAGCACCTCCTAGATAAGAAGTTCAAGCACTTCCGGGAAGCGCGGATGACTGCGGATCGGATCGAGATCGGAGTCGTGTTCCACCCACCTTTTTCTTTCCTGAGTGGCGCTTGGGAGAAGGTCCACCAGTAAGTCGATGGCTCGCTCATGCTCACCCAAGAGAGAACAGACGCAGGCCACATTGTACTTTGTCAGGCCGTCGTCAGGATCAATCACCAGAGCCCGTTCCGCCCATTCTTTGGCCCGAGCAAACTCGCCAAGAACCGCGAGTCCCACAGCTCCCAAGTAGGCAGGTCTCGGGTTTCCCGGATGTAACATGAGCTCGCGCTCGGCACGCTCAACCCCCTCCCGTGCCGCCCCCTTCATTTCCTGCTCGCGCCCGAGCGATCGGTATATCCCGGTGAGTACAAGCAAGGCCTGATAATCGTCTGGCTTAAGCTCTGCCGCACGCTGGAAAAGCCGGGCCGCTTCCTCAAGCCTCCCTTGAGCAAAGCAGGCGCGGGCATAGAAATAATGCGCCTCAAACAGATTGGAATCGCATGCGATCGCCTGATCGAACTCTGCCACTGCCTCTGGATACCGCTCACGCAATGAGAGCGCCAAGCCGCGACGCATGGGCTTCGGCGAGGCCGCCTTCCAGATCCAGCGCCTTGGCGCTCGCCGCCAGAATGTCGTCGGTCGAGACGTCTGCGTTATAGTGCAAAAAGAGAAAGGAATCACAGTCTGCTAATCCGGCATAAGCCCGCGCATACAGCGGATCGAGTTCGACCGCCTTAGCGAACATGCGCTTTGCGAGAACGTAGTAAGATTTTGAATGCCGGTGCAGAAACTGTCGGCCTCTCAGCTTGAGTTTGGCCATTTTTGAGGGTGCTGGAGGATCAGACATGGATCCAGAAAGCGGGCTCTGAGGCGATGTACTCGACGGCTTGGTCGACCGGCATCGTCAGCCTGCCGAACGGACCAGGGTCCTTCCAGCGCTCGCCATTCCACCACAACACCTGAACCTTCTCGGGATCGTCGGTCGGACGCAGCCGTGCCACCGGCGCCCCGGTGCGTCGGCTCAGCAACGAGTAGCCGCGGCCTCGCTTCTCCACCACAACATCATGGGCCTGGCAGAGGGTTTCGAGCCCCTCCAGGATGCGATCGCGTTGTCCCATGAACAGGCCAGCTCCGCAGAAAGGCGTTGATCTGTCGGTCATCACGTCCGTCAGAGCGCGCCATGATACCTCCCGCACCCGCTCCTGTCCTCACCGGCTGGTTCGCACCCTTCGCGAGTGCCTTTACGGCGCCGACCTTGCGGGGCGTGCTCATCCTGATGACCGGCGCCATCCTGGCTCCCGGCCGGCGGACCGTCACGTCCGCCTTGAGCATCCTGGGCCTGCGCGAGATTGCCACCTTTACAACCTTCCATCGCGTGCTCAACCGCAACCGCTGGGCGCCGCGCGATCTCGCCCGTCGGCTGCTGCATCAGCTCATCACCACCTTCGTGCCCGAAGGACCCGTGGTGATCGCCATCGACGAGACCATCGAGCGGCGCTGGGGTGCCCGGATCCGGGCGCGTGGCATCTATCGCGATCCGGTCCGCTCTTCCCATGGTCATTTCGTCAAGACGTCGGGCCTGCGCTGGATCAGCCTCATGCTCCTGGCGCCGATCCCCTGGGCTGGCCGCGTGTGGGCACTGCCGTTCCTCACCATCCTGGCGCCCTCGGAACGCTATGCCCACGAGAGGCGGCATCGGCACAAGCTGTTGACGGACTGGGCGCGCCAGCTGCTGCTCCAGGTCGCCCGTTGGCTGCCTGAGCGACAGGTCATCGTTGTGGCTGATATGAGTTATGCGGCCATCGAGTTGCTCGAAGCGGTGCGGCGGCACCTGACGGTGATCACCCGCTTGCGGCTCGATGCGCGCCTATTCGATCCGCCCCCGGTGCGCCCGCCCGGCCAGAAGGGACGGCCGCGGGTCTCGGGCCCTCGCCAGCCCACCCTGGCGCAGCGACTGAGCGATCCGACCACGCGCTGGCGGCGGATCACTGTCCCACACTGGTACGGAGGACAGGATCGACGGCTGGCGATCGCCTCCGGCACGGCGCTCTGGTACCACCCGGGCAAGAGTGTGCCGATCCGCTGGGTGCTGGTGCGGGATGAAGCGGGCGCGTTCGAGCCGCGGGCTCTCCTGTGCACGGATCTGACGGCGAATCCGGTGGATGTGCTGCGGTGGTTTGTGCGGCGCTGGTCGGTCGAGGTGACGTTCGCGGAAGTGCGCCGCCATCTCGGAGTGGAAACGCAGCGCCAGTGGTCGGACAGAGCGATTGCCCGCACCACGCCTGCGTTGCTCGGCCTGTTCTCGTTGGTGACGGTGTGGTCCAATGAGGCTCTCAAGGATGGCTGGAAGCCACGGCAGGCCGCCTGGTATGCGAAATCGCGCCTGACCTTCAGCGATGCTCTGGCGGTTGTACGGGCCAAACTGTGGAGCACCAGTTTTGAAACGTCTCGACAGGACCGGGACCAGGTAAAAATCCCACGGGCTCTGCTCAATCGCCTTACCGAGGCTGCATGCTTCCCCACCTGAAAGGGCCAAACTCCAGCTCAGGTAATATCCATACGCCTCCACGTTCTCCGTCGGCATCCGGCTGATGATCTCCTTCTCCTCCGGCAGCAGCTTGATTCTCAGCTGCTCAATGATGGAATGAGTGATCTCGTCTTGAATGGCGAAGATGTCGGTGAGGTCACGGTCGTATCGGTCAGCCCAGAGATGACCGCCATCTCTGCCGTCGACAAGCTGCGCGGTGACGCGCACGCGCGAGCCGACTTTCCGGACACCGCCTTCCAGTATAAAGTTGATCCTGAGATCCTGGCTCACCTGCTGCGCCTTCACAGGTTTGCCCTTGTAGGTGAAGGATGTGTTGCGTGCGACAACGAACAGGCCGGAGATCTTCGACAGGTCGGTGATAAGGTCTTCGGTGATCCCGTCACCGAAATACTCCTGCTCGGGGTCGCCGCTCATGTTGTTGAAGGGCAAGACGACGATGGACGGCTTCTCAATGCTCCAAGTCTTCTGTGAGCCTACATCCAACCGGCTCGTTATGAGTGCTGAGGGAATGTCGAGCAGGACGCTATAAGCGCGCACTGGCCTATCGATATTCTTGAGCCTCTGCTCGCCGATGTCTTCAAACCGCAGATCGAGCCGATTGCCGACATTGTCCCGCACAGCTCCAGAGACCACGATCCCGCCCGGCGCGGCAATGCCTTCAAGCCGTGCCGCCACATTGACGCCATCGCCGTAGATATCGTCGCCCTCGACAATCACGTCGCCGAGGTTGATGCCAATGCGAAGCTCCATCCGGCGGTCTCGCGGCAACCCCGCATTGCGTTCCCTCATGCCGTGTTGAACCGCAGCCGCACAAGCAACTGCATTCACGACGCTTGGAAACTCCGCCAGAAAACCGTCACCAACGAGCTTCACGGTACGGCCCTCATGCTCGGTGATTTTGGCGTCGATCAGTTCTGCGCGATGGGACTTCCATGCCGCATGAGTGCCTGTTTCATCCAAGTCCATGAGGCGGCTATAGGTCACTACATCTGCTGCGAGGATGGCGGCCAATCGTCTGCGCACAATGGGATTGCCCATGTGACTACCAGTCTGTGCGTCTTGCCACGCTCGCGGGTTGCTCAAATCCAGCCCATACTCATCATACTCCAGTGGCTCATGAATGTCTTATCTTAGATGGTGCCAAGCTTAGGCTGCAGCGCCATGGCTAGATGTTTGATCCCAGGGTTTGATGGTGCATTCTTATCGCCGGAATGGAGGGATGCGCTTCTCTATTCGGCCCCTCCAAGTCAAGCGCTTTTAAGGCATCGGCCATCCCACCTCCAGGCAGTCGTCTCTCGCAGGGCCTTGCTTCTCTCCGGGATCGGCACATTTGCCCTCCCACCATGGGATTCGTAGGATGAGGTGGCTCAATCTATGGGGCGTTCTGGCCGCGGCAGCGCGGCCGATACAAGCGCATCCACGAGCTCGCCTGATCCATCGTCCTGCGAAGGACGTCTTTCTTCCGCCTTCTGGCGGAATTCGAGTTATCTCATTGCCCGTTCCGGTATGGCATCTTAGACAGCTGCGGGTATGCTTTCCCTCGTCCAGCGGAATACGGTGCCATCGCTCCAGATGCGGTGCATGATCACGCCCAGACGCCGGGCCAGCGCAACAATGGCTTTTCGCCCACCACGCCGTTTGGCGATATTCATCGCCCATGCTTTCAACCACGACCACTTCACGTGAACATTCGTCAGCATGACTTGAGCGGCTTCGTACAACAGCGTTCGCATCATGCCATCCCCGCAGAGGGAGACGCGGCCGATCCGGTTGCTCTCACCCGACTGATGAAGCACCGGCGTTAACCCCAGGGAGGCACCCACGGCTTTGGAGTTCCGGAAGCGAGCCGGAACGTCGATAGTACTGGCATAGGCTAAAGCGACAACGGGACCGACCCCTGGAATGGTCATCAGGCGTCGACAAACACCGTCGTCGCGGACAATCGATAGCAGCTTTCGATGAAGACGCTCGAACTCCTCTCGAAGCTTTCGCCGGCTGGCCAGCAGCGGCTCTATGATCTCTGCCAGGTCAGGCAGACAGTCAAGGAGTTCGCGAATGCGGATGTCGAATTTGGCTGCGCCAACGATGCCGACTTTGAGGCCGAAGTTGCGCAGCAGGCCGCGAATATCATTCTCAAATGCAATCGCCTTCTCCTGCAGCAACTTGCGGGCGGTCAGGAGGGCGCGCCGCTTTTGGCTGGTCAGGGTTTTTACATGAACCGGTCGGAACAGATTCACCCGCATCATCTGCGCAATGCCACGTGCGTCGTTGCGGTCACTCTTGTTCACCTGTGCCTTGAGGAATGCCTTCGTATGGCGGGTCTCGATGCAGACGATAGGCAGACCGGCTTCTGCAAGCCCACTGAACAGCCATTGCGACAAAGGGCCAGCCTCAAGGCCGATCCGCTCGAGCCGCCAAGCAGGATCGTGGAGGACTTGCGCGAGATCGTCTGGGTGGCTCGGCACCTTTGTCTCGCGACAGATCCTACCCGTTTCATCCACAACGCACACCGACGTCTCTTTCACCGAGACGTCCAGTCCAGCATAGTGCTTCATGCTAGGCTTCCTTTCCTGATGCTTGTGCTTGATCCAACAGACCAGGTTTCATCATCGTCCCGCGGCGCGCGCCTTTCTAGCCCAAGCCATGGGATGGCAGGCCGAATACTCCATCTATGGGCCAGGTTCTCCATGGGAGCGCCACGACGACAGGGGGCACCGTCAATTTAACCCGGAGGTGACGGGATCCTGACATATGTGAGGGATGAAGAAGACCCGTCATCCTCGTTATGCCCGCCACCGCTTTCCGGCTGAGGTGATCAGCCATGCCGTCTGGTTGTACTTTCGGTTTCCGCTCAGCCTCCGGATGGTCGAGGAGATGCTGGCCGCCCGAGGTATCCTGGTCAGCCATGATCCGGTGCGGCAGTGGGCGCTGAAGTTCGGCCAGAATTTCGCCACCCAAATCCGCAGACGTCTTCCGGCACCCGGGGACAAGTGGCATTTGGACGAGGTGGTGATCAGTATTGCAGGCCGGAAGCACTGCCTCTGGCGTGCCGTCGATCAGCACGGAGCCGTGCTCGACATTCTGGTTCAGAGCCGCCGCGATACACAAGCAGCCAAGCGCCTGCTGCGCAAGCTGCTTAAGAAGCAGGGAGTGGCCCCTCGTGTGATGATCACCGATAAACTGGCCAGCTATGCCGCTGCCAAACGGACGGTGATGCCAAGCGTTGAGCACCGACAGCACAAAGGCTTGAACAACCGCGCAGAGAACAGTCATCAGCCGACGCGACGACGGGAGCGGATCATGAAGCGCTTCAAGTCAGCCGGGCAGGCCCAGCGCTTTCTTTCCGTTCCCGATCAGGTTGCAAATCTCTTCCATCGCCCCGCGACTTCCAACGCTGCTGATTATCGCCAGTCCCGGGCCCGAGCCTTCACGGCTTGGGCCGAAGTGACGGGCGTTGCGGTGGGCTTCTGATCTGCCGCCCCAGTGAGGCGCTTTGCCTTCAGCTGGTTAAATTGACGGTACCATCGGAACAGCCTGCGAGACCAGCGTCGTCCGAAGCTTATTCGGCCGAGAAGGCGGCTGCCCGCGGTGACGAGGTGCGAAGGAAAGACGAGGTGCAGCAGCAGGCCTGGGAAAAGAAAGTCAAAAGCATTACCCGCGGCATCTGCAACGGCTGTTGAAGCGCTGGCTGCCGTTAAGCTGACCGACGTGCGTTAACCTCCCCCACGAACCGCTCAGCGCCGTGGTCGGGGCTTGCCACCGGCTCGGGCGCACCTTGTCTGCTACGCGGTCAAATCCATCTCAAAAAATCGGACTTACCCGGTGCAGTTCACGGATTTACTCAGAACATGATCGAGGCTGCGACCCAGTAGAAGAACGCCGAGATGATCGCGGAGGCTGGGATCGTCACGAACCAGGCCATCACGATGCCCTTGGCAACTCCCCACCGCACCGCAGAGGTTCTTCGGGCGGCTCCGACCCCAATGATCGCTCCGGTGATCGTGTGGGTCGTAGAGACCGGGATGCCGAGCCAAGTGGCCATGAACAATGTGATCGCTCCTCCCGTCTCGGCACAGAAGCCCTGCATGGGGGTGAGCCGCGTGATCTTCGATCCCATCGTGTGCACGATCCGCCAGCCGCCCATCAGGGTACCCAATGCCATGGCCGCCTGACAGGAAATGACGACCCAGAACGGGACGTAGAACTCACTGCCGAGATGGCCCTGTGAGAACAGGAGCACTGCGATGACGCCCATGGTCTTCTGGGCATCATTTCCGCCATGCCCGAGGGAATAGAGGGCTGCCGACAGGAACTGGAGACCGCGAAATGTCTGATCCGCCGCAAAAGGGGAGGACCGGGATGCGGACCAGCTTGTGATGAGCACCAGAAGCAGCGCAAGGCCAAATCCGATCAGGGGCGACAGAACGATCGCCAGAAGTGTGGGGCCGAGGCCACTCCAGACGACAGATCCAAGGCCCGCTTTGGCCAGGCCCGCGCCCACGAGGCCGCCAACCAGGGCATGGGAGCTGCTAGAGCATCGGCTGTTCAGACGAATCCATAACCTGCGGCAGTGAAGTAGTTGCGGCATTCCTCAGCTTCGACCCCATCACAGATGTCCCCGATGGCCCGCCAGAGCGCGTCAAAGGTGCGGGCTTCGGCTTTGCGCAGATGTGCTTTGATCTTGGCGAAGAGTTGCTCAATTGGGTTCAAATCGGGCGAATAAGCAGGCAGGAACAGGAACCAGGCGCCGCGTTGCTTCAGACACTGCGCCGCCGTCTCGCTCTTGTGCGCCGGCAGGTTGTCGAGGATCACCACGTCGCCCTTGGACAAGGTCGGAGCAAGCTGGGTCTCCACATAAGTCTCAAAGATCTGACGGGTCATCGGCCCATCGATCACCCAAGGCGCCGTCAGACCACAGTAGCGCAGCCCGGCGACAAAGGTCTGGGTCAGCCAGTGGCCGAATGGTGCCCTTGCATACAGACGCTGCCCTTTGAGGCAGCGGCCGCGCAGGCGCGTCATCTTGGTGGATGTGCCGGTCTCATCGAGAAACACGAGCCGGTGCGGCTCCTGGCGCATGCGCGGCTGGCGTTTTGTGTGCCAATGCTCGCGGGCCTGGCGCACGTCGGAGCGTTCTTGTTCGCTGGCCCGCAAAGTTTTTTTTGACGCTATAGCCGTGGCGGATGTACCAGCGCGCGATGGACGCCGGCGTGATCTTGGTGCCCAAGGCCACCAGTTCGGCCGCGAGCTGGGGCATGGTGATGTCGTTCCTCTCGGCGACGCGACGGATCAGGAAGTCGCGATGCGGGTCGAGCTTGGAGTAGCGCCAGCCGCCCTCTGGTTTGGGCGCCAGGCTGCCGGTGGCCCGATACGCCGCCATGAGCCGCACCACAAACGCGACCGACACCTCAAAATGGCGCGCGGCCTCATGGCAGGAATGCCCCGCCTCAACAAAGCGCACCACCCGTTGCCGCAGATCCAGCGAGTAGGACTTGGTCATCGCTCATCTCCTCTAAAGAGGGCCGAGATAAGGGAATCACAAAGCCGTCACGCCGCATAGCCTCCGATTCAATCAGAACAGCCGATGCTCTAGAGGGAATGCCGCCCGCCCAAGTGATGACGTTCCAGATGATCGCCCCCATCAGCGCGCCGAAAATGACCGCGGCATCGATGATGGCGGCCGAAACGATGCCACTGCCCAAGGTATTCGCAACATGAAGCCCGAAGAACAGGAAAGCGATGAAATTGAAGAACGCGGCCCAAACCACGGCGAATTGCGGCCTCAGGACCCGGGTTGAGACAATGGTCGCGATGGAATTGGCGGCGTCGTGAAGGCCGTTGATGAAGTCGAACAGCAACGCCACGATGACGAGGCCCACGAGCAGCGGCAGGGAGACGGAGGCGGCATCCATTCGGCGGCACTCCTCAGACGTGCTCGATTACGATGCTGTGGACCTCGTGAACCACATCCTCCAGGCGATCCATGACGTGTTCAAGATGATCAAGGATCTCGGACGCGACCCAGAAGTCGAGAGCGTGAGCGGATCCCATCGCCTGGAACATGCGGGCGCGGGCAGAGTCGTGGAGGTCATCCGTCTCTCCTTCGATCTGCGTGATGCGCTCCGACAGGGTACTGATCCGCCCCGCATTGGTGCCGACCGAGCGCAGCATCGGGATGACCTCCTGCACGATCTGCGCACCTTGGACGATGCAGTCCGCCATCAGGACCATCTCAGGCTCGAACCGAGTGACCTTGAAGAGAGCGACCGATTTGACCGTCTTGCGCATCTGATCGATCGCATCGTCCATGGACGTGATGAGATCCTTGATGTCGCCCCGGTCGAAGGGAGTGATGAAGGATCGGCGGATGGCCGTAAGCACCTCGCCTGTGATCTTGTCCGCGTCATCCTCACGGTTCATGACGGTCGTGATGTGCCGATCGATATCGGGTCCGCCCGCCAAGGCAGCCCGAAGGGCTTCTGCGCCGGCCAGGACCGTTCTTGAATGTTCCTCGAACAGCTCGAAGAACTGATCTTCCTTAGGCATCAGGGCGCGGAACCATCGAAGCATGTGTTATCTCCTCGTGGGACACGGCACGCACCTCCCGATCCAGTCCAAACACGGAGGCAATGCCAGAGCGCCAGAGGAACTCGTGCAGGGGATGTTTGGTTGACCCCGCAAGTGCTCCACCTCTGCCCATCCTCTATCAACCCGAGCGGATCCACTGTGTTGCCGGCTATATGCGAAGGAACTTGGCTGTTGAAGGGATGTTCCAGGCAAATATCACAACTGCGGAGCGTCTACTCGGTCGAGCAAGGCCATTTCACGGCAAAAGCAGGATATTTCCCGTGCCTCAAGCGGCGGTATTCATGATCGCCCCTTGCGCTTGAACAAGGAGCGCAGCCCTGAGGTGAGTTATCCTTGTGGTAAGTGTTCCAACCGACTTTCAATTACCCACATTTCTGACTTAGCAGCAGTGCTTGCCTGACCAGCACCAAGCGTGATTCCTTGGTGAGCATCTCCTCATCTGTGAGAGGTGTCCCATGGACAGGGCTCTGTCTCGGCTTTCCCGTGATCTCGCTGATCTCTGCGCGCCGGGCATACGCCGGACGGCCTCCTATTCGCTCCCACGAGGCGGCGCGGGAGCTGGGCCATGACAAAGACGTCTCTTCCGACGCATCCTCTGGGAGAGGCAGCCAATGTTATTTCCTGGGTCGATCAGGAACTCGCTGGGTGCCGCTTTCGGGACAATCGTCTCGGCCAGCGCCTGCGCAAGCTCCTGACCCACATGGCCGGTGCCATTGGCGGCAGCCTTCCGCTGGCCTGCCAGGATTGGGCTAACACCAAAGCGGCCTACCGCTTCCTGTCCAATCCCAAAGTTTCCGACCATGAGATCCTTCAGGGCCATTTCCAAGCCACCCGAACCCGCTTTGCCGCCTTCGGTGGCCCTATCTTGGTCATTCAGGACACAACCGAACTGTCCTACGAAAGAGCACAGCCTGAACGGATTGGTGCGACCCGCCGGGTCAACAGCGGCCGGGACAAGGAAGGTCGCTCCAGGATGCACACGGTCTGCGGGCTGCTCATGCACTCTTGCCTGGCTGTGACCGCGGATGGGCTGCCGCTGGGGCTTTCGGCGATCAAGTTTTGGACGAGGCCTCAGTTCAAGGGCGCCCGGACGCTCAAACGCAAGATCAACCCGACCCGGGTGCCCATCGATCAGAAGGAGAGTATCCGCTGGCTGGAGTGCATGAGGCAGTCCGTGGCGCTGTTCGGTGCTCCTGAGCGCTGCATCCATATCGGCGACCGGGAGAACGACATCGACGAGTTCTTCTGCACGGCTCAGGCTCTGAGCACGCACTTCCTGGTCCGAACCTGCGTGGATCGGTTGGCGGGCGATGGCCAGCACACCATCGCGGACGAGATGGCAGAGGTGAAGGTCAAAGGACGGCATCAGGTCGAAGTTCGCAGCCCGAAAGGCGATGTGAGCCTTGCCACCGTAGAGCTCAAATACCGCCGGATCCACATCCTGCCTCCGATCGGCAAGCAGAAGCGCTATCCAGCCCTGAGCCTGACGGTGATCCACGCACAGGAGCGTCATCCACCCAAAGACCGGGCGCGGATCGACTGGAAGCTGATCACGGATCTGCCGGTACGATCCCGCGCGGACGCGATCCAGATGCTCGACTGGTACGCCATGCGCTGGAAGGTCGAGCTGTTCCACAAGATCCTCAAGTCCGGGTGCCGAGCGGAGGAGACCAAGCTGAGAACGGCCGAGCGCCTGGTGAACCTGCTCAGCATCTACTGCATCCTGAGCTGGCGGATCTTCTGGATGACGATGCTCAATCGTGTTGTTCCGGACGTGCCGCCGCGGCTGGCCTTGACGGACTTGGAAATGGACCTGCTCGACGAGCTGGTGCGAGACAAGGGCCAGGTGCTGCTGCGGAGCAAGACGCTCGCCTACTATTTAACTAAGATCGCCCGCATGGGCGGCTACCTTGCCCGTGGCCATGATCCTCCGCCAGGAAACACCGTCATGTGGAGAGGACTATCCCGCCTGATGGATATCGAACTCGGCGCTAGGATTGGGGCGCAAATCTATGGGTAATTGAAAGTCCAACCGAGAGGATACGTCTATGGGATCGGGAGCGCCGCAGAGGCCGATGCCGCGTGCGCGGTCATAGCCGAGGAGCCGATGGGTGGAGCGGCAAGCCAGCCTGTTCGGCCGGATGATGGAGAGGGTGGGAGCAGATCCCGGCGCAACGGCACGGGATAGGTTCGATGGCGGGTTCTCGGCCGCGTGCCGTCGGTGCCTGGCCTGCCAGAACGCGACCGACTTCGGACGCTGGCTTGAGGGTGGTGGCGCCGACGAACCGCCGCTCTTCTGCGCCAATGCCGCCTTCCTGAACTGTGTGCGGGCATCGGGCACGGCCTGATCCGCCGGCTGAAATGGCGACGGCGTTGGCCAAACCGATCGCGCCTCGGCCATCGCTCGTTCGCTCTGCGAAAGAGCTCAGTCAGCGGCCTCATATTTGAACGATAGCTTCAGCTTAACGCGGTAGAATTCCACTTTTCCGTCGTTGATGCTGAGGTCCTGCTCGACGACCTCTGCGACACGAAGATCGCGCAATGTCTCGGCCGCCCGCTCTACGGCTGCGCTCGCGGCTTTTTCCCAGGATTCGGTGCTTGTGCCAACAAGTTCGATGACCTTGTAAACACTTTCTGCCATCTAATTCCTCCCTCTCTGGAAAGCGCAAAACGCCAACTGCGCCTTGCACCGCTGCACCCTTTATTCATGACGGACTGAATGTCGGAACTTCCCGTGCGGCCCTGACTCGAGCCCATCGGAAATTCGTGGTCCGTTTTCGCACCTATGGGGTTTGAGGCGCAGGCCTATCGGCGATCCTCGTCCGCCGCCAGCTCCTCCAGTTGCTGGGCCGCCTCAAACAGGTGAAACTTGGCTTCGAGGAGTGAGACCTGCTCTGCAAAGCTGCGGATCTGCACAGCCTGCTGGCGATACTCGGCCGCATTATCGCGGCTGAACGCGTCCATAATTCATACCTCCTACGGAGTTCCTCGCCTACCAACGGCCCAAAGGGACCATGGTTCACCGTTCCATCAACGGCGTTCCGCGAAATTCCATCCGCCTATGATCCGAGAATGTCTTTTGCTTCTTCGACCTGAACCTGGGCAGCCCCTTGAGAAAAGCAGCAGAGCAGCAAGAGCAGTGCAATATCCTGGGTTGTCCCTGACCTGGCTCTCGCAGGTCCAAAGCGGCCGATAAGACGGCCGCGCTGTATCAGGCTAAACGTTGCTTCTGCTGAAGAAGACGACGTTGTTGCTGGTCTCGAGCACCTTCTGTAGCTGAGGCAGCTCGATGAACGCGCGGGCCCGATACAGCCTCCACATCGGGCTGACCACCGACTGAAAGGGGATTTCCAGATTGGACGTCCACCTGGAATCCCACTCCTCGGCAGTGAAATCGTCGCCATACGCGTGCGTCACGTCCTGGTCCGGGTCGAAGCCGTCCTCGACGCAGAGAGCCTTCGCCTTGGCCCTGATCTGGTTGTCCATGATGTCGGATGTCGCCCGTGCCTGCGCTTGCAACATGATCAGCCCTCAGTCGGCTTGGATGGCTGGAGAGGCTGGCTGCGTTGCTCCATGCTGCGGGTCAGTTCCTGGATGACCCAGCGTCTGGCCTGGCGTCGTGAGGATCGTGTCATGGTGACCTCCTGCGATGTCACCATGATCGCTCCAAATACCTTACCCTTCCGTGACCGAGGCCACACAGTCCCTCCACCCAGAACATCCAGAGCTGCGATAGCGCCCAGCCACCGACGAACAATTGGGCTCTGCGTGGTGGTGCTTGACCATCTCCTCGCACGCTACAGATCGTCAGGGTCTGATCGCATCATGAGCTTGGCCGGGAACGGGGAAAAGCCGGAAGGGCCACTCGGACCGTAGCATGAAGCGAAAACAAGGCGCTGGCATGCCAGCCGATGATCTGCATGTTGATGGAGATAGCGCGATGAGAGGTTGCGGACGCCTTGATGGGCGCTATGCCCTGGTTACGGGCGCCTCACGCGGAATCGGTCGGGCGGTCGCCGTTCGCTTCGCGCGAGAGGGGGCAACCATCGCCATCAACTTCAACGGCTCGAGAGGGGCCGCGGAGGAAACCCTGAGGCTGGCCCATAAGGCATCCCGTGAAGCCGGAGGTGCCCGGAATCATATGATCGTCCAGGCCGACATCGGCAGCGAACCGGCAATAGCGGGCATGTTCGACGAAGTGCTCGGGAGTTGGAGCCAACTCGACATCCTCGTCAACAATGCCGCGATCCAGTCCGGGCGGGAGAGCCACGCCTACCCGATCGACGAGTATCGACGCATCCTGGACGTCAACCTGACCGGTGCGCTGGCATGTTCGCAAAAAGCCATCGGACACTTCCTCTCGCGCCCCGGCGGAGGGACTATCATCAACTGCTCAAGTGCCCACGAGATCATTCCGAAGCCTGGCTTCGTCGCCTATTCGATCAGCAATGGCGGACTCAGGAACCTGACGAGGACACTGGCTCTCGAATATGCCGATCAAGGGATTAGGGTGAACGCGGTCGCCCCCGGTGCGATCGACACCGATCTCAATGCAGCCTGGAAGGACGATCCGGCCGCGAGGGGCAACGTCGACAGGCACATCCCGATGGGACGCTCCGGCTCTCCCGAGGAAATGGCTGCGGTGTTCGCTTTCCTGGCTTCGGATGACGCATCCTACATCACTGGACAGACAATATTCGCCTGCGGTGGCGTGACCCTTTTCAATGACTTCAGAGAGAATTGGGCATCATAGGCATCCGTGCGGCGGACGTCAGCGGATGCAAAGGAGGAGATCATCATGGATGACGACCAACTCAACATGGCTATCCGCAAGTTCCTGAAGGAAGTCGGGGTGACGTCGCAGCGCGAGATCGAGCGGGTCGTGCGGGAGGGAGCCATTAAGGGAAAGCAACTGAGGCTTCGCATGACACTCACCTCGGATGATGATCCGGAGCTGAAGCACGTGGTCGAAACGTCCATCGACCTCAGCTAGATGATCTCTGACACACCTCGCTCCTTCGGCTGTCGCAGGCGTGTCAGGCTTCGATCCGATCGACGATGTTCTGAGTGACTTGGGTTCCTTTGCGGCGCCTCTTCAGCGACTTGTCCCGGGACTCGGCGGCCCTCGCCGACCTAGGCCGTTCCCATCAAATCGGCCTCTTGGACGTGTAGACGTGTACGCCTCTCCAACCGCTTGCCCGCGCGGCAGCGAGGGTTTGCCGCGTCTCCAAAGTATATGCGAGCAGGACTCCGGCTGCGTGATCGCGCGGATCGGCGCTGACGATGGCCGTGAATCCAAGTTCGGCCCTGTCGAAGTCCCCTTCGATCAGTGATCCCAATGCAGCCTCGTGCAGGTCCCTCGTCCTGAGCTTTGCGGAGTCCACTTCGCCTTTGCGTCCAAGGAGCTCATACAGTTCGACCAGGGCCTCGCGGCCTGCGACGGCTACCCGGTCGAGATGCCGCCACTCGAACTGATTGCCGGAGGACTCCCACACGGCGCCATCGGCCAGGATGGCTGTGCCGTAGACCTTGCTGAGAGACTCAAGATGGCTGGACAGGTTCACCACGTCACCGATGGCAGTGTAGGCCAGGCGATGTGACGAGCCGATGTTGCCGACCATTGCTTGCCCGAGGGCAAGGCCGATCCGGGTGTGAAACGGCATCATACCTTCAGCTTGGCGCTGCGTGTTGAAGGCAACCAGGTGCTCCTGAACCGTCAAGGCTGCCTCACATGCGCGTGCGGCGTGATCAGGCAAAAGGTTCGGGGCGTTGAAGAGAGCCATCGTCCCATCGCCCATGAACTTGTCCAGAAGGCCGCCGCACTCGGTGATGGCGTCCTCGAGAATGTCGAAATAGCTGCCCAGTTCACGGCTGGCCTGCTCAGGCGAAAGGGGTTCGGCGATTTTCGTGAAGTCCGCCACGTCGGTGAACATCACCGTCAGGGTTCGTATCTCGCCGCCTGGCTCGATATCCCGACCGCTGGAAAGGGTTGCCCGGACGAGCTCCCGCGGCACGTAAAGGGCGAAGGACCGCAGACATGCCTTCATCGCGGCCAGGGTCTGCCCCATCATATCCAGCTCGTTGATGAATGAAGGGGCCGGTGCCGTCGTTGAGAGATGAAGCTCGCCGACACGCCGCATGTCCTCGCTGATCTTCCAGATCGGGCGGGTGATCAGGCGCGCCATCCCAACCGCGACGACAACCCCGAGGGCCAGGAAAGCCAAAATCACGAGCAGGGTATCTCGGGTCGCTTGTTGAATGGGACCATTGATCTCCTCGGCCGGAACCATCACGGCGAGGAACCACGGTCGTCCACTCGCGGTGGTCAGGGCACGGGTGTCCATCACAATGGGAGCATTGCCGACTAGGTTGCCGAATACTCCGGTGGCCACCTTGGCCACCCTGCTGTCTCTCGCTGATATGTTATTTTTCATCCCGTCGAGGGCGGTTTTCGTTTCGGGAGGCAATGCGCCTCCCCCCAGTACTACGGGGTCACCCAGCGGCTGGGGAACAATGACGGTGGCACGGCCGCTCCTGCCGATCCGGAGCCCGCTGAGAAAATCGTCAACCACCCTCAGGTGGAAGTCCGCCGTGGCGACGCCCCCACCGTCCGCGCTTGAAGGCGAGCGCATCCTCAATACCGTCGAGACCCCCCATTGGCCCTCGGCAAACTTGTAGAGATCGGTCCAGCGAGGCTGGATGGCCTGGAGGCCGAGCAGGAACCAGGGGGCCGTACGAGGGTCATAGGGCACTTGCAGCACGGCAGCCAGCGCCACCCGCGTGCCGTCGGCGCGGATCTCCCACTCCCTTGGCTTTCCCCCATCGACATCAATGGCAGCCCGATTGAGGACGAGCATCCCTTCCCGGCGCGTCACGCCGATGAAGGCCCCGGTTTGGGCTTTCGAGTAGCTCAGCCATGTCAGGTCGCGGTCAGCCCTCATCTCCGCGATCAGGTACGTGACCATGCGCTCGCTGTCGTCCAGATCGAGGAAATGCTCGTCGACGAGCCGCTGCATCCGTGTCAGCGCCAACGGACCCTTCTCGAGGAAATTGGCAATCTTCGACCCGACTTCCGTTGCGGCCTGATCTATCTGCAACTGGTCGATGACACGGGAGCTTGCGTTGTTCCGGATCAGCACGAAGGCCGCGACGGCGCCCAAGGACGTGGCCATGAGGACAATGGTCATGGCAATCAAGACCAGGCGGATCTTCAGTTTCATGGCCTTGGCCCAGGGTGCGGGAGCCAATGGCTTGGAGCGTTACCCTGTGTCATCCGGTTTGGCGCTTGGAGCAACCTCGGTCTCGCTCGGGGCTGCTGGTTTCATGGGCGAGACGGCGTGATGCGCCGCCCAAAGCACTCTGCACCAGCGCGACGGAAGATCAACTCACCACAATCGACCCAGCCTGCAATAGGGTTACTGTCGGCGGATCGCGCAAAAGGGCAATTTCTTTGCCACCAGGACAAGTTATGTCCATCCCGTGCCTCGGAAGGGAATCCCGCGGACGTGATCACGCTTTGGAGTCGCCAGTTCGACGGCTCTAAGGTCGACGAGGCCAATGGCTATTGCAAGAACGAGGTCAGCAAGCTGAACGCCGGCGAAGAGAAACCCGAGGACATCCTGATCGAACAGCTCCGGCATCTGGAATTGATCGTGAACCTTGCGACGGCTCGCCGATTGGCAATTGCCATTCCCGATGAAATGCGGCCCGGGCCGACAAGGTAATTGAGCAACCTTTCACGGACCGGCTATGCGTGACCAGAAAGGAAAGTCTGAGGTCGAGGCCGGTGGTCTTTGCTCCCAGCTACCGCATCAGGTGGGCTTCGGGGTCTTCCAGCCTCCGAACCTGATCGCGAGGAGTTTACGGTATTTCCCGAACTCGTTCGTCCTCAGTAGGAAACGGGTGTCCGGAATGGGTGTTGTCATGTCTGGATGGCGCCCGTTTGGCAATGTGATTGTTGATGACGTTTGGGCCTAGCGGGGCGGGTGCAGTCATGTCTCCGGCCTTTGCACGCGGTGCTGCATGACCCCAGGCCCTGATGTTTTACGCTGAAGCTGGTCCCTCTCAGGTTATCGCGCTCGACTGACGCAAGACGATGCCACGGGTTTGCCAGATCCGGCGGTTCATGTCCGCTGTAGCTTCACATCATCTCATCATCACCGTGCCAACTGAGATGCCCCGAGGGGCGAATGGTTTTGAGCTGGTCGTCTATGTCGCCGACACGGCAGCTCCCGTGTTCCCGGGCTCGTACGCCGTGCCCCTGGCCATCACGGCCCAGGCGATCCGGGCCATCTTGTTGGCCAGCGCAACGGCGACCACCTTGAACGGCTTCTTGGCCAGGAGGCTTCGGGCCCAGTCAGCCAGGACCGTTCTGGTCTTGCCGGACTTCATGCTGTAGAGCGCCGCGTGCGCGCCGACGACCAGCAGCTTGCGCAGGTGCCGGTTGCCCATCTTGGAGATGGAGCCCAGCCTCGCCTTGGCGCCGGTTGAGTGCTGCCGTGGCACGAGGCCGAGATAGGCGGCAAACTCCCGACTGCCCTGGAACAGGCTGGCGTCCGGGATGCTGGCCGAAAGACAAGAGGCCACAATCGGGCCGATGCCCGGAATGCCGGCGAGCCTCGTGCTGACTGGATCGCTGCGATGGGCGGCCAGAATGGCCTTGTCGAGCTTGGCAATCTGCGTCTCGATCCCGAGCAGCATCGTGGCCAAAGGCTGAAGCGCAGTTCGAGCTGCCGCGGGGAAATCTGGATTGGCCTCCTCGTGGAGGAAGGCGATCAGCTGGCGCGTGTTGCGGGACCCTTGCGCCACCACGATGCCCAACTCTGCAAAGTGACCGCGCAAGGCATTGATCAGGGCGGTTCGCTGCCCGATCAGGAGATCGCGGGCTCTGTGTAGCATGAGGGTGCTCTGCTGCTGTGGGCTTTTGACCGGGACGAAGCGCATCGACGGCCGCGTGACGGCCTCACAGATCGCCGCCGCATCCGCGGCGTCATTCTTTTGCCGGCGTAGATAGGGTTTGACATAGGCGGGAGGGATCAAGCGGACATCGTGCCCGAAAGCCATGAGCGTCCGAGCCCAGTGGTGAGCGGTCGCGCAGGCCTCCATCCCGATCAGGCAAGGCGAAAGCGCTCTGAAGAAACCCGGGACCTGGCTACGGCGCAGCGTCCTGCGCAGGACGATCTTTCCACTCCTGTCCACGCCGTGGAGCTGAAAGACGTTCTTTGCGATATCAAGGCCGATCGTGGCAATCTCAGGCATGGCAGTGATCCTCTCCGGTACTTCAACATGCCCATTCTGGCATGTCTGACGCTGGTGGAGGGCGCCATCCACGACATCACGTTAACCAGGACAGGAGATCGAGCGGTGTAGATGATCCGGCATGAGCAAGCCTGTCAGCTACAAACGCCATCGCTTTCCGCCTGAGATCATCGCCCATGCGGTCTGGTTGTACTTCCGGTTTCCTCTGAGCTTGCGGCTGGTCGAGGAGATGCTGCTCGAGCGCGGCGTCGTTGTCTCGTACGAGACCATCCGCCGATGGGCGCTGAAGTTCGGGCCGGCTTACGCTCGCCGTCTCAGGCGCAAGACGCCGAGCCGTCGCGACGTTTGGCACTTGGATGAGGTCGTGGTCACGATCTCTGGCCAGAAGCACTGGTTGTGGCGGGCGGTGGATCAGGATGGTTACGTGCTCGATGAGGTTATCCAGACCCGACGCGACACCAAGGCGGCCAAGCGCTTGCTGAGGCGTCTCTTGCGCAAGCAGGGCTGCCCACCCCGGCGAATGATCACCGATAAGCTCGGCTCTTATGCTGCCGCCCGACGTCAGATCATGCCAGACGTCGAGCACCGCTCGCACAAGGGGCTTAATAACCGGGCGGAGAATTCGCATCTGCCGTTCCGGCGACGAGAGCGGGTGATGCAGGGCTTTCAATCACCCAGGTACCTGCAGCGGTTCGTGAATGTCTTCTCGGCCGTCCGCAATCTTTTCGTTCCGCCCCACTCCCACCGCTCTGCCCTAGCCACCCATCTCCACCGCCTCAATGCCATGGCGGAATGGAAATCTGCGGCCAGCGTCGCCGCTTGAAGCTGCCATGCGGCCGAATTTGTCTCAATGCGCCCGATGCTGGTTAACGTGACAACACCTTGACGCGAGTATTTCTCATATTCCAGTGGCAATCCGGAGGCTCTCCGGCCTCAACCTCGCGGAAACGGATTGCATGCGGGCGTCATGGGCAGCCCACATCTGCCGGATTTTTGCCCTCCGCCTCTTTTCCTTCTCCTGTGCGAGAGCGAGGGAACGTGTTTCGGCAGAAGGCTTTGTCGTCGCACTTACGGCAGCGACCCTTAATCCTTTCATAGGTCGCTGTGGGGGCTGAACTTGGATGCCCCCCGCCGCCACGCTTTTTATCCGATGAAATGGGCCAAGCTGGGGAACTTTGACTACTGTATCGGCAGCGGCGCTGGGGACAGTCTTGGGTGCATTCGATGGGGCTGAAGTCGAAATGCTGAGTGCGTTACCACCTGCAGCAATAGGGGATCCGATAGCTGCCAAGTGGGTTCGAACACGTCGGCAGTACTCCACCGAGAGTGGTGTCATGCGCTCCTCGCCGTGTCCTGCCCGGTACTTCATGAGCGCGCGGCACAGGTCACCGTCAGCAAGCTGCCACGCGCGACCAAGATACGCGATGCCATAACGGACGTTGGTCTCCGGCTCAAACAATCCGGCCAACGTGCCTCTGTAGCCCAGCATGGCCGCCGTTGTAGGACGGATCTGCATGAGGCCGACCTCACCAACTCCTCCAACAGCACCAGGGTCATAAGCACTCTCGACCTGCACTACCGCATCCGCGACATCAGGAGGAAGCCCCACCTGCTCGGCTTCACGCCTGATTGTCTCAAGATGAGCTTTACGCCCAGGTGTATAGGCTTGAGGCATCCCGATGAGACCCTCAATAACGGGAGGCAGTGGGAAATCCGGGAAATCGGCTAAAGGCGCCTGTGCTAAAGCCGAAGCAGGAAGGAACAGAAGTCCAAACACGAGGCAGACACTGGCGTGGTGTGGATTGCACAATGAGAGCCCCCGCTGTCATTCAAGGTTATTTTGGACCTGAGTCTAGGAGAGTAACTCGCGAGGCTCAGCCGCAGAACGGAGCAACATAGGTACTCAGAACAGCCAGTAATCTCCGCCGCAACGAATGCCTGGTCAGGCAGGTTCCTAGCTACAGCCGCTTCATCAGCCGCGCTACTGCCATGACGAGTTGCACATCAAGCATTTCCTCGGCGCCATCGTATTTCGCGACCCACCGTTCATAGGTCGCCCAGCGCATCCCCTTCGGCTTAGGCGGCAGATCCCATTCGTCCGGATCCTCATCTCCGAGGAGAGTCGCTTTCACCTTCGCCTTGGTGCACTTGATTCCTGAATCGAAATCTTCTGGCTGAATCCGCCTCCTGCTCGGCGTTTTCCTCGCATGACCAGAATGCTTTTGTCAGCGAGTTCCCTTTCGTCCTTCTGAGCATTAGGTAGCGGACAGGACGTCTCAATGACTTTTCAGATCTAATAGAGCGCCCAAAGCCCGTCGACGGGCAGTAGGATCGCGGGCAAGTTCGGAGCAAGAGGCTCGGGAGCGGAATTCTCGCGGGTTGGAAACCGAGGAGAGCGCTTCAGTTTAACGACAGTGTCTCTGCCTGCCGCTCCGCTTGGCTTCGAGCTTGTAGAGGGTGGCCTGACCGATTTCTCTACGGATTTCAGTTGGAGAGTGCGGCGACGGGTCTGTGCCGTTGCTTCATCGGACAACTCGCGCTCCCTCTCGACTTGGGGTGGGAGAGACACCTGCCGAGCCTTACGTTGCGAGATATCGTCGTCTGTACCGGCTCCCCTGTTCAGCTTCGCGCCTCCCTGGAATGTATGGGTTGAAGGCTTGAGCAGGACAGGAGTGGTTTGGAAAAGTAATGCGGCGGGTACGAATTCTGTGCGGACTCCTACATCCGCGATTTGCTTCTTCAAAGCGTGCACGTCACGGAGTGCAGCAGCGGAATTCTCTTTCTCTTGACGGAGCACTTCCTGAATTGTAGCAGCGCTTTCGGCTTGGGCTTTCAGAGCTAAAATTTCTCGCTCGGAAGCGCCTAACTGCCGAGTGACCGAAGCGCTGCGCCCTCTCTCTTGTTTTAACTCGTCCTGCATCTTGGCCTTGCTCTCTCGGAGAGCAGAGAGTTGCTCCTGCACGGCCGTCAACTGCTGAGATGTGGCATCTGCTCGCTCTTTCTCTTGGGTGGCTGATCTGACCGCTGCGGCGGAGCTAACTGCGCTTGTCTGGAGCGTGACGAGTTCTCTTCTCAGAGCCTCAAGCTTGCGGCCCGCAGATTTTACGGCATCTCTTTCCCGCTCAAGAGCCGGTCGCAATTCGTCTTTTTCTGCGGCACTCCCCTTGAGAAGCACAAGTTGCTCTTGGGCTTCTGCCAATTTTGCCGTCAGTTCCAACAGTGCAGCTTTACCCTGTTCCGCCTCTTTGGCATGCTCATCTCTCGTGTCAGCGGCTCTTATGGCGTCCTGCGTCATTGCTGCGAGCTGGCTTCGCACGAGGCTCAAGTCATTTATCCCTGAAGCTGTCCGCCCTTTTTCCTGCTCCAGTTTATGCTCAAGCTCTACTACTCTGGCCTCCTTTTCCCTTAAAGCTGCGACTTGCTCTTGCACTGCGTGTAGCTCTTGTAACGCTTCTTCGGCACGCACCCTCTCTTTTTCGGCAGCATCGCCCGGTGCGCCTACTTTGCCCCCATTTGCTCCCGGGTCAGCGACTGGGATGCCCTGAGCCAAGCGGGTGTCTTGCCGCTCACGTGCTACAGCCTGCAGCAGCTTCTGCAGTTCTGGATCTTGCATACTATCACTGATGATTATCGCGAGTGTCCCTGCATTTACAGCAGCTTCAAGCCTCTGCCGTGCTCCGGTTAAGTCCTTCTGCCGCAGCAATTCTCCAACATCGGCAGCAAGCTCGGTTCTTTCAGGGCCTGTTAAAAGCTCCTGGAAAAGCGAGATCCATTTCCTTTGCGGGGCTTCGACATTAGGGGATATTGCAATGTCCTGTTCCGCCGAATTAGGTGTTCGTTGTGTACCGTCTGGTGCATGGCCCTCTCCAATCTGAGGCGGATGGGGAGTGGCTCCACCAATCTCGTCACCTGCGAGACCGTGCGAAGAATACGCAAACACACCTACAGCAACGACAGTGGGTATAAGGCTCCGCCATCCGTGTCGCACCCTCGGTACGTGGTGGCTGTAGGCTGAGGCACCTGAAGGCCAAATGCTCTGTGACACCATGTGAGCCCTCCAAAAAGGTCGTTCGTAGGTGCAATTCCGGCGGAGTACTAAAGTGTCCTGAAAAGTCCACGATGTTGCAGAGTTGTATGTTGGCTGCTGCTAAGTCAGCTCTCACTCTGTCGCGGCTGACCCGCTATCAGCGGAGCGCCACCACTGCGCCGGACGCATTGAGCCGGCATGAAATGCGAGACTGGCGGACTTGGCGTGCATTCGCCCGAGCGTAAACAACTCTCACTTCAAGGGGAGCCGTGAGTCCTCCGTCCGGTGTGCGGCTCGCTTGCCCGACACTGCCTGCATCCACCTGCACAGCTCCATAAGGAAGCGCTGCCGTCACAATGGACGTGCGACAGGCTTGGACAATCTGAATTGGGACACCTGCTCGCCGGACGAGGGGCTCCACAAAGTCTGCAGTTGCAGAGCCCGATGTCTCAAGACGCGGCACGAGGGAGAGCGGCAGGGCCAATGCGGCACTGCTTCCTCTGACCCCGAGCGATGTCGATGTTGGCATCACAGTTGTCACAGCCGTTGGAACCGAAACAGCTGGCGTTGCTCGTGGGCTTGCAGCAGTCGGCGTTGCTGATGACCTTACGGCAGTCGACGCAGCTTGGGAGTTTGCAGCGGCTGGCGCTGCTCGTGAACTTGCTGTGCCTGCCGTATCTGGTGCTACGGACGTGGATGCTGGAGCCGAGACTCCCCCAGGTTTTCCGCTGCTGTTGTTGCTGGCCTGATTGCTTGTGCCTCCAGTGCTCCCGGCGCCTTTGGCACCAGCGCTGCCTCCGCTTCCATTGACTTGGCTGGCGCTGCCACTATTCCCGGCACTCTGATTATTGCCACTTCCAGCGCTCCCACCGCCTTTGCCGCCACCTCCGGCGCTCGCACCGCCACTACTGCCGCTACTGTTCCCAGCCCCTTGGCTGGCGCCACCCCCGGCTCCCCCATTCCCCTTGCCGCCACCGCCGGCATTTCCGCCGTTGCCTCTATTGCCTTGGCTGCCGCTGCCACCGTTCCCGGCACCCTGACTGCCACCATCTCCGGTACTTCCACCGCCTTTGCCGCCGCTACTTCCGTCGCCCTGACCAGCGCCTTGGCTGCTACCTCCACCGGCATGTCCACTGCCCCTATCACCGCCACTGCTTCCGCCTCCATTACCTCCGCTGTTTCCGTTACCTTGGCCACCGCTATTGCCATTACTCTGACTGCCGCCGTTTCCCCCGCCATTTCCACCACCGCCACTGTTTCCGTTGCCGTTGCCTCCGCCCTTGCCACCGCCACCGTTGTCATTGCCCTGACCACTGCCACCGGCATTACCGCCGCCGTTCCCTCCTTCACCTCCGCCTTTGGCGAAGGCAGGCTGAGTTGCCAGCAATGCAATGGTGATGATGGAAACGAGAGAGACCCGAAGCATGGCTGCTCCTCAGATTTGCGCCGGTCAGACGCGCTTGCGCAAATCTCGGCGTCTTGGTTCTAGTTTGACCTGTGTCTCAGAGGCGCCATGCTCACAGACCTAATCGCGCCTAGAGTGCACCACGCAGTCATCGATTTATTACCGACTTGCATTGTGGCTTTCCCATGCATCCTCATTGGCAATTCAGGAGAATGATTCTTTTGAGGCCGTTCGACGCCTTAACAGAGGGAGCGTCTTGAGCAGTCCTGCTTGGGTCTACGTGGCCCCTCCATTTGCCTAGACATGGTCCTCACATACGTGGGCATGGGGTCAGGGATCGTTGGGGCCCAATCGGAACTCCTTGGCTACAGCGGCTTCATCAGCAGCACCGCTGGCACAAATCCTCCACTGACACGAGAACAGCTCGACCACGCGGCCCGCTGCATTCGATTGGAACGCGACCCGGGCTTGCCACCCCCCTTGTTCACGACACGAACTCACGGTCTTACCGTCTAACAGTCATCCCGTTGTCTTGATGAGTTGCAGTGACCGGAGCCCTGCAGAGGCATCTGTCTCTTCCGCTTCGCGTATTGTCCATTTATTGCCAAGCTTAGGGTTCGACATAATAAGCGATTTGATGGCTTTCGTTCATCTCGAATACGGTACACGCGGTGTGGTCAGTACTTTGTGTGGCGCACCTGTGGATTAGTCGGTGCTCTAACGCATGGCTGCGGCGCAATTTGCGGGCGCCCAAGCGCCGGTCACGAGAGGTCGTCATGGCACGCTGGTGGCAGCATATCCTCGTTGCGATTGCGGGCACGGCCGCTGCCCTGCCCCTCCGCGTTCAACTGGATCTCGGCCATGGGTCCATGCTTCCCATCCTCAACGGGTCTGCGCTTGCTAAGGGTGGTGATGGAAATGGCGGCGGGAACGGCAACGGTGGCGGCAATGGTAGCGGTGGCGGCAACGGGAATGGCGGCGGGAACGGCCATGGTGGCGACAAAGGCAGCGACGGTGGCAGCAAAGGAAACGGCGGCGGCAAAGGCAGCGATGGCAGTCCCGGCGGTGGCGGACCCACGGGCGGCGGGTCCAGTGCCGGAAGTGGCGCGGCCGGAGGGAGTGCCGGCCCCGGCAGCAGCAACGGCAATGGCGGGAGCAAGGGAAACTCGAATGATGGCAGTCTAGGCGGCGGAGCCGGCCTCGGCAACAGCGGGGGTGTTGGAGGCATCGGTGGCGGAGCTCTCGGCGGGGCGGGCCATGGCAACAGCGCCGGCGGCAGTGTTGGCGGTGGTCTTGGCAATAGTGGAAGTGGCGGCCTCGGAGGCAGCGTTGGGGGCGGCCTTGGCAACGGAGGCGGCCGCGGCAACAGCTCAGGTGGCGGTGGCAGCGTCGGAGGTGGCATTGGCGCCGGGGGAGGACCCGGAGGCAGCGCTGGCAACAACAGCGGTCGCGGCAGCGGCAACAGTCATGGCGGCGGAGGCACAGGCGGACTCGGCACCAGTCAGGGCAGCACCAGGGCCGGAGGCAGCAGCGGTGGGGTTGCAGGCAAAAGCACTAACGCTGGTGGCAAGAGGAGCAACGACAGCGGCACCGTAGCCAGCGACTGGGCCGGGATAGCAGGTAAAAAGGGAAAGACCGGGGCGCAGGGTGCCACCCCCTCCTCGCGGGCTGGCGGCAAGGTGACCGCTGGCAACAGCATCGGCAGCTCCGCAAAAGCCAGCAAGGCCAGCAACAGTCAACGTGCCGGTGCAAAGGCCGTGACAAGCAGCGCCGCAACCCCGAAGAGCAAGGGCACGATCCCTGGCAATCGGCCAATCCCAAGCCAGGTGCCGCTCCCTCCTCCGGCCCCGGCGACAGCACAGGTGTCACCGCAGACGAAGGCCATCCCAGCAGTGGCTCCCTCCAACCCACCGGTACCGAGCCAGAGCACCGCCCCCGCAGCGGCCCAACCAACAGCAAGCCAGGCCCCGGCGGCCTCTCCGCGGTCGGTGAGTGCTCCTCCAACCTCCACAGGCCAAAGTGCAAGCCCCACCTCAAAGCCGCAAGCATCGAGCCAAGCCCAGCCGGCTCCTGCGGCACCAGCCGCAACACCGACCCCCAGCCCGACGGCGGCCGTGCAGGCCGGTGTCCCCTTGGTGGTGGAGTCGGTCGATCTCCGTCCCAAGCCGCGGCAGGCCGCAGACTCCATCGTGGTGTCAGGCCTGTCGCGCGAGGATCTCGTCCGGCTCACCGCCCAAGGCTTTCGGATCGAGGCCCAGACGCCCGGCCGCATGGCCGCGCAGATCGTCAGGCTGCGCATTCCACAGGGCACCTCGCTGACCCAGGCCCGGCAAGCCGTCCAGATGGTCGATGCGCGTGCCACCACCGACTTCGATCATTTCTACTATCTCGATGAAGGCTTGGGGACGTGCACCGGGGCCGAGTGCCTGGCAATCGCCCTGGTGAGCTGGTCGGCGTCCCGCGCGACCCAATGCGGCCCGACGCCTCTGATCGGTCTGATCGATACCGGCCTCGACCTCGACCACGATGCTCTCAAGGGCCAGGCGATCGAGGTTGTGGCCCGTCCTGCGCCCCACGCCGACGGCTCCCTGCCGGAGCATGGCACCGCAATTGCCGCTCTCCTGGTGGGCCGCCTCGGGAGCCCAACGCCGGGTCTGCTGCCGGAGGCGAAGCTGATTGCGGTGGACGCGTTCTACCGCGACGGCGGCACTGCCGACCGGACGGATGTGATGTCCCTGGTGTCGGCCATTGAAGCCCTGGCCGAGCGCGGCGTGCGGGTGATCAACCTGAGCCTGTCGGGCCCTGCCAACACGGTGCTCCAGAACGCCATTGCGGCCGCTCAGGCGGAGGGCATTGTGATCATTGCCGCTGCGGGCAACAACGGCGCCGGCGCCGAGCCGGCGTATCCGGCAGCCTATCCCGGGGTCATCGCGGTCACCGCGGTGGATCAGGACCTGAACGTCTACCGGCGTGCCACACAAGGTGCCTACATCGATCTTGCGGGTCCTGGAGTGAATGTCTGGACGGCCTCGGGCCAGGGCAGCGGCGCGCTGAAGACAGGCACGTCCTATGCGGTGCCCTTCGTGTCCGCCGCCGCAGGTCTTCTGCTTGCCTCCAACCCGCAGCTGAATCCTGAAGCGGTTCAGGCCCGCCTGGAGCAGCATACCCGCGATCTCGGCACGCCTGGCTGGGATCCGACCTATGGGTATGGCCTGATCCACATGGCCGGCCTGTGCGCGCCACCTGCGGGCCTGGCACCGGTGGCGGCAACCCAAACCCAGCCTGTTGCCCTCCCCTCCGAGGGGCAGACCTTGAGACGGCCTTGATCTCAATAGGTCTATCGTAGATCCATCAGCTGGCGTTGCACCTCCAGCTCGGAGGGCAACGAGAGCACGTGCACGGCTTGATGGCGATCGTTCGCCTGCGTGCCCGCCAGATTGCTCCTCACGATGAGGACTGGACGGTTCTCAATATGTACTGTGTATGAGAAATTAGCTTCAGGATGCGCTATCGTTGGGCAACCGTCAGCTTTGGGGACCACAACGGCCTGAAAAGCGGTTCAGCCACCACCCCGCCGATCATGGCAAACGCCATCAGGACGAGACCAAGACGGCCATAGAGCACAACGCGATCCTTACGGGTCATGCACCCTCACAATCGTTGGCTGGAACAGAGCAGACGAATCCTCGCTGCCGATTGTGGCGACAATACTGCTCAGGTTTGACCGGGATGGTGCGCGTGTTGCTCCTCGAGCGGTAATCCCCTTCAGCGTGTGCCATAGCAGCTTGGAACTTGGGTCACGAACCCTCGATCAGCCAGAACCAAGCCGTCTACGAGCCAGTTCTCGGAAGGCCTGCAACGGGTCAAACCGAGCCGTAAAGTTGGCCGTGTGAGGGTCCGCTCACCCTCACAACTGCGGACCCTCGGCCTACTTCGGCCCGGTGCAATTAGCAGATCATAGCGCCAGCTCTTGATCCGGATCTTGCTTGCAGGAAATTCAGGACGAAGCATGCAGGACAACGAACACTAAGGTTCAGCCAATTCTCCCATGAGTGCCTTGGCAGCGCAGACGTCCGGCGTGTCGCGACCCTCCGTGAACCACCCGTAAATGGGGGCAAGAAGACGTCGCGCTTCGGCCACCCGACCGTGGTCCCGCCAAAGCCGCGCGAGGCTCATGGCAGCACGCAACTCGAACGACTTCGCACCCTGGCTATGTGCAACGTTGAGCGCGGCTTGCAAATATGCCTCGACCTCGTCCGGCGGAGCGCCCTGAGCGCGCCGCAATTCGCCCTCGATGCGAGCGAGCTCCGCCGCCCACATGTGCTCATCGTTGCGCGCAGCGAGGTCCTTTGCTTCGCTCAGGGCAGCCAAGCCCTCGTCGCCTCGACCCAGGTGAAGGTATGTCGTTGCCAGCATGCACAAATACCTGACCTGGTACCAATTGGCTCCGAGCCGATTCCGATCGATGAGGCTCTGGCGCATGAGCGCCAAGCCATCCTCAACCGCCCCCTCCTGTGCCAGGGTCCAACCCCGCAGGATGAGGCCGCTCAACCGCCAATAATTCAAACTGTGTTGATCGGCGAGCTCGATGACAGCGTCCGCGTTCGCATGGACCGCCGCCACATCACCCATCAGCTCGGCAGGTCCGGCTCCGCCGTAGACCGCGACGTGCCCGGTGAGGTTCGTCTGGTTCAGCTCCGCGGCGTAGTCAAACGCCGCGCGACCCATGCTCTGGGCCTGCTCCGGATAGCCTAAGATCCAAAGCACAATGGCGAGGTAGGGTAACGCGGAGGCCTGCGGATCGTGAACATAATGGACCGGTGGGGGTCGATGCGCGTCGGGCTCATAGCGGCTCAAGATCGTCTCGAACTCGCAGCGGGCCTTGACAAAGGCGCCAGCATGCATGGCAGTGAGAGCGGCCAGCCGGTGCGCAGCCAACTCAAGTGCGATGTCCCCGGTCCGCTCGGCGGCGCGTTCCGCCTCAGCGGTCAAGCTTTCCATGGCGCTGTAGTCACCTCTCACAAAATGAAAGATGAACTTGCCGCTAAGCGCAGCGAACAAGGCATCGGTGTCGTCAAGTTCATAGCAAAGCGCATGCGCCCTGTTGAACGCCGTGCCAAGCTGCGGCGCGGTGTAGCCATGAATGGCGATCAGCGGACCTCCAATGGCCGTCTGGAGCGCCAGTTCCTGACGATCCCGCTCCAGCCCCTCTGGACATGACTTCAGTGCCTCCAGCCCCCTTGAGAGATGACTGATCGCCTCGAGATTGGCGGAACGCCCGGCGGCATTCCGGCCGGCCCGCAGCCAGTAGCCGACCGCCCGGCTCGCCAACGCGGCCTCCGTGAGATGCAGCGCGATCGTCTCCGGCTCCATCTCCGCAACGGCAGGATAATGCTCTTCGAGAGCAGCGGCGATGCGAGCATGGATCTGCTGCCGCTTGCTCCTCAAGAGGCTCTCGTGCGCGATGTCCTGCACCAGCGCGTGTTTGAAGCTGTAACTAACCTCCGGGGGTACGCCACGCCGGAACACGAGCTCCGCCTCCAACAGCTCGTTGAGAGCACATTGAAGAGCGTCTTCATCGAGTGGCGTGACCACTTTCAGGAGGTCGTGTCCGAACTCGCGTCCGATGCAGGCTGCGATCTGGGCGACTTCCTTGACCGGTGCCAACCGGTCAAGGCGGGCCATGAGCGAGTCCTGGAGCGTCGTGGGGATCGCCAGCGGCGGCAAGGGACCTGTCAGCTCGTAGTGACTCCCTCGGTCCTCGAGCAGCCCGGATTCGAGGACGGCTTTGGTGAGTTCTTCGACGAAAAACGGCACGCCATCGGTCTTGGCCAGGATCTGCTCGAGGACCTCCTGTGGAAGCAGCTTGCCGCCGGTTATCTGGTCGACGACGGCGGCGCCTTGCCTGCGTCCCAGCCGGCTCAGAAAGAGCGCTGTGACGTGCCCGTGCCCCGTCCAGCGGGGAATGAACTCCGGCCGGAAGGTGACGATCATGAGGACCGGGAGCCGCTGCACCTCGTCAACGGCGCGGCCGAGCAGTTCGAGCGTGGTAGGATCGGCCCAGTGGACGTCCTCGTAAATGGCGAGCACCGGCTGTCTTGCGGCCAAACCTTCTAATTGCCCCAGGAGAGCCCGAAACGTCCCCTCCTTCATCTGGTGCGGGCTGAGCTCCAGTGGCCGGTATCGCTGGCCCGTCGGGATCGCCAACAAGTCCGCAAGTAGCGGGATACTCTCACGCACGTCGTCGGTCCCCAGAGCGAGCATCGCTTCGAGTTTCTCGAGCTGCTCGGCGGGAGAATCCTCCCGCCGAATTCCCGCTGCCCGTTCAAGGAGCCCAACGACAGGGTACAGAGCGCTGTTGGTGTGGAACGGTGAACAGAAATGGCTCAGGGGGGTGTGCGGCACGCCTGCGAGCTGGTCGCGCAGGGCCCGCACGAGGCGGGATTTGCCGATGCCTGGTTCGCCGCCGAGCAGGACGATCCGGCCCTCGCCCTCCTTCGCCTGCTGCCAGCGGTCCAACAGAAGGGCGAGTTCCTGATCGCGCCCGACCAGCGCCGTCGTCGACGCTCCGTGCTGGGCGTCGAACCGGCTCTCGGCCGCCCCCTCGCCGACGACGTGCCACGCCCGCACGGGTCCAGGAAAACCCTTGAGGTGGACCGTACCAAGATCGCGGTATACGAAGGCTTCTCCGAGGAGGCGCCGCGTCGATTCGGCAATCACGACGCTGCCGGGCTCGGCGAGCCCTTGCAGCCGGGCGGCCAGGTTCGGAGTCTCACCGATGACCGCCCGCTCGCGGGCTTCTCCTTCACCGATCAGTTCGCCGACAACGACCAGACCGGTTGCGATGCCGACGCGAGCAGCCAGCGCTGTACCACCCCGCTCTCTAAGGCCCGCGACCGCCTCGGTTACCCGAAGCCCCGCGCGAACGGCCCGCTCCGCCTCATCCTCATGCGCACGCGGCCAGCCGAAGTACGCCAGGACGCCGTCACCCAGAAGCTTCGCAACGTGGCCCTCGAACCGAGTGATCTCGCCCACCACGGTGTTCTGATAGTCCTGGATGAGGTCACGGAGCTCCTCAGGGTCGCGCCCTGATGCGAGCGCGGTTGAGCCGACCAGATCGACGAACATCACCGTGAGCTGCCGTCGCTCGGCCTCGGACGGTGTTGCCGGTCTCGTCTGGCCAGCCGGCAATCGAACGTCGACAGGGCCGGGAGCCGCCGATGGACCGAGCGCTTGGATCGCCTTCAGCACCAACTTACGCGGGCCGAGAGGCAAGCCGAGTTCCCGCAGATCGGCTTCGGTCAGCTCCGGCAGGACCTCGGGCGTGACTTCGGCATCCTGGAAGGCCTGTGTGTAGCGCTCCAGCCCAAGACTATGAAGCCATTCCGCGACGTCCACGCGAAGTCCCTTGCAAGGCGGCAGGCGACGATTGCCGCCAGCTTAGTTGAAGGTGTGTAACCTCAGCTTCAGCGAGCCGTCGGCCTGACGCTCGAATACGTGGGTGGCGATGCCGCCGGCGGTTTGGGGAGCCCCATCAGCTCCCTTGCCCTTGGCACTCCAGTTGGCCGTGCTGTAGACGACATTGTCATCTCCACCCGCGTCGATAATTGTCAGGTTGTGATCGGTGAATCCGCTCGAAAACAGCCCAGCGAAGAAGTTCTCGATCGCTGCCGGACCTGATATGACCTCGTGGGTTGGCGGCAGCACTTTGGCGTTCGGGACATAGGCGGAGGCGACCGCCTTTGCGTCAGCCTTATTGAACGCCGAATCCCAGGCTGAGTAAGCCGCAGAGATTTCGGCTCTGATGTCGAGACTGGACGAGGGGGCCAGGTCTGTCATGAATCCCTCCCTCAGGTTGTCCTTCGTGACCCTTTGATCGTACTACGGGCCGAGCTGTGTGGGAAATCCGGAAGCGTGCAAGAAAGCAGGCGATATAATCCCAAGCCTAGGAGCCTAACCAGGGACACTCGAGCCTGAAAGTCGGCTCAGGGTCACGAGCGGGTATTCAGCTTGGCCGTGTGAAGGTCCGCTGTTCACTAGATCCTCGGCCCAGAGGATTTGACGGGTTGGGGATGGCGGAGGAGGGGCAGGCATTCGGGGGCGACCAACACCTCGATACTTCGCGCCACTCCGGGCTGACGGCGGATCAAGCCGGCGCGTTCCAAGGTCAGGATCATCTGGTGCACGGAAGGCGGAGTGACCTGGAAATGGCTCTGCATGTCGGTTTCGGCCGGGGGACGGCCATGGACGCGGGTGTAGGCATCAATGAAGGCCAGGTACTGGCCCTGCCTGTCAGTGAAGCTTTTCTCAGACATTCGCCACACGCTCGATTCATCGGCTGATTCAGCTGGGTCTCTCATGCGGGAGGCCGAGATGAACATATGCTACCGGGTTGAGCTGAGCGAGGCCGAGCGTGCCAACCTCCAGGCGATGCTCAGCGGCGGCAAGCAGGCCGCTCGCACGCTCAAGCGCGCGCAGATCCTGCTGGCGGCCGATGCTGGCGTGCCAGACGAGACGATTGCCCAAAGTATCGCGGTCGGCGGCGCGACCGTGTATCGGACCAAGCGCCGCTTCGTGGAGGGCAACCTGGAGCGGGCCCTCAGCGAGGAGCCCCGTCCCGGCGCCGCCCGCAAGCTCTCAGGCCCGGAGGAGGCGCTGCTGGTGGCAACCGCCTGCGCAAAGCCGCCCGCGGGCCGGGCCCGCTGGACGCTGGAACTCTTGGCCGGCGAGATCGTGCGGCTCACCCAACATGAGAGCCTGTCGCGGGAGACGCTGCGCCGGCGACTCTGCGAGAACGCGCTCAAGCCCTGGCGGCAGAAGATGTGGTGCGTTCCGAAGATTGATGGCGAATACGTCGCCCGCATGGAGGACGTGCTTGATCTCTACGCCGAGCCGTCCGATCCGCAGCACCCGGTGGTTTGCTTTGATGAGAGCCCAGTCCAGCTCATCGGCGAGACGCGTCAGCCGCTCCCGGCCACGCCCAGGCAGATCGAGCGGGTCGATTATGAGTATCGCCGCTGTGGTACGGTGAACCTGTTCGTAGTCCTTGACGCGCATCGGCCCTGGCGCCGGGTCAAGGTCAGCGAGCAACGCACGGCATGCGACTTCGCCCGGTGCATGCGCGAACTTGTAGATGTCGACTTTCCGCAGGCCGAGCGGATCCGGGTCGTGATGGACAACCTGTCGACGCACACGCCCGGTTCGCTCTACCAGGCTTTCCCGCCTGACGAGGCGCATCGCCTCCTGCAGCATCTGGAGTTCCACTACACCCCCAAGCATGCGAGTTGGTTGAACATGGTCGAGATCGAGATTGGGGTGCTCAAGGGCCAGTGCCTGGATCGGCGTATTGACACGCGCGAGGAGCTCGAGCGGGAAATCGCTGCCTGGGAGCGCGAGCGTAACGCCGCCGGCGCACGCATCACCTGGATGTTCACGACCGAAAAGGCCCGGGCCAAAATGGGCCGCGCCTATCCCAAACCCGGCCCTCTCGAGCCACTCGCCAAAAGGTCATGATCACTGTGCCGAGGATCTAGGGGCCAGCGCAAGATCTGATGGGGTAGACGCCCCCCAGCGGCCTTGATGTGCCAGAGTGGAGGTGTTGATTGCACCACTCAAGGGAGGCGTCCATGGGAGAAGTTAGCACGATTGGTCTGGATCTGGCGAAAAGCGTGTTCCAGGCTCACGGAGCCGATGCATCGGGAGCGGTTCTGTTCCGCAAGAAGCTGCGGCGGCACCAGGTCCTCGCGTTCTTCTCGTCCCAGCCACCCTGCACGGTGGCGATGGAGGCCTGCGCCAGCTCGCACCACTGGGCGCGCGAGATCAGCCGGCTCGGGCATGCCGTCCGGCTGATCCCACCCGCTTACGTGAAGCCTTTCGTCAAGCGGCAGAAGAATGATGCGGCGGATGCCGAGGCGATCTGCGAGGCCGCCCAGCGTCCGACCATGCGTTTCGTGGCGCCCAAGAGTGACGGGGCTCAAGCCTCAGCCCTCGTGTTCCGCGCCCGCGATCTCTTGGTCAAGCAGCGCACCCAGATCATCAATGCCCTACGGGGGCACTTGGCCGAGTTCGGGATCGTGGTCGCCAAAGGACCAGCTCACGTTTCGAAACTCGCGCAGGCTGTCGAGAACTCGGACGAACCGGTCCCGGAGCTCGCCCGACCGATCCTCCAGATGCTGATCGAGACGCTCCATCGGCTGGACGAGCAGATCGCCCGGTTGGATCGTGAGGTCGCCCAGCGGGCCAAGGAGGATGAGACGGCGCGGCGGCTGATGACGATCCCGGGTGTCGGCCCGGTCACCGCCGTGGCTCTGGCGGCGCTGGCCCCTCCGGCTGAGACATTCAAACGCGGCCGGGACTTTGCCGCCTGGGTCGGGCTCACACCGCTGCAGCATTCGACTGGTGGCAAGCAGAAGCTGGGGGCGACCTCGAAGATGGGCGAACGCACGCTGCGCCGCCTGCTCATCATCGGGGCCAACAGCGTCTTGCTTGGAGCCGCCCGCAACGGAGTTCCCGCTGGGTCGTGGCTCTCGCGCATGCTGGCGCGCAAGCCACCGATGCTGGTGCGTGTGGCGCTCGCCAACAAGATGGCCCGGATTGTATGGGCTCTGCTGGCAAGAGGTGAGGTGTATCGGGCTCCGGCTGTGGGTGCGTGAGCATTCGCAGGTGTGAGGCTGTTGGGGCGTAGGAAGGTCGAAGGAGAGGAATGGCGCAACGGTCAACGAGACGGGATCAGACAAACCAGCTTAGGCACAAGCGCTTCGAGCGCGTAGATCTGATTGGGGCCTGATCCGCGTACTCCCATTCGGGCCCGCGGCATGTGAGCCGCATCAAAGGCCGCACACATGTCCGCATCCGACCCGCGCGCTGCACCAAACCCGAAGATTCTTCTTGCGTTACCAGGGGCGTCTACACATGTTCCCATTGACACGCTAAGGCAGAACGGATTGGCAACCTTTCTGATAAGGCTTGCGACCTGACCACTAAGCGCAGACCACGACGATGTTATCGTCGATTGGGGTACCCACTTGAAACTATTGCATAAACTTGCTTTTTCGAACTTATCTCGACGGCGACCGTCTCTCATAAGCAAGACCTCGGGGAGAAGTACGCTGCCCTATCAGTCATTCGTCCCGGGATGATGGCTCAGACACCAAGATGAAAGCTGGATTAGCCATTGTGAGGGCACGTTCGGTCGGTTTGCAGGTCCACGTTCTTGCTACGTACTGCATTAGCGTGTGTTTGGGAGCAGATCTTGTTCCGGCCCCGAGAACATGCCGATCATCTACTTGAGTAGCGGCATCGCCCGTACCGAGACGTAATTTCGCGGAATGTCGTTTATGGAACGGTCACTGTTGGCAACGAGCGTAGAAGATCGCTTTTGCCTGACTGAGGTTGAGGCCCCAGTCTTCGATTGTCACACCCCAATGTGACCTCGCCGACGATCTCGACGTCGTGTGAGCCGAGGACATGGAGCGGTCCCCGAACCTGATCGCCTTCGAGTACGGTGAAATAGCTATCTTCCCGCAGCAACGAGAAGCCGGGGCCGGTCTGAACCACGAACAAGGTGCATTGTGGGGCTGACAAAGCGATTTCGCCCTCCATGCGCTCGGAGGCTAGGGCTGAGAACACACAGAACGGGATTACCCCGCCAAGAGCAGGCACCGCATGGCAAGCCCTCCTCGGGATCAGGGGTAGCTTACGCCTGTGCACCTGCTTTAGCTGCATAATTCGAAGCGCTGCGCCTAGATGACAAGCAGTTCAGCCTCGGGCGGTTGCCGGTGACGCTGCTCGCCACCAGGCGCAAAATCAAAGCCTGTGACGGTCGAGCACAGGCGCTCGATGCAGGCGAAGAAGACAGGAGTGCGGCGGGTCCAGAAAGCGCCGCAGGGGCTATTCCGGGATACCTGCGGCCCTCAAAGCCGCGAAAAACCGCTCGCGAAACTGCGGGTCTTGCTGCGAGCTATGGCGGGCCGCCGCGATAGCGATCGTATACTTCGGGTCAAAGGCGAGCATCCTCTGCCCGACGGCTCGCGCCTCCTCTAAGCGGCCAAGCTCCACCAGGGCCATTATGAGAGGTCGCAAACCTCCCATCCATGTCGGCATCTCCTGGGCGGCCTTTCGAGCCCATGGCAACGCTTCCTCAGGGCGACCGGCGACCAGCAGCGCCCAGCTTAATCCCGCGACGAACCAACCCATCGCGGGATCGAGGGGGCTCAAGCGCATCACCTTCTGAAAGTGATCTATCGACGTGCGCCAGTCACTCACTATCAAGCGTATCCAGCCGCTGTGCTCGTAAGCCGTCGCTGAATTCGGGTTCAGCGTTAGCGCACGATCAATCGCGGCGAGTGCCGGCTCAAAGTCATGCGCCAGATACGCCAGCGCGACAGCCGCCCCTCTCAACGTCGTCGGATCATCGCGATGGTCGGCCAACGCCTCTCGGGCCAACTGGATGCCTCTCTCGATTTCCGTCTGGTCCGCCCAGTTCTGTACTACTCGAGTGTTATGGATGATGGCCGCGAGGGCCTTGGCCGCGGAGTAGTTCCGATCCAGCTCCAGAGCGCGATCGAGTAGTCGGAGGGCCTCATCGCTCGCAGGCCTGGTGAGTGCAAAGTGATTTGCCATGGCCCGCAAATAAAGATCGTAGGCGTCAAGATCCTCGGTCCGCTTCGCGGATGCTCGCTCGATTTCCGCTCGCCTGAGGCTCGGCTCGATGGCTCCGACGACACTCTCCGTGATGCGGTCCTGCAAATCGAAGATGTCGGCGAGTTCACTGTCGAACCTGTCGGCCCAAACATGCCGCCCACTTGCGGCTTCGATGAGCTGCCCTGAGATCCGCACCCGGTTCCCAGACTTTTGGATCGAGCCCTCCAGGACATAGCGGACGCCGAGTTCTCGACCGACCTGCCGGATGTCCACGGACCTGCCCTTGTAGGTGAAGGACGAGTTCCGGGCGATCACGAAAAACCAGCGCACGCGGGACAGGGCGGTTATGATTTCTTCCACCACCCCGTCGGCAAAGTACTCCTGCTCCGGGTCGCCACTCATGTTGGTGAAGGGCAAAACGGCCAAGGAAGGCCTGTCAGGAAGGGGCAGAGCCGACCGCACACTGAGGGCATCAGTGCCTATAGGAGCGGCCTGAAGGCTATAGACCCTCACCGGCCTCGCGATGTTCTTGACCTGCTTCTCCCCCTGGTCTTCGAAGGAGTACGGGAGCTTGTCCCGGACCTCCTCATAGACCTTCCCCGAGATTGAGATGCCGCCGGGCTCCGCGATCTGCTCCAGCCGGGCTGCGGTATTCACACCATCCCCATAAACGTCGCCATCCTCCTCGATCATGATGTCACCGAGATTGATGCCAATGCGAAGCTGGATGGCCTGTGAAGGCTCCTGAGCGGCTTGTGCAGCGAGGGCCTGCTGAATTCCTACAGCGCAGCGAACGGCTTCCACGGGGCTAGAAAACTCAACCAGGAGCCCATCTCCAGTGGTTTTAAAGACCCGTCCGTGGTGCTCATTGACCTTCGGCTCAACCACCTCCCGCCGCAAGCTCTTAATGCGGGCGAGGGTCCCTTCGTCATCCTTACCCATGAGGCTGGAAAAGCCGACGACGTCGGCGGCGAGGATCGCTGCGAGACGGCGGGTTGTCATTCGGGGAGGCCCGCTCTGCGGAGGCCCTCGCTCATCTGGTCTCGCACGCGCTCGCTGAACGACTGGACAGAGCGGACCGCTCGAGCCGTCAGGCCAGGATAGGCAGCCAATAGTTTCCGGACTGCCGCTTCAGCCTCTTTCTGGCGTCCCGCGAACACATAGGCTGGCGCGAGGATCCGGTTGATCCAGACGGCTTTCGGGTTGGTCAGGCACGCCTTCTCGTACCAGTCGACAGAGGTCTCGTAGCGCCCGGCGACGAAGTGGGCGGCAGCGATGCCGACATACGCATTGAAGACCATGGGATCGAATGGGCTGAGGCGAATGGCCTTCTCGAAGTGCCCGATGCCCGTCTCTGGATCGTCCAGAAAGACCCTGAGCCAGCCGCTGCGGTTCCAAGCCCAGGCCGAGTTCGGGTCGAGAGCCAAGGCCTTCTCGATCATCAGAAGACCGGCCTGATACTGCTTCGTGATCGTGAGCGCCGCTCCCAGCACCGTCAGGACGAACGGGTCATCTTCCGCGAGGTCCACTGCGCTCTGCGCCTTCTCGATGGCTACCTGCTTCTCCGCCTCGGGATCGGGTGACCAGTTGTACACGACCCGCTGACCGCTGCACCACGCGGAGAGCGACAGGGCGAGGGGATAGGTCGGATCGAGGCCGAGCGCCTCATCGAGCAGCTTTGTCGCGGTCGCGTTGGAGGCCGCATCCAAGGACCACACGTAAGGCAGAGCCCTCATGACGAGATCATACGCGTCAAGGCTGTCGGGCCGCTTGCGCCTCGCACGGTCGATCTCGGCAGCACGGATCGACGGCTGAATGGCTCCGATCACACTCGCGGTGATCCGGTCCTGAAGGTCGAAGATGTCCTCCAGCGTGCCATCGTAGCGGTCGGCCCAGAGGTGCGCTCCCGTCGCAGCGTCGACGAGCTGGGCCGTGATGCGGACCTTGTCCCTGGCTCGGCGGATGCTGCCTTCGAGGACATAGCGGACGCCCAGCTCACGGCTCACCTGCTGCACGGTCACGGCTTGGCCCTTGTACGTGAAGGTCGAGTTGCGGGCGATGACGAAGAAGGAGCGGACGCGCGACAGGGCGGCCGTGATGTCCTCGACGATGCCGTCCGCCAGATACTCGTCCTCCCGGTCGTGCCCCATGTTGTCGAACGGCAGGACCACAATGGAGGGCCTGTCCGGCAGCGGGAAGGCCTTCGAGCCGTCCGGATCGGCGCTCGGCTTGAGGCCGCGCAGAGCGTAGACACGCACCGGCTGGGCGATGTTCTTGACCTGCTGCGATCCGAGGTCCTGATAGGCGAGCGGCAAGGCCTTGCGGACATGCTCATGCGCCGCGTCAGACAGGCAAACCCCTCCCGGGTCGGCGATGGCCTGCAGGCGAGCCGCGATGTTGACGCCGTCCCCGAAGAGATCGCCGCCCTTCACCATCACGTCGCCCACATGCACCCCGATGCGGAAGCGGACCTGACGGCCCTCGGGGAGCGGCTCATTGGCGGCTGTGAGTGCCTCCTGAACCTCCACGGCGCACTGAACGGCCTCTACGACGCTCGGGAACTCTGCCAGGACGCTGTCTCCAGCCGTGTTGGCAATCCGGCCCTGGTGCTCGCCGATGAGCCTGTCCATGATCTCCCGATGAGCCGTCAGCGTCCGCAGCGTCCCGACCTCGTCCACCCCCATGAGACGCGAGTAGCCCTCCACGTCGGCCGCGAAGATGGCCGCGAGACGTCGCTCGACCTTTTGCTCGTTCGATTGCATATGGGGTTCTAACACGAACAAAGGTGATCGTGCCGACCCGCGTGGCACTCGTCCAGAGCCAATGCAAATGTGCGACAAAGCCGACTGGGCGGTAGTCGGCCTTCGACAGCGGTTCCGGTAACGGCCTTCTCTGTCGCAATAGGGCCTGCCCTTTCGAGGGGACGATCAGATTCGAGGATGGAAGCCCTTGCTGAGCGAATAGGATACTGTCGCCCCTGCCACTCCAGGCTCTCTGGGGTCACTTTTGGCCAGATAGGATCCAGAAGGTCCAAACAAAAAGAAAGCGCCCCCATCGTCTCAAGGGAACGCTTTAAGGTCCGGCCCATAGGGGCAGAAATGGCCGGTACTCCACACCTACACAGTCGGCCCCATGGCGTCTGTCCGGTATCTGACAGTTCTGTGACAATTCAGATGGGTGCCCTTAACCCAGCCTCAATCCCATATGTCTCATCGGCTTGCTTTCGGTGAAGCTGGGCAACCCAACGTGAAGGGGAAAGGGGGAAGCGCAATGGATCACAGCGCCTTCGTTGAGCTGGTGGCTCGCGACCTGACCCTGAGCGTCTCACACATCCAGCTAAGTGATCTGGTCGACCGGATCGCCCTCGACTGCCCGAGGAAGTCTCTCCCATGGGAGCGGTCTCCTGACCAATACGATCCAAAGTGCAGAGCCAGATTCACTGACTTGGAGGCTATCAGCCGCCCTCCCCCGGACCTCCCGCCAGGAATGCGGCAGCTAACCGTCATTCAGGGCGGGAAGGGATAGGACAAATATCTCTAAGCCAACCCGCTCTTCCGCCGCCGTCTCCGCTACCAAGGGCATCACTCCTCGCAGCTTCGGCAGCGGATAAGGTGCTGGACCCAAGTCGAAGGTCGTCGCAAACTGCTCTACCGTGCGAATATGGACAGGTCCATGGCCGATCTGCGTCCCAGGTCACAGCGAAGGCTCGCTGCCGTTCTGGCTGCTGATGTGGTGGGCTCCTCGCTTCTGATGGAGAAGGACGAGGAAGGCACGGTTTCGGCTATCCGCACGATCTTGGCAGAGGTTCTTGGGCCAGCCGCTTCACGGCATTATGGGCGAGTTGTTAAGACCATGGGCGACGGAGCACTCCTGGAGTTCGCCAGCCCAGTCGAGGCTGTCCTCTGCGCCATCGAGGTGCAGGCCGGTGTCACCGACCGGGCCGAGCGCGAGCTTGACGGTCAGGGCGTCCTGCTACGGATAGGGATCAATCTAGGTGACCTCATCGCTGGTGAAGACGGAGACATCCTCGGTGACAGCGTCAACGTGGCGGCTCGCCTTGAGAGCATCGCCGATCCTGGCGGAATCTGCGTATCGGCCAAGGTCTTCGACGAACTTGAGGGCAAGTTGGCCCTGCCCTTTGAGGATCGGGGTGAGCACCGCCTCAAGAACATTGCCCGCCCCATTCATGTCTATGCCCTTAAACGTGAGAATACATCATCCGGCGAGCCCAAGGCGGCACGACCAAGCCCAAACCATGCTGATAAGCCCTCTATTGCCGTTCTGCCCTTCACGAACTTGAGCGGTGATCCCGAGCAGGAGTATTTTGCGGACGGTATCACGGACGACATCATCACAGCCCTCGCGAAGACACGATGGCTATACGTCATTCCCCGCAACTCCTCTTTTCCGTTCAAGGGAAAGGCCATCGAAACTGAACAGGTCGCGCAGCGGCTTGGGGTTCGTTACATCCTCAGCGGCAGCATCCGTCGGAGTGGTTCCCACGTCCGTGCCTCGGTTCAACTGATGGAAGCTGAAACGGGTGGATCGCTCTGGGCCGAGCGATACGACCGCGACCTCGGGGACATTCTCGTTCTCCAAGACGAAATTGCCGAAGAAGTCTGCGGAGCCATCGAGCCCGAACTCCTCAAGAAAGAAGGGCAACGCGGGGCACAGCGGCCACAGAGCTTGACCGCGTGGGATCTCGTTCGTCGCGGCATGTGGGAGTTCCACAAGATCAGACCGGAGTCGCATCGTCGTGCCCGCAAGCTTTTCCTCAAGGCAATCGAGGTCGAGCCCGAATCAGCGGACGGCTACATCTGGTTGGCTCGCGTTGAAGCCGGTCTTGCAGCGTATGGTTGGGGTGATGATGCTGAGGCAGATCTCCGAAACGGCATGGCTGCTGGGCTCAAAGCCGTGCAGCTTGATGAGAAGAACCCATATTCCCATTACGCTGTCGCCGTGACGCATGTGTTCGGGGGCGAGTTTGAGATCGCCACTCCAGCCGCCCAGCGAGCCATTCGCCTCAGCCCCAGCTTCGCTCTCGGCCATTTGATCCTTGGGGCAGCGCTCCTCCATGCGGGTCGTCCACAGGACGCGATTGAGCCTCTGGAGCACGGATTACGCCTCTCTCCCTATGATCCACAGAATTTCGCATGGCTGTTTTTGCTTGCTGTGGCCTACTACTTCTCGGGGAACGCAGAGCCAGGGCTTAGCGCTGCACGCCGAGCGCTGTCCCTACGGCCCCACTGGATTCCAGCGCTGAAGGTGGTTGTCCTTTGCTGCAAGACGCTCGGTGATACCCGTCAGGCTCATTCTGCGGCGTCCGAGATACGATCTACCAGCGATGCCGAGGGGAGTCTCGCGCGTCTCGTCCCCGCATCCCATCCATCTTGGATTGATCAAATCGAACGAGCGGCTCAGGAGATCTTGGGGGATGAGTAACGTTGCTGCATATAAGGCTTTAGCCATTCGCCCAGCCGCCATCCTGCAAAAACTCGGCTGTGAGACCTTAACCTGGATGTGGGCTGGACACCCGCCCCCTCCCCAAGCAGAATCTGACCCGAAAACTGCACCGAGGGTCTAATGGCTCCGCAGGAGCACAAGGTCGAGCGGCGGCTGGCAGCCATCTTCGCGGCTGACGTGGCAGGCTATTCACGCTTGATGAGCCAAGACGAAGTTGGAACGCTCCGCATCCTGACCGCCCACCGTCAGATTATGGACCGGCTCATTGCAGAGCATGGAGGTCGGATCGCCAATACGGCTGGCGACAGTATCCTGGCGGAGTTCCCGAGTGTCGTGGACGGGGTTCAGTGCGCCGTGACCATCCAGCAGAAGCTCGGCGAGGTAGCCGCCGACACCCCGGAGGAAGACCGTCTTCGGTTCCGCATCGGTGTCCATGTCGGCGACGTTATAGTTAGAGGCGGAGACCTGTTCGGAGACGGCGTGAACATTGCGGCTCGTCTTCAGAGCCTTGCTGAACCCGGAGGGGTGTGGCTCTCGGGGCGTGCACACGAGGAGATAGAGGGCAAGCTGCCGCTCACGTTCGAGGATTGCGGCGAGCGGGAGGTAAAGAACCTCGCGCGTCCAATCCACGGCTATGCAGTCGTCGGCACCGGCTTCCCGGCAAACCGCGAGCAGCCCAGAGCATTGCCGCTGCCAAATAAGCCCTCTATCGCCGTCCTGCCGTTCACGAATATGACCGGCGATCCTGAGCAGGATCATATAGCCGACGGGCTCGTCGAGGAGATAACAGCCGCATTATCCCGCTTTCGGTCATTTTTCGTCATCTCGCGCAGTTCATCGTTCAGCTACAAGCACAGAGCTTTCGATGTGCGCCAAGTGAGCCGCGAACTCGGAGTGCGGTATGTTGTCGAGGGGAGCGTCAGAAAATCAGGGAGCCGCCTTCGGATTATGGCGCAGTTGATTGATGCCACAACTGGCAATCATGTTTGCGGCGAGCGTTACGACGGAGACGGTTCCGACATCTTCGACGTGCAAGACCGCGTAACGGAGGCGGTTGTAGGTGCAATCGAACCAAGCATCACGGTTAACGAGATTGATCTGGCAAGACGGAAACGCCCAGAGAGCCTCGGTGCGTATGATTGCGTGATGCGCGCTCTCCCGGCAATCTGGTCCCATGACACAGAAACGATTGAGGAAGGGCTCCGCCTTGCCGAGCGGGCCATTGCGCTTGACCCGAGATACGCGCTGCCGAAAGCAGTAGCCGCTTGGTGCTACGCGCACCGTTTGTCCTACCTGCGAACCACGAACCTGTCGGAGGATCGGAACAAGGCCACGGCCTTGGCGCGAGACGCGGCCCGCTTAGACAGCAATGACCCGCTCGTCCTCACCTGTGCGGGTGCTGCTTATTCCATTGTGAGGGATTTCTCTCTGGCGCATACTCTTATCGGAAAGGCGCTGATGCTCGACCCGAACTCTGCCTTGGCATGGCAGCGCAGCGGCTGGTTAAACGTCTACACTCGGCAGCCAGACACAGCTATTGAGCAGTTCCACCGGGCTCTTCGGCTGAGCCCAGTAGACCCACTCACGTTTAATGTCCTCATTGGTATTGGTCGCGCGTACTTTGACAAGGCGGAATACGACAGCGCGGCGGCCTGGATTGAGAAGGGTCTGCGAGAAAAGCCCGACGCGATTTGGGCGAACCGCCCCCTCACCGCCGCCTACTTCCACGCGGGACGAATGGATGATGCGAGGCTAGCTTTTGCGGCGTTTCTGGAGCGGTTCCCAGAGATGACCGTCTCCAAGATCCTGGAGCGAACACCGGGAAGCGATGCAACCAAGCGGAAGTTGGCGGAGGCGTTTCGAAGCTTAGGTCTTCCCGAAGGTTAGCGTCGTCGCACTCTTTCGAGGACAGGTTCCCCAAATGACCACCCGACGCCTCGCTGCCATTCTCGCCGCTGATGTCGTGGGCTTCTCGTCCATGATGGAGAAGGACGAAGAAGGCACTCTCGTAAGGATCAAAGCACTCCAGCGGGAGACCGTTGAATCGTATGTGGCGCAGCACCATGGACGGACGGTGAAGACCACGGGCGATGGATTCCTGATCGAGTTCCCCAGCCCGGTGGAAGCTGTGCGATGCGCCATCTCTATCCAGGAGAAGACAGCAACTGGTCCCCTCCAACTTCGGATCGGCATCAACCTTGGCGATATCATTATCGAGGAAGACGGTGATGTTTATGGAGAAGGAGTGAATGTTGCCGCTCGCCTGGAGGCACTATGTGATCCTGGTGGAGTCCTGATCTCTGGCAAGGTTTTCGATGAGATCGAGGGAAAGATCAACCGCACATTCGAGAGCCGGGGCGAGCAGACGGTCAAGAACATCACCAGACCGGTGCGGGTGTATTCGTTCGGAGGGATCGAATCCGCTCGGGCAGATACTTCGGTCAGGACACTTTCTCTCCCCGACAAGCCGTCCATTGCTGTGCTGCCGTTCACAAACCTGAGCGAAGATCCAGATCAAACTTTTCTGGCTGAAGCAATCGTGGACGAGGTGACCTCTGCCCTGTCGCGCTTTCGCTCTCTGTTCGTCATCGCGCGAAGTTCCACGCTCGCCTACAAGGAGCGTGCTGTGGATGTGAAGCGAGTCAGCCGAGAACTTGGGGTCCGCTATGTGCTGGAAGGTACGATGCGGCGGGCGGGTGATCGGGTCAGGATTACAGCGCAACTCATTGATGGACAGAGCGGCAGCTATATATGGTCGGACCACTACGACGGTGAGATCACGGATCTGTTCGACTTACAAGACCGGATCACTGTGAGCATCATTGGAGCCTTGCAGCCCACTATCCGCTCTTCCGAGATCGAGCGTGCTCGGCGCAAGAGACCCGGCAACCTCCATGCCTATGACTACGTTATGCGGGCTCTGCCGTCGATCTGGGCGGTGGAACGTGCGACGAATGAAGAGGCTCTCGGCCTGCTTGAGCAAGCGATGGCTCTTGATCCAAGTTACGCCCTACCCAAAGCGCTTGCTGCTTGGTGTCACGGACAACGGGTGCCATTCTTGTGGACCAACCATCCGGAAGAGGAGCGTTCGGCGGCTCTCAGGGTTGCCAAGGAAGCCGCTCGTCTCGATAGCGATGATCCGCTCGTGCTGACAGTCCTTGCGTCGGCTCATGCGGTCGGGAGAGAGTTTACTGAGGCAGTCCCGCTCATTGACAGGGCTGTGCAGCTTGATCCGAACTCAGCCTGGGCATGGCATCACAGCGGCTTTATCAGAACCTTTCTCAACCAGCCGGATCTTGCCATCGAGCACTTCCAGCGCTCGATCCGCATTAGCCCACTCGATCCATACAACTTCAATGCCGCCATCGGAATTGGCATCGCCCACTTTCATGCCGAGCGCTTCGCAGAGGCCGCGTCTTGGGTGTGCCAAGGGATTGCCGAAAAGCCAAGTGCGACGTGGGCGTGGCGGATTGTTGCGGCAGCATACGCCAATCTGGGAAGATTGGACGAGGCGCGAGAGGCGCTTGCCCGCCTTGTTCAGGCGCATCCAGGGATCACGATTGCTGCGATCAAGCAAGCCTCAATGCCCCCGAGCCGATCCTTTCAGGATGCCTTGTTTGGTGGCCTACGCGCGGCTGGTCTTCCAGAGTGACACTCTCGGCTTCAGCACCTCTTTCTTACTCTTCCGTGACCGCCCGCGCCCACAAGAAGCGCTTGTCACATTGCGGGGTCTGACCGGCATGGGATCTGCCACATGTCCCTCGCTATGCCACTACACTCGCAGCTTCGCGCCACGTGGCGAACGCCTCGGCTCGGAGGAGCCGGTGCGTTCGGGCGGTCGTGAGATGGCGAGGAACGGTGAACGCGTTGTAGATCGCTGCATGCATTGTGAGGAACCGCTGGGCCGAGCCGGGTGACTTGAACCCCTGCAGCTTCCACTCTCGTCGTCGCACCGGCACGTGCGAACTCTCCGCTCGGTTGTTGGCCCGCTTGGCCTGGGTATGAACGGCCCTCTGGATCTTCAGGCCTCGAAGCGCAGCTCCATAGGCGGGACACTTGTCCGTGACCCACTCTGTTGGAGCGGTGCCGTGCTTCTTCAGGAGCTTGCGAATGAGCTTCAGGGCGGCTCGCTTGTCGCGCTTCGCTTGAACCAGCACCTCGAGGACCTCGCCAGAGGCTCACGGACGTGATCAAGCGCGAGACTGACGGCTAAAGCGCTTTTGATCTGGACTTGAATCGCTTCGGGTGGTCTGTGCGTTGACTGGGATATGGCCCGGGAGGCAAACCATGCCCCAGCCCTATTCTCCTGATCTGCGTGAGCGTGTTCTTGTCGCCTGTGCGCGTGGCGACCTTCCTCAGGTTGAGATTGCCCGCCGCTTCCAGGTCTGCCCCGCCACCGTCTCGAACTGGCGCCGCCAAGAGCGCGAGGAGGGCCGACGCTGTCCCAAGCCGCACAGCGGCGGCGTGCCCTCGCGCCTGGATGCAGCAGCTCTGGAGGTGCTGCGTCAGCTCGTGGCCGAAGACAATGACGCGCTGCTGCGCGAGTACCGCGAGCGCCTGGCCGAGCGAACGGGCGTGACGGTGTGTCTGGCGGTGATCTGCGAGGCGCTCAAGCGGCTCAAGCTGCGTCCGAAAAAAAGACCCTTCGGGCGGCCGAGCAGGAGCGGCCCGAGATTGCCGCCGAGCGCGAGGCCTATCGCCAGCAGATGAGCGAGCTTCCCGTGGAACGCCTGGTGTTCCTCGATGAGAGCGGAGTGACGACCAAGATGGCCCGCACTCATGCGCGAGCGCCACGTGGGCAACGCGCCTATGGCTCCATCCCGCTCGGCTCGTGGCAGCGGCTGACGGTCTTGGGCGCACTCGCCTGTGAGGGCCTGGTCGCTACGATGAGCATCGAGGCCTCGACCTCGACCTCCGTGCTTTTGGCCTATCTCGAGCAAATCCTGGTACCGGCCCTCAAACGCACCAAGCCGGATGCCATTCTGGTGTTGGACAACCTGCGCCCGCATCGGGCCACAGAAGTGCGAGACCTGCTCGCGCAGGCCGGGATCGGGCTTTTGTACCTGCCGCGCTATTCCCCGGAGTTCAACCCGATCGAGCCCGCCTGGGCCAAGATGAAAGAGCGGCTCAAGGCGAAAGCGCCTCGCACTCTTGAAGCTTTGGAAGCGGAACTCAAACCCGCCCTCGACACCATCACCGCAAAGGATGCCCGAGGCTGGATCAGGCATGCCGGCTATGCCCTACACTGATCCCAAAAGCGCTTTAGGGTGCGGATGTGGTGTTCGAATGCTCAGGGTATCCGCCCGCCATGGCGGAGATATTCGACCTCATCTGTCCAGGCGGGAAGGTCGCGCTGGTTGGTATTCCGCTTGAACCGTTTCCGTTCGATGTCAGCAAGGCGCAGATCAAGGAGGCGACGGTCGAGAACGTCTTCCGTTATGCGCATGTCTATCCGCGTGCGGTGGCGATGATTGCTTCGGGCAAGATCGACGTGAAGCCGCTCATCACCGACCGCTTCGCCTTCAAGGACAGCATTGAGGCCTTCGACTTCGCCAAGGCAATGCCGCCATCCTCCGTGAAGGTGCAGATCGAGATGCCGAGCTGAGCGAACGCGGCGGGTCGGCCACAAATGGGAAGGGAAGACGCTTACCAAAAGTTTGTTCCGCTCGGCATCCACGGGACCGACGTTCCTCTCGAATGGTCAGATGCCTCGCTGTTCCACATGCCACATCACGACCCTGTTCGGCGTCGCGCTCTGAAATGGACGCGCTTACGAGTTTTTTCAACCGGTTTCAGGCCTTGCAACACATCTCAAGGAACCTGCCCCTTCCAGGCAAACCGAGTAGTGTGAATCGGGCATCGTTTGGCCGCTGATCAGCGTCGATGCCAGACCCTGTACATCATGTTGCAAGTCACCGAAATGATAGCGCTTCGGGCAACAACGGTGGGGTCACGCCAAATGCCGATGTGGAGTCGTTCAACAGCGCCGGTGCACAACCGATGCTGACTCAACCACAGGAAAGAAGCGCGAAACCCATGCCACAATCATCGTTGCGGCATACTCGGCGTCCACGGCTTGGGTCAGAAGGTGGTCAGCCGGGTCGAGCGAGACAAAGCTCTTCGGATGGCGTGCGCCCTGGAAGATCGCGGCAGCGTTATCGATGCTGACGACCTTGTCTTGCGGCGAATGCAAGATCAGCAACGGACGGTCGAGATGGGCAATCCGATGTCTCTGATCTTGATCGCGCAGATCTTCAACGAAGGTCCGCCTGATAATGAAGGGCTCCCCACCCAACCTCACGAGCGCCTCGCCTTCGGCTCTGTTGCATAAACTGCAATAAGTCATCATGAGCCTACCGGTGCGCCTTCCTCATGCGGCGAGACCGAACAACTGGTTCACCAGACGAACTTCGCCTGTCACGCCCGCATGCCTCAGCATGCAGTGACCTCGGCGGACCATCCGCATCACCTCAAAACCCTTCAACGTTGCGCCGGCGGTTTTCATGCTCTGGAAGCCGCGCGTCGGACGGATCACGCGCTTGAGCGCGCCATGATCCGCTTCAAGGATGTTATTCAGATATTTCGAGGTGCGGTGTACCACATCGTTCGGCAGAAGCCCTTCGTCCTGCAGGCGCAGGATTGCCTTGGGATACGACGCCAGTTTGTCGGTCGTGATGGATGAAGGAGGATAGTCGCTCACCGCCCGCTGGGCTTTGCGCAGGAAGCGATAAGCCGCTCCGGTATCACGCCGGCCGGACAGCATGGAGGCAATCAGCCGACCATGTTTATCGACCGCTCGAAACAAGTACCGCCAGCGTCCGCCCACTCTTACATAGGTCTCATCCACCCGCCATGAGCCTGAACGATGTCCCTGGTATGGTCGCACCCGCTTCTCGATCTCCGGGGCATAGCGCTGAACCCAACGGAAGATCGTGCTTGGACTGACGCTGACACCGCGCTCGGACATCATTTCAGCCAGATCGCGATAGCTGATCCCGTACTTGCAGTACCAGCGCACGCACAGCAAGATGATCTCAACCGGGAAGCGACGGCGCTTGAACAGAGACACGGGAGCGGATCCTTGATGAACCGCTCCTCGCTATACCGCCAAGGTTAATGCAACAGTGCCGCCCAAGGCGCCTATCCTTCTGGGCTGGGGCAATGACCGGACGTGCCGGTCCCGAGGGGTGCCATCGCAGGAACCCTATGGAGTGAACCTCGAGAACTGGCGCAAGGCCGTGTAGGGCCCGAGTTGTAACCTGCGGCAACCCCTTTCAATTACCCATAGATTTGCGCCCCAATCCTAGCGCCGAGTTCGATATCCATCAGGCGGGATAGTCCTCTCCACATGACGGTGTTTCCTGGCGGAGGATCATGGCCACGGGCAAGGTAGCCGCCCATGCGGGCGATCTTAGTTAAATAGTAGGCGAGCGTCTTGCTCCGCAGCAGCACCTGGCCCTTGTCTCGCACCAGCTCGTCGAGCAGGTCCATTTCCAAGTCCGTCAAGGCCAGCCGCGGCGGCACGTCCGGAACAACACGATTGAGCATCGTCATCCAGAAGATCCGCCAGCTCAGGATGCAGTAGATGCTGAGCAGGTTCACCAGGCGCTCGGCCGTTCTCAGCTTGGTCTCCTCCGCTCGGCACCCGGACTTGAGGATCTTGTGGAACAGCTCGACCTTCCAGCGCATGGCGTACCAGTCGAGCATCTGGATCGCGTCCGCGCGGGATCGTACCGGCAGATCCGTGATCAGCTTCCAGTCGATCCGCGCCCGGTCTTTGGGTGGATGACGCTCCTGTGCGTGGATCACCGTCAGGCTCAGGGCTGGATAGCGCTTCTGCTTGCCGATCGGAGGCAGGATGTGGATCCGGCGGTATTTGAGCTCTACGGTGGCAAGGCTCACATCGCCTTTCGGGCTGCGAACTTCGACCTGATGCCGTCCTTTGACCTTCACCTCTGCCATCTCGTCCGCGATGGTGTGCTGGCCATCGCCCGCCAACCGATCCACGCAGGTTCGGACCAGGAAGTGCGTGCTCAGAGCCTGAGCCGTGCAGAAGAACTCGTCGATGTCGTTCTCCCGGTCGCCGATATGGATGCAGCGCTCAGGAGCACCGAACAGCGCCACGGACTGCCTCATGCACTCCAGCCAGCGGATACTCTCCTTCTGATCGATGGGCACCCGGGTCGGGTTGATCTTGCGTTTGAGCGTCCGGGCGCCCTTGAACTGAGGCCTCGTCCAAAACTTGATCGCCGAAAGCCCCAGCGGCAGCCCATCCGCGGTCACAGCCAGGCAAGAGTGCATGAGCAGCCCGCAGACCGTGTGCATCCTGGAGCGACCTTCCTTGTCCCGGCCGCTGTTGACCCGGCGGGTCGCACCAATCCGTTCAGGCTGTGCTCTTTCGTAGGACAGTTCGGTTGTGTCCTGAATGACCAAGATAGGGCCACCGAAGGCGGCAAAGCGGGTTCGGGTGGCTTGGAAATGGCCCTGAAGGATCTCATGGTCGGAAACTTTGGGATTGGACAGGAAGCGGTAGGCCGCTTTGGTGTTAGCCCAATCCTGGCAGGCCAGCGGAAGGCTGCCGCCAATGGCACCGGCCATGTGGGTCAGGAGCTTGCGCAGGCGCTGGCCGAGACGATTGTCCCGAAAGCGGCACCCAGCGAGTTCCTGATCGACCCAGGAAATAACATTGGCTGCCTCTCCCAGAGGATGCGTCGGAAGAGACGTCTTTGTCATGGCCCAGCTCCCGCGCCGCCTCGTGGGAGCGAATAGGAGGCCGTCCGGCGTATGCCCGGCGCGCAGAGATCAGCGAGATCACGGGAAAGCCGAGACAGAGCCCTGTCCATGGGACACCTCTCACAGATGAGGAGATGCTCACCAAGGAATCACGCTTGGTGCTGGTCAGGCAAGCACTGCTGCTAAGTCAGAAATGTGGGTAATTGAAAGCGGCAACCCGCCCTTACCGAGGCGGCGGCGTTGCGGGAGCACCTCCCGGCGGCAGCGCGGAACGAGCCCGTTCCAGTAACGTGGTGGTCGCGTCCACACATGCCCTCATGTTCTCTTGCGGATCACATCGGACAGCCACGGTTGCATCGCCGCTGCGCAGCAGGAACCCGGCGCCGCGACGGAGACGGCTTCCCACTCCATCATCGCCGATGCCGCGCAGGAGCTCTTCGAGATCATCACGATCCCGTCGATCATAGGACCGACCACGGTCTTCCGTGTCATTCGAGCTCTGGCCCAAGGCAGGTAGGGCGATCAGCGTCAGACCCGCCGCGATCAGAAGAGCCTTCTTCATCTCACACCTCCATTTTGAATGATGCAGCAGAGGCTAGTCAGGGCAAACGCGTCTGCGAACGATAACGAGGAGAGTTCTATCCTCGTCCCGGAGGCTTCTGGTGAGGAAGTAGCAATCCCCGCCACGTCTCTCTGCCAGGCGCTCGCGCAGGCGTCCGCGCCGGCTCCCGTCCTCCTCGTCATCCCCCCGGCTTGAGATCCGCTCCCGCAAGCGATCGCGCCGATCCCCGCGATCACGCCAACTCCCATCCTCGTCATCGTCCCCTCTGTTTGCGATTCGGTCGCGCAACCGGTCGCGCCGGTCCATGCGGTCGTGCATCCGATCCATCACCTCGGCGCGACGGTCCCGGCGATTCTGGAGCAGGTCCATGAGCAGGTCGCGTCGGTCCGGATTGTCGCCCACCCAATCCCTCAGGAGATCACGCAGGTTTCCGTCGCTCATGTCGCTGCTGCTCCATTCCTGCTCCCCGGCGACCGCTGGCGTGGCGATTGCGGAGAACAGGGGAGGCAAGGTGATGAGGGTGAGTACTGATGCGACGATGATGGATGATCGTGTCATGGCAGTTCTCCAGTCAATCAGAGCGTTCTTTTGTCGTGCCCCTCGCAGAGGCGTCTCACAGGCTCTGTGAGGTGGTCGGCGATTTTCTGATCCATTGCATTTGTCGCATTCTTGTATGCGTCTGCCTTCCAGCGATGGAACCCGCACTCAACTCAGCTGACGGCAAGGAGGTAACGCGATGATGGCCGTCACAGAGCCTTCACGTCAAAGCATTTGGATAGTCTTGCGCCGACATTGCCGGGCACAGCCGAAGCCAGGCCCGGCTCGGCATCGGGCTAATCCTGGAGCCATCAGACCGCACGCTCCAAGAGAATCGTCGATCGCTATGTCCGATGTTAGTATTCGTGATGCCCCTGTGCTTGACAGGATGAGACAAAGCTTTGACAGTTTTGGGCTAGCAGCAGGCAAAGACCGGCCCGTGGGGACTCTCGATCCTCAGCTTTAAGAATTGTCGCAAACGATCGCGCGATCACCCCAACTTGTGCTTTTCGCTTGTATCACGTCCTTGCTGGGCGCAAACTTTAGACATTCCAAGAGTGATCTTGGGAGGATCACTTGCGGGAAACGTGCCTTCCAGCTTGAAGTCCAGCTCCCTGTCGAGAGCTTCAAGCTCGGTTTCAGCTTTTGGTGCTTTCGACATTCGCTGCCTCCACAAGGTCTTCAGCTCAATACAGCTCCGAAGGGCAGATGGCCCACCGAGCCATGGTCACAAGGATGCCTGGGACATAGCCCGTATGCGAAGGTAACTCCGCACAATGTTCAGAGAAGTGGTATGGCGGAAATGCGGCGTGCCGTCGTGAAACCCTGAACGCCTGCGCAGGTTGCTCCAGGCCTCGAAGTAGCACAGACCGCCCGGATCATCTCGATGTCGGCAACGATTCCGTGCTTCGCACAGAAGGCCGGCAGATGGGGTGCCACCGCCACTACTCGAGCCTCCGACAATCCTCGGCGCCTTTCGCTTTGCTGGTCGATGCGCTTCGCCATCGGGCTAGTGCCCTTGCTACGCTACCCTTGCCTTGCTTCTGCAAGCCTGATCACCGCCCGCGTAGGACAACCTTGCCCTTGCGACCAGGTTCAGTGCTGGCGCGCACGGCGTCGGCGATTCGATCAAGCGGGAAGGCGGCGTCGACCGGGAGCGTAAGCTTGCCACTGGCAGCCTCGGCGACGACTTCCTCGAGCAGACGGCCGATCACGTCGGGTGCGAGGCGCGGTTTGGCACCCCAGAAACCCCGAATGGTGATCTGTTGGAAGATCGCGACAGACGGCTCGATGCAGATTGGCTGGCCGCTCAGGGCGCCGAAGATGACGATCTCGCCGCCGTCAGCCACCAGGCGAGCAAGTTGCGCGGGGCCGTCCCCGCCCACGGAGTCGAGCCCGGCGCGGATCGATCCATCACCGACAAGATCGCGGGCGCGCGCTTCCCAGCCGGGCTGCCCGGTTGACACGACGTTGGTGATGCCGGCGGCGGCAAGTTCGGCGACCGCCGCGTCACGCCGAACAAGGCTGAGCACGTTGACGCCCTTTTCCGCGCCAAAGCGCGACAGAAGGCGTCCGACCGCGCCATTGGCACTGTTCTGCACGAGCCAGTCGCCGCGCTGAAGGCCAAGGTCGGCCAGCACCATCTTGGCGCTGAGTGGCATGGCGATGAGCTGACAAGCTGTCTCATCATCAACGCCATCGGGCACGGGGCGTGCGTACCTTGCATCGACCAAGTAATAGTCGGTCCAGGTCTGCTGGGCGCCGCCGATCACGCGCTGCCCGACTTGGAGGTTCTCGACCCCGGCGCCGAGTTCCTCCACCACGCCGAGCGCCTCCGTACCGCCGATCGCCGGCAGCGGGGGCTTGACGCCATAGGTGCCAGCCACGGTCATCAGGTCATGATTGTGGATGGGGGACAGGATCATCCGGAGCAGCGCCTGCCCCGGCCCGGGCGCTGGCGGCTCACGCTCGGCAAGGGTCAACACCACGGCCGGATCGCCGAACCGTTCGAATACAATGCTGTGCATGAGCAATCCCTTTGTCGAAAGAGGTTCTTCAATTAGGTTGGGTGGTCCTGAGGGCAAGATTTGGCACGAGGCTGACGAAAGCCGAACTTCCGCTTCGGACAAAGATATCGGACGTTCCTGTCAGTGAGCGAACTTCACTGCCTGACCCAATGCAGACCGCACGTGTTCCCAAGGTTATGGTCCTCATTGACATCTTCGAAGGGCAATTCGAGGGCGCCGAAGGTATTGCTTGCGTACAATGATGCGCGCGGTGCGCCTGGTGACATCAATCTTGACTGGCCGTTCCCGCCTCTCGGACCAGCCGATGACGCAGGCGTTGGTTCTCGGCGCGCAGGCTCTCGATCTCCTCACGCACCGGGGTGAGCACCTGGTCCAGTTCCCCGTGCGTGAAGCGAGGGGTGATGTGCTGAGGGCAGTTCCAGTCGAAGGCCACAACCTGAATCAGGGCCGCGCGCTCGGAACGAGCTGCGTAGTCTGGCACGGCAAGGGTTGCGACCTGTTCGGGGGCCGCGCTCACATCGATCATCCGCAAGTGCCCGAAGATCTTGAGCCGCCGCTGATGAGCGTAGTCCATCAGGAACAGCGAGACCCGGTCATTCTCCGCGACGTTGCCGGTCGTCACATATTGCCGATTGCCCCGAAAATCCGCGAAGCCAAGCGTGTGATCGTCCAGGACGCGCAGAAATCCCGCCGGGCCACCCCGGTACTGCACATAAGGCCAGCCGGTTTCGGAGACAGAGGCGAGATAGAACCCGTCGCGTCCTTCAATGAAAGCCGCTTCTGCGTCGCCGAGCCGGTCGTTGCGGACCGGCCCAGCCCTGTCCAGCGTGCCATCCAGGCGCGCGTACTGGGCCGCGCTTCCGTAGCGCTCACGCACGGCCTTCACTGAAGGGGTCGATGCGATCTCGAGCCATCTGTGTAGCATGGTCAACCTCGTGGAAAACAGGAGGATCGCGGCATCAGTCCTGGTAGGCCCAGTCCGCGGCATGCCAAGCCAAACGGCCTTGGTCGGACACGATCCGGCCAAGACCAGGGAAAGGCATGTGCGTTGCTGCAATGAGCGCACCCTCCTCGGCCGCCCGGGGGAAGAAGCGGGCCCGCATGGCTTGTGCCGCCGGCCGATCCTGCTCCAACAGGAAATTCACGTCGGTGCCCATGGCCGGGTGCACCACAGGGAAGAGCATGTCGGAGACCATGATCAGGCTTTGTCCTCCATCTTCGATCCGCACTCCGATGTGGCCTGGGGTATGCCCCGCGAGGTCAACAAGTGACACGCCGCGTGCGATCTGGTGGTCGCCTTGGGTGGCCTGGAGCTTCGGATACAGGCGCACGAGGTCGGACGAGAGGCGGAAGCTGGCTTGGAGATAGTCGGGCGCGGCGGCCTGCTTGCCCGGATCGGTCCAATGCGCGATATCGCGCCGGTCGACATACACCTCCGCCTTCGGGAAGACACGGCGCCCTCCCGCGACAAGGCCGCCCAGGTGATCCTGGTGCATATGGGTTACGATCACGGCATCGATTTGGTCCGGGCTCAACCCGAGGGCGGCAAGCGCTTGGGAGAGGTACCCGGTCTGGCCCAGCGTGCCGGCGGGTCCGGCATCGATCAGGATGCGGCTCAATCCGTCCTCGACGAGATATTGATTGAACAGAAAGCGCACACCGCTCGACCGTGCCGTGAACTGGGCCTTGGCAGCGGTTTCGACCTGCTCGGGCGTGCGGCCCGGGAAGTAACCATAGGGCATATCCGCGTAGCCGTCCGACAGGGCCGTCACGGTGAAGCGGCCAACCTTGATTTGCGCAAGCGGCGTGACAGCGGAGGCGGGCTGACTGCTTGCGGCTCGCACAGGGAAGGTCTGGGCACCGGCCATGAAACCGGCAGTCGGAAGGCCGAAGGCGAAAGCACGACGGGAGAGCGAGAGAGGCATGAGACCAGGCTCCAGATCTGGGTGAGCCGGGCTATTGAACCTGATTGGTGTCGATGCCCGAGGCTGAGCTGACACTAGACCCTCTTTTTTTCGAGCGGTATCCTGCAAATTCGAGACGATCCCTCTCATTTTTTGGAAGGCGCGATGGACCGCTTCGACGCCATGACCGTTCTGCTCGCTGTCGTGGAAGAGGGCAGTCTGTCAGCCGCCTCGCGGCGCCTGCGCGCGCCGCTCGCCACGGTAAGCCGCAAGGTTGCGGACCTGGAGCGGCACCTGAGCGCCCAGCTTCTGGTGCGCACAAGCCGACGGGTCGAGCTGACTGACGCGGGCCGCGCCTATGTCGAGGCGGCCAAACGCATCCTGGAGCAAGTCGGGGAAGCAGAGCGCGAGGCGGCGGGCGAGTACACTGCGCTCAGGGGCGAGCTTCACGTGACGGCGCCTACGATGTTCGGTCGAACGCACGTCCTGCCGATCGCCCTCGACTTCCTGAAGGAGCACCCCGACATCGACCTGCGGCTTTTCCTCATCGACCGCCAGGTGAATCTAGTCGAGGACCACATCGATGTTGCCGTTCGCATTGGCCATTTGGTCGATGGCGGCTTACGGGCGACGAAAGTTGGCGCGATCCGCCGTATTGCCTGCGCCAGCCCTGCCTACCTCGCCCAACGCGGAGTTCCCAGTACGCCAGGTGACCTTGCGGGGTATGACGGCATCACGTTCCAGGGCTTTGAGCGCGCGCCCGAGTGGCGCTACCGCGGCGACAGCCCCGCCTGGACGGCCGAGCCGCGGACGCGCCTGGCCGTGAACTCGACGGAAGCTGCTGTGGCTGCTGCGGTCGCGGGTCTGGGGATTGTGCGTCTCCTGTCATATCAAATCGAGCAGGAGTTGCGCTCGGGCGCCCTGCTCCCGATCCTCGAAGAGTTCGCGCCCGAGCCCATGCCGGTGACCCTTGTCTATCCCGAAGGAGGTCGGCTCGCACCCAAGGCTCGGGCCTTCATCGACTGGGCGGCACCGCGGCTTCGAGTTCGACTGTCATGACGTTGGGCCCTGCAATTCACCCCCGGTCCAGTCAGCCTTCCTCTCACCTTGCAATGGTGGACCTTCCAATCGGAGCGTTCCTGAAGTCAAAGGAGTTTGGGAAGGTCCGCCTTTGGCAGTGCGCCCCGAAGGCGCGGATCACCAGTGGAGGAAGATTCCACCCAGAGAGTTGTCGATTGATCTGGTCGCTGACGAGCGGTTCGGCCGGGCGACCGGACGGGCCGGAGCCTCGTGACAAAGGTCGCTGTAAGGCGGCTGAGCAATCCGATGGGCCGTAACGTGAGTGAGGCCTGAGCAGGCCTCGAAAGTGACAATGCGGATGCCGACCCTCCTGCCATTTGGGGAAGGCCGTGCGAGCGGGGAAGCAATCGACACATGCACCCGCTCGATCCGCCGGGGTCGTGGGCACGGCACGTCGGAAGGGTGATGCGGGTCATCGGGGGAGACCCGTCCTGCGCGAGGGTAGCGGCCTCAACGGTGGTGTCAGACGCCGGCCAGGGCGGGAGTCGGACAGGGTCATACGAGCGCTGAGGCCGGGTAACGCTGGCGGAGCAAAGGACCCTGACTTCTGGTGCGCTTTCGACGATGGTGAGGGGAGGATGATTGGCGCGCGACAGGCTGAACAGGTCTCTGCGCGGCTGGTCGAACGACTTCGCCTATGGGACATCTCGGCCAGCCTTCCGTAGGATGGACCAATACGTCACGGAGCGCGTGCGCGCTTTCCTCGCCCGACGGCATAAGGTGCATGGGCGCGGCAACCGACAGTTCACCTTTGACGTGATCCATGGTGAACGCGGTGTGCTGGCTCTGGAACGCTTGCCCCGACCTGCCTCGCCGTGGGCCTTGCGATGAAGCCGGTCGGAGAGCCGGATGCGGTAGCGCCGCACGTCCGGTTCGATGAGCGGGGATGGGAAACGGGGCGTTGCCGCATGGCCCAAGCTACCGCGCCCATCCTCGACTCTACCATCTGAGACGTAAGCCCATGGGCAGCAATCCTCAGGAAACCAGACGTTCCAAAGAGTCCGGGAATCTCAGTTCCCGACCCACTTCGGACGTACGCGCCTTCGGACACCAGCGCAAAGGATCCGAACCCCACGCGGGCTGGACTCTGGAATCGGGAGAATCGGAAATTAATCTATCCCTCATGTGCTGATTGACTCATCATACCAGTAAGCTTACTCTCAGTCCGGGAAGAGCTCTGGAATTCGAGAAAATCGCCGATGTAAGCGCCGCAAGAGCGCTCAAGGCGAAGCATATTGGCCGTTTCGGAGGGAACGAGGCATTGTTCATCCCTGGACTGTATTCGGCAGAGCCTGCCAAGAGCCAGCCGCTCCCAAGCATGGCGGAGTTACCAATCGCAGGATTGTACCAACGCCCCGCTCAAAAGAGGGCGACCTGAAACCAGAAGGAGGAAACAAATGCGAGCTACGAGATTGATGCTGGGCGCAGCTGTCGCCGCGAGTTTAAGTCTCGGGGTGAGTGGCGCGAGTGCCGCCGACCTGATTGCGATTATTACCCCTTCCCACGATAACCCGTTCTTCAAGGCGGAAGCCGACGGTGCGAAGGCGAAGGCGGAAGCCCTTGGTTATGAGACGGTCGTGCTCGTCCATAATGACGACGCGAACAAGCAGTCGCAGCTTATCGACACCGCAATCGCTCGAGGGGCGAAGGCCATCATTCTCGATAATGCAGGTGCGGACGCCACTGTCGCAGCCGTGCAAAAAGCCAAAACCGCTAACGTCCCGTCATTCCTCATCGACCGTGAGATTAACGCCACCGGCGTCGCCGTCGCGCAGATCGTTTCCAACAATTATCAGGGCGCTCAGCTGGGAGCCCAGGAATTCGTCCGCCTCATGGGAGAGAAGGGCAATTTCGTCGAATTGGTCGGCAAGGAGTCCGATACCAATGCTGGCATCCGCTCGAAAGGCTATCACGACATCATCGATGACTATCCCGAGATGAAAATGGTTGCCCGCCAGTCAGCAAACTGGAGCCAGCCTGAAGCCTACGGCAAGATGGAATCGATCCTGCAGGCCAACCCCGACATCAAGGGCGTTATCTCAGGAAACGATACCATGGCTATGGGTGCGTGGGCTGCCTTGGCGGCGGCGGGCCGAAAGGACGTCATCGTCGTCGGGTTTGATGGCAGCAACGATGTGCGCGACTCGATCAAGAGCGGAGGGATCAAGGCGACCGTGCTTCAGCCGGCCTATCGTCAGGCCGAGATCGCTGTCGAGCAGGCCGATAAGTACATCAAGACCAAGACTGCACCCGCACAGGAGAAGCAGCTCATGGATTGCGTCCTGATTACGCCGGAAAACGCAGGCAAGCTCGAGACCTTCGCTCTGACAAACTGATCGCGTTCGGCCATCTCTGATCTTTCCAAGGGGTGGCCAACCCCTCAGGTCCCTCGATAGGACGCAGGACTGATGCTCACCCGGAGTCTTCAGATCGGGACACTTCTGGCAGCTTGCATGACCCTCGGCGCATGCAAGATCGTCGCGACTGCCGCGAAAGACCAGCCGAAATCGCCGGACGGCAGTCCCACTCAAAATGCCGAGTTCTCGTCTGACAGGATGGCGGACGAGATGTGGGATTCCAAGGCGATGCCCTACTTGAGGCGGAAAGCCGGGGCGCTGCCTGAGATCCTGGCCGCGGCACGCCAGAACTTGGACGAGGCCGGGCGCAAGTACGGGTACCGTGAGAAGCAGGACGGATCGCCCTGGACTGTCGTTACAAGATTCAACGGGCAGGTCGTCACCGCGGATACCACGTCTCGTGCGGCCACGGCAGGCGTGGACGTCGACGGCGACGGCAAGGCCGATGCCACCATCCAGATCGGCCCGGCCATCCGGGGTACTGCACTGCGTGATGCCCTCGACTTCGTGTCCTTCACATCGTTCACGAACCAGATTGAGTATGCACAGTTCGGGAAGGCGCTCAATACGCGGGTGGACCGCGTTCTCCTCTCTGGCCTGCCACGGGATCAGTTGGTTGGCCGCAAGGTGTCTGTGCTCGGCGTCTTTCCGCTGGAAAAGCTTGACCAGCCACCGCTCATCACGCCGGCCGAACTCACACTGGGACCGAAGTCGTGACCTCGCCGGTTGACCAGGACGTGGTGCTTAAAGCCGAGGGGATCTCGAAGATCTACTCCGGCACTGTCGCACTACGGCACGCGGACTTCGAGGTCAGGCGCGGTGCCGTGAACGTCCTGGTGGGGGAAAACGGAGCTGGTAAATCGACCATGATGAAGATCATCGCCGGGGTCGAGCAACCGACCACCGGGCGAATTCTCGTCGATGGCATCCCGGTGGAGCTCAAAAACTCCGCCGACGCACTGCGGCAGGGCATCGGGATCGTCTTCCAGGAGCTTAATCTGTTCGGCAACCTGTCCGTGGCGGAGAATATATTCGCTGCTCGCGAGATCACCCATGGCGTGCTTGGGATTGACCATCGGGAGCAGGAGAGGCGGGCGGCAGAGGTCCTCGCACGGCTGCAGGCCCGCATTGACCCGGGGACGCTGGTCGAGACGCTGCGCGTCGGTCAACAGCAGCTTGTCGAGATCGCCAAGGCCGTGATGCAGGATGCCCGCATCCTCATCATGGACGAGCCGACCTCGGCCCTGAGTGCGGCCGAGGTGGAGGTCCTGTTTCGGGTCATTGCCGACTTGAAGGCGCGCGGTGTTGCGATCGTCTATATTTCACATCGGCTGGAGGAGTTGATCCGCATCGGCGACTTCGTCACCGTCCTGCGCGACGGCCAAGTCACAGCCCGCAGCCGGATTCGCGACGTTGGCGTTCCGTGGATCGTACGACAGATGATCGGGTCCGACACTAAGCCCTTTGCCAAGCCCGATCATCACGTCATCGGCCCTGAAGTGTTTCGGGCAGAAGAGGTGTGCCTTCCACGAGACACAGGAGGGTACCTCGTCGATCACGTGTCACTCTCGGTGAGGGCAGGGGAGATTGTTGGGATCTATGGTTTGCTGGGGGCCGGGCGAAGCGAGTTCCTCGAATGCATCATCGGCGATCATGAGCGGGCATCCGGAAGCATTTTTGTCGAAGGGACCAAGCTCGAAACCAAAGATGTGACCAGCCGGATCCGGCATGGCATTTCCTTGATTCCAGAGGACCGGCAGCGGGAAGGTCTCGTGCCCATTCAGTCAGTCGCCAACAATCTTACCATGGCGAGCCTTCACAAGTTCCTGCGCGGCTTTCAGATCCAAAGCAAGGCCGAGACGGGAGCGGTCCGCAAGGCCATCGGCGATTTGACGATCAAGGTATCCGATCCTGCCATTGAAGTCTCCGCCCTCAGCGGCGGGAACCAGCAAAAGGTCGTCATCGGCAAAGCCCTGATGACCGGCCCCAAAGTCCTGCTCATGGACGAGCCCAGCCGAGGGATCGATGTAGGGGCCAAGGCCGATGTCTTCAAAACGATGCGGCAGCTCGCGGCGGAGGGGCTCGGCATTCTTTTCGTGACCTCCGACCTCGAGGAGGTCATGGCACTTTCCGACCGGATCGCCGTCTTGAGCAATGGCCGTCTCATCGATGTCTTTGATCGGGCGACCGCAACTCAGGATCAGATTGTCGAGGCGTCCGCCGTCGGCCACAGGCCCCAACCTTTATTGCAGCCAACCCAAGGGTGATCCGCATGGCCGCCACACAGACCATCGGCAACTCGCGAACCGCCTGGAACGGCAGTGCCGTTGCCTTGGGCTTAATGAAGCTTCGTACCTTCATCGCACTGTTCGCGGTGCTGATCTTTTTCTCGGTTGCCGCGCCAAACTTTTTGAGCACAGCCAACCTGGTGCTGATGTCAAAGCATGTCGCACTAAATGCGATCCTGGCGATTGGCATGACCTTCGTCATCGTGACGGGGGGCATCGACCTGTCCATCGGTTCAATTGTGGGCCTGTGCGGCATGGTCGCCGGCGGCTTGCTCCTGTACGGCATAGATCTGCAGATCGGCTGGACCATCTACTTCAATGTTGTCGAGGTCATTCTTATTACTTTGGCCGTGGGCGTCCTGATCGGCGCCATCAATGGCTTGCTGATCACACGGTTGAACGTAGCGCCATTCATAGCAACCCTAGGTACCCTCTACATGGCTCGTGGCATTGCTCTTTTGTCCTCTGACGGGCGGACGTTTCCAAACCTCGTTGGCAAACCGGAACTGGGCACCACAGGCTTTGGTATCCTCGGATCCGGCACGCTGCTGGGCTTGCCGCTTTCCATCTGGATCCTGGTCGCGATTGGCGCAATGGCGAGCTACGTCGCCCGGAAGATGCCACTGGGTCGGCACATCTTCGCCGTGGGCGGGAACGAGCGGGCGGCAGCCTTGTCGGGTATCCGGGTACGGCGTGTCAAAATGCTCGTCTATATGTTCTCTGGCTTTTGCGCAGCGACCGTCGGACTCATCATCTCGTCGGAACTCATGGCGTCCCACCCGGCGACCGGCGAGACGTTTGAGCTCAATGCGATCGCGGCCGCCGTCCTTGGCGGCACATCCATGTCGGGCGGCCGTGGCAGCGTCGGGGGCACGATCATAGGAGCGTTCGTGATCGGTGTTCTGTCGGACGGCCTCGTCATGATGGGCGTAAGCTCCTTCTGGCAGACTGTGATCAAAGGCCTGGTGATCGTGGCGGCCGTGGTCGTCGACCAGGCCCAGCATCGACTCCAGCAGCGCGTTGCCTCCCTTCAACTGGCCCGGACGGTGTGATCATGGAATTGCGTGGCGCTCTCATCGGCTGTGGCTTTTTTGCCGCCAACCATCTTCATGCCTGGCAAGATGCCCCCGGGGCGACGATCATAGCCATCTGCGACCGTGACTCGGCCCGCTTGGCCGACTATGGCGACAGATTTGGAATTCAGTCCCGGTACACGGATGCGGCCGATCTCTTTGCGCGCGAGAAGCTTGACTTCGTCGATATCGCCACGACAGTGGGGACCCACCGGGTGCTGGTTGAGATGGCGGCGCAGCACCGGGTTCCTGCCATTTGCCAGAAGCCGTTCGCCCCTTCCATGGACGATGCGCGCGCCATGGTTCGTGCCTGCGAGGCGGCGGGGATCCCGCTGATGGTCCACGAAAACTTCCGGTGGCAGACCCCCATCCAAGCGGTCGCGGACGTGATCAGATCAGGACGGATCGGGAGACCTTTCTTTGCGCGGGTCTCGTTCCGGTCGGCCTACGACGTCTTCTCCGGTCAACCTTACCTCGCGGAGGGTGAACGGTTCATCATCGAGGACTTGGGAATCCACATTCTCGACATCGCACGCTTTCTGCTCGGCGATGCCTCACGCATTGCAGCGAGAACGCAGCGGGTCAATCCGGCGATCCGTGGCGAAGATGTTGCCACCATGCTGCTCGATCATACGAATGGCGCCACCTCGGTGGTCGACTGCAGCTATGCCACCCGCTTGGCAACGGAACCCTTTCCCGAAACGCTCGTCGAGGTCGACGGGAGTGACGGCTCCATCAGGATCGGCCAAGGCTATCAGATGGTCGTGACCAGCCCGCAGGGGGTAGAAACCAGAGATGTCGCTCCAACTCTTCTGCCATGGGCAAGCAAGCCGTGGCATACCATCCAGGAGAGTGTGCTCGCGATCCAGAGCCACTGGGTTGAGTGCCTGCGGCAACGGCAAGAACCGGCAACGTCCGGACACGACAATCTCAAGACGTTAGCGCTGGTGGAGGCGGCCTATCGGAGCGCCGCAACCGGCCGAACGATTGACCTGACCAATGGCTAGGCTCGTCATGGACAAGACCTTGCTTCAGACGTTTTTCGGCACCGAGCAGAGCCCGGTCGCGGTGCGTCGCCTGACGGCAGGACGGCTGACGGCCGAGTTGGTCGAGGGCAATCTGAGGACCATCTCTTACGATGGTCTGGAGGTGCTTCGCGCCATCTCCTATGTTGTCCGTGACAAAGACTGGGGGACGTACTCCCCCGTCATCGACGAGTTGGTTGTTTGCGAAAGCGCCGACGAGTTTACCGTCACCTACCATGCGGCCTGCCGGGGCTCGGGGGATCAGAACCTAACCTACCGTGCCGCAATCCATGGCACAGAGGCAGGGGTCACGTTCGATGTCGTGGCCGAGCCTGAGACGGATTTTCTTACGAACCGGTGTGGCTTTTGCATTCTCCACCCCATCGTGGACCTGGCAGGAACGCCCGTCACGGTCGAACATACGGACGGTGAGATGGAGCAATCAGGTCTCCCAGACCTGATCGAGCCGTGGCAGCCGTTCAAGGACATGCGCGCGATTTCCCATCGGGTTGGCCCCGGACTGACCGCGAACTGCCGGATGGAGGGTGGGGTGTGGGAGATGGAGGATCAACGAAATTGGTCTGATGCCTCCTACAAGACGTACGTCCGGCCTTTGGCGTTGCCTTGGCCTTATACCATGCCGCGAGGCATTGCTGATCGACAGACGGTTGCGCTTACCATCGATGATCAACGGCAACCGCTATCCGACACAAGCACCGCTCACAGGCAGGAGGCCGTTGAAATCTCCCTTGAGCCGGCCACCGGGGCATCGCCCAAGATCGGGCTTGTGATCGCTCCGGAGGAGATCGAAGCCACCCTTGCAAATATTGAGCGCCTGCGGGAGGCAGGTCCTCAGGTCCTTCTTTGTCATTTCGATCCGACGGCAGGGCATGGGCTTGAGGCGATAAAGGGGTTCGCAAGGATTGCAGCCGCTTATCCGGCTGAAATGGTGCTTGAGTGTGTTTTCGCGTGCCGCGAGCCACATGAGGTTGAACTTGAGCAGGTTGCCGAGCTGGTGCGGACCGCGGGACTGTCGCTTTCGGCCATAGCTGTGTCTCCCTCTGTAGACCGACAATCGACGCCGCCTGGCAGCGCATGGCCCGAGTGTCCGCCGCTTGGGGATGTCTATGCGTCTGCGCAGAAAGCCTTTCCGAATATCCGGCTCGGCGGCGGCATGTTCAGCTATTTCACGGAACTCAATCGCAAGCGTGTGCCGGTCGAGAAACTTGGCTTCGTGACCCATTGTACCTGCCCGATCGTGCATGCAGCCGATGACCTGAGCGTAATGCAGTCGCTCGAAGCGCTCCCGTTCATCACGCGCTCGGCGCGTGCCTTCATCGGGGATAAGCCATACTGGATTGGACCATCGACGATTGGGATGCGCCAGAATCCGTACGGCTCCCGCACGATGGATAATCCGAACAATGAACGGATTGCCATGGCCTCATGGGATCCCCGACAAGACAGCCTCTTCGCAGCGGCGTGGACGATCGGATATGCGGCGCGCACTGACAAAGCAAAGCTCGAGGTGCTCACAATCGGGGCTCTGACAGGTCCGTTCGGCCTCCTGCGGGATGGGTCTGGCGCGGGTCAGATCAGGCCTGTCTTCCATGCCGCTTCCGGCTTGTGCTCCCTCGCTGGCAAGGAACTGGTCGGATGCCGGTCGAGTCGCCCGTCTGACATCCTCGCAATCGGCGTCATCGGTGAACAAGGGCGTCCAACGATTTGGGCGGCCAATGTGACAGATCGGAAGCAGAGTGTCCGAATAGTCTCTGAAAATTCTCTCTGGAAGATGATCACCCTTGACCAGCACTCGGTCGAGTCCGCGTCTCTTGGCTCACTGGGCACTACAATGAACGTACGTAACGGCGCCTTTGAGATGGAGCCGTTTGCCATCACCCGCCTTGAGGCAGCCTGAAGATATGCAGCGAATCTTAGAGCATCGTTCCAGAAAGTGGGTACAATTTCCGGATCACACGATGCGCTAGCGGCCCTTGGGGCTGACCTTGGCGCGACCGGGCTTCCTGGTGCTTGGCTTTCGGTTTGGCTTTGTCTCGGCCTTATCCTTCTCACTAGAGTTGGGATGATGCTCGTACAGAGAGGCGGACCGATCGAGATGCTTGGTCATTGCCGCCTCTGCTCCGTCAGGATCTCCAGCTTCTATCCGATCGATAATCTCCTCATGTTCGGACAACGTGAACTTTTCCTTGCCGGACCAGATCAGCAACTCGGTGTGGTATTCCTTCAACCAACTGAGCATGGCCTCGCTGACTGCCTCGAAGATGGGATTCCCTGAGATCGCGGCAATCTGCGCATGAAATCTCATATCCTCATTAATGAACGGAGCAGCATTACCCAGGCTATGCCGTTGCCGCTCCAGTGTCTGCCTCAGATGGGCTACATCGTCTTTGCTGGCCTTGAGGGCAGCTTCCCGCACCATGCCGCGCTCGAAGAATCGCCTCGCATTCTTCAAATGATAGAGAGAGGTTGGGGAGGTAGAGAGCAGGATTTGGGCTGTCGCGTCGACCTGCTCGAAGAGCGAGCGCGCGGTCAGCTGGCGAACCCTCGCGCGCTCACCGTGAGTGATGGTGATCAGCCCCATGTTATTGAGGGCCTGCATCGCTTCGCGAATGGCTGGACGGCCCACACGGAAGCGCTCCATGAGCTCGCGCTCCGACGGCATCATGTCGCCTGGGTTGAGTTCTCCAGAGGTTACCATCAGCCTCAACCGGTCGAACACCTCATCCGAGAGCTTCCGGCGAACAATTGCGTCAGTTGGTGCCGTCACAACATCCCTGCTTCTTTAGCCTGATCTCTGTTGCCTGAATTGGTGAACCCGCTCAAGGGACGAAACAGCTCCAGGGACCGAACCTTTCTCAGAGTTTCTATCATATTGGTATAATGATTATAGCTCAAGGTGCGATCATCGCGCTCTTGCGCTGGGCAACGCATGTGCGTAACGCGTGGTCTGTCTAATCCACCTGCAGCTCGCTCAAAAGCGGCGCCTGATGGAATGTGCGGCAGCCTGGCAATCGCTGCTTGGCGCCTGATGAACTGTCCCTTTGCTATTAGACACTTCTCTGATCCAACTCATCGCGATGGTCTGCTCACCGTTCTGCTAGCTGCCTAGCCAGTCCCGCGATCGCCCAACCTGCAAAAGAAATTGATCGCAACATCGCTCATTTGTGCGGAAACTCCTTGCACGTTCTGGTCTGCTGGTATAATGAGTATGCTAACTGTTACCATACGACGATTAAAGCAACTCTTCTGTCCGCACACCGCCAGGCGAAGGGAGGAATGCGCCATCAAGAGCGCAGAAGCCGATATAGAAAGCGCTTATTTGCACTCGTCCCCTTCAGGCTTGAGCGACCGCGCCGGATGTCAAACAGGAGGAACGCCATGCACAAGCCCACCAAGCCTTGGCTCCTTGATCCAGACACCCAGCTTTAAGAGCTGCCTGGATGTTGATGCCCCATCAAATCCGAATGGGTGGGGCTGTGGCGAGGGCAGCCTTGCCGAATTCCGTACAGAGATGCACGTGAGAGGGCACGCTGTGAGCGATCCGACCCGCATCGAGGCCGATTATCTTATCGAGACGACCTTCGAGCCCCGTGCCGCGGCCGAGGCGATGGCAGGGGAGCAGTCGAGCGGAACGTTCGTCCCAGTTCCCGGTGAAACTCCGGAGCTGAAGGCACGATCGGCAGCCCGCATCGAAGCGCTGGACATTCAGAACGGAGAGATACCACAGCCTTCGCTTCCAGGCTCGGCAAACCCCAAGGGCGTGGCCGATCCGATCCGGCGGCAGGCGCGCGTCACGCTGTCCTGGCCACTCGACAACATCGGCCCGTCGCTGCCCAATCTGGTCGCCACGGTTGCAGGGAACCTGTTCGAGCTGCGCCAGTTCTCAGGCCTGCGCCTTCTCGACATGCGCCTGCCCACCGCCTTCGCGCAGGGCTATCCAGGCCCGAAGTTCGGCATTTCCGGGACGCGCCGCCTCGCCGGCGTCGAGGCTCTCCCCCTGATCGGGACCATCATCAAGCCAAGCGTTGGTTTTGGACCCGAGGAAACCGCTGCGCTGACCAAGACCCTGTGCGAAGCCGGCATCGACTTCATCAAGGACGATGAGCTTCAATCCGACGGACCACATTGTCCCTTCGACGAGCGGGTCCGCGCCGTGATGCGCGTCATCAACGATCACGAGGACCGCACGGGCAAGAAGGTGATGTATGCCTTCAATCTCACCGGTGAGCTCGATCAGATGCGGCGTCGCCACGATCTTGTCCTCGAGCTTGGCGGCACCTGCATCATGGCCAGCCTCAACTCGGTGGGCCTCGTCGGCATGGTCGAACTGGGGCGGTTCTCGCAACTGCCGATCCACGCCCATCGCAACGGCTGGGGCTATCTCTCCCGCTCGCCCGTGTTGGGTTGGTCTTACGTCGCCTGGCAAAAGATCTGGCGGCTCGCGGGCGCCGACCACATGCATGTGAATGGTCTGCAGAGCAAATTCTCAGAGTCGGACGAGAGTGTCATCACCTCGGCCCGGGCCTGCCTCACCCCGATGTTTGCGGACAAGCCTTGCATCACCATGCCGGTCTTCTCCTCGGGCCAATCCGCCAAGCAGGCGCCGGGCACCTATGCGGGGCTCGAATCGGCGGACCTGATCGTCACGGCGGGAGGGGGCATCATGGCTCACCCCGATGGTCCCGCCGCTGGCGTGTCGGGCCTGCGCGAGGCCTGGGAGGCGACCTTGGCCGGCATCCCGCTCGGCGACTACGCCCGTGAGCATCCCGCCCTCGCCAAGGCCTTGGAGGCCCGCTCAGCATGAGCGACATGGCTGTCTCGAATGTCCTGCCGGACGGTCTTCTCGTCAGCTTCTACGGCGACGATTTCACCGGCTCGACCTCGGTCATGGAGGCCCTGACCTTCGCCGGCCTCCCCACGGTGCTCTTTCTTGATACCCCGACGGCGGAGCAGTTCGCGAGGTTTGCAGGATACCGGGGCATTGGGATCGCAGGCATTGCCCGGTCGCAGTCGCCGAACTGGATGACGGCGAATCTACCCCGAATCTTTGAGACGATGGCAGCGCTTAATGCTCCCATTGCACATTACAAAGTCTGCTCGACCTTCGACTCGGCACCACACGTCGGCTCGATCGGGCGGGCGATCGATCTCGCGGCTCCTAAGCTTGGCGGCGATTGGCATCCGCTCATCGTTGCGGATCCGCCGATTGGGCGCTACCAAGTCTTCGGCAACCTGTTCGCTGTCGCGGATGATGTTGGTTACCGGCTCGACCGGCATCCAACCATGTCCTGCCACCCGGTCACTCCCATGAGCGAAGCGGATGTCCGCCGGCACCTCCAGCAGCAGACCAATAAAGACATCGGTCTGGTCGATTATCTTGCCCTGAAGCGTGGCGAAGCCGTCACAAGGCTGAAGGACGAACGCGCCCGGGGGGCCGAGATCGTGGCAATCGATGTCGCCGACGGCGAGACGCTTGCTGCAGCCGGTCGACTGGTTTGGGAAAACCGCGGGGACCGGATTTTCGCGGTAGGTTCACAAGGCTTGGAGAATGCTCTGGTTGCTCATTGGCAGGCCACAGGCCTGCTCGACAAGCCACGCCGTGAGTTCCGGTCCGCCTCGGTCGAGCGGATTGTCTGCGTCTCCGGTTCGTGCTCGCCGGTAACCGCGGGACAAATCGCGTTCGCGGAGCAAAACGGGTTTGCCGGGATCCGGCTCGATGCTGCACAGGCTGCGGACAGACGGGAATGGGAACGGGAGCTCGGACGGGCTGAGGATCAAGCACTCGCAGCCATTGCTGCGGAGAGGGATCCGCTCGTCTTCACGGCCGCCGGCCCGGACGACCCCGCGCTCGCCTGCGTGGCGTCCGCCGTCGAGGCGAGCGGGCAGTCTGCCGGGGAGATCAATGATCGGATTGGATCTGGCCTTGGACGGATCCTAGACAGAGTTATGCGGCGTGCCCGGCTCACGCGCGCAGTCATCGCCGGAGGCGATACATCCGGCCATGCCGCCCGCGAGCTCGGCATCTACGCGCTCACCGCCACAGCACCGATTGCTCCCGGTTCGCCACTCTGCCGGGCGTACACGGACGATCCAGCCCATGCTCAACTCGAAATTGCGCTCAAGGGTGGGCAGATCGGAGCGCCCGACTTTTTCTGCGCTGTGAGGCAGGGCGGAGCCTGTCCCCAATACTGAACGAGGAGAGAAAGATGACGAAGATCGCATTGCTCGGCGCCGGTGGAAAGATGGGGGTCCGCCTGGCCACTAACCTGCGTGGATCACGGTTTGACGTTGACCACGTCGAGATTTCCGAAGACGGGCGCCAACGTTTGGCATCTGCCATCGGGGTAGACTGCGTTGATCAGGATCAGGCTCTTGCCGGAGCGGACGTCGTTGTCATGGCCGTTCCGGACCGGCTGATCGGCAAGATCGCACACAGTATTATCGACAAGGTCCGGTCCGGCACGGCATTCATCGTGCTCGATGCCGCCGCGCCGCACGCCGGCGAAATGCCTAACAGACCGGATGTGACATACTTCGTCACTCATCCCTGTCACCCATCGGTGTTCAACGACGAAACCGACCCCGAGGCCAAGAACGACTTCTTCGGCGGCGTAAAAGCCAAGCAGCATATCGTATGTGCCCTGATGCAAGGTCCCGAGGAGCATTACGCCCTCTGCGAGGAGATCGCCCGCACGATCTACAAGCCCGTCATCGCGGCCCATCGCTGTACGGTCGAGCAGATCGCGATCCTTGAGCCCGCCCTCTCAGAAACAGTCGCGATTACTATGTGCATCGCTCTTCGTGAGGCCACCGAAGAGGCGATTCGGCGCGGCGTGCCGCGTCAGGCCGCTGTCGAGTTCGTGCTGGGGCACATCAACATCGGACTTTCCATCGCCTTCGAAGTCTTCCCGGAAGGCCGCTTCTCGGACGGTGCCTTGCATGCGATCGAGCAGGCCAAACCTCAAATTTTCCGCGAAGGCTGGCTGGAGCGCGTCTTCGACCCGAAGGCCGTTATGCAATCCGTGAAAGAGATCTGCAAAGCGGCCTGACCGTTACCTGCCGACACGGACGAGGATCGCGTCACGCGGCGCGATGCTTCAAGAGCAAGAACATAAAGACAGCCGAATTCAAAACAGGAGGAAGTTACGCCATGAACGCCTTATCTTGGAACGCCTTGTCTCGCCGATCGATCGTTGCCGCGGCTCTTTTGCTTGGCACTGCGCCGGCTTTGGCTCAGCCCGTACCCACCCGTCCCGTTACCCTCGAACTATTCGGCCTGGCGTCGCACAACTGGCAACTGGTCATCGACCGCTTTCAAGCCCAGTACCCGAACATCAAAATCAAGTTCACGAAGTTCAGCACTGACGAGATGAAGCAGGCGCTTCGCGTGGGCGCATCCTCAGGCAAGCTTCCTGATCTCTGGTGGAACTGGGGCGGGTCGCTTGCTTCGCCGTACAACCGTGCCGGCTACGCGCTCAAAATCACGCCGGAGATGCAAAAAGAGTACGGCATCGACCAGAATGTGACGCCCGCATCGCTCGACATTACGCGGGATGGCGCTGATCTTTACGGTATTCCCAACAAGATCGGCCCATTTGGTTTCATCTACAAGAAGGCACTTTTCGCAAAGTACAACATCAAGGAGCCGACCACATTCCAAGAGCTCGAGAAGGCCGCCGAAACCCTTAAGGCGAATGGCGTTACGCCCTTCTCGATCGGAGGCAAGTTCAGCTGGATGACCATGCGGTTCTTCGACTTCTTCCTCGAGCACTATGCAGGTCCGGCTGGTCACGACGCATTGCTTAACACAGAAACGCCGTGGACATCCGATCCAGTGGTCAAGTCATTCGCGAAATTGAAGGAATGGTCCGACAAGGGGTATTTCCCAAAGGGCTTCCTCAACATCGATCCGAGCACCAATCTTCCTCTGCTCTACAACGATCAGGCGGCGATCGTCTTCGATACCCCGTCGCTGGAAACCAGCCGCATCATTCGGGAGAACATGTCGCCGGCTGATTATGGTACATTCCCACTTCCGACGGATCACAAGCCATTGCGTGCGCCAGGATCCCCGTCCCAGTTCCAGGTCAACGCCAAGACGCCGGAGGAAACGAGGCAGGCGGCACTGCTCTTTGTGAGCTTCGCGGCGCGTCCGGAAATCGCTCCGGTGACGGCGGAAGCAGTCGGCTATCCCAGCGCGACAAAAGGCATTCTGCCCCCTGAAAACCTCCCGATCCAGCGGAAGTGGGCCGAGTGGACGCAAGGTGAGGTCGGCTTCTACAAGCTGACGGATCAGGGGCTTCCTCAAGACGTGGTGGCATCGTACTTCGAGGCACAAGACTCGGTCATCCTTGGGGCTATGAAACCTGAAGAGGCGGCCGAGCAGGTTCAGGAAGCCATCACGCGTTTCAAGAAGCGCAACAACTGACATCCTTGGCTCTCCTGCGAGGTGCAGCGCCATGACATCCATCCCGGTCGATATGAAAGCCGGCAGCCAGACCATGAGACGTGCTCTCCCGCAGTCTCTTGTGGCTTGGCTGTTCCTTGCTCCGGCAGCAGTCATATTCGCAGTCGTTCTTATCTATCCAATGACCTATTCGGCCTGGTTGAGCCTGTTTCAATGGGACGGGGTCTCTCCGAACAAGGTCTGGGTGGGTGTTGAGAACTACGTTGAGCTGTTCACGGCAAACCGGGTATTCTGGATCGCATTGAAGAACAATGTGTTCTGGAGTCTGCTCTCACTCGTCATCCCAACAGGGATCGGCTTAGGCCTTGCCCTGCTTCTCAACACGGCGTTTCGGGGAAGTTCGTTTTTCCGGAGCGTCTTCTACTTTCCGGCGATCCTGTCGATGAGCATCGTCGGCCTGATCTGGAGCTGGATGTACCATCCGACACTCGGTCTCATCAATCAGTCCCTCGCTGCCATTGGGCTAACTGGATTGGAGAATAATTGGCTGTCCGATCCTTCAATCGCACTCTATTCGGTCTTCGTCGCCGCAACCTGGCATAATGCGGGCCTCCCGATGCTGCTGTTCCTCGCTGGCTTGCAGACCATCCCCAAGGAGGTCATGGAGGCTTCGCGCATCGACGGTGCGACCCGCCTGCAGAGCTTCTGGTTTGTCACCTTTCCGATGCTGCGGGAGACGACAATGGTCGTGGTTGCGATCACGGCGATCAATTCCCTCAAGGTCTATGACATCATCTACGTGATGACCTACGGCGGTCCCGCCAATCGGACCCAGGTCCTCGGAACATGGATGTATTTTCTCACATACAACCATAACGAGGTTGGCCTCGGCACGGCGATAGCAGTCATCCTCTTCGGTCTGACATTGTTCTTCGCCATTCCTTACACCCGCCACATGGTGAGAAACTGATGACAGCCTCCGTTGCTCCCTTACCCGATGTTACCGTACGGGCGCCGCGGTTGGCGGTCGGATCATACGTGTTCTATATCGCGATCGCGGTTGCTGCACTCATCTGGTCATCGCCACTGTTTATCCTCTTCTTTACCGCCCTGAAGAGTGCCAATGACTTCGCTCAGAACGGAACCTTTTCTCTGCCGCAAACGATTGAGCTCTCGAATTTCGCCAAGGCATGGGACGTCGGGATCAGGACATACTTCATGAACTCTCTTGTCCTCACCCTCATAAAGGTGCCGACAGGGGTCTTCATATGCTCGCTTGCGGCATTCGCGCTCGCAAAGATGCGCTTGCGGGGCGCTCGGGCCATCTTCACGATCTTCGTCCTCGGACTGGTCGTGCCAATGCAAATGACGCTCGTGCCCTTGACCACATTGTATCAGCACTTGGGACTGATCGATTCACTGCCGGGCTTGTTTTTCCTTTACCTCGGCTTTGGACTGCCGTTGGGAATTCTGATTCTGCGCGGCTATTTCCGCTCAATCCCAGATGAGATGATTGAAGCGGCATTCATCGATGGCTGCTCCTGGTGGGATGTCTATTGGCGGATTGTCATACCGGTCTCGAAGCCCGCCATCGTATCGCTTCTCATCCTGGACGGCATATCGACCTGGAACGAGTTCATCCTCGCGCAGATATTCATCCGGACCCAGGCCAATCGTACTCTGCCACTGGGAGTCGTGCAGTTCAGCACGGAGTTCTCGACAGCATATGAACTCCTCGCGGCCGGACAGATCATCACCATTATGCCGTTGATCCTGCTCTACCTGTTCTTCCAGCGATACTTCGTCCATGGCATGGCCGGAGCGATCAAATAATCTGAGACCGCACTGACATAGGAGAAAAGAGTGCTACCCATCGAAAAGAGAGCTCGTATCATCCTCAACACGGATGCGAAGAACGAGGCTGACGACCAGTACACGATCGTTCATGCACTTCTGACGCCGACCTTCGATTTGCATGGGATTATTCCGGCGCACTTCGGATCGATTAAGTCGAAATCCAGTCTTAGGGACAGTCACGATGAGGTCGTGAAAATCCTGGATCTGATGAGCCTTAAGGATCGCGTTCGAGTGGAGCCCGGAGCCGAGGGCTCAATGCCCGATGAAACTACTCCAATGGCCTCGGCAGGCGCGCGCCTGATTGTCGAAGAGGGAATGAAGGATGATCCCCGACCCCTCTATGTGGCATTCCTTGGGCCACTCACCGATATGGCCGCGGCCCTGCTGAAGGAGCCTCGTCTGAATGAGCGGAATATCTGCGTTGTTTGGATTGGAGGAGGGCAGTGGCCTGTTGGCGGTCGCGAATATAACCTGTCGAACGATATCCATGCCGCCAACGTGGTCATGAAGTCGAAAGTCCAGCTGTGGCAGATACCCATGCCGGTCTACCGCATGATGGCCGTCAGCTACGCGGAGCTCATGGAGCGTGTCTATGACAAGGGAGCGATTGGCAAGTATCTTGTCGAGCAGCTGATCGACTGGAATCTGAGAATGCATGCTGGCCCGATTGAGCACAGATCGCTTGGCGATACGCCAGCCCTGTCGGTCATTCTCAATCCGAACGGTGGCATCTCGGAATGGTTGCCTGCGCCCGAGTTCAACAGCTTGATGAATTATGTTCATACAGGCGCCAATCGGCCGATCAAGGTCTACCACAGCATTGATGTGAGATACATCCTTGAGGATTTCTATGCCAAGCTGAACCGCTTCACCCGAGGCGAACAGGAATTGGCCAACTTCGTCTGAGCCGTCTCTACTTCGTCTCGGAGCTTCCTGTGAGAACTGCTTCCCAGGGCAGCTACGACGGCGTGCACCGTGCCACCCTGCTGCAAGCGTCCTGTCAATCGAGGAGATCCGCGCCATGGTGGAGGAACTCATCGAAGCTCACGGGGACGCCATGTCGAAGGGTGTTCGGACTGCCACGACGCCGCCCAGGACAGAAGACTTCGGAGGAAATCTCATGGCCTCAGTTGAGATCCGCAACATTCGAAAGAACTTCGGAACCGTCCCGGTCATTCACGGTGTCTCCATCGAGATCCAGGACGGCGAGTTCGTAATCCTGGTCGGGCCGTCCGGCTGTGGCAAATCCACCCTCCTGCGCATGATCGCGGGACTGGAAAGCGTGTCCGGCGGCGAGCTTCGCATCGGCCCGAAGGTCGTGAACGACGTTCCGCCCAAGGAGCGCGACATCGCGATGGTGTTCCAGAGGTACTGTCAACTTGACGGCCGAGTAGACAAAGGTAATTACCCACGCCCCTATTTCGCACTGAGGTTCAGGCGGACACAGTCTGAAGAATTATCTTGAACGCGTTGGTTCCCGGACCGAGACGAGCCGTGTCAACGACCGTGCGTATGTCCGCTTCGCCCTCGGCGGCCCACATGGAGCGATAGCCGTTGGTCACCTTGCGCTGGATCACGGCCGGTCTGAGCGCGCGTTCGCAGGCGTTGTTGGTCGCATCAACCAGTCCAGGCCAGTGGGCGAAGGTCAGAAGCTGATCGCGGGCGCGCCGGACCTTGTTCTGAATGTCACGGGCCAGATCGCAGGAGGTCGGCGCGGCCAGGATCGCGTCCAGACTGCGCTCCAGGGCGCGGCGCTTGCGAGCGAGGGTCGAGGCGGCAAGGGTTGCGACCTCCTCCGCCAGGGCAAAGGCCCGGTGCAGCCACAGCTGGAGGCGGGAGGGCAGGACATCCGCGCTCGCCTCATCGGCAGAGGCGACGTCGCGGGAAAGATGGGCCAGGCAGGTCTGGTGGGCGTCGGCATGGCCCTGTTGCGCGCTGTAGCGGTCGGAGCACCAGACCTCGGGTCGGTGCCCGTCCATCATCGTCCGGACCACGATGGCGCCCCGGGTCGGCGAGGCGTGATGGACCACCGCCTCGGCGCAGCGAAACACCCAATGAGAGGCGTTCGAGCCCTCGATCCGGACGCCGGTCTCATCCGAGGCGGTGACCCGGGCCCGGCGCAACGCCGCAACCGCCTTGTCGCGCTCGCCCGCGAAGGCGCCCTGCGCCCGGCGCAGCATGGTCATCAGGCCGCCCTGGCTGACGGTGAGCCCGAACAGATCCGCGAATGCGCTTTGCAGCCGCTCGTAGGACAGAGCCTGGAAGGTCTTGAGATAAGTCGCCATGGCATGGACGCGGGGCCCGAACGGTGTCCCCTTTGCGGCGTCCGGCACGGCCGCGGCGACCCGCGTTCCACACGCCCGGCAGCGCACCGCCAGGCGCCGATGCTGGGTGACGCGGGGCGCCACCTCCGGCAGCTCAATCTGCTCGTGGAGGCTGATCGTCTCCGCCGGCCAATCCGCCATCAGGACAGCCGAACAGCACGAGCACCGGTCAGGACGGTGCTCGACCACCTCATCAGGCGTGGCGCTGAGGATCCGGCTGTGGCCTTCATGACCGGGCTTGGCTCCGCCCGGTTTGGAGCGCTCGCGCTGCTCCTTGCGATCGGTCGAGGGCGGCTTTGAGGACGTGCGTGAGGTCTTTTGCGGCCGCTGCAGTCGCAGCACCAGCTCGATCAGCTCTTCCTTGCTCAGACGCTCAAGATCGCTGCGGCCCATACAGGCATGGAATCAGCGAAGCCCGACTTGTGCAAGGGCCTGGGTAATTACAGACAAAGCTGTCGCTGGCGCAGCCATCATGCTGGTCTACATCAGCCTACGAGGGCAGCCCAGCAACCTCGCGCCAGGTAGCAAAGGCGTGGTCTCGGGCGGCTCGGTACTCACTGGCCGAAAGGCGATGGCGGCGGAGCTGGAAGTGGTTGTGGATCGGAGTGTGAGTGGCGAGGAATTGCTGTGCGTGCCGGACGGACTTGAACCGCCTCATGTGACGCTCCCGCCGTCGGGTCGGTTGGTGCGAGACTTCACAGCGGTTGTTGAGATACCAGCTCTGCCGATGTTCAACGCCTGGCAGGATCTCACGCTTGGCGGCACCATAGGATCCAAGTTTGTCGGTCCCGATGACCCTGGGCACATAGCACAAGCCCTTGAGCAGCTTGCGGAAGAAGCGCTTGGCGGCCGTCTTGTTGCGGCGGCTCTGCACCAGCACATCGAGCACGTTGCCATGCTGATCAACGGCTCGCCAGAGGTAGTGCAGTTTGCCTCGGATGCGGACAAACACCTGGCGAGTCGCGCGGGGGAATCTCACCCCCGCGTGCTCCCAGAACAGTACGTGACGTGGAGTAGGGCATCGGCGAGTTACCTCTTGGTACTTTTCCGGTGCCCTCTTCCCAAACCGGACATGAGTCTTTCGGTCTCATCCGGCTTTCCAGTGTCTTATCTCACGCCATCCAGAACGGTCCCGGTGGATGTCCTGGTGGCACCGGGTACAGACGACCAGAGTTTTGCGACGGCGTGAAGCCATTCGCTTGACCCACAAGGGTTGGTCATTGCGATCCGGTCGATCCAGATCTACGAGACGGCGGACGTGGTGGACCTCGAAAGGTCCCTCTTCGGAGCCGCAATGCTCGCATTTCTGTGCAAGCAGACGTTGGACGACCTCGCTGCGGACGCCGCTGTAGACTCTGGGCGGACGGTCGCTCAAGATCGCATCCTCTTTCCATGCCAACGAGATGCCGCCGAACATGGCCACAAGTGGCTTCTGGCCCTCACCCCGCTCCCGTGTGACGACCAGGGCCGTCTGGGTGCGTCCTCGATCCTCCACCTCCATTCGCAGTCGACGATAGATCGGGGCGATCTTCGTCTTGTGCTTGTTGGCGAGGAGTGAGGTGCGCATCACCTGATGCACCCTCCAGAGGCGGTGGGCATTGAATGCCAGCAGGTAGTATTGAACGAAGCCGCGATACTCCGCTCCGTATTGGCTGACGATGCTGAAGTCGGCATCGTGCAGCCGTTCGGGTCGGTGCACGGCCTTTCCGTCCTGCATGTAGCGGCGGCATTGCTTCACGATCACATCGTTCGGGACTTTCAGACGGACCAAGCCATTGATGATGCGCTGACCACGTTGGTCGTGCTTTTCATCGGCATGGAGTGCCACGACTTCGTATCCGAGGAACCGCGCCGCATGGTGGCGGGCGTGGGTGATCAACGTCTTTGCCTCGGAGAGTTCCAACCGCAATGTCTCGCGAAGGAACTGGCCGATGCGGCGTTTGATCGCCTCGGCTTCGTGTCGGGGGCCGCTGAATCCGAGCAGCCAATCGTCCGCATACCGGACATACCAAAGCCGTCGGAAGTCGGGGTCTTCAGGGTCACGCGAAGGCATGGCTTGCGCTTGCTTACGCAGGCGTGCCGCCTCCTCATGGTTGCCTCGATCCCCTGCTCGTCGAGCGGCGTTGATGATGGCCTTGTATCTCGGGTCATTTCTGCGTCGGTTCCCCGATTGTAGATCGGGAGCAGGTTCTCCTCTACGAACCGATCTAACTTGTCGAGGTAGATATTAGAGAGGAGCGGGCTGAGCACTGACCCTTGCGGGCTGCCACTCAGCGTAGCGTTGTATCGCCAGTCCTCCATGTATCCGGCCTTGAGCATGTTAGATACGAGGCGCAGCAGCCGGTTATCTCGGACGGTTTCGGACAACGTCTCCAACAAAACCTCATGGCAAATGTTGTCGAAGCAGCCTTTGATATCGCCCTCGATGAACCACTTCACGCCTCGCCATTTTTGGGTGATTTCCCGCAGCGCCGTGTGGCAGCCACGTCCTTGGCGGAATCCATGGGAGTGGTCGCTGAACCGTGGTTTATAGTAAGCGTCGAGCAGGAGGCGGATAACCTCTTGGACGAGCTTATCGGACCATGGGGGCAGACCAAGCGGACGCTTTTTCCCGCTTTTCTTCGGGATACATATCCGCTTCACCGGAGACCATCGGTAGGCTTCACGGCGCAGAGTGCCGATGATCCTGTCGATTTTCTCCAGAGACATGGCGTCCACGGTCTCAGCCGTGACGCCAGGGGTCATCGCCCCGTCGTTGCGGTGTATGCGCCCATAGGCGCGTAGGTACTAGGACGGCAAAGTTAACTGGCAGGCCTGCTGTTCAAGAGCGGCCAGGTAGGCGCCGGGATCGTGTCGAAAGCGGGTGCGCAGAGTTCGCGCGCGGCGGCCTCTCTCCAGGCGCTGACGCAAGCTTCTCCAGTGCTCCCGGTTCGCTGCGCCCAGGTCTCGCGCCGTGGGCGCCTGCACGCGGGTCGCAGTGGCAGCGAGCAGCCGGACCGAGCCGCGCAGAACCGCACCGGGGGCCGCCGTCTTGCGGCCCGTCGCGCGCCGCTCATGATAGCGCTGAGAACCGAACAGCTGTTCGAGATCGTTGTTGGCGCGCGACGTCCGGCACCGCATAGGTGTGGAACAGGCCAGGCCGATAGCTGCGCGTGACCTTCTGGAAATGAGCGAAGGCCCCGGCCAGCGTCCCAGCCTTGTCGCGATGCCGCTGCATCGCGCCCAGCACCCCATTCACCCGCCGCCGCACCATGGCGGCACTCTCCTCGTGCGGGTTGCCGAGCCAATGTGCTACGGCGTGCACGAACCGGTAGGCGTACTCCACATCCGGCCACAAGGCGGCCGTGCGCTCCAGCGCCCGGCCAATCATCTGGTGCAGTCGCGTGAGCGCCGGCCCGAGGCCCCCTTTTGCTGCCCCCGGTCCAGGCTGCCGGCGACCGTCTCCAGCCGTTGCTTCAGTTTGAGGCCCGCGGCGGCCAGCGGCGCCCGGCCGTCATCGGTGATCGCGCTGCGCACCGCCGCACAATACCCCTGCACGAGCGCTGCTTCGGCATCATCCCGCTCCTCCACGGTGCGTTCGATCCGGCGGATGCCGCGGACCTGCTTCTTGAGTTCCTTCTTGGCATGCCGGTCGGCCTCGACGATCGGATGCGCCGCCTCGCGCAGGACATGGAACTGGCACCGCTGATGCGGCACCCCCGGCAGCACCTGAGCAACCGCCTGGCGAATGGCGGTCTGACCGTCGCTGATCACGCCCACGACCGGCACGCCCACGGCGTCCACCGCCTCGCGCAGCAGAACCGCCAGATCCTGGGCCCGGCCGGAGAGCAGGCTGCGGGCCAGCACGATGATGCCGGACAGACAGTCGCGGATCACCCACAGCACCTCATGGCCGACATCCGGCTGCACGCCATCCACCGCCAGAATCACCCGCCCTTGCTGGGCCAGGAGCTTCTGCAGAGGGCGGCGCTCCATCAGCCGAGTGGCGAGCAGCTCATCATAGCGGTCGAGCAGGTTGGTGACGCTGCGCTCGGCAATGGCGACGCCGCGGGCGGTGAGCACCGCGTGGATCTCGGGCACGCTGCGATGCTCGCGGTGCCGCAAGGCCCCGACCAGCGCCACGATGTCCAGTCCGAACTCGTGCTGGGGCAAGGCCAGGGCGCCCTCACTCTCGGGCCGGTAAGGCTTGTGGAAGCGGGCGCAGCCCATGGTCTCGCACCAGCGGATCTTGAGCCGCAAGCGCACCGAGCCGGTTAGCGTCACAAGGGTGCGGTGGTTCTCGTAGCGGACGCGCATCCGGGATCCGCAGGCCGGACAAAGCCGACAGGCGGGACGCAGCACCCGCTCGCGCTCCGGCGGCTGGCGCCCTGAGAGTCTGGTCATCCCGCACCTCCCATCAGGTACAGAAGACCCCCACCACCACACTCTACCAGACAGTTAGCTTTGCCGTCCTAGGTAGGTAGAGGTCCCGGCTGTAGAGTTGCCGGTAGACACCTTCGAGTGGCAGGCCTCGCTTGCCACGATCAGAGTAGACGGCCATGACTGTTTCGGCGCTTGCCATTTCGGCTACCTCATAGCTTTGACCATCAAGGCACCTGCGGTCCTTCGCCATGTGGACGGCTTTCCCGTCCTCGAACTACTACGACCGTTCCGTCGCCATGGGCCTCGCGGCCGGCAGGCGATCCCGTGTTCGTACGAGTCGAACGTGTTAGCGCGACGTAGGTCCCCCGTTCGTCCCCTTGAACAGCCCCATTGGCCGTCGCTCGGCAGAGGAAGTTTCGGGCAGCGAAAGTGATACTACCCTACTCTGCCGACCACGCCCTGACATGCCGCGGCGTGGGATGTGACGTTCGATCACTGGAGACTGGGGTTCAAGCAATCCAGCCTTGACCATATCGCGCGGGCCTTGCAGGGCGTCGGGTCTGGCATGTTCGCCCAACCCCCGCTTCACCACCATGCTCTTGTCCCTTAAGGATTTCACCATCCGGTAAGGTGGTTGACCCAGAAGCATTTCTCCCGGCTCCTCTCATCTTGGATGAGGATTCGACTCGCCGTTTTCACGGCGCGCACTCTCGCGTCATACGGCTCCCGATGTTCGGCCGTTTCCATGCAGCGGAATGGAAAACGGCTTTGCCATGGCCACAGAGCTCCTCCCGTGACCGGTTGGCTCTGCGCCGCGGCGGAACACTGCAGCCCCTTCGGTCCAGTCCCATGACAGAACCTTCCTCCTGACTCAGAGCTGCTCCGCCCCTGTGCCCCGCATCGGTACTCGGGTCCTTGCGGTTTTTGCCGCTTGGACGTCTCCCTTGGCAGCGGGGCGACAGGTTCTCACGTTCCATACAAGAGCCTGATCCGGCTTCGCGCCGCCTACATGCCGGATGTCGCTCGGGCGGTCTTCAGGACAGCCCCCGAACTGATCCCGGGACCTCGACGACTTCCCGGTTTTGACATCATCTTTGGCATTTCGACACGTCATCAGCGGTTTGCTTTCGCTCGCCTCTCCGGATCGTACCTGACGGGACTGAGGTCCCGCCTTTGGCTGCAACGCTCACCACGGTCGCTCTTGACGGCCGCAGCTTGCAGGGGTTTGAGGCCGGCACCTGACTGCAGACCTCGAGGGGCCAACCCTCATCTCTTGTACAGCTCCACATCTCCTCCTTCAGAGATGTGTTCGTGACACACCGTCCAAGAACCACTTGTCTCCTGGCTGCGGCTGGCGCCGCTTGAAGCTGTTGGCGTAGGTTCGTCCGAAGCGCAGACTCCACTCACGGATGGTCTCGTAGCTGACCACGACGCCACGGGCCGCCAGGATCAGCTCGACATCGCGCAAGCTCAGGCTGAAGCTGTGATACAACCAGACGGCCTGGTTGATGATTTCAGCCGGAAACCGGAAGCCGCGGTACGGGTTGGACGTCGTGCTCATGCCCGAAACCCTGCCATAGGTGCCGACCTATGCCAACTTGACAGTACCATGGCGGCCGCGCAAAATCCGATTAAGAGGACAAGAGCGAATTTAGCGCACAGGACTCCGGCGGCACCCGCAAACAGTACACCGGCCAAGACAGTCGATAGCGCAATGAGGAGAATCATTCTGCTGACTTGAAAACCTTATCAGCAGTAGTTGAGTCTCACCGCGTCGCGGAGGCAATTTCTATGAGAGACTAGCTCAATCTAGTGAGCGATCAACGCATTAAGAGGATCTACAACGTCAAGTACATCTACAGCCAATACGAACGCAGCCAGAGCAGTTCCGAGATAAAGAGCGGCTATAGCGAGGGCCTGCATAGTACCACCTCGGTGGACAACCAGCAGGATAATCTGCCTTCGCGACATTAGGAGCAATGTTCCTTCGCGATATAACTCCTTTTCGTAGATTAGGACGGGAGCATCGAGCGCTACAGCTCCACCCAATCCTCAGCGCGCATGCCGGACTGGGATGTGAGCGAGACGCTCAGGCCGGTGCGCGGGTCGAGGATCAGCATCAGGCAGTGTCACAGCCCGCTATCTGTCGTGGATAATCCGCAAGAAGATTCGACTCTTCGACGAAGATCGGGATCCTAGGCTGCCTACTCAGCCGGGGGGCAGTAGCCACGCATGACGATGACGACGACGATCCCTTTCCAGCGGGGCCGAAGCCTCCGCGCCCGAACGATTCATCTGCGGTTATCTTCAGGTGGCTCGGGTTAATTGGCGGGCTTATTCTCTGCGCGCTGTTCATATTCTACTTCTTGGACTGAGCCGCTGGATCAGAGATCCACCAAATCCTCAGCGAGCATGCCAGACTGGGATGTGAGCGAGACGCTCAAGCCGGTGCGAGGATCGAGGATGCGCATCAAGCCCGTTTCGGGCTAAGTTCTAGCTCACTGCGGTGGCGCGAGATGCACGCATTTTGGAGGCGACCATGTTCGGCGACTTCCCATCAGGACGAAGACGGTTTTGGGCCATGATCATGCTGATCGCGATCATTGGGATCGGGGGATTGTTCCTGATGTGGGCCTTTCACGTATGACCCGCTATGAGAGTTCCGTCCAATCGTCAGCAAGCATGTTCGACTGGGATGCGAGCCAGCCCATGAGGATCTTATTGTCCGCCGTCTTCATGATGATGTACGGCAGGACCTCGGTCAGACGATCGTCATCAGTCAGGTCTGTGTCGCCACTCGTCGCGAGCATGTAGCGCTCATAGACGAACTGCTTGGTGTGCTCATTCCAGAACTGCGCGGGCCCGATCTTCTGGCCCTTATCGCGGCAGAGCCACATCCCTTTGCCGTTCCAGCCGGCGCGGGCAACGCGCTTACCGGCCTTCAAGGCTTCGATGGCTTCATCGAAGTTCATGCAGTTGCTCCCACATGGAGCCCGTTCTCGACTCGGAGCAAACCAACTGTGATCTGTCAGCGACGACGAGCCAACTCGCGGGAGCTCTGATGCGGCACGTATTTCGAGCGCGAGTGGCCGCCGAGCGTGCTCTTCCGGCCTGAGGCGATGCGAGGATCGATGACCGGATCAAATTGAACAGGCCGAAGAGACCTAATGACAACACAGTGGCAGGGCGCGCGAAATAGTGGCGGATCAGGCACATCAGGTTTCCTTAGAGAAAGCCGCGTCCGGCATGATTTTTGAAGGTCTTCGCGCGGCGGTCGTAGGCCTTGAGCGTCTTCACTTCCCTATGGCGGGTGACGTCCATAACCTTCAGCAGGTCGGCGCCCGCCTCGAGGGCGGAGATGACGAAGCCGGCGCGCAGCGAGTGGCCAGAGAAGGTTTCGGGGTCGAGGCCTGCGGCCCTCGCGTAGCGCTTTACCACTGAGGCGACTGAGCCCTCGGAGAGGCGATCCGGGTTTACAGATCCGCCCTTTCTCATTGAGTGGCGTCAGCCTTTTCGGCCTGGGCGTACTCCGCAGCCGACCTCAGTGCATCCGTGACTGTCGGCGTGTTGTCCGCCGGCGCGACGGGCACCGGCAGGTTCATCAGTTTATCAAACCAGTATACTTTCGACCCGCTTTGCAGATCGGAAACCGTTACGTGCTCCAAATTTCAGCCCTTCGCGATTGGTCACGGGAAGGGTGATTATCGTGAGTAATTTTATGCCCAGTCGCCGGTGCCTGAGCGGCGCAGCGGCTCTTTCGGGTGAGGCGTACTACTATCTAGGCCGCTCTTCTGGTGAAGTGTGACCGCAGCCTGTCTCGGGCTACTCTTGCATATGAGCCGAATGCCGGGGGCGACCATGACTGACGACAGTTGGATTGATGACTTCATCCAGGAAGTGAAAAAGCTCGCGTACGATATCCCGCCGCCCAACCCGTACACGGCGATGCTACTGTCTCACTGCCTCGAGGCGGAACGCCATCGACTGAGGGAGAGGCACAAGACCGAGGACGCGAAGTTCAAAGCCCTCTGCGGCCCTCTTGCCGGCATCATGATCCAATCGGAATCGAGCGGCCCTCGTTCTTGATCAGACCCGCTTCGGATCGCGGAATTCGACCGTCACAACCTTGCCTTTGGCGCTCCGGATCGGGCCCGGCTTGATGGCCGCTTTGGGCTCGGAGCGAGCGAGCGTGAACTTGCCCGACAGAAAGTTCGCCAACTCCGAGATCCGGGGGGCAAGCTCGTCGCGAGCTTCCTGAAACGCATGCGGGTTCCGCCTGTCCGGCGGAGGGAGACGCCTCGCCTCATCGGCAAGATTGCGCAACTCGGCGGCGCACGTGTCGAAGATGCTCGTGGCGAATAGATTGTGAGGGGTCTGGAAAAAGAAAGCGCCCCAGAGCCGTGAGGCGGGGGCGCATTTCTGTGGACGCTAGATAGTCGGCCCTGAACAACCCACAACCGATTGAGGCTGAAGGATTCTTCGTTTTCGCGAAGCATTGTAAAATACTGGTTCCTGGGGAGTGACCCGCTCAAACTTGGTGTTTTGCCATGGGACCCAAGCAAACCAGGCGGGCCCGCGGGTGGCATGACAGGATTAGGATCTGGTGCCGGCACATCAGGCTGGGGCGGAGAGGGAACGACTGGCTGCTGTGGATCAGACATCATGCGCAACCTCCTGCTAAATTCTCCTGAGAGCTCCTCAATCCCACCGTCGGGAGATCGTCTCCGGGCGGTTCAGAGGGCTCCGGCGGCAGGTCCGGCTCTTCGCTGGGATCAGGCTCGACCTCAGGGACCGGCATCGGCAAGTCAGGCTGCGGCGGCACGGGAATGTCCGGCTGCGGCGTGTCAGGGTAAGGGATGTCAGACATGGAAACATCCTCGACAATTTTTGTGAGAAGCCACAATCACCTGGCAGGTTCCCTCATCCAACAGCCTCATCGAGAGACACTGAGCTGCGGCAACGGCCCACACTTGCGGTAGCAGTCCCCAGCCTCGACCAACTAAGCCTATGGAAGGCTTTAGTTTTTACGTTTTCTAAACTGCATGGAGAGAGCTTTGTCTGATGAGGTGACAAGCACAACGCGTCTGACAGCGCCTCAGCGACCAGCTCTCCGCTTGCAGGGATGCCCCCTGTCAGACCTCAAGGGAAAGCTGCGCCAAGCGGGCCTGCGCCCGACCCGGCAGCGCGTGTCCCTGGGCTGGCTGCTGTTCGGCAAGGGCGATCGGCACATCACGGCCGAAATGCTCTTCGACGAGGCCACCCGGGCGCGGGTCCCGGTCTCGCTGGCGACGGTCTACAACACCCTGCACCAGTTCACGGAAGCGGGCCTCCTGCGCCAGCTCGCGGTGGACGGCGCCAAGGCCTATTTCGACACCAACCCGACCGAGCATCACCCTTTCTTCCTCAAGGAAGAGGGTGAGATCGTCGACATGCCCTCCTCCGGCCTGAGCGTCGCCGACCTGCCCGAGCCTCCCGAAGGCATGGAAGTGGCCGGCGTCGAGATCATCGTCCGCCTGCGGAAGACAAAGCGCGCCTTCTCATGAGCATGTCCTGGCGAGCGGGTCCAGGATCGAGGCGCTGCCCATGCCGCCGCAGCACTGAACGAAGGACGGACCTGGTTGGACGAGACGCGATCAGTTGAGATCGACGTCAGCCCTCAGCGGATCAGGGCGCGGGGTGCCCTGCGCTCGACCAGAACGGTCTGTCGGCCCGTTGCGACCCGCACTTGGGTCGATGGGCGAGCGGGCCTGCGCGGAGGCGCCTTCAGGATTGCGAATCTGACATCCGGCTCCGGCAATCCCATCAAGCCTGCGGCAATCTCGGCCTGGCCATCGATGTCATCGGTGAGCCCCTGCGCGGCATGGATGGCCTCCTCCAAGGTCGGCGGCTTGAAACGAAGCGAGGTCCGGACGGCAGACGGCTTGTTCCTGGGTGATGGCATCGAGGTTGCATTCAACAGGACGACCCATGGCTTGGCGCAATCGTCACGGCCGGTCGGAGTGTTCCGGCCACGGGTTCACGGTCTCATGGAGTGCTTGTAGGTGCGGATCTTGGACAGGATGTAGATAACGAACATGGATGGCCCCCTGGCAGATCACGGCCCTGGCGGCCGACGATCACTGCCCTTGCTGCACTGCAGCATATTGGGATGCGCCCTGCTGCTGAGGAGCCGAATCCTCGAAGAGGTGTTATGCCTTTGCAGCATAACGCTCAAGCTATCTGCCACAGGCAGAATCTAATCGCATGCGCGTCCACGCGCAGGCCCTCTGGAATCCGACAGAAAACAGATGATGGGGTTTTCTTTCGCAGCCGCGAGACTTATGCACTCCAGATTGGGAATGTCTTCTTCCGGCATGAACCAGCTACGCGGCTTTTGCATTGTCGTGCGCTCTGCAGCCGACTCTGAGACCGGTGGCTGTGGATCGTGGCACATCCAAGAGCTTGGCTTTGGTACGCGGAGAGCTGCCGCAGTAATGCCTCTGGACGAAGCGTGCTGAGCGAAGCACCATTGCTCCTCGACACCTGTATCCCTGGGGATGAGATGACCAGTCCAAGCGGTCAGAAGGTGCAGAGGCGCCTCGCAGCAATTCTCGCGGCCGACATAGCAGGCTTCTCCGCGCTTATGGGCCAGGATGAGGAAGGCACCCTCGCCAGGATCAAGACGCTTCGTCGGGACGTCATTGAGCCGAAGGTGAGTGACCATCAGGGGCGCCTGGTAAAAACAACCGGCGATGGCTTTCTGGTTGAATTCTCAAGCCCTGTGGAGGCGGTTCGCTGTGCTGTGAAAGTTCAGGCGGCTCTCGCGTCCGAAGCCACCCATGCTGCCCGACCGGGGCTCCAACTCCGCATTGGCATCAATCTCGGGGATATCATCATCGAAGCCGATGGCGATATCTACGGCGATGGAGTGAATGTGGCAGCTCGCCTGGAGCAGTTGGCTGAGCCCGGAGGCATTTGCGTCTCTGGCAAAGTCTACGACGAGGTCAGGGATAAACTGCCGTACCTCTTTGAGGATCAGGGGGAACAACAGGTCAAGAACATAGCAAGAGCCGTGAGGACCTTCAGGTTCTCGGCCGTGACGAAGATGGCGCCATTGCCGGGAGCGATTTCAAGTCAGCCCCTAACACTGCCAGACCAGCCATCCATCGCGGTACTGCCCTTCAACAACATGAGCGGCGATCCACAGCAGGAATTCTTCGCGGATGGGATGGCCGAGGACATCATTACCGCACTTTCGCGTCTGCGCTGGCTGCTCGTCATCTCGCGCAACTCCACCTTCGCCTACAAGGGCAAGGCGATCGACGTGCGTCAGGCCGCCCGCGAGCTTGGTGTCCGATACATTCTGGAAGGCAGTGTAAGAGCGTCGGGCAGTCGCATTCGCATCACAGGGCAGCTCATCGATGCCGCGAACGGAAAGCATATTTGGGCAGAGCGCTACGACAGGCTGCTGGAAGATGTCTTCGCGGTTCAGGATGAGATCACCGAAAATGTTGTGGCTGCAATCGAACCTCATCTTTATGCCGAGGAGGGTTACAGAGCCCGGAACAAGCCACCCGAAAGTGTCGATACCTGGGGCTTAGTCGTGTCAGCCCTCAGCTTGATCAACAAGGCGCAACGCAAATCGAACGAAGAGGCGCAGGCGCTTCTTCGACGCGCCATCATTCGTGAGCCAAGTTATGCGAGAGCGTACGCCATTCTCAGTTGGGCAGTGTGGTGGGAAACCTTCTGCTACTGGCGCTCAAGAGAGGGAGGCTTTCGCGAGATGACCGATCTTGCCAAGCGCGCTTTGGCCCTTGATCCGAGCGAGCCCTGGGCCATGATGAGCTATGGCTTCAGCTTGAGCACGATGGGTCACCATGACCGTGCCTTGGAGGAGATGAAGAGGGCTCTCGAGATCAATCCGAGCTGGGCGCTTGGACGCACCATGTATGGCGTGGCCCTTCTCAGGGCCGGTTACTCCGCCGAGGCTGTCAACGAGACAGGAAAGGCCATACGGATGAGCCCGTTGGATACGTTTGCCGGGATCTACGTGGCATTCCACGGGCTGACCCTGCTCGGAGAGCGCCGCTTCTCGGACGCTCTGTCGTTCCTGCGCCGTTCGGTCGTGGCTTTCCCGGAATTTCCGGGGCACCACAATGCGCTGATCAGCTGCTGTGGGCATCTCGGCCTTGTGGAGGAGGCACAGGCACATATCCAGCAACGCAACCAGATTGGCCCCCCAATCACTGTAGGTCGCCTCCGCGCAAATCTGGGGGATTACGCTCACTGCGAGCTGTTCATCGAGGGTCTGAGAAAGGCTGGAGTGCCGGAATAGGGACCTGCTCGGACCAGTCAGGCGACGAGCCTCCACAGAAATACCTGTCTTTCGCTGAGCAATGAGGGACTAAGGTAGCGGGACACTCCCAGAACCGATCACCTGCCGCACTCGAGACACGAACCTGTGATCTCCTTGTTTGCATCAGCCTTGTGCGCAGCGTCGAGCCGCCACCCGGGTCAAGAACGGCGGCCTTCCGGCTGATGTCTCCATCAGGGGCGGTATGTGGGCGAATTTGGGCCCATGGTCTCTCGGGAGGTTGAAATGCCGGCTCCAATCACCATCAGGTACGATCTTGACTCAGGAACGCTCGTCCAGCGGGGAAGCCAAAGCCCCGGGGCATCGGGCGCGGCGGAGCAGGACAACTTCCTCGGGAGCCTGATTGCGCTGTCGGGTGCGACCTTCGCGCCAGGAGACACTCAGCTAACCGTCCGTGTTGAGTTCGTCGACCGGGAAACCGGCGTCACGCAGTCCCTGCGGCTGAAGGACTTGGGTGTCGGTTCGCCCTACAATCCTTCATCATTTGTGGGCGCCACCCTCGGGGATCCTCCGCCGGCCGTGTTCCCCAACAACCATAAATTCGCACCCGGACTGAGCTTCGGCGGTCCGACCCTTCCCGCCGGTGCACAGCTGACCGTGGATACCGCCCTAATAGGGGTGATCGGCGCAGCCCTTCCGCCCCCCAGTATGACGGCCAACCCCGTCACTGATTTTGCCGCACCCAATATCGTTTCATCCGACCCGAACGCCTTCGAGTATGTGATGCTGCCCGACCTCCTCGACGGCAACCAGGAAGCCACGTTCAGCGGGTTCACGCTTACCCTCACAGCCGCGCTTCCGGCGGGCGTGTCCAGTTTCTCGCTGGACCGGATGCAGTTCAACCTGGGCAGCGCGCAGGTTGACCTACTTCGTGACGCTCTGCCCCTGCATGACGTCCGCTTTGGCACTGATGCTCGAAACAACTTCACGGCCACGGACGCGCCAGCAATCTTCTTTGGCGAGGGTGGGAACGACAGCCTCACGGGCGGCGCGTTCGCCGATATTCTCTTTGGGCAGGAGGGTCACGATCAACTGTCGGGCGGCTTTGCCAACGACCGCCTGTTCGGCGGCGACGGTAACGACCGGATCAACGGCGGGGGCGACGATGACGAGATCCGGTGCGGGGCCGGCAATGACCGAGCCGATGGCACCGCAGGCGATGACCGGGTCTTTGGTGGCTCAGGGCATGATCGCCTGAACGGTGGTGAGGGTGACGACCGGGTGCGAGGGGACAGCGGAAATGATCGCCTTGATGGCGGACTGGGTGCGGACTTTCTAACGGGCGGGGCAGGCTTCGACCGCTTTACCTTCAGCACAGCCCTTGGCCCAGAGAATATCGACACGATCAACGACTTCCGGAGCTCTGATACGATTGTGCTGGACAACGATGTATTCACGGGCTTGACCGCTGGCGTGCTGCGAGGCAGCGCGTTCCGTGTGGGCACGGCCGCGGTCGACAGCAGCGACCGGATTATCTACGACACGGTCTCGGGCGCCTTGTATTTTGACTCCGATGGTGTTGGAGCGGCAGACCAGACGCAGTTTGCAACGATTGCCGGAAGCCCCAACAATGTCGCCGCAAGAGACTTCCTGGTGATCTTGTAAAGTGGGAATCGGTCTGTTGCAGTGGTGGCTTGATCAAAGGCCGGAGAGACGTATGGTATCTTCGTTAACGAGACCATAGGGTGCTGGACTGGACCGACGGGCGCCATCCATTCATGACAACGCCCTTCATCGCCCGCGCCGCCACACCCCGAGCCGGGCGGAGCGGGCCTGATCCTCGGCCGCCTGAAGCTCCTCCGACGCGTCCGGGGTTGCCCGCCCGCCGCCCGCCGCCAGGATGATGGCCGAGAGGTTGTAGTTCCCGATCCGGCAGCGCTGGACGCCGGGAGCGTCGCTCGGGGCGCAGGTCACTTCGCGGCGTCGCAGGAAGCGGGCGAGCTGGCGGGCCAGGGTGCCGCGCTCGCCCTGGATGCCCTCGAGCCGGACGATTGTGCCGCGGATCGCCAGGGTCCCGGTGTCCATCACCTCCGGCACTCCGCGCACGAGGTTGGCCCCTGCGGCGGGCGCGGCGGAGGATTCGGGATCGGTGTTGGCCACCTTGTCGGCCGGAGCCTGGCGCTTGTCCTTGGCGAGCAGCGGAGCGGCCCTGGTCAGGAAGTCGCGCCAGATCTCCGCCGGCAGGTCGCCGCCGACCACCTTGTTCATCGGCGCATTGTCATCGTTGCCGACCCAGACGCCGACGATGAGATCTGGTGTGAAGCCGATGAACCAGGCGTCGCGATACTCCTGCGTGGTGCCCGTCTTGCCGCCTGCCGGCACGTTCGGGAGACGTGCCGCCTTGCCCGTTCCCTCCCGCACCACCGCTTGCAGCAGGTCGAGCATCGCCGCGCGGCTGCCGCCCAGACCCTCCGTGCGGGGCGCGGCGCCCGGGCGGGTGAACAGGGCCTGCTGCGTCGTGCCCTGGATCGAGCGGACCGTGTAGGGCTCGAGCGCCAGGTTGCCGGTCGCCACCGCCGCGTAGGCGCGGGTCATCTCCAGCAGGGTCACCTCGGCGGACCCGAGCGCCAGGCTCGGCACCGCAGGCAGCTCGGACTGGACACCCAGGCGCTTGGCCGTCTCGATCACCGCCGGGATGCCGACCTCGTCGGCCAGTTGCGCCGCAACCGTGTTGATCGACTGCGCGAAGGCGTTGCGCAGGCTGACGGAGCCGCGGAAGCGACCATTCGCATTCTGCGGCTCCCAGTCGCCGATCTGGGTCGGGCGGTCGACGACCGTGGACTGCGGTTCGTAGCCTTTCTGCATCGCGGCGAGATAGACGAACAGCTTGAACAGCGAGCCGGCCTGCCGCCGCGCCTGCGTGGCGCGGTTGAACTGGCTCGCCTCGTAGTCGCGGCCGCCGACGAGCGCCCGGATGGCGCCGTCCGGTGAGAGCGCGACCAGGGCCGCCTGCGATACGTTCTTCTGCCGCCCCTCGTCATCGAGCCGACGCTCGATGACGCCCTCGGCAAGGCGCTGGAGCTCCAGGTCGAGGGTGCTGCGCAGGGTCAGGTCGCCGGAGGCACCGCCGAGCAGTCGGCGCACGTCGGCGGCCGCCGTGTCGACGAAGTAGTTGGTGCCGGGCGGCGTCTCGGGTGGCACGCGCAGATTCACGGGCTCGGATCGCGCCGCCTCCGCCTGCTCCGCCGAGATCGCCCCGGTGTCGATCATGGCCTGGAGCACGGTGTCGGCCCGCTCCTTGGCGCCTCCCAGATTGCGCGTCGGGGCGAGCTGGGACGGCGCCCGCACCAGGCCGGCGAGCATGGCGGCTTCGGCGAGGGAGAGCTCCTTCGTCGCCTTGGCGAAGTAGCGCCGTGCGGCCGCGTCGACCCCGTAGGCGCCGGAGCCAAAGTAGGCCGTGTTCAGGTAGCGCAGGAGGATCTCCTCCTTGCTGAGCTGGCGCTCCAGCCAGAGGGAAATGACGGCCTCCTGGATCTTGCGGCGCAGGTTCTGGTCGGGCGACAAGAACATCAGCCGCGCCAATTGCTGGGTGACGGTGCTGCCGCCCTCGCGCGTGCCGCCGGCCTGCCAGTTGCGCCAGGCGGCCCGCAGGATGCCCCATGGATCGACGCCGTGGTGGCTGTAGAACCGTCGGTCCTCGATGGACACGACGGCTTGGGCAAGGTGGGCGGGCACGTCGGCTGCCGTGACCTTGGTGCCCTTGAAGACGCCGCGGGTCGCGAAGGTCTCGCCGCCATCCGCCTCGACGACCAGGGCGCTCGGGGTCGGGTCGACCTGCAAGCCGCCGTCGAGCGGCAGGGTCGCAATGCTGTAGCCGACGATCAGGGCCAGCAGGACGGCGAAGCTGCCGGCGACGATGAGGGCGTGGCGGCGCCGGATGCGCCCCAGGAGGCGCTGCACTCCCGTGCCAACACATGCTGCACCTCTGATGATCGGCTCGCGCCATGGGCCGAGGACTGTCGCGGCGCGGGTCGCCGCAGTACGCGCCCGGCGCAAGGCGCCAGCGTACATAAGGCGGGTCCGTGCCATCGCCCTTTTGGCCAGCCGCCTGCCTTCCTCCATGGTCCTCCGGCCTGCCGGTGGCACCCGCGCGGCCAGCCGCCCGAAGCGGGAGGGAGCCAGGGTCTGCGCGGGGTCCGCCAACGACAGGATGTCCCTCTGCGGCTTGGGTCCGGAAGGCTCATCCGAAGTTGGGGTGGGTGTCGTCACGATCCTCGGCTTTCCATTGCTGCGCTTGTACAACCCGGACACGCGATTCGCGTTGCGCCGGGCCGGCCGACTTGTGCCCAGCCCAAGCGTGGCAGATCAAGGGCCTCCGCCACCGCATCGCCGGAACGGCGTCAGACCTCGGCGCAGGATGGCGGAAACGAACGTCCTGGAAGAACAGTCACATTCAACTCCAACAATCCAATAATCATCTCGTTAATCTAGCGTTCAGGTTGATGAATACTGATTTACCTTTCGGAATTAGATAAAATATATTTGCAACTACATCGAGGGCATCGCGTTTGATCATCGACGGGCAGGAAGCCCGCGGATACAGTTCAGGAGCCAATCGATGTCCAGGAAGATCCTTCTCGCCGGCGCCGTCCTTGCCTCGCTCGCCCCTGCGGCTGCCTTCGCCCAATCCGGGGGTGCCGCGGCCGGTGCCGCCACGGGCGCGGTCGGCGGTGCGGTCGTCGGCGGTCCCGTGGGCGCTGTGGTGGGTGGCGTAACGGGTGCCATCGTGGGCGGCCTCGCCGATCAGCAGCAGCCGCAGTTCCGCCAGTATGTGACCACCCAGAAGGTGCCCTCCTACACATACAGGGAAGAGGTCCGTGTCGGTGCGGTCCTGCCCGAGTCCGGCGTGACCTATTACGAGGTGCCGGCCGAGTACAAGGTGAAGGGTTATAAGTACACGGTCGTGAACAACACTCCCGTGCTGGTCGAGCCGGGCAGCCGCAAGGTCGTGCAGATCATCCGATAAGGAACGCCTATTTCCCGAATGCGCGTGGGTGGCCCTTGGGGCCACCCATTCCAGTTTCGCGTAGGGCACGGATTGAGCGGATCCTTGTGCCGTTCGGGTTCGGTTCATCCCGTTCTGGTTAGTGCAACCCTCCCGGGGTTCTGGCTCTGTTGCATAAACTGCAATAAGTCATCATGAGCCTACCGGTGCGCCTTCCTCATGCGGCGAGACCGAACAACTGGTTCACCAGACGAACTTCGCCTGTCACGCCCGCATGCCTCAGCATGCAGTGACCTCGGCGGACCATCCGCATCACCTCAAAACCCTTCAACGTTGCGCCGGCGGTTTTCATGCTCTGGAAGCCGCGCGTCGGACGGATCACGCGCTTGAGCGCGCCATGATCCGCTTCAAGGATGTTATTCAGATATTTCGAGGTGCGGTGTACCACATCGTTCGGCAGAAGCCCTTCGTCCTGCAGGCGCAGGATTGCCTTGGGATACGACGCCAGTTTGTCGGTCGTGATGGATGAAGGAGGATAGTCGCTCACCGCCCGCTGGGCTTTGCGCAGGAAGCGATAAGCCGCTCCGGTATCACGCCGGCCGGACAGCATGGAGGCAATCAGCCGACCATGTTTATCGACCGCTCGAAACAAGTACCGCCAGCGTCCGCCCACTCTTACATAGGTCTCATCCACCCGCCATGAGCCTGAACGATGTCCCTGGTATGGTCGCACCCGCTTCTCGATCTCCGGGGCATAGCGCTGAACCCAACGGAAGATCGTGGATGGGTCAACAGCGACACCGCGTTCGGACATCATTTCAGCCAGATCGCGATAGCTGATCCCGTACTTGCAGTACCAGCGCACGCACAGCAAGATGATCTCAACCGGGAAGCGACGGCGCTTGAACAGAGACACGGGAGCGGATCCTTGATGAACCGCTCCTCGCTATACCGCCAAGGTTAATGCAACAGTGCCCTTCGAAGGATGTGCACTCCGGAGTGATGAAGAGACGCCCATCCTCGCCCCGAACGTAACGTAGTAGGGCAACCCTAATGGATGCTGGGCTGTCGGGAGTACCGGGCTGAAGATCCAGTTCAAAGGCTCCGAAGAGATGCATCGGTGTGTCTCCTTTTGACCTTGGCAATTATCGTACGCTCTCTTCTCGGCCGAAGCACAGATGTGATGGTGTGGATCCAGTCCCCGCCACCCACCAGGCATGGTACAATGGAGACCATGAGGAGGAAGCAAGGATGCGGTCAACCCGCCACGGGCCTTGTCTCATGGCACCGCACCGTTGGGCAATTTTGATCGGTGGCTCCAAGACTGCCGGTTTCTCTACGGCAGTGATCCTTGCTTATCTGCTTTCATGTCCTGTCGGCGCCCAGATACGAGATCCGCAGCAGGCTGCTTTGGACGACTTCGTGGCAGCCAGAATGCTAGGTACCAAATGCCCGTCCTGGCAGATCGATTTGGCGGAGGCTCGGACGCGATTTGCCCAGCTCAACCTTCAGCCGACTGACTGGCAGGATGGTGGGCGCCATGCCAGCTTCTTCGATGAACGCTTATCCTACTATGGCAGCCTTCTCTCGCGAATGTCTGAGACACGGGCCTGCGCGGCGGCCGAAGAGGCCTTCGGTCCGGTCGGGCGGGTCAGGAGAGGATGGATGAAACGCCAATGATGAGGAGAAGCCGCATTCCCGCCCGCATTAGCGGAAGGCGGGGGTGTGGTGAAGCAGGCCTATGAGCGGTCGGGCCCGACATACATTTTCACGAATTCTGCTGTGTGGGTTTCCGGCGTCCACAACACGCGCCCGTGGCGGAAGCAGCGGGCCGTCAAAATCGAAGTCATGACGATGAAGGGCGGCCGCATACTGAGCCATCACCGCACGGACCGCATCAGGCGCGTCAGCGCAGTACGGACCGACCGACGCGTAGGGCATCGCCGCCGGAACACCGAAAAGCACCGCGTCGGCCTTGGGTCTCGAAAGATTGGGGCAAGCCGGTAGGCCCATAAACGTCGTGGCTGGTGCGCTTCCAAACATTCTGTCGATTGTCTGCGGCCCTATCATTGCCTCGCGCTCTTGGTTGAAGATGGATACCGCAACCCCGGCATCACGGCGGCGCAATCGGATCCGGAAGCCAGCGCCGTCTGGTCTCGCGCAGGTCATCGAAGGCCGCTTCGAACATCGGTGCGGCAAGTGTGGCTTCCACGTGAAGCGTCGTCTCGCCGGCACTGCGAAAACCGTGCCGATAGCCCGCCGGCACGATCACGGATTGCCCGGCTGTCACGATGGCGCGTTCGTCATTAACCCACACCTCAGCCTGACCGGCCACTACGGTCAACACCTCCTCGACCGCGTGCAGGTGGGTGGGGGCACCACAGCCAGGCTCGCACCATTGCTCGAAGACACACAACTGCGCGGCGCCGGTCAGAGCCGAGACGCGCATGCGTGTGAGTACACCGGGTCGCCATGACTCCCACTCCTGTCCGGCATGATCGACAATGCGCATCACGTGCTCCCTGTCTCCATCGGCTTGGCGGCCGATCGTCGTGGATCGCGACGGACCGCCCTCTCAACGATTTTACCCTAAGCTTGAGGCAACTAAGGTAGCCCGGTGATGCAGCACTCCCGTTATTCAGAGATTATCGGCCGCTTTGTGGAGGCTCGGCTCTCAGATCAAGACAGTGCACGACAAACAAGTTTGACGGAAGGACCTCCTGCGAAGGACCGGAGGGGGTCAGGCACTGCCGCTCAGCTTGAACGTGTCAAGGTCCGCTTCACTCTCCTCTTGCAGAAATTCGGCTAAGGTCAGCCCCGTGCCATTAGCGGCCCTTCCGCTCGAAAGCCGTGAATGACGGCATCCTCCCGCAAGGGCAACGTGTAAATCAGCATCGAATACGGATCCTTGGGCCGACTGCCGTTAAGCCCATACCATTACTAGCAAATTCGTAGCATCGGCGGGATCATCACCGGCGACGATCGTGACCCCACCAGATTTCCATTTTGTGTTGCTAAACCCGGGCGTTGCGCCTCCCATAGGAGGAGTTAAAGCTTCGGTACCGCTTCACAGGAACGGCGCGCCTGCGCCCGTCAATGCCGGGGCCGGTGGCGATCTCCTGCCTCGCACACGAAGTCGATCGCAACTTCCAGGTCGTCCTCGTCGAATTCGGAGCAGCCGAGACTATCGAGGGTCGAACCGCTCTCGAGCGATCTGTTCTTGAGCCAACCTTTGCACCGCCAAGGTTAAACCTACGAGTTCGCTAACTCACGCTGGATCCTTGTCTGGCATTGATGTTGACGCTAAAGCACTCGACGCGAGATGCTCCTTGTTGCGAACCAAGTCGGCAAAGGCTGATTCCTCACGTAGCTCATCGAGTAAACGGTCAATCCTTGTGCTCTCGCGTGGTGACTTCTTGGTCCTAGCGGAAATTTCAAACAATGCGGTTCGAGCCTTGAGCTCCAGCATCTTTGCACCCTGATGGTGGGAAATCTTTACAGCCTTGCGTAGCTCAGCAGCAGCCAAATCCTCAGAAGCGCCAGTCTGAACCAAGAGTGCTGCCTTGATACGAAGAAGCTCGGCATCGAATATATGCATGTCAATAGACTTAGCACTGGCGATGGCTTCACTGACGTGAGTGATGCCCTCGCATGCCTTCCCCGCCTTGGCACATGCATCAGACAGAAGGCCAAGGGCATAGGCGTTGAAGAGGTTAGCTCCAGTTGCCCGATAGGCAGAGATGCCCCTTTTGATTTCAGCTATTCCTTCTTCGATATGGCCCTGCTCGCAAATGGTCCAACCGTGAATGATAGTTCCCCAAGCGCACCAATAGGAAAGGCTGTTTTCTTTTCCTAGTTGGACGGTGCTCGATGCTAGCGATTGCGCTATATCAGGCTGCTGTAGCCCTTGGTATACGGCGGCTGACATACAAAGTGCATAGGTTAGGCTAAGTGGATGCCCGAGTGCTCGTGCTAGGCGGATCGCTTCATCGCTTCGCTCTATCGCCCGCCTTGAATTCCCAATGCTCCATTCTAGCCACGCAAGATTGGATAGCCCGGCTACTCCCGCGTCCGAGCCGTACGCTCGAATATTGCTTTTTGACTGCCCCGGATCGTAATCCCAAACAGCATTTTCAAGAAGCTGCTTACTCGGTCCTAGCTCGCCAAGACAGAAGAGGCACCATCCGAATGCACGCTTTGCTTCGACCTCCATTGAGCGGTCGTCGCCGCGCTGAGCCAGCTCAAGTAACTGTCTACTCACTTGTCGAGCAGCCCGTAACGGACCTCGCACCTGAAAGTACGACTGCAATCCGCGTAGTGCTGCAGCGAGCGTATGTGTATCACCCAGAGCCTGACACAGGATGCGTGCGCGGGAATAGATAGTCTCTGCCTCGGGTGCGGCCCAACCCTTCAAGGCTGTCACCGCCGTTCCAATTGACGCCAATATTATCGCCTCCTGCTGGGCACGCTCTGGCAAGTCGGCCAGGCGCTCTACAGCAGTAAGAGCTTTTCTAAGATGTGCCAGTGCTTCGGCATTGGCGTATCTTTCTAGTGCATGCTCGCCTGCAGTTTGCCAGTATGGAATGGCGAGATGATCAGCGCCGCCTAAACTGAAGTGGTGTGCAACGAGTTCTGGCCGCTGATCGGCTATATCGGGAAACTGGTTCGTAAGTACATCGGCTGCCATGCGATGATAATGGCGCCGGGCAGATCTCAGAAGCGACTGATAGGCAGCCTCTTGAATTAGTGCATGCTTAAAAAAATAAGTGGAACGAGGAGGCACGCCCCGTTGAAACAATAGCTCCCGATCGACCAACTGCGATAGTGCTTCGCAGAGATCATTTTCTGGCATGGAGGAGACCGCGAGTAGGAGTTCGTACCTGAACTCCCGTCCCAAGGTCGACGCTATCTGCGCAATTCGCTTAACAGAATGAAGGCGATCGAGCCGCGCCATAAGAAAGTCGCGCAGTGTTGAAGGTATAATCGACTCACCTGGGTCACGCCGCAAGTTGTCAGTGTTCCCGTCCAAAAGCTTTGTCTCTACGACCGCTTTTGTTAGCTCCTCAAGGAAAAGTGGTACGCCGTCTGTCCTCTCTATAAGTTGTGTGCGCACTTCGTCTGACAATTCTGCGCGGGTGTCTAGTGCGTCAATCATTTGTTTCGCGTCATCAACAGCCAGGCGAGCTAAGTTGATGTTTGATACGTTTAACGCGCACGTCCATTCTGGGTTGAATTCCTGCCGTGAGGTTACAATGAGGAGCAGTTTCGCACGAGGAATGCTTGAAACCAGGCGGGAGACAGTTTCCAAAGTTGAAGGGTCAGCCCAATGTAGGTCTTCCACCACCAAAATCATCGGCCGCCGTTCCGAGGCCTTCATGATCCATGAGACGAGCAACTCAATCGTCTTTTCCCGCCAGGCGAGCGGTGAAAAGCTAATTGAAGAGCCGAGGACAGCGGCGGGTATTGACAGAAGCGGTCCGAGAAATGGCAGCGCCTCGCCAGATGGAAGGCCCGATTGCTCAAGCGCATTGGCGACTTTTCTAAGCCGTTCGTGATTGCCGTCTGACGAGTCAATGCTGATGTATCGGTGGAGTAGGTCAACGATGGGATAGAATGCACTGTCTGAGCAGTGCGCTGCACAGTTGCATGCGATGAAAGAACACCCGCCTTCAAGGGAAGAGTGGAAAGCGTGAATCAGTCGAGACTTGCCAATGCCTGGTTCTCCCGAGATAAGCAGCGCGCGCCCGGAGTCTTCCTTTACCTCTGCCCAAGCCTTGACAAGGGCTGCCAGTTCTTTCTCGCGACCTGCGAGAGGAGTTAAGTCCCTTAGTTCGAATGCATCCTGTGTCGCGTAGTTAAGACGTTCGGCGACCGGCTCAAAGACTCGAACTGGTCGTGCCGTACCACGCAAATGCTGCTGACCTAGCTCACGGCACTCAAACCGGTGCCGAACCAATGCGTAAGTTGTCTCACTGATCAGTATTGTCTGTGGATCAGCTATGCTCTGGAGGCGGGCTGCGATGTTGGGCGTTTCGCCGACTATTGAGAAAGCCTCGCGTTCATCGCCGCTGGGCAGGTCGCCCGCAACGACTAGCCCGGTGTGTACCCCAATGCGTGCTTGGAGCGGGCTTCCAAAATACATTACATCCGGGCCACCTTCTCGTAGTTTAAGAATTATTCGCAGAGCCGCACGGACCGCCATCTCAGGACTGTTTTCATCTGCGCTAGGATACCCAAAGTAAACAAGCATCCCGTCGCCGAGATAGCGCGCGATCCACCCGCCGCACTGGCGAACAGCATCGGCACAAGTCTTCCGGAAGGCCGCGATCAAGTCGCGGAGGTCCTCAGGATCCAACTTCTGCGATAAAGCCGTCGATCCGACGAGGTCGCAGAACATGACGGTCATTTGACGCCGGTCTGCGTCAGATCCAATCAGTTCATGATCGTTATGGGCTCTTCTGTCGGACGATGCAGGAGGTGATAACGCTGCACCGCAGTGACCACAAAACGAAAAGTCGCCAGGGCTCGATTGACCACACTGTGAGCAAGTTACAGGCAGAGGGGTGGCACAACTACTGCAAAACCGAAGCCCAGAGGGAATTTCTGAGTGACACTGTCGGCAGAGCATCCGACCCTCCCAGTCCCGGATAGGTTACAGTTAATAACTCAGGTCGAATCCATAAGCCATTTTGCTACACGGTACTTCGAATGCGTACGTTGACACGCTGCCGACTAAGGGTCGATGCTCTGGTCGAACTAGCCCAATGTGTTATTTTGAGCGCGGAGCCTCAAAAATGCAACCTTGGTTGAACTCGCCATTCAATATTAGCTTACTAATCACTCAAACCTGTAACCTTGAGTGTAAGCATTGTTATGCGGATTGTAGTCCAGCTAAGAAGCAACATGAACTAACAACCGATCAATGGATCGATACTATTGAGTATTTGGCGAAGAATGAGTTTGTTTCGCTCTACTTTGAGGGTGGCGAGCCATTCGCACGCCCTGACTTCCTTCGGATTTTGGCTCACGCGACCCCGAAGATGATGACGCTAGTGAGGAGCAACGGAACGTTAATCGACAAGTCCGTCGCGAGTGAGTTGAAGCGGATCGGTGTGGGCCGAGTACTTATTGATCTCCTTGGAGCAACGGACGAAACGCACGATTATTTCGCTGGAGTCGAGGGTAGCTTTGCGAAAGCTTGCAACGCGATAAGTAGTCTTCATGAAGCACAGATTGAGGTCGATACACTTACGATCCTCAATCGACGAAACGCCGGCGAAGTGCAAGAAATTCTGAAGGTTGCTCATGATTTTGGCGCCTCAAGAGCTGGGATCTTACGACTTTACCCGCTAGGTCGGGCTAAGATGCGGTGGGACGAGCTAGCACTTTCATTGAACGATCAAATGTCCGTCCTAGCGGCGATTGATCCACCAGAGCAACTTACAGTGATGCAGTCGTGGCACCCCAATGACCGAAACTGCTGCTGGCAGAGTGCCGCGATCGATCCTTTCGGGCGATCGATTGGCTGCGCATATCTTCGAGAGTATGTCAACTATGGCAATATCCTTGATGTGCCCTTCCTGGAAACGTGGAACGATCCTCTATACCGAGAGTTGCGCTCCGGGAATGTCGAGAAATCTTGCTCCGGTTGTGAAGCTCGGGAGGGGACACGAGGCGGTTGCCGGTCTGCGGCTTATGCCTTTCACGGTAGTTGGCAAGCGCCTGATCCTTTTTGTTCGGTTTTGAACGATGGAGTCGACCTACGTGCATTACCGGCAAGGTTGCTTTCATAAGTCAGAAGGTTTGCGTGTTCGTCTTGTTGAAGAGATGGACGTTTGCCTTGTGTACACTCCTCTCAAACCGCGCCTTCACACGCTCAATTTGTCTGCTTGGCTGGTCCTGGAAATGTGCGATGGACGCAGTTTGAGATCTCTTCAACGTGCGTATTATGCAGCCATTGAACCTTCTAGATCTCAGGAGAAGGCTAGCCTCGAAGTAAAAGAGGTGTTGGACTACCTTCTAAGCAATGGTCTCATCGCGTTTTCATGTGACTCAACCGAGAGCAACTAGGAGCATTTCATGGGACGAGATCATACCGTCGATTACGCGAAGCGGCTTATTCGCCGTCGAGGTGTCGCTTTGCCTCCGACTGCCGCGACTATCGTTCCAGAAGTCAGGACCCATGCTGCATATCCTATCAAGGCGCCTGACCCTCAGATCCAGTTTGAGCTTGGTACAATACTGATTGAATGGACGTTTGGTGTCCCGTACGCTGATGTGCCTGCGTTCCATCAGTTCCTTGTAGACAATGAGCAGTTTATCCGGCGGCAAGTAGCTTCTGTTCAGGGAGCAAGATACGGAGGAACCTACTGGTCAACTGGGCAATCATATCATTATCGAACCTTTTGGGTATATGACACCCAGCAGACTATTGCCGAACTTTATGCTGCAATAAATGCTTCCTCAAACCTGTACTCGGCCATCAACACGCTTCGGTCATACTGGGCGAGCGATCCATCCCGGCAAGAATTCATCTATCAGCCAGCGGCACTGACGACAGCTCGAGAGCTTGAAGACTATTCAACAAGCAATCCAATCGTTGGGATGGGATTGCCTTCGTCTGTGCGCACCCGAAGACGAGCTAGCAAAAGGGCCGCTACAGAAAGACGGTCGAGCAAAAAGACGCCTACAAAAAAGCGGCCGAGCGGAAAGCGATGAAGGAAGGTGTCGGCTACATTTGCTCGCTCGCACTGAGGCACTGTCACGGGGATGCATGATGAGATAGGGCAAGGCTTATAGCAGGATCACCGTGCGGTGATAGGTCAGGTGAAGCAATGCTCAGGACGTTGATGACCTTGCAGCCCGCCGCGGCTTAGGCCTTTTGCTTAGACAGAGTCCGGGCGTGGAGGCGGCGGCCGATCAGGGTTTTGTAGCGCATTATTGCCACCTCGCCCAACGACCGTCGGCCGTAGTTGACCATCCTCTGCCAGCCGAGCCGACCACGCGCCTGGATTGTCTGGAGGTGCCGGTCTCGCTGGGTAGGCGCCGTCTCGGTATTGTCGCTCGGCACTGCCGTTGAGAGCGGTGGGATAATCACAGCCGCAGCAGGATCCCGCTCGGCGATGGTACGGTAGACGGGTTCGCCATCAGTCGTGACCGAAGCGATTGGGCTTAAAATCTGATCCAGCAAGGAACCGACCTGTGAGGCATCACCGTCTTCGGTGGTCGTCAGCTCTGAGGCGAGGATCTCGCCGGTATCAGGATCAATGGCCCGGTGGAGCTTGCGCCACGTCCGACAGCCTTAGCCGCCGTATTTCTCACGCTGCCATTCGCCGGCCCGAACACCTTTAGGCCAATCGAGTTGATCACCACGTTCACCAGCCCGCCTGCTGTGGTCAACGCCTTAGTGACACGACGGAGGACTGCTTTGGGTCACGGATTGTCCTTCAGCTTGGCCGTGAGAAGGTCCGCTTTTCGCTCCTGACCCGTCCTCCCCTCTCCTGCTGTCGTGAATGCCCAACGGGCAGCTCACTGCCTCCTGCCCCACACTAGTCATCGCAGCAGAAGCAGCATGGATCTCAGCATGGCTTCACTCACTTAAGGGGGCCGGAACAAGACCTGATGGGACGCCCCTCAGCCAATAACGGCTCAGAATCTCACGCAAAAGCTTAGCAGCGAAGGAAAGGCTGTCTTTGGTTGAGGATGCCGGCGCTCAATCAGGAACACATCTTGCGCCGCTCCCGATCCTTTCACCATCCAATCTGCGACGGAATTGCATCCTGCCGATAACCCGGTAGCGACGATACGCCTCAAAATAGGCAAATTGACCTTGGCTTATTAACAATGCTCAACAGCGAATCAGGGGAGACGGATGAGCGCATCAACCTTCCCAAGCGGCCAGCAGCCTAAATCGAACACCAAGTCGGCTGCGAAGCCCGTCACGCTCAATGTCAACGGGCAAGATCGTATGTTGACAATCGCGCCGTGGACGACCTTGCTTGATGCCTTGCGAGATCACCTCAATTTGACCGGCACTAAGAAGGGCTGCGACCATGGCCAGTGCGGCGCCTGCACGGTGATCGTCGACGGCCGTCGGATCGTTTCATGCCTCACGCTCGCGGTCATGAAAGACGGCGCCAAAATTACCACGGTCGAAGGTCTTGCCGTCGACGGTGCGCTCCATCCCGTGCAGCAGGCCTTCATTGATCACGATGCGTTCCAATGCGGCTACTGCACACCTGGCCAAATCTGTTCTGCTGTTGGTCTCATCGCAGAGGGAAAGGCAAAGACCGCGGATGAAATCCGCGAGTTGATGAGCGGCAATATATGCCGATGCGGCGCCTATCCCAACATCGTCGCGGCGATCCAGCAGGCAATGGGTGCCAAACTATGATCAATTTCGAATATGCGCGCGCCTCTGACGTCCCCGACGCCGTCCGACAGATCACGGCTGATCCAACCGCGAGGTTCATCGCGGGAGGCACCAACCTCATCGACCTGATGAAGTACGATGTCGAGAGCCCGACACAACTGATCGATATCACTCACTTGCCGCTCAAGACCATCGAGGAAACATCGACCGGCGGCTTGCGCATCGGCGCGCTCGTTCCGAACAGCGATCTTGCCTATCATCCGCTGGTCGAGGAGCGCTGTCCCTTGCTGTCGAGTGCAATCCTGGCAGGGGCATCGCAGCAATTGCGCAACATGGCGTCAACGGGCGGCAATCTATTGCAGCGCACACGGTGCTTCTATTTCTACGATGTGGCAACGCCCTGCAACAAGCGCGAGCCCGGCAGCGGCTGCTCCGCAATCAATGGCATCAATCGGATAAACGCTATCCTCGGTACGAGTGATGCCTGTATTGCGACGCATCCGTCTGACATGTGTGTCGCACTTGCTGCTCTGGAGGCTACAGTTCATGTGGTAGGGCCCGCTGGAGAACGCTCGATCGCGTTCGCCGATTTCCATCGCTTGCCTGGTGATACGCCGCAAATCGATACCAATCTCGCACCGACCGAGATCATTGTGGCGATAGAGATGCCGCCGAAAGGCTTCGCGGCAAACTACAGTTATTTGAAGATCCGCGACCGGCTGTCCTATGCGTTCGCACTTGTGTCAGTGGCGGCCGCTTTGGAACTCGATGGCGGGCGTATCAAGGAAGCGCGTATTGCGCTCGGCGGCGTAGCCCACAAACCCTGGCGCAAAGCTGAAGCTGAAGCAATTTTGCGCGGCGAAGCTCCCGATCGAGCCGCGTTCGCGCGAGCGGCCGACATTATGCTTCGCGATGCCAAAGGCTACGCGCACAACACTTTCAAAGTCGGCTTGGCGCGCCGCGCGGTCGAACGCACGCTGACGCAGGCCGCGAACGGTACGCCACAAATCCAGGCCATCAAGAAAATCCGGTGACTGTCATGAGGTATATCGGCACTGCTGCATCCCGTGTCGACGGTTATGCAAAGGTTACCGGCGCTGCGAAATACGCTGCGGAGGTCCGTCCTGACGACCTCACTCATGGCAGCGTGGTTACATCCACCATCGCTAGGGGCAGGATTACGCGTCTCGATGTGAGCGAGGCATTGAGAGTCGATGGCGTGATCAAGGTGCTAACGCACCTGAACCGGCCGGAGATGCCAGATGACGACAGCGCCTATAAGGACGATGTTGCTCCGGATGGCTCGCCATTCCGGCCGCTCTATGATGATAGAATTCTGTTCGACGGGCAGCCAATCGCGTTAGTCATTGCCGAAGAACCGGAAATCGCTCAGTTCGCGGCCTCCTTAGTGCGGGTCGACTATGACCAGGAACCGCACGTCACCGATGTGCGTCGCAGGCGGGAAGAGCCTTCGGCCTTGAAACCGTCTGCAAAGACTGGAGCAGATCCCTTCGCTCCACCAAAGCCACGCGGCGCGGCCGAGAAAGCACTCGCTGCCGCTGAAGTGCGCCACCAGGGCGAATATTATGTGCCGATCGAGCATCACAACCCGATGGAGCTCTATGCGTCGACGGTCATATTCGAGGGCGATGGCAAGCTCACGGTCTACGATAAAACCCAGGGTGTGCAGAACGTCCAGCGCTACCTCTGCGGCGTACTCAAGATGGATCCGGACGATGTGCGCGTCATGTCGCCCTTCATGGGTGGCGGCTTCGGATCAGGATTGCGCCCACAATATCAGGTAGTTCTGGCCGGGCTGGCGGCGCTCGCACTGAAGCGCTCGGTGCGCGTCGTGCTCACCCGGCAGCAGATGTATGGCCTCGGTCACCGGCCGGCTATGATCCAGCGGATCGAGCTCGGTGCCAAGGCCGATGGAACACTCGAGACGGTCACGCACGACGCCGTCACGGTGACGTCGCAATACGAGCACTTCTACCGGCAGGAGACTGGCTGGTCAGGCCTGCTCTACCGGTGTGCCAATGCAACATACGCACACAAACTCGCTCCGCTCGACCTTGCAACCTCGTGCGACATGCGTGCTCCAAGCGCGGCGACTGGCGTCTATGCCCTCGAATGCGCCATGGACGAGCTCGCGGTTGCGCTCGGCCTCGACCCGCTCGATCTGCGCCTGCGGTGTTATTCGGACCGTGACCAGCACGCCGACCGGCCCTACAGCAGCAAGAACCTGCGGGACTGCTATCGCCAGGGTGCCGAAGCGTTCGGCTGGGACAAGCGCAACCGCGAACCTCGTTCGATGCGCGATGGCAGCGAGCTGGTGGGCTGGGGTATGGCAACCGGCGTCTGGGAAGCGATGCAGGTTCCGATCGGGGTGCGCATCGTTCTCACTGCCAATGGCCATGCCGAAGTGTCTTGCGCGACCTCCGATATCGGCACAGGCACCTATACGATCATGGCGCAGGTCGCAGCCGACATGCTCGGATTGTCGCTCGACGACATCACCATCAAGCTTGGAGACTCGACGCTACCGCAATCGCCGGTCGAAGGGGGATCATGGATTGCGGCCTCGGTCGCCAATGGGATCGCGACGACGTCCGATGCGGTCCGCCACGAGCTGTTGGGCCTCGCCAAGCAGATGCAGAATTCGCCGTTTGCAGACGTTGCGCCCGATGAGGTCACGCTGGCTGATGGCAAGCTCGTGAGCAAGCGCGATCCTACAAGCGCGGTATTGATTGCCGATGCCATGCGCCATAGCGGTGTCGACCGCATCGAGCGGGAGAAGACCACGCGCTTTACCAAGGACGAGTCGCGTTCGCACAACGTGCATTCCGCCGTCTTCGCCGAGGTCAAGGTCGACGAAGAGCTGGGCGTCATCCGAGTCACCCGCATCGTCAGCGCAGTTGCGGCCGGGCGCATCCTGAACCCCAAGACCGCCGGAAGCCAGATCTTGGGTGGCGTGGTGTGGGGTATCGGCATGGCGCTGCACGAGGAAACGCTCCTCGACCACACCTTCGGGCGCGTCATGAATGCCAACATAGCGGAGTACCACGTCCCAGTGAATGCGGACATACACGACATTAAGGTGATCTTCGTCGACGAGCCGGACGACAGCATCAATCGGCTGGGCATCAAGGGGCTGGGCGAGATCGGCATTGTTGGCGTCGCCGCTGCTGTCGCCAACGCGGTCTATCACGCGACGGGAATGCGCGTGCGCGACCTGCCCATCACGTTGGACAAGCTCGATTGATCTTAAGCGTCCAATCCGAAGGGCAGCGGTTGGGATTGACGGTGTCCGCGAATGGGTCAAACTGCGACGAAGAGAGAACCGTCTGAAGGCCGGCTCTCCGTTGTATTCAGCTTCAGGTTTAGTACCGAGGCCCGCGTATACGATCGGTTCAGAACACGCGATGGCGACTGATAACCTGTGGGTCCGAAACCCATTCCGCATGGATCCGCGCCGGGCCTATTCTGCGAGGAGGATAAGAGATACCGGCGCTGGCCCTTCGCGTAGGCCGGTTACAAGCTGTGCCTGGCGAGTTCCTCTCTCGTATCGATATCCTGAGCGACAGCAGGATCCGTAGTCGGCCACTCGAGAACATCCGACCTTTCGCGCAGAAGTGAGCCCGCACCGACATCACCGGACAGATCTCCGATTACCGCTTGGAGATCACGCGAGAGCACGACGGGGTTACCTCGACGGCCGCCCAAGGTAGGAACGAGGGCCGCTGGTTCTCCCCTTTCTCGCCACTCGGCCACGAGAGCGTCGATGAGATCCGCTTTCACGAAGGGCATGTCCCCGAGGAGGATGACCGCAGCCCGCGTCGTTGGAGGGAGGGCGGAGAATCCGGCCTTCAGCGAAGTCGAAAGCCCTTGTGCAAATAGGGCATTATAGAGGATCTGAACGGGGAGCCCATGCAGCGCCGCCTTAACCTCGTCGGAGCAACAGCCAGTCACCACGATAACCGGATCAACCAAGGAGCTGACGGCAGCCTCCGCCGCATGCCGAACCAGGGCCTTGCCGCCGATCTGAGCCAAAAGCTTCAGCTCGTCGCCGAACCGGGTGCCCCGTCCGGCAGCCAGAACAATGGCCGCCACATGGCTCATTCGTCGCCCTCGCTTACGCCACCCTCACGCGGCTGTGGCCTGGAGACGATCTCCATGAGAAGCCCTCCGACGCCGAGGGACATGATGTCGAACCGGGTCACGGGCACGTTTGCCAGAAGGCGGTGCAGGACCCAATCGAAGCCGTTTTCCTTCGGAGATCGCGCGCATCCTGGAGCACCGATCACGGGCTTGCCGGCGATGGAACCCACAAGAAGCAGGTTTCCCGGATCGACCGGCATGCCGAAATGCTCCACCCGTCCGCCGGCCCTCTCGATGGCTGATGGGATGACATCGCGACGGTCGGCAATGGCCGAGGCTCCGAAAACGATGATGAGCTCAGTGTCGCCATCTGCCTGTGAAGCCAATTCCTCCGCTAGGGCGGGGGCTTCGTGAGGCACACGGCGTTCCTGCGTGATCCGCGCGTGCGCCGGTTCCAGTCGCCTGCCGAGCACGGCAAGGGTCTTGTCGATGATGCTCGGCTTGAGGCCTGGGAGAATCGTTGAGATAACCCCCACCGTGCGTCGCATGTAGGGCGCGATGCGCAAGGCACCCTTGCCGGCTCTCACGATCCCATTTTGCAGCATGACCTCCGGAATGGCATAGGGAATGATCTTGACGGTGCCGACCATCTCTCCTGCGACAACAGGCTTATAGGCTGGCAGGGTGGCGGCTGTCATGGCCTCGTCGACGGCGTTGAGGCCGTGGATCGAGTCGGTATCGATTACAAGAACGCCCGAGGTTTCGGCGTAGAGATTGGAGCGCCCGGTGAAGGGTGCTTCGACAGCGACGTTGCTGCCTGAAAGCGCATGAGCAAGCCGGGAGGCCGCCTCGTCTTCGGCAATGTCATCAGGTTCGAATCGGGCTACGATGAGGGTTTCGACGCCGGCCTGCTTCAGGCGCACGGCGATTTCCGACGTGACGAGGGTTCCTTTCTTCACCAACGTTTGCCCCGCCCGCACGCTGTGGGCCGCCAGGGCCCCAATCGCTTCCTCGAGTGGAATCTGGCCGAACTTCACGCCGAGCGCCTCCGCTCCTTGCGCAGGCTCGCGACGATTTCGGCCAGGATAGAGACCGCGATCTCCGCAGGCGAAACAGCCCCGATATCGAGGCCGATGGGGGCATGGATCCGAGCGAGATCCGCTTCGTTGAACCCGGACGCGGTGAGGCGTTGAACGCGGCGTTCATGGGTTTTGCGCGAGCCGAGCGCACCGATGTAGAAGCATTTTGACCGCAGGACGGCCGTAAGCGCAGGATCGTCGATCTTCGGATCGTGGGTGAGTGTGACGACGGCCGTATACTGGTCGATCCCGACGTCGGGGAGAACGGCATCAGGCCATTCGGCCAGCACCGGTGCATCGGGGAAGCGCTCAGGCGTTGCGAAAGCTGTGCGCGGATCAATGATCGTAACGTCGAGGTCGAGGTCCTTGGCCATAGGCGCGAGAGCCTGACTGATATGGACAGCCCCGATGACGACCAACCGCACCGGCGGCGTTTGCACGGTCAGGAAGAACTGGCGGTCATCCCGCTCGACGAGCCCGCTCTTCCCACGGCGCAAGCTCTCCTGTAGGTCCTGGGCCAGCGGGTCGCCTCCAACCTCCGCCTCCCGAACGATGCGCTGCTCGCCCGAAGCAACATCGGTCACGAGCACGGCGGCTCGCCGGGCGGCGCGCTCTGCATTGAGGTCTGACAGGAGGCTCAGGCGCATGCCGTCTAATCCACCCGCTCAACGTAGACCCGGATCCGACCGCCACAGGACAGTCCGACCTGCCAGGCGGTCTCGTCAGCCACTCCGAATTCGATCATGCGGGGCTTTCCATTGGCGATCACGTCCAGGGCCTCCGTGATCACCGCGCCTTCGACGCATCCGCCGGACACGGACCCGAGAAAGTTCGTGTTGTCATCGATCACCAGATGACTGCCCACGGGCCGAGGTGCCGATCCCCAGGTCTCGACCACGGTCGCGATCGCGACACCCCTGCCGTCGCGCTTCCAGGCTTCTGCCGTCTTCAGGATATCCGTGTCGGTCGAGAGCATGAGATTTCCCGGCGATTGGAGCGAGTTCGCAGACCGTTCGATGATCAATACTGCCACCACCGTGCCTTGGACCGCAACCGTGATCCAGGTCTCGTCAGGTCTGACATTCCGGAGCATTGACAGGCCCGGCGTTGCGGAGTCTGATCCGTGCCGAACTAGCACCTCCGTCGGATGGACCGCCCGCAGGATGCTGAACGATATCTACAGCCGCCGCATCCTGGAGCTTGCGGCCGACATCCCGCTTCAAGGGACCTTGCCGGGTGCGCATGGAAGCGCAAAGGCCCACTCGAAACTGTGCGGGTCGACGGTCACGGTCTATCTGAAACTTGACGGCAATGTCATCAGCGCCTTCACTCACGAGGTGAAGGCCTGCGCCCTTGGGCAAGCCTCCTCATCGATCATGGGGCGGCATGTGATCGGTTCGACCGCCGGGGAGCTTCGGGTGCTCCGGGAGGACATGCATCGCATGCTGAAGGCAGGCGGGGATCCTCCTTCCGGCAAGTGGGCAGACTTGGCGCTGCTGGAACCGGCGCGGGACCTAAAAGCCCGTCACGCCTCGATCCTCCTCACTTTCGACGCTGTGGTCGATGCGCTTGCCCAAGCCCAAGCGGCCAGGAAGGAACAGCCTGTCACGGATATCGGCACCTGAGCGCCGCGCCTCAGCGTGCGTTGCAGCAACGCTTGGCAGGTGACGCGCCGCCTGATTTGCCCTTACTCTGCCATTCGGGCTGTTGACAGGAGGAGAACTCAGCATGGCGATGACGATGCAGGGCGAAGTCGCACTTCCGGCCGACCGGGCGACAGTGTGGGCGGCCCTCAACAATCCGGAGGTCCTGAAGGCGGCGATTCCCGGCTGTCAGGACCTGGAGAAGATCAGCGACACGGAGTTCCAGGCAACCGCCAAGGTCTCGGTCGGGCCCGTGAAGGCGACCTTCAAGGGCGGCGTGAACCTCACCGACCTCGACCCGCCCAGCGGCTATACGATCAGCGGCGAGGGCCAAGGCGGCGTTGCCGGCTGGGCCAAGGGCGGCGCGAAGGTGCGGCTCGAAGACGTCGAGGGCGGCACCAAGCTGATCTACGACGTCGAGGCCAATGTGGGCGGCAAGATCGCCCAGCTCGGCGGGCGTCTCATCAACGGCGTCGCCAAGAAATATGCCGACGACTTCTTCGCGAACTTCGCCAAGATCCTGTCTCCCGCCGAAACAGCCGCCTGACCATATCCTCAGTGGCCGTTCTTTGAATCATTCCAATGCTTGACCGCTCAGATTGGGCGGGCCACACTCGGCTTTGATGGATCGCATTCGTGCGGTCGTCCAACAAAAATACCTGCCGGTGCCTGAGACCACCTGAAGGTTGGCTGGGTTGCCGGCGACTGAGGAGGATATCACGCATGACCACCGTCTCCCTGACGGTGAACGGTCAATCCGTCACCGCAGACGTCGACCCCCGCACCCTGCTCGTTCAGTTCCTGCGCGACCATCTAAGACTCACCGGAACCCATGTGGGCTGCGACACCAGCCAATGCGGCGCGTGCGTCGTTCACCTGAACGGACAGGCCGTGAAGTCCTGCACCACCCTCGCCGTTCAGGCAAATGCCAGCGTTGTCACCACCATCGAGGGCATCGCCCAGGGCGGCGAGCTGCACCCGATGCAGGCGGCTTTCCGTGAGCATCACGGGCTGCAATGCGGGTACTGCACGCCGGGCATGATCATGGCCGCCATCGATATCGTGAACCGCAAGGGGAATGTGCTAGACGAGCAGACGATCCGGGCCGAGCTCGAAGGCAATCTGTGCCGCTGCACGGGCTATCACAACATCGTCAAGGCTGTTGCCGCCGGAGCTCAGGGCATGGCCCAGGCGCCTCTGCAGCAGGCGGCGGAGTAAGGCGACACGCTCGTCCACGGCCCGAACAGGCGCGATCTGCACGCGAGCCTCGGAGCAGGCGGCTTCTCTCCAGAGCCTACTTCGCGGTTTCCGCTCCGCTTCCCGATGAGGGACAAAGCAGACAAGGGAGGAATTCATGACCGCAACAGGGATCGGCGCACCCGTCCGCCGGAAAGAGGATCAGCGTTTCGTCACCGGCCAGGGACGCTACGTTGACGACTTCAACCGACCTGGCCAGGCCTACGCGTATTTCCTCCGCTCGCCGCATGCCCACGCGGCGATCCGGTCCATCGACACGGGACCGGCGATGATCATGCCGGGCGTGATCGCCGTCTTCACGGGCGACGACCTCGCAGCCGACAAGATCGGCGGACTCATCTGCGGCTGGATGATCCATTCCAAGGATGGCAGCCCGATGAAGGCAGGGCCGCACCCGGCGCTTGCTCAGGGCAAGGTGCGCTATGTGGGCGACCACGTGGCGGTGGTGATCGCCGAGACGCTCGCCCAGGCGAAGGACGCGGCGGAAGCCATCGTGGTCGACTACGACGTGCTCCCGGCTGTTGTCGACACAGCCCAGGCGACGAAAGCACCGGTCCAGGTGCATGACGTCTCGCCCGACAACACCGTGTTCAACTGGCATCTCGGCAACAAGGACGAAACGGAAGCGGCTTTCGCGCGGGCGAAGCACGTGACCAAGATCGACCTCATCAACAACCGGCTGGTGCCGAACCCCATCGAGCCGCGCGCGGCCGTCGGCGAATTCGATCTCGGGACCGACAACTACACGCTCTACACGACAAGCCAGAACCCGCACGTAGCCCGCCTTGTGCTCTCGGCCTTCATCGGCGTCGCGCCCGAGCACAAGCTGCGCGTCATCGCGCCGGACGTCGGCGGCGGGTTCGGCTCCAAGATCTTCATCTATGCGGAAGAGACGGTTTGTGTCTGGGCGGCGAAGAAGGTCAAGCGCCCGGTCAAGTGGACGTCGGATCGCTCGGAAGCCTTCCTGTCCGACGCGCATGGCCGCGATCACGTCACCCATGCGGAGATGGCAACCGACGAAAGCGGCAAGATCATCGGTCTCAGGGTTCACACCACAGCCAATCTCGGCGCTTATCTCTCCACCTTCTCCTCCTCAGTGCCGACCTATCTCTACGCCCCGCTCCTGTCGGGCCAGTACGACATTCCGGCAATCTACTGCGAGGTCGACGGGATCTATACGAACACCGCGCCCGTCGATGCCTATCGCGGCGCGGGCCGCCCCGAGGCCACGTTCGTGGTCGAGCGTCTCGTCGAGAAGACCGCGCGCGAACTGGGCCGGGACCCGGCCGAGTTCCGCCGCAGGAACTACATCACGCAGTTCCCGCATGCGACCCCGGTCATCATGACTTATGATACGGGCGACTATGCCGCCTCGCTCGACAAGGCCCTGGAGATTGCCGACTACAAGGGCTTCTCGGCAAGAAAGCAGGAAAGCGCCCGCCGCGGCAAGCTGCGGGGCATCGGCTTCTCGAGCTACATCGAAGCCTGCGGTATCGCTCCCTCGCAGGCAGTCGGCTCTCTCGGTGCGGGCGTAGGCCTATGGGAATCGGCCGAAGTGCGCGTCAACCCGACCGGCTCCGTCGAGGTGCTCACGGGCTCGCACAGTCATGGCCAGGGCCACGAGACCACGTTCGCCCAACTCGTGTCGGACCGGCTCGGCATTTCCATCGATCAGGTCAGCATCGTCCACGGCGACACCGATAAGGTGCAATTCGGCATGGGCACCTACGGCTCGCGCTCCGGTGCCGTCGGCATGTCTGCCATTGCCAAGGCCCTCGACAAGGTGATTGCGAAGGGCAAGAAGGTGGCCGCCCATGTGCTCGAGGCATCCGAGGGCGATATCGAGTTTAAGGACGGGAGGTTCGGCGTGGCCGGCACCGACCGCTCGCTGGCCTTCGGCGAAGTGGCGCTTCAGGCTTACATCGCCCACAAGTTCTCGGGCCAGGATCTGGAGCCCGGCTTGAAGGAGGGAGCTTTCTACGATCCCACTAACTTCACCTTCCCGGCCGGGGTCCATATCTGCGAGGTGGAGATCGATCCGGATACCGGCGTGACCAAGATCGAGCGCTGGACGGCAGTGGACGATTTCGGGGTGATCATCAACCCGATGATCGTCGAAGGCCAGGTTCATGGCGGCATCGCCCAGGGCATCGGTCAGGCGCTCCTCGAAGGTGCCTACTATGACGAAAGCGGCCAGCTCATCACGGCCAGCTTCAACGACTACTGCATGCCGCGTGCCATCGATCTTCCGTCCTTCCAGGTCGGCATGACGATGACCCCCTGCCCTTCGAACCCGCTCGGGATCAAGGGCTGCGGCGAAGCCGGCGCCATCGCGGCCCCGCCGGCCGTCATCAACGCGATTACCGATGCCCTCGGCCATGAGGACATTGCCATGCCGGCGACGCCTCAGGCGGTGTGGCGGGCGGCCCAGAAGGCACGCATGCCCATGGCGGCGGAATAAGGGAGGACGGAAATGTACGCTTTCGAATACCACCACCCTACAAGCGTCAAGGAAGCAGCAAACCTCGCTGGCCAAGCGGAGGACGCCAAGTTCCTTGCTGGCGGGCATACGCTGCTGCCGACCATGAAACTGCGGCTCGCAGGTCCGGCGAACCTGATTGATCTCGGCCAGATCGCGGAGCTTCGCGGTATCGAACGCTCCGGCGACACGATCACCATCGGGGCCATGATGAAGCATGCGGAGGTCGCCAATTCAGCCGAGGTGAAGGAGGCCATTCCGGCTCTTGCCGAGATGGCCGAGCTCATCGGCGATCCGCATGTGCGCAACCGCGGCACCATCGGCGGCTCCATCGCCAACAATGATCCCTCCGCTGATTATCCTGCCGCCTGTCTTGCCTTGAACGCAACGATCATCACCAACCAGCGGAAGATCGCGGCCGACGACTTCTTCCAGGGCATCTTCACAACGGCTCTAGAGGAAAGCGAGATCATCACCCAGGTGTCGTTCCCGGTCCCCTCACAGGCAGCCTACACCAAGTTCCGCAACCCGGCCTCGCGCTACGCCCTTGTCGGCGTCTTCGTGGCGAAGCATGCGGATGGCGTGCGTGTCGCCGTGACAGGAGCGGGATCGAACGGCGTGTTCCGCGTGCCGGAGATGGAGCAGGCCTTAAGCGGGAACTTTGCGCCCGAGGCTCTCGACGGCATTGCCGTGGCCGAGGACGAGATGAACAGCGACATCCATGCGGATGCCGCCTATCGGGCTCACCTCGTCGGCGTCATGGCCCGCAGGGCCGTGCAGGCGGCCGCGCGGAGCTGAACAGCCAGACCAGAACGACGTTGACTCAATGCCCGGGCTCTGCCCGGGCGCCCTACCCTATGGAGCAGCACAGCTCGTGGCCGACCAACCCGGTTCCATCGACAGCACCTTGGCGCTGCTTGAGAGTGCAGGCTATGTGGCCGACCGCCCGCTCGCGACGGTGCTCTTTCTCGCGCTGAAGCTCGGACGCCCACTCTTTCTTGAAGGAGAAGCCGGCGTCGGCAAGACTGAGATCGCGAAAGTGCTCGCGTCTGCGCTAGGACGCCGCCTCATTCGCCTGCAATGCTACGAGGGCCTTGATGTCGCCTCAGCCGTCTACGAATGGAACTATGCCGGGCAGATGATGGCCATCCGGTTGGCCGAGGCCGGCGGGACGGTGGACCGCGACACATTAGAGAGCGACCTGTTCTCGGAACGCTATCTGGTGAAGCGGCCGCTCCTGCAGGCTCTTGAGCCCGACACCGCCGGAGCACCGGTTCTCCTGATCGACGAACTCGACCGCACGGACGAGGCCTTCGAGGCCTTTCTTCTGGAGGTGCTCTCAGACTTCCAGGTCACCATACCGGAACTCGGCACGGTCAAGACTGAGCATCCTCCCATTGTCATCATCACGTCGAACCGCACCCGCGAGATTCATGACGCGCTCAAGCGCCGCTGCCTCTATCATTGGGTCGATTACCCGGGCGCAGAGCGAGAGCTCGCCATCCTCACAAGCCGTGTTCCGCAGGCCGCCGAGCGCTTGTCGCAGGAGATCGTCGCCTTCGTTCAGGCAATCCGAAAGGAGGATCTGTTCAAGGCACCGGGCGTGGCCGAAACCCTCGACTGGGCATCGGCCCTCGTGGAACTCGATGCGGTTGCGCTCGACCCGGCGCTGGTCTCGGACACGCTCGGCGTTCTGTTGAAATACCAGGATGACATCCAGAAGATGCAGGGCAGCGGGACCAAGGCCATGCTCGATCGGCTTCAGAGCATGCTGAGGGTACCCGAGTGACCGACGGATCTGCCCGCCAGGGTGAAGGTCGCCTTGCGGACAACATCGCCTATTTCGCGCGGGCCTTACGGGCCGCAGGTCTGCCGGTCGGCCCTGGCGCGGTTCTCGATGCCATTGCGGCGGTCGAGGTGGCGCGGATCGGCCCGCGCGAGGACTTTTACTGGACGCTTCATGCGATCTTCGTGAAGCGGCATGAGCACAGCATCCTGTTCGACCAAGCCTTCAGGATCTTCTGGCAGCGGCGCGCACTGATCGAGAAGCTCATCGCTCAGATGTCGCCGATCACTCCCGGCGGGGCCAAGGAGGAGAAGAAGCCGCAGGCTGGTGCTCTGCGCGTAGCCGAAGCATTGGCCTCGCCCCGGCAGGAGAAGCCGGAGCCGGTCGAGAAGACCGAATTCTCCGCCCGCCTCACCGTCTCAGACCGTGAGGTTCTGAAGGCGAGGGATTTCGCGCAGATGTCGGCCGCCGAGATCGCTGTGGCCAAGCGCCTGATTGCCGACATGTCCCTGCCGGACGACGAAGTGATCACGCGCCGCTTCGTGTCGGATCCGCGAGGCCGCCAGATCGATCCACGCAGGACGTTCCGGCGGTCGCTGCGCGGCGGCGGGGCCGCGATCGACTTGGCCTATCGCACCCCCGCAATGCGCCATGCGCCGATGGTGGCGCTCATGGACATCTCAGGCTCCATGGCAGACTATTCCCGGCTCTTCCTGCACTTCCTGCATACCATTGCCGAGAAGAGACGAAGAGTTCACTCCTTCGTCTTTGCCACGCGCCTGACCAATATCAGTCGCGAACTGACGAGCCGTGATCCTGATGAGGCCCTGGCCCGCGCCTCGAAGCGCGTACAGGACTGGGAAGGCGGAACGCGCATCGCGCATGCGCTGCACGACTTCAACCGCCATTGGTCCCGCCGGGTGCTCGGTCAGGGTGCTATCGTCCTGCTCTTCACGGACGGCCTCGAACGGGAAGTGACGCCGGAACTGACGTTTGAGATGGACCGGCTCAAGCGCTCCTGCCGCCGTCTTATATGGCTGAATCCGCTTCTTCGGTTCGACGCTTTCGAGGCTCGCGCCTCCGGCATCCGGGCGATGCTGCCTTATGCGGATGAGTTCCGCTCTATTCACAACCTAGCGTCTATGGAGGAGCTCTGCCGGGCCCTGTCCGGCGATCTGGCCGAGCGAGCCAATCCACGCCAGTGGCTGCGGGCGTCGTGAGCGTGAACACGATTCGCAAGGATGACACTGAGCGTGGGTGACTTCGCTGTCCGGACGCGCTCAGGATGGAACGCCTCGCCGCGCCAGGAATTCCCCTTGGGAGATGACGACGAAGCCGCCTTAGCAGGAGTTCGCCCGATGCCCGATCGCATGCAGGATGGTCAGCAGCCAGAGGCTCTACGCTCCCTGAAATCCGCCGCGAAGGCGGGAAGTCGGAAGCCGCAGGAGCAAGGTCTTGAAGCCCGCGGCGACACCGCGCCGATCTCCGCGCCTCTGGAGCAGGAACAGGACGCCGCCGCGAAGGTGCTCCAGGAGGGAGTCGAGAAGAACCCGCAAGGGATGGAAGACGCAGCCCGGAAAGCTCCTAAGCGATAGTTCCCCGAAGCTCAGCCCTTCCCGGCTGTGAGCTGAGCTGGACGGACTGTAACCTCTTCCGGAGGAGTTCCCAGGGCTCACATCACTGACGGGACGCTCCTACAATTGCTACCGCTGGACCCAGCTATTAAGGCCCGTCAGGTTGCGGCACGCCGAGCCAAGGCAGCCGAGACTGGGGTGCTGGGCGCGTGGTGCGGATCCTCGCTAGCCCTCGCTAGCCCGCCTTCTTCCGGCACGCGGGACTGACGGACATCATGCGTAAGGGTTGGCTCGTGGAACGTTGGGCACCACTGCCAACCCACACGCGCGAGTTCATCGCCATGGGGCTTTGCTATCATGCAAAGCCCGCAGCGGAGCACAGTCTCTCGCCAACCGATTGCGAGGCATTGAATGTCGCCGCGGCGGATCCGGATCGCTTGTTCGATTATCCGGACTTCTGCTTTCGCGAGTACTTCGTCGTCACGCTGGGGCGCATCCCGGCCTGACTCTGGGCATTGCCACGAGCCGGGCGCAGGAGTGAGTGACGCGACCTTTGCTCAAGCTTTCCTGCCTCACCCTTTTAAGGCAAGCCAAAGCGTCATATCTCGAGCATTCAGTCGGGCCAAACAAATCAAAGCAGTTCAGCCGCGGCATCGATATCGGTGCATCCCGGAGTAGCTCTGATGAAATCGCCATAAGATCGGAGAAGCTCGCGCGCCTCTGACCGCCTCTCTGTCTCGGTAAGATATCCGGCAAGGCTGGTGGCCGCGCGAAGCTCAGGCATGAGGGCTCCCTGACTTCGGGCTGACTCGATCGCGGTCCGGAAAGTCCGCTCGATCTCGTCGGAGTTGCTATACCGGCCTCTGGCCAGGGCGTGAGCTCGCATGCGCAACAGCTCCGACAGCTGAAATCTAGCACCGTTTTGCTCTGCGCTCTTGATGGCTGCTCCGATCGTCGCAAGTGCCTTCCCTGTCTCCCGCGCAGTGCTATAGGTTTCTCCGAGCAAGCCCAGGAAGTAGGGAAGTCCCATCTCGGCGCCGGTCGCCCGGATGGCTTGAACTCCCTGTTCCATCTGCTCGATGCCCAGATCCAGTTCGCCAAGCTGCGCTGTAGCCCACCCCACCTGGAAGACGCCCTGGGACCGCAGAAGCGGCAGCATGTACTCATCACAGACCTCAATCTCTCGCTCGGCCCATAACAGGGCAAGATCGGGTTCGCGCCGGAATATGTGCAGGTAACTCATACCCCAATAGGCCAGTGCGGTCGTCAGAGGATGCGCGAGCTTCTCCGCCAGTTGCATGGCCTCTGTGCATCTGATTGTTGCGCGTTCAAGGTGGCCCTGCTGCCAGAGGACGAGGCCGGACATGCAGCGACTGCAGACGCCTGGGTCATGGCCCGAGTACTGAAAGGTTAAGGAATGATCTCTCTCGGGCTGGTACCGCCCGATAGCGTGCTCTGCGTGTGCTCCGGCCGTCGCATAGTCGCCCATGAAGAAGCCGTTCGTCCAGAACATATGGTGGGTTTCGATGGCCACTCCGTTGTCCGGTGAACCCAGACTTGTCTCTGCGCATTTCTCGGCAATCTTCTGGGCAGATTTGGGCTGCCCGCTGATCATGTAGTACTGCGCCCGGCCACGCAGAATGGTAAACAGCTCCGCCCTGTCATCAAGCAGATGGCAGAGCGCCTCAGCCCGTTCATAGGCCTCCGACACCTCACGGGCACCCCAACCCTTGGCAGCCATCCAGGCGACGCCGCAGGTTTCCTGGTACTGAAGTTCGATCCGGAATCGCTCTGCTGTCTCCGGCCACCGCGCCGCGATCTCCAAGCCCCGACGAAGAAACGCCAGGGCTGTCTGATGAGCAGATCGTTGCAGAGCCCGGCGCGCTGCACGCAGAAGATAATCGACAGCCTTGGTCCAGCTCTCGGCCCTGACAGCATGCTCGCTCAAGCTTTCCAGGATCTCTCCAAGGTGCTCAGCATGGTCTATCTCCATCAACTCCAGAACACGGCCGTGGATGCCACGCCTCGTTGAACCCACCAGACTCCGGTACGCCACGTCCTCGATCAGGGAGTGCCTGAAGATATAGACGCCAGCCGGGAACACCTGCTTTTCGCTGATGAATCCTGCTCTCTGGAGACAGGTCAGGCTACTTTCGAGCTGCCTGTGATCGAACCCGGTGATCTGGCCGAGCAGGTCGACCGGGATCTCTCGCCCGATGACCGCCGCAATCTGCAGTGCCCACCGGTCTCGTTCCTGGAGTTGCCCGATCCGAGCGGCAATGACGGATTGCACAGTGGCGGGCACATCAAGCTTGGTGATCGCCTCTTGGGCGGAATAGCTCCCCGGCGGCCCCACGAGTTGGCCACTCTGAACCAAGGACCGAACCACCTCCTCCATGAACAGGGGAATGCCTCCTGTCCGCTCTGCAACTAGCGGGATTAAGTGGGAAACACTTGGATCATCCCCAATCAGGCTGCGCAGGAATGCATCCACGTTGCCTGGTTCCAGCTGATCAAGCCCCACTTGGAGGAAGCTGCCTCTCTGGAGCCAATCGTGTCGGTACTCCGGCCGATAGGTCGCCAGCAGCAGAATTGGCTGGTGGCTGATGCTCGCCACAATTCGCGTGATGGCGGCTTCACTCTCGGGGTCGACCCAATGTAAATCCTCAATCAGAACGACAATTGGCTGTTGTTGCGCCTCCAAAGACAGAAGCACTGCGGTCGCATCCCGGGCCCGTCTGGCGCGATCGGCAGCTGAAAGCACAATCCATTCCCGATCCTCGATCGGGAGATCGAGCACGAACAGCAGGGGCGATAAGACGCGCGCCTCGGCGCCTCGTTCCCGGAGGCGAGTGGTAAGCTTGGCGGCTACCGCCTCGGCCGGCGCACCGGCGCCGACGCCGAGTAGGCTGTGGAGCAGTCTTTTAAGAACGATGAAGCTAGCATTGCTGTCAGCCTCCAGCGCTCCACTCTCGAGCACGACGGCTCCTTTGTCCTGTTGACGGGCCACAAACTCGTGCGCGAGCCGGGATTTGCCCAACCCGGGCCCGGCGACAAGACCAACAACCTGGCCCTGCCCTCGTTGCGCACGTTGCCATGCCTGGCAGATGGTACGCAGTTCCGCCGCACGTCCGATCAGAGGTGTCAGCCTTTGACCAGCCCGAAGCTGCCACCGTGACAGAGCTTGGTTTTCTCCGACGACCCTGTAGACCTGCTGTTCGCGCTCCGGGGACAAATCAGCGGAGGCGTCAAGCGACTCCATGATCAGAAAGCCGCCGGTTGCCTCGCGCGTTCTCGCGGTCGCTACGATGATCTCGTGTCTTAAAGCTTGCGCCAACCGTTGAGCCACACGAACTGGTGGGCCGTTCACTTCAACCCGTGATCCCTGAGGGAGCGTGCGAGTGCGCACAATCGCCTCGCCGGTATCAGTCGCCGCTTTGACCTGCGTCGCTTGGTCGGCAAGATGCTGTATGGCCCGGCTCACAGCGAGAGCCGTCTGGGCAGCCTGGAGAGCATGATCCTCTACTGGTGCCACGGCTCCAAAGATCGCGGTCAGATCAGCCTGTCCGCGAGTGACAATGATGCCACCCCTCTGCTCGACAACATTGGTGGCAAGGTCGAGCAAAGGCTCGATGGCCTCGAGGAAGACCTCTGGGTCCGTGTCGTCACGGGCTAAGAGCGGAATGACGATCTCCACCACCAGGACACTGACTTGCTTGCGCGTCTCGTCCGTTGCAACAGGAGTCATGGGCGTTGGTGTTATCGTCTGATCACTGTGCACGATCTCGTGATCGCTAACATGAGTTTGTGCCTCGATAGCTGCGCCTGGAGCGATTACAGCATTTGGCTTTAGGACGCTTTGAAGAGCGGCCTCGCCGAGAGCCTCGACCTGTTTGGCGACCTGACTATTCTGAGAGACGATGCTTTGAAGGGCATGGCCATAGGGAAGTGCGCGCTCCGGCACTTCTGCGAAGCGACAGATCAACTCCTGGAGAAGGCGGATTCTTCCGAGGTCGACCTCGTTGGCTAGGGCGATCCGCCAAGCCTCGAAATCGGGACAGCGCGGTAAGGAGAGATCTGCTAGGAACCCGCCGCGGTACAGTGTTGCCATCTCCTCGAGTTCAGCAGTCTCGCGGGAGCTCAGATCATCTTTATGCAGCGTTCCAACGCGGGCGAAATCCAGCTTTATTGCGTCAGGCGTGAGAGTGACAGTATTCCGGTCAGCTATGAGGCACGTCTCGGAGCCGCGGCCCAGGATCTGGCGCATCTTTGAGAGGCTCCACCGCAATGCGCCGCGCGGATCGTCGGGGACATCCCAGAACAGCTCACACAGTCGCTCGCGGCGGTGAGATCGGCCAGTGACAGCCAGGTAGGCCAGAAGCGCCCGTGTCTTCTTCGAAGGAGGCAGACCGATCGGTATACCATCCCGGCCAACGTGGAAATCCCCGAGAACTCGGATGTCGAGCAATCCCAGCATAGATCACCTTTTCTGCCAGGTGGGCTGATTTGCAGCTGAGAGTATAGTTCACGGCTCTCGTGGAGGAGACTGCTCCTCAATGACAGATAGCTTCGCAGGACATCTACTGCTCGGCTGGCTACGCCATCCGTCTCAGGACCTATCCCGGTTGCAACAGCTGAAATGAACAAAGCGACCAAGCCTCTTCACCAAATCCCGTCGGCCATAGAATGCACAGGGTAGCAGCGGGACGGCGCCGTGCAAACTCTATGGAGCAGACAGACGCCGACTGCTGGGAGGGGAAGATCCTCTCATTACCACGCTCACAGCCTTGAATACATCGCACGCTTCCACGGTCGCTCACATGGGCACGGGTCAAGGTCGAAGCATCCCCGATGGGGATCGGCGCAAGCCGGCAACCAATCAAAGGAGCTTCACCATGCATCCGTCATTCGGCATCGAGTACCAGTGTCCCTCGCTTAAGTGGGAGGACGTGATGAAAGGCCCCTCGCGCGAGGCAGTGCTGGCCCACACATTCAAGGTGCTGCATTACCGAGAGCTCTTCGGGGCACAAGGCCCGACGGCGGGAGACGACACCCGCCGCGATCCGGAGGAGACGGCACCGTCTCTCGACCATGCGGCGGATTGCTATGACGCGGCCGCATAGAGGCACAATGCGGTTCTGGGGAGCGGCGCCCGCCGACGCTTCCCCAGAGTTCGGGAGGCCAGCTCCGGCAAGACCACTTTGATCGGCCTCCTGCCCGTGGCCGCGCTCTCCGACTTAGCGGGGTTGCTCGCTTGCTGGGCTTTCTCAGGGAATCCAGCATCGGGTATGCCTTTAGGGCTTGGCTCAGCAGATCAGCGTGTCCCATCGCTGTGTGCGGTTGATCACGGCAGTGGTCAAAACGCCGGATATCTTCAAAGCGGTTCAGCACCCAGCCATAATGCCCTGAACGAGTAGGAGGTTCTCATGCACGTGAAACGCCTATTCACCGAGCATCCCGAGTCTGTGGGGGAATCCTACTTCGAACATATGGGCGTCGCCCTCAGCTTTGCCGGTCCTCTGCTTACGGCCGGTCTAGCGGCTTTGGTGCATGCCGTCCTGCCCTTCCTGTGCGTGACAACCGCGAGCGGCACGGTGAAGCAGCTCCATGCCCGAATGGTGAACCGCCGACAGCAGTCATCAGTAGGATCCGCCCCTGATGCTCTGCTGGCCTGGGACCCTGGCATCTGATCCGATCCGTACAAGGCTGCGAGCGGCGATGGCGGAGACCGGCGCGAGGCAAGGTGACCTGCGGTTTGCTCACCAGCGGCATCACCTCTCCGCCCTGGACGGGCTTACGCCCGAGCGGGTCCGCAGATCCGGTGAATTGCGCGGGTCGCGGACAGGGAGCCATCGGGCTGCCGCGGCCAAAGATGAAGATCGCAGCGCCAAGCTTCACGAGGCTCATGTCCCTCGGCACGAAGGTGGCCCCGGGAACCTCAGGCGGAACCGTGATGTCCGCCTCCCAGCCTTGGTAGGTCACCTTCACCTATGGTGACCGGACTCTGTCCAGAGACTGTTCTGACGACCAGGGTCCGCCCCCCAACCGGTCAACAGTCCCGCGAATGCGGATGTGCACTCCCTCTGGCGCTTGGGCAAGGACCGGGACAATGGCGAGAGCGTCGAGCACTCCCATCAAGGATGATCGCATGGATGTCCTCCGCAGCCTGTGAGGCATAGCCCAATGACCTGGTGCCGAGTTCCTAAACGAGCGCCTCGGTGTGCGCGTCAACGTCCCAAAAGGATGGCACGCCGTGATCGTGCAGCGGAGGTCTCCCGGGCCGGTCTCGTGTCTGAAGGGCGCATCGTCCGAAACGGTCATGTGGCCCGGCTCGCCCCCGCTCTAATGGTCAAGGATCACGAGAGTGCGCAATTCCAACACAAGCTCACCCAAGGGCATCGTCAAGTTAACGAGTTGAGGTCGAAACGCCGGCTCTGCATCTGCGGATCAGAAGGTCGGCGCAACGCCGGTCACCTCAGTCCAAGTCATAAAGGCTTGCGCCCGGAATGCGCGATGGTCAGCTGCATTGGTGTTTGACGGACGGCGAAAGAGGTTCGCAACCTGGTCATGAACCGAGAGAAAGCGTTGGGCCTGCCCAGCTGACTTGAAGCGCTTCATGATGCGCTCGCGCCGACGGGTCGGTTGGTGACTATTTTCGGCTCGATTGTTCAAGCCTTTACGCTGGCGGTGCTCCACACCCGGCATGACAGCCTTCTTCGCGGCGGCATAGCTGGCCAGCTTGTCCGTGATCATCACGCGCGGTGACCGGCCCTGACGCTTCAGCAGTTTGCGCAGCAAGCGCTTGGCCGCCTCCGCGTTGCGCCGACTCTGAACCAGGATGTCGAGTACGACTCCATGCTGGTCCACGGCACGCCAGAGCCAATGCTTTTTACCAGCGATGCTGATCACAACCTCATCGAGATGCCATTTGTCGCCAGGAGCCGGATGACGCCTGCGGATCTGGTTGGCAAAATCCTGGCCGAACTTCATCGCCCACTGCCGTACCATCTCGTGGCTGACCAGGATACCTCGGGCAGCGAGCATCTCTTCAACCATGCGCAGGCTCAAGGAGAACCGGAAATACAGCCACACAACGTGGCTGATGACCTCAGCAGGGAACCGGTGGCGGGCATAGCGAGGCTGGCGAGAAGATTTCATCCTTCACGTATGCCCTGATCCGGTCACTCTCTGGTTAATTTGACGGTGCCCACCGGGGCGCCAGGCGCTTGAAGCGGTTGATCTTACCGACCAGACGTTTGCGTCCTCTAAAGATAAAGCACATTGTTCGAAGCGGAAGACCGCGGTTGTACAATGGCTGCGCTCCATCTCGGAAGCTCGCCAATCCCACGCTGATGGACCGCTTCGGGTCACGGACTGCCCTTCAGCTTGGCCGTGTGAAGGTCCGCTTTTCGCTCCTGACCTGCCCTCCCCTCTCCTGCTGTCGTAAATGCCTACTGGGCAGCTTATTGCCTCTTGCCCTCCACTGATCATCGCAGCAGAAGCAGCATGGATTTCAGCAAGGCTTCACTCACTTAAGGTTTCCGAACCTAGCCTTTCCCGAAGTCACGCTTCGGCCTATTGCTAAGGTTTTGATATCGTTGGACCTAAGTACACCACAGGAAGGTATTTAGGGGATGGCTACGGTCTGATGGTCGGATAAGCGCCACATCGCTCGGCTGCACCGTGAGCGGCTTCATCAAAGATCAAATCACGGGCACCTATTTAGGCCTTTCGGCTCCAGCCGAACCGCTAAAGCCTTTGTTTTCAAAGCACTTTCGCTGGCTGTAGGAAAGCCCTCCCCTCCCCTGCTAGTTAACAAAATGGCTTGAGAGACGTTTGCAAACGATCGATTGCTCGCGATAAGCAAAAGTGTACATAGCCCGCTCTAGAACTTCCAACTAACGTTTGAATACCCCTCCCCTTCGAGCCCTTTGCACGTATTCGCGACTGTGGACCAGCCACGGAGGCATCGGAACTATAGAGATCCCTTCCAGATGATGTGCTGAAGATCGTTGCAGAAGGAAACAGACCGGATGCCGGGGCCCTTCCATTTGGCTGAGCCCCGTTCGATGTCATTATTCAGACTTGTGGGCCTGCGCTCTGAATTCCGAGTACAAGCTATCCAGCTTGGCGAGTAGGAAGTTCCCGAACTCGGGGGCGAGCTTTTCATCCAACGTGAGCTGAAATTTCTTGTCGCCGCGCGTGTACTTGGCAACCTTCAGCCCGTCGGTAGCCGTCCATGCTTCTGTCTGCGCACGTTCGGTCTTCTTGACCTGAGCAAGAACAAACTGGAAGCGCGCATCAGATGAGAGGCGCTGGAAGTCATCACTGGTGAATGCTTTGCGGACTTTCTGGTGAGCCCGATTATCCATGCTCGCGGACAGATCCATCCAGCGGCCTTGACCGATGCTGGGTGCCGGCCCGATTGCGTCGATTATATCGAGCGGGATGCTGGAGGCGACGCTGATCAGACGAGAGAGATTGCCAGGATCGATGCACAGCGACTGGGAGATCACTTCACGGGTGAACTTCCTGTCTTCGAGTTGCTTAGCAAAGCGCGCCCTTTCAATAAAGCTGAGGTTGGTGCGGGCATTGTTTTCCTGCCCTTGAGCAACGACCAATTCCTCGTCGGTCAAGTTTCTGACGGTGGCCTTGACCTTTAGGCTGAGCTCCTTGAGAGCACGAACACGCCGGTGACCGAAGGCGATCTGGTATCGTCCATTTTCCGTCGGGTGAGGACGGACCAGGACAGGAACGATCTGACCTCGATCCCGAATGGATCGGAGAAGTTCCTGATGGTCCTCTTCGGATGGGGCCATGCGATCAGGAACGAACGATGCATCGAGATCCGCAGGATCCAACTCGACAATCGTTTGACCCTGGCTGAGCTGCCGCTGCATTTCCTCAGCCCGCGCAAGCACGTCGACGGTTTGCGTGATCGTCCCGAGTTGTGGGGTAGGACGTGAGGGCCTCTTGTCCGTCGACGCAAACGGCCGGTCGACCTTGTGCGGACGGTCGCCCTGCTCTACCGGCTGATTGGCCGCGGGAGCGGTTCCTTCATCAATAAGGTCTGCGAGAAGATTTAGACGAGCCATTAGACTCTCCCCCAGGTGCGGCGAATGTGAGCCTCGACCTCTCCATTGACGAGATCGAGTGACTCCATGGCGCGATCGTACGTGCCCTTGTTAAACTTCTGGCGATCGACTTCGTAGAGCGTCTGCTTACTTAAGCCAGCATCGGCGATGGCTGTGCTCTTCAACATAGCGTTGGTCATGACCCGCGGACCGAACAGTGAGCGTAGAAAGCCCACCATCTGGTTCTGAGGGGTGTCGCTCGGCTCATATCTGGTGATCAGATACGACATCCAGTCGTAGTTCGCGATGGGCCGGGCCTTGTTGATGACCTGGAGCAGATCAGTTGTCATGCGCAGGAACTGAGCCATCGAGAGGACATCGAGCATCTGCGGATGAACGGTGATCATGATCGAGGTGGCCGCGCAGAGAGCGGCCATCGTCAGGTACCCGAGGTTGGGAGGGCAGTCGACGAGGACGACATCGTACTCACCTTCGACAGGCTCGAGGGCCTGTGCGATCCTTACAAAGAATGTCGAGGCTTCCTTCGCACGGGGAGTTGTTGTCTCGAACTCCATCAACTCGAGGTTTCCCGGGATGATGTGCAGCCCGGGTAGATAAGTCGAGCGGATGATCTCCCGAATATCGACTCGGCGATCATCGTACCTCAGAGCGCCATAGAGGGTTTCGTCTGCCCCCACGTCGAGCTCAGGTTGATGACCAAATAACGTTGAAAGGCTGGCCTGGGGGTCCAGGTCGATAGCGAGCACTCTGTAGCCTTTTAGGGCCAGATACTGGGCTAGGTGAGCGGTGGTCGTGGTTTTAGCGCTGCCACCTTTGAAATTGATGATCGACAGGATCTGGAGTTTGTCTTCACCCTGACGATGGGGAACGTATTGACGCGATGGGTTTGTAGCGTCGAGCAATTCACGGATGGCGGCGATGTCTTCCACCGAGTAGGTGCGCCGGCCGTTGACCGGAGGTTCTGAAAGTTCAACTTTTCCGTCGATGGCGATCTGGCGGAGGTAGCCCTCGGCGATGCCGATGAACTTGGCGGCTTCGGCAGAAGTCAGACGGCGGATCGCCTTCTTGGCGAGTGGTGGGAAAATGCGGCGTTGGAGGGCCTGGAGCTTTGAGGCCAACTCGTCCGCGTCATTTTCTAGGAGCTCAAGGAAGGTTTTATCGGTCTCGTACGATAATGCGGCCTGAGTGCTCATACTGCTTTTCCGTGCCTCTGGATCTGCGCAGAAATGGCTGATGGGGGCCGATGTGCGCTGATGAGCAGTAGGAGCTAAGAGGTTTAACAATCCGTAAACACTCCCCTTCGGAAAACGTCTTTTTAAGCAAGTAGACTGCGGCTGGGCAGGCTTTTTTTGGGATCGTTTCCGCTGAGGCAGAATCGGCTGTGTTATAATCAGCCCCCCTCCCCTTCCAAGATGCTGAAGCGACTCGACGGAGTTGTATTCAGTCCGGCTAGAGGTAAGGCGCGCAGGAGAAAGATGTAAATCGGCAGCAGTGAGACAATGGCAGACAAGATCAAGGAGGGGCGGGAAATTGTAAGCTTACAAGTTTCTTTCGGACGGGATCGAGATTACTCTCCCCTGCTGAAGGCTACTTTGAGAATTCTGGCAATTCGACCTTTCAATGGGACAAGCCCTGCTATACGCTTTGCTGTCTTCGCGGCCAAGTTGGAGCTAAGATTGTAAGCTTACAATTTGAGGCATATGGTCTGAGCCGAAAGCCTTGAGCACGAAAGATGCCGAATTGTGAGCTTACAATTCGGCTTACATAGCCGCTCACTTCGTTAGCGATCCTTTCAGGCGTTGTCCTTGGATGAGCCCACCCCATCGATACGAACGGCGTCGTCACTATCCTTACCGGGCCACACCCCTGCCCTCGGGGATTTCAGAAGAGGTAGTTGCCAATTGGAAGCTTACAACCGGGAGGCTCAGGGCACCTGCCGTGGATCGAGCTGAGCAAGCTGGGACACTGAATTGTAAGCTAACAATTCCGACGGCCGTCCAGCCAGCAAGAACTCAGCTCGTCGCACCAATGCCGGCCATGCCATAGCCCTTCATCCTGAGTGAAGCCACATACGGACGAGGCAGTGCACGACGACGCGCCAGCTTGAGGACTGCTGAAAATTGAGGCCCAATCCTGCAGATTACGAACCCCTTTACAGGATTTTGTGCAAGCTTAAGAACCCCTCCCCTAGAGCATCGGACAGGAACGCGGATTCAACGGGTTCACTTTGGGCGGGAGCTGTGATTCCCTTCTGACCAGGAGGTGGATCATGACCCAGAGCTACTCTCTCGATCTACGCGTGCGCGTGGTGGCGTTTGTGGAAGCGGGTCACTCTTGCCGGGCCGCGGCGCGCCACTTTGGGGTCAGCGACAGCTTCGCCATCAAGCTGCTTCAGCGCCAGAAGACGTCCGGATCGCCCACTCCGGCGCGACAGGGCCGTCCACCCGGACGCCGGAGGCTTTCGCCCTACGAGACGTTTCTGATCCAAGCCGTCGAGGCCAAGCCGGACATCACCATGCCCGAACTCGCGGCTCGGCTGCTGGAGGAGCATGGGATCGTCGCCGCCCCGGCCACTCTCTCGCGGCTGCTGTGCCGGCACGGCTTCACCTATAAAAAAGCCCAGATGGCCGCGGAATGCGCACGCGCCGACGTGCGTGAGGAGCGCCGGGTCTGGCACACGCAGCGTCAGCCGCGGATGCGCCAGCAGCCATATCGGTTGGTGTTCTTGGATGAGACCTACGTCAATACCAAGATGACGCGCCTGCGCGGCCGGAGCTGCAGAGGTCAGCGCTTGCGCGCTGCAGCCCCCTTTGGCCACTGGAAGACCCACACCTTTCTGGCCGCGCTGCGCTGTCATGAGCTGAGTGCGCCGTGGATCATCGATGGCCCGATCACGCGCTCGGCGTTTGACATCTATATTGAGACGCAACTGGCGCCCACGCTGGTGAAGGGTGATGTGGTGATCCTCGACAACCTCGCGGTCCACAAGAGTGCGAGGGCGGCGGAATGTCTGAAGCAACGAGGTGCCTGGTTCCTGTTCCTGCCTGCATATTCGCCCGATTTGAACCCAATTGAGCAGGCTTTCGCAAAGATCAAAGCACACCTGCGCAAAGCCGAAGCCCGAACCGTTGACGCGCTCTGGCGAGCTGTCGGCAACATCTGCAATCTGTTCGAGCCGCAGGAATGCTGGAACTATCTCAAGGCCGCCGGATATGCGTCCGTGTAATCGTCCGATGCTCTAGTCGGCTCAGGATCGTTAGTGGCAAATTGTAAGCTTACAATTTCTAGGTTGCCGCGCAGTTGGTCGAACGAGTCCGGATCTGGTGACGAGGGTTCAAGCTTCGGGCAATCAAACTGGCGCAGGAGCGGATTTGGTCGGAGACATTGGCAGCATGATGCACGCTGATCAGGTGCTTATCGATCGTAATATCGCTCGTGGAATAATCATCGATCAGTTCCCGGAGTATCGCCATGAACGGATAAAGCAACTTGAGACGATCGGCACCGTCAATGCAATTTACCGGATTGGATCAGACGCTGCGGCAAGATTTCCTCTCCGCAAGATGAAGCCGCTCGAGTGTGCTGATATGCTTCACAGGGAAGCAGCAGCCATGACCGAGTTCGTGGAGAATTGTCCTGTTCCGACTCCTCGGCCGCTCGGGCTTGGTCGACCTGACGCGCGCTATCCGATGCCTTGGGCGGTACAGAGCTGAATCGAAGGCGATGTTGCGACGCCAACCGGATTCGCGACGTCCACGGCCTTCGCCCGCGATCTTGCTCACCTGATTGCGTCGCTTCGAGCAGCGGACACTCACGGTCGTCGCTTCGATGGAATAGGGAGGGGCGGCAACCTTTCCGATCACGATGCCTGGATGGAAGTCTGTTTCAACAATAGCGATGCTCTCCTCGACGTTACTCGCCTGCGGCGCATGTGGACTCGGCTTCGTGAGCTGCCGCCATCCGGGCCCGACGTCATGAGCCACCGGGATCTCATTCCGGCGAACCTTCTTGTGCATGGCGAGCGTCTTGCCGGCGTGCTCGATGCCGGCAGCTTCGGGCCAGCCGATCCGGCATTGGATCTTGTGGCCACATGGCATCTTCTCGACCGCGACCGAAGGGACATCGTGCGGCGCTACCTCGGAACGGGTGAAGTCGAGTGGGAGCGCGTCGCAGCGTGGGCGTTCCAGCAAGCGATGGGGTTGGTTTGGTATTACGAGCAGACCAATCCCAGTATGAGCTCCCTCGGACGGAGCACGCTTTCCCGCCTGCTCGACGATCTTGACGTCTGAACTGAATGCACTTCAGGCGAACGCCGGCGGAGGGAGGAATGCCGCTTCCTCAGATCCGATATCGCAAGGCGTGGGTTGTCACGGGTGCAGGGTTCGGAGCACTGAGTTGAGCAGAATTGTAAGCTTACAATTCAAGTGCGGTGAGCGTTTCCCTGACGATGACTTGGCTGGCTGTTCGATGCGAGCAGGGCAAATTGTAAGCTTACAATTTTCCCGTTCGTGGGTGCATCGCATGCGCGGCAGAACAACGTGGAGGCACAGGTCGATAGCCTCCAATACTTGAAGGTCTGTTTGAGGGAAGCCTTTCTCAAATTTGCTCCGTGAAGCCACCGGATGCCCAACGGAAGATATCCGATGGGGGAGGGCACAGTATAGGGCACGCGTGCACGCTTCGGTTTCATCTTGTAACTTACAGGGCTGGCCCGATCCCGGATCCGGAGCCAGGGCGAGCGCCTTACCAAAAGGTAGGAGTGCGCCAACTTTGGAGAAGGGGCCTGATGCGGCGGCGATATTCCTGGGACGAGAGACAGGGAGACCTCTTTGGGGCACCGGCGCCAAAGCCTGCAGCTACCAAACGACTGGCCCCTACCGAAAGTGAGGTTCCTAAGGAGCCACCTGTCCAGGCTGTTTCGCTTGCTTCTCTGGCACAGCGCTCAAGCCGCTATGAACTGGAAGATATGGTTAACGAGCTAGGCGATGAAGAGCTTGCTCATCTAGTCGTTCGAGGCATTCGCATCCTCAAGAAGCGGATGGCACGGGCAGGGCAGGGGGGTGGTGACCGCACTCTCAATGCCCGCCGGCATAGCCCGTTGGATCGAGCGCTGCAGGAGATCGCGAGCGAAATTTCCAGCTTCGATGAGACAGACGGAGACTGGTAGGCGGGCTGTTGCAACCCTATTCAGCCCCTGTGTTACTGGTGGTTAGCCCAAGCTTAGTCGCCCGGTCCAGGAGGGACTTCACCGATGACGCTGACCATCGCGCCCCTCCGCGCGGGGCACGTTCCCGCATGCGCTCTAACTGGGCAGCTATTTCACGCAAGTTAAGGTTAGGTGCCGCCATAGCGATGCCCGCAACCAGCGTGAGTAAGCGCTCGTTGGGAAGACGGGGAGGGGACTTCGTCAGAAGGGACTTTTCGGCCAAACCTTCCTTCACTAGCCGTTTGGTCGTCCGCCGCAGCCGTTCGGCTGTCCATGATTGTCCTGAGGCATTGAGAACGCGGGCCACGTCATCCCATGTGTGTTGAGGCCGAAGTCGGCGGACGGTCGGAAGCCAGGTATCGACCGTCTCAAGAACCCCTTCGAGATGAGCATGGGACCAACCCGCCGCTGCCTTGCGAATTGCAATCGGATTTCGCGCCCTCAAGCCGGGATTGCCTGGAAGCTTCCCGCGGCGGGCCGCAGCCTTGATGCCTGCCTTGTCCGCTCGGCGATTAGGGATCGCTCCAATTGGGCGACGGCCCCCAGAACCTGCAGAGAGAACATGCCCTGTGGGGTGGTGGTGTCGATTGGGTCACCCAGTGACCGGAAATGTGCGCCGCGGGCTTCCAGCTGCTCAATGACCTCCAGGAGGTGCTTTACAGATCGGGCCAGTCGATCAAGACGGACTACAACCAGTGTCTCTCCGGGCTGGATGCTGCGCAGAGTGCCTGCAAGAACGGGGCGGCTCCGAGAGGCGCCTGAGGCGAACTCCTGATGGATTACAAGACAGCCGGCAGCCCGGAGCTCATCAATCTGGGGGTCGGTTGCCTGGTCCTCTGTAGAAACACGGGCATAGCCGATTAGGTTGGCTTTAGGAGGGGAGGGGGCCTTCATCGCCGGAGAAACCTTGGAGCTCGCTTCAGGCTCATCTAAACGGACCGAGCTTATGCCTTACTTGAACGGATTTACGATGGTCAGACTGTCTTGAACCCGCTGGCCGTCTTGTAGGTCCTCCGAAAAGAGGGTCTCGCAGCCGGCGCTGACGGCTGCGGCGACAATTAGGCTGTCATAGATCGAGAAGCCGTAGCGCTTCATGACGTTGAGCGCCACATCATGGGTATCGGTGGTTATCGGCTCGACCGCGCAAAAGTGCCGTACTCCAGCCAAGACCTCCCGGACCTCGTCGAGATCCATCTTGAGCTTTCGAGTCATGACGCTCACGGCCTCGTTCAAGACTTGAACACTTACTGTGCCCCCCAAAGCCAGGAGAGCCTCGGCCCGATCAGCTTTGGCGGCATCCTCAGATAGCAGATACAAGACGACATTGGTGTCGAAAAAGGCCTTACCGCTCATTGGCCTCAAGCCGATCGAACTTGAACCCAGCGGGGAGGCGGCCACGGAATCGCCGCAGGCGTGCGAGGGTCTCGGCCGCATCAGGGGCTTTTGAGACCTCGAAGGAGCGCGATCCAGCAACGATGATTTCGATGTCGTCGCCTTCCTTCAGCTTCAACGCGTCGACGACGGCTGAGGGGAGGCGGACAGCAAGGGAGTTCCCCCACTTGGCTACCTGCATTACATCCTCCATGATATACGAAATGTTAGATGTATATCTAGTTCTTGAGGTGCACCGAAGCAAGACCAGCGCTGCCTGTCAAAGCACAAATCGGAGTCCGCTGTTGTACAATGTCTGCGGATAGCCGCATCTGGCCATTTGGGATCGTTGCTGAGACCATTTTGATGGCGTGACGAGGAGGGGAGGGGCCTACTAAAACCGGGCGAAAATGCCTTGAAAATTAAGGTTTTGACAGTTCTCTCAGGGAATTCGGGGCTTCGTTCGGCATCCGTGATGCGAGATGCCGATAAGCGGCAGTTATCGATACCAATTGCGAGTAAAGGATGGCCTCATAGGGCACCGAAGTAAGTTTCGGATTGAGTTCGCTTGTTGATCCAACTTACCGCTTTTACAAGGGCTTAGATTAATGACGAACAGTCGGGAACGACGCTCGCTCAATGGCTTGAGTACGCCTCATGACACCAGATAGGGTTCCAGGCTGTGGCTTGGGGAATGGTCGGTGAGATGAAGCTTCTTCTTATGGGTTCGACGGGGCTCGTAGGCCACCATGTTCTCAATCTCGTGCTCGCAGACCGTCGGGTTAGTGCCGTGGTCGCCTTGGTCCGCCGCGAGCTGCACGAGCACCCGAAGCTCCTCACGCAGACAGTCGACTTCGAGCGCTTACCCGAGGATGCCCCGTGGTGGCGGGCTGACGCGGTGATCTGCACGCTTGGAACGACGATGCGCACCGCCGGATCGAAGGAGGCATTCCGCAGGGTCGATCACGGTTACCCGCTCGCCGTTGCCCGCCTTGCCCGAGAGCACGGCACGCCCACCTTCGTCCTGAACTCCGCGATCGGCGCAAACCCATCCTCGCGCTTCTTCTACAACCGAGTGAAAGGCGAGCTGGAGCGCGACCTCGCCACGCTTGGCTTTCCATCCCTGACCTTCGTGCGGCCGGGCTTGATTGGCGGGAGGCGGGAAGAGGCTCGCCCGATGGAGCAAGTGGCCTCGCTGGCCCTCGGGCTTCTCAAGCCGATCCTGCCCCGAGGCTTGCGCATCAACCCAGCCGAGCGGATTGCGCACGCCTTAGTGGACGCGGCCGTTACGGCCCGCTCTGGGACCCACCTTGTGGGTTCGGCCGAGCTGACATGAGAAACCTCAGCCCTGCATCCTGTGACGTCCAAGGGCCTCACTTTGGCGTGAGGCAGAAATAGCTTGAACATCCGCTTCAGATGGGAATATCCGACATTCCGAGCGGTCGGCGAACTTCACGGCCTGAACCAGAGGAGACGGTCCAGCAGCGAGTGAAAAGTCGGCTCGGTCTGCAGGTACTGAGCGGATGGAGATGCCTTGGCGTGCTGGTCAGTGCGATCCAACACTGCCTTGGTTGGGCAACGTAAAGACCCGCTGCGACCTCTCGACGTCTCGCAACTGGTGGCGCCCCAAATCCACCAGGGGCTGACGTACCTCCCGCGCAAGAGCTTGCGAAACGAGCACTTGCTGGTCGAGCCGCTTGGCCAGGTCCAGGAGCCTGCTGGCCCGGTTCACCGCCGGGCCGATGACCGTGAAATCCAGCCGATGCGGGGCTCCGACATTCCCATAGGCCACCTCGCCGACATGCAGGGCCAGGCCATGGACCAAAGCTGATGTACCCGCCGATCGGCGCAGGTCATTTTCGGCGTCTGTCCTCCGGACGAACTCCTGCGCGGCCGCCAGAGCCTTCCGGCAGGCTGCCCTGCGGTCATGCTCGTCGGAGGTCGGGAAGATCGCCAGCACGGCATCGCCGATGAACTTCAGCACCTCGCCTCCATGTACCTCCACCACCTCCCCGACGATTCCGAACCAGGCGTTCAGGTGGGCCAGCACCTCGGGGATGGGCGATTGCTCGGACAGGAGCGTGAACCCGCGCAGGTCGGAGAACCAGATCGCCGCCTCGATCATCTCGACGGCGCCGCGGTCCACCCGTCCCTCAATGATGCGCTGTCCGGTGCGGGGACCGACGTAGGTGTCGAGCAGGTCGACGGCGATGCGGCGCAGGACATGCCGCTCCAGATACGGGCTGAGAAGCCTTACAGCCAGTTCCAGCGCCTCCAGGGATGCCGCGTCGAAGCCCTGTTCCTCCCGGGTCGCGAACGAGACGACCGCGGTCCGGGTCTGATCGAGGAACGGAAGGGGATACATGACGTAATCGGACGCGCCGGCCAGGCGCAGTTCCTCGAGGAGCGGCATGTCAAGGCAAGGTGCCTCGAGCCGGCGGCGGAACGGCCGCGCGGTTTCGTCGACAATACGGGTGGGACTGTTCAGATACGACTCGGAGGTCGGCGCCGTGGCCCGATCCGCGGCGTGCACCGACAGGGTCTCGTCCGTCCAGACATGCTGCCAGCCGCTCACCTCCGGATGCAGTACCTCCAGGCCCAGGGAGGCGCGCCAGACCGGAACCCCGGACCGAACTATCTTCTGGCAGAAGCCGGCGAATAACTCTTTGACGCTGTCATGGGGTGCCTCGTTCGCCAGCCAGAGCGAGATATCTTCGGTTCGCCTCATAAGTCGGACCTTGCCGTTTTGCCGCGAGCAGCCGCGCAGGCGTTCATAACGAACCTGTACGAGGGTACGCCCCGCGGCGCTGTTCGGCGAGCCATAGCCCAGTCGATCAAACGGCCATGCCTAGTCCGCCGCCCTCAGCAGCCGGAACCCGATGCTGATGCCGCGGTAGTCGGGATCGTAGTCTCGCCGGAACGCCATGCGCCAGCTGGTCGCCGTGCTGTGCCAGCTCCCGCCTCGTACGACGCGCTTGCTCCCCTGTTGTGGCCCAGTGGGATCGACCGAGGGGCTGCTGGCGTAGTAGGCCGGGTCGAACCAGTCTTGCACCCATTCCCAGGCATTGCCGTGGACATCGTGGAGGCCCCAGGGATTGGGCGCCTTCTGCCCCACGGGATGGGTGCCGCCGGTGGCGAAGTCCTCCCCAAACCAAGCGTGCCGGCCCAGGTCGGCATCGTTGTCGCCGAAGGAATAAGCCGTTGTTGTGCCGGCGCGTGCGGCATATTCCCATTCGGCTTCGGTTGGCAGGCGGTAGCGGTTCCCGCCCTCCATCCGGTTTAGCCGGGCAATGAATTCTTGCGCGTCATTCCAGGACACCGTGGCCGGATGGTGGGGCCTCGTGATCCGTTCGGCCATGCCGGGCAGGTTGTAGTATGGGTTCGAGCGATCGAGCGTATAGGGGTTCGAGTCCATCACTGCTTCCCATTGGGCCTGGGTGACCTCAAAGCGGCTCAGGTAGAAGGGTCTGCTGATCGTCACCTCATGCTGTGGCTTCTCGAATGCGCGCGCCTCGCGATCGCTATCGCTATCGGGAGAGCCCATCAGAAACTTGCCGGCGGGGATCGGTAGAAACTCTATGCCGCTGCTGTTCTTGTAGATGCTGCCGGGCAAAGCCTCCTGCGAATGCGCAGGGTCGTTTAGGATCGGTAACACGACAAAAGCGATGCAAGCGAAAAGCGTGGTGCGGATGTTCATAATGGTAGGCCTCCCAGCCAGCCAGTAACCTGTTCGAGCGTGCGGCGCTCCTGATCCGCTTCCAGTGCGAAACCTTCAATCAAGCGTGCCTGCGGGGCATGCGAGCGGACGACCGAAAGGCTGCTGCCAAGGCCGTACCCACCGTGCGTGATGAACGGCACCAGCGTCTTTCCCGCCAAGTCGTGGCTCGAAAGGAAAGTACGGATGACGGACGGAGCGGTCGTGCCCCAGATCGGAAAGCCAAGAAAGACGATGCTATAGGCCGCAATTGCGCGCACGGTTTCGCGCAGTGGCGGTTCGAAGCCGGAGTCGCGCTCACGCTGTGCCTGACTCACGGTCTCCTGGTAGTCTTCAGGGTAAGGTGTGGCCGGCACAATCTCAAAGATGTCAGCCGAATGAGCGCGACGTATCTGACCTGCTATGACCCGGGTGTTGCCGGTACGGCTGAAGAACGCGACGAGGGTGCGTGAGGCGGGCACCCGCAAATCCTGCGCTGAGGCTGAACGTACGGCCGTACCTATGCTCCCTGCGAGCGGAAGCATTGTGAGGCCTTGCAGGGCATTGCGGCGGGACAGGTCAACCACGGCTCACCCCCAGGCTCTCGCGCATATGAAGGCCGGGCGTGGTAACGAGCTTCAGAATTAGGTCAGACAGGCTGTTCAGCGAAATATCGTGCCCGCCGAATGGTTCACCCTTGTGCGTGATCTGGTAGTCGACAGCGGGTGTCTGATCGAACCAGCCCGGCCTCAGAATTGTGTAGGCGAGATCCGAGGCTTCAATTACGGCAGCCGAGTCGCGGTACGGATCGAGCACGCTCCGGTACGCTTCGCCCGGCACCTCGCCATAGATGCCCATCGAGCTGATGAAGATCAGGCGCTTCACGCCCGTTTCGTGCATCGCATCGATGATACTGCGGGCCTGGCGCGCCATGTCGCCGGCGAGGTTCGCATAGACGAGGTCCTGGCCCTGCATCGCCGAGCGCAGTGCAGCCGTATCGAGTACGTCGCCTTCGACAACCCGCACCCGTGAAGGGTCCGGGTTCTCAAGCCGGCTGGCCCGACGCAGATAGAGGGTCAACCGTGCGTTGCTCTGTTCTAAGAGAACGCGCGTGGTGTTGCGGGCGAGTTGCCCGTTCGCCCCAAGCACAAGCACCTTCGCTGGCTGTTGAGTGGCGCCGGTCATCGGTCGATCCGCGCCTAATGGCTGGGTGAATAGCGCTCGCCCTGAACCGCGATGCCTGACATCGCGTCGTCGATGGCGGCAAGATCGTCCGGGGAAAGTTCGATAGTGGACGCGCCGATATTCTCTTCCACGCGATGCAGCTTGGTTGTCCCAGGGATGGGGACGATCCACGGCTTTTGGGCCAGCACCCAGGCGAGGGCGAGCTGGGCGGGCGTGATCTGCTTTGTCCGGGCGATATGACTGAGCGCCTCGATAAGCCTCTGGTTGGCGGCGAGATTTTCCTGCGTAAAGCGCGGTACCGTGCTCCGGAAGTCGTCTTTCCCAAAGCTCACGTCCGTGCCGATCGTACCGGTCAGGAAGCCTTTGCCGAGCGGGCTGAACGGCACAAAGCCGATTCCGAGTTCCTCCAGAACCGGTAGGATCTGCTCCTCCGGTTCCCGCCACCACAGCGAATATTCACTTTGCAGGGCGGCAACGGGCTGAACCGCGTGGGCGCGGCGGATGTTGTTCACGCCGGCTTCCGAGAGGCCGAAGTGCAGAACCTTGCCTTCCGAGATCAGCTCCTTGACCGTCCCGGCAACATCCTCCATCGGCACATTGGGATCGACCCGGTGCTGATACAGCAAATCGATCCGGTCGGTGCGCAGGCGCTTCAGCGACGCTTCTACGGCCGTGCGGATGCGCTGCGGGCTGCTGTCCATCGCGCCGCCGCCTTCGATATCGAAGCCGAACTTGGTGGCGATAACAACCCGGTCGCGGATGGGCTGAAGGGCTTCGCCCACGACCTCTTCGTTCTTGTAGGGTCCGTAGACTTCAGCCGTATCGAAGAATGTGATTCCGCGCTCGAAGGCGCCGCGGATCAGCTTCACCGCATCAGGCAGGGCCAGCGGCTGGCCGTATGATTGACTAATGCCCATGCAGCCAAGGCCGATGGCCGAGACTTCGAGTCCGCTTTGTCCGAGCACGCGCTTTTTCATGGTCTTGTCCTTTCAGTATTCTATTGTTTCGCTGCGAGTTCGCCGTACCAGTAGGAAGCTGTGACCCCGCCATCCATGAGGAAGTCGCTTCCTGTGATGAGGGCGCCGTCCGGCCCCAGAAGCAGCGCCCCGACATGGCCAACCTCATCTGGAGTCGCGGCGCGTCCGACCGGACATAGCTCGATCATCCGCCGGTAGCCTTCACCGCGCGGGCCCGTCAGCTCGTCCCTCGCAAGCGGCGTGATGACGATGCCCGGGCTGATCGTGTTGACCCGCGCGCCACGCTGCCCCCATCGAACGGCTTCGTACATGACGCGGAGGGAATTCCCGCGTTTGGAGAGCTGGTAGGCGTGGAGCGAGTCCTTGACCTGATCCGGCTGGAGCATCGCGAGCGAAAGCAAATCCTCAGCAGGCGTGGTCGCAAGCGCTGCGTTCTGCTCTACCGTCAGGGCGCCCAACCGGTGGCCAGACTGGGAAGCAATCACGACCCCGGCGCCGCCTTTTGCGATGACGTTGCCGAACTCTTCGAGGACCACGGCTGTGCCGTATAGATCGACTGCAAGGATCGTCGCCGGTGAGGCCTGCGACGGTGACACGCCGGCCGCATGAATGACTCCCGTAATATCGCCGAGACCTGCCGCGAGCTCAACGAGTTCTTGGACGGAAGGCCGCGATGATACGTCGACAGTTGCCGTACTGACCTCGAACCCGGCGTCACGCAGCACTTTGGCCGCGGCATCGGCGTTTTCCTGGCGAAGGTCCGCCAGCACCACATGCCTGCCGGCGCTTACCCGCCGCGCGATGGCCTGGCCGATCGATCCGGCGCCAATCAAGACATTGACATTACCCATCATTGTTCTCCTTGGCCGGTTAAATGCGAGCGGCCATATTCGCCACCACTTACATGGGCCAGCCAAACAACGGCTTGGTCTTCGACCGTCTCCTGAATGGCGATGTGCGTCATGGCGGTTGAAGGTGCTGCCCCGTGCCAGTGCTTCTCGCCGGGGGCGAAACGTACGACGTCGCCGGGGCGGACTTCCGTTATGGGGCCGCCTTCACGCTGGACTCGGCCACATCCCGCGGTGACGACGAGCATTTGCCCCAGGGGATGAGTGTGCCATGCCGTGCGCGCGCCGGGCTCGAACGTCACGGTATTCGCCGCGGCTCTCGACCCCGCTAGAGCTGTGAAAAGTGGGTCGATGCGGACGGTCCCTGTAAACCGGTCGGCCGGTCCCCTGTCGGACGGGTGTGATCCTTCACGGGCTAGTTTCATAGCGTCCTCATTCGCGGGGCGATTGCGATCCCAGCGCTCGGCAACGAAGGTAGTCCTCGTCTTATTCTACGATTAGATGGTATTATCGGCATGAGCTTGTGAATGGGATTCAATAATGCTGCGCCCCGATCTAAACGACCTTCTTGCGTTCAGGACTGTCGCCCGCGAGCGCAGCTTCACCCGCGCGGCTGCCCAGCTGAGCTTGTCGCCGTCAGCTCTCAGTCACACGATCCGCAAGCTTGAGGCTGGGCTCGGCGTGCGGCTGCTGACAAGAACGACCCGCAGCGTCGCCCTGACCGATGCCGGCGAGCGCTTGCTGGACGACATTGCCCATCATTTCGACGACATAGACCGCGCCGTGGATGCGCTGATGGCCACGCGAGACAAGCCCACCGGCACGCTGCGCATCAATGCAGGTGAGCATGCCGTTCGCAGCATCCTCTGGCCAAAGCTCGATGCCTTTCTGCGCCAGTACCCCGATATCACGGTCGAGGTCGACATCGACAATGGCTACACGGACATTGTTGCGGGCCGCTATGACGCCGGGGTGCGCCTGGGCGAGGAAGTCGCCGGCGACATGATCGCCGTTCGCATCGGCCCCGACTGGCACATGGCCGTGGTGGCGACCCCTGACTATTTCCGCGAACATGGCGTGCCGAAGTCGCCGCACGAGTTGACTGGCCACCGCTGCATCAATTTGCGGCTGGCCACTCACGGGGGGTTCTATGCGTGGGAGTTCGAACGGGATGGCCAGTCGCTGAATGTAAGGGTGGACAGTCAGCTGGCCTTCAACAGCAGTGTGCCGATCCTTTCGGCCGCACTGTCAGGTCACGGCCTGGCCTATGTCCCGGAAGACATGGCCTCGCCCTATATAGCCGACGGCCGTCTGCGGCGGGTCCTTACACGTTGGTGCCCGGCATTTACGGGCTACCATCTCTATTATCCTTCGCGCCGGCACTCGTCTCCGGCATTCCAGCTGCTCCTGGACGCACTCAGAGAGAAGGCTTGAACGGGACAGGCGGCTTCGGCCACCAGGGACTTTCACAGGCGCGACTGTGACATATGGGTTCTCAATTAGATCCTCTCCGGCGGGCCATTTCTAAGCTTTGATTTCACTGTGAAATCTGCTGCTCAGCTCGAACGCTCGAAGGGAGGCTGATAGCCCACGGCGGTGGTAGGTAGAGATCCGCCACGAGGTTGCGTATACCCGGGGTAAAGGGCCCAAATCCCGGCCAAGATGAACGATTTGCAGCCTAAATCGTAATCCTGTCTGCGCACTTTGCCAGCCGAAGGTGATGAGCATTCATGAATGCCAATCATAAGGTTATGTCGCCGCGACCCTCTAATCGCTTGGCTATGTCTGACTTAAGTTGAAACAACTCAGGCGATGGGCCGTTGTCGCCTGATGTCGGCCGCGCCTCTGGCGAGCGACGCTAAGTTCATAACTGCGGCGAAGCGGAACTGACGCCCGCAGGCAATAGGGAATTGAGGCCGACATGTCGGATCCTGGAGAGCTGAATGTGAACCGGCGCGAGGTGATGGTCGGAGCTGGAGCCTGTGCGGCGCTCGCGACGGCGCCGCTTTCGGTGAAAGCACAACCCGTACCGGTCGGGACGCCTGTGATGACACAGGTTTCGTTCAACGTGAACGGGCAGGTTCGCACGCTCGAGCTCGACACCCGCACAACGCTCCTCGACGCTCTGCGAGAGCACTTGCATCTCACCGGCACCAAGAAGGGCTGCGATCACGGCCAGTGTGGCGCTTGCACGGTTGTGGTCGACGGGCGGCGGATCAATTCTTGCCTCACTCTTGCCGTGATGCACCAGGGCGGCGCGGTGACCTCGATCGAGGGGCTCGGCACGCCGGACGACCTGCATCCCATGCAGGCGGCGTTCATCAAGCATGACGGCTATCAGTGCGGCTACTGCACGCCCGGACAGATCTGCTCGGGTGTGGCGGTGTTGGACGAGATCAAGGCCGGGATCCCGAGCCATGTCACGGCCGACCTCACAGCTCCAGCGCAGCTCAGCGAGGCCGAGATCCGCGAGCGGATGAGTGGCAACATCTGCCGCTGCGGCGCTTACTCCAACATCGTCGAGGCCATGACCGAGGTCGCGGAGAGGCAGGGATGAGAGCTTTCACCTTTGAACGCGCAAACACGCCTGCTGAGGCAGCCGCCGCCGTCGCCCGCACGCCTGGCGCGAAGTTCATCGCGGGTGGCACAAATCTGCTCGACCTGATGAAGTTGCAGATCGAGACACCCACCCACCTCGTCGACGTGAACGGGCTGAAGCTCGACACCATCGAGCCGAGCCCGGAAGGTGGGCTTCGGATCGGCGCACTTGTCCGTAACACCGACCTCGCTGCCAACGAGCGCGTTCGGCGCGACTACGGTGTCCTGTCACGGGCGCTGCTCGCGGGGGCGTCCGGCCAGTTGCGCAACCGGGCAACGACGGCGGGAAACTTTCTCCAGCGCACCCGCTGCCCCTACTTCTACGACACCGCTCAGCCTTGCAACAAACGGCGGCCCGGCAGCGGCTGCTCGGCCCTAGACGGGTTCAGCCGGCAGCTCGGCATCATCGGGGTGAGTGATGCCTGCATCGCCACCAACCCGAGCGACATGGCGGTCGCCATGCGCGTGCTCGACGCGACGGTCGAGACCGTGCGGGCCGACGGCGCGACCAGGACGATCCCGATTGCTGAGTTTCACCGCCTGCCCGGCGACACGCCCCACGTGGAGACGACGCTGGAGCCCGGTGAGCTCATCACCGCCGCGACCTTGCCCCCGCCCATCGGCGGCCGGCAGATCTATCGCAAGGTGCGCGACCGCGCGTCTTACGCCTTCGCTCTGGTGTCTGTGGCGGCTGTCATTCAGCGGGACGGCTCAGGACGTGTGGCTGTGGGCGGCGTGGCGCACAAGCCGTGGCGGGTCGAAGCGGCGGAAGCCGCTCTGCCGCGCGGCCCCAGGGCGGTCACGGAACAGCTGCTCGCCGGTGCCAAGCCGACCCACGACAACGCGTTCAAGGTAGCGCTTGTCGAGCGCACGCTCGGCGCGGTGATCTCCGAAGCGAGGAGCTGAGACATGCGGTTCGACACTCCCGCCAGTACCAATCCGATTGACCAGCTCAAGGTTGTTGGCCGACCCACCGACCGGATCGATGGACGCTACAAGACAACCGGCACCGCGCCCTACGCCTACGAGCGGCACGACGTTGTGCCAGACCAGGCTTATGGCTTCGTGCTGGGCTCCGGGATCGCTAAAGGCCGCATCGTTGCCATGCACCTGGAGGAGGCCAAGACGGCGCCAGGCGTTCTGACGATCGTCACGACGCTCGACATGCCCCGATTGGAGCGCGGCATGATGAATGCCGCTTACCTGTTCGGCGGACCGGTCATTCAGCATTACCACCAAGCGATCGCCGTGGTGGTCGCGGAGACCTTCGAGCAGGCCCGGGCCGCGGCCTACCTGATCCGCGTCGACTACCAGCCCGAGGCGGGGAAGTTCGATCTCGCCGCCGAGGCGCCGAACGCCCCGCTCATTGGCGACGATAGCGGGGAAGGCAGCAGCGGACCTCCAGAGGCCCGCGTCGGCGACTTCGAGGGTGCGTTCGCGGCCGCGCCGGTGAAACTCGACGAGACTTACACGACGCCCGATGAGAGCCACGCCATGATGGAGCCGCACGCCACGATCGCGGCATGGGATGGCGATCGGCTGACGCTCTGGACATCAAACCAGATGATTGCTTGGGGCAAAGGCAGCATTGCCAAAATCCTCGGTATTCCGGCAGAGAACGTTCGCCTCGACTCGCCTTATATCGGCGGTGGCTTCGGAGCAAAGCTGTTCATCCGGGCCGATGCCGTGCTGGCAGCGCTCGCTGCCAAGGCGGCGCGCAGACCCGTCAAGTTGGCACTGAGTCGCCCGCTCGTCGCCAACAATACCACCCATCGGCCTGCCACGATCCAGCGCATCCGCATTGGCGCGAACCGTGACGGCACGATCACAGCCATCGCGCACGAGAGCACCTCCGGCAATCTGGCGGAGGGCAAGCCCGAGACGGCGGTGTCCCAAACGAGGCTCCTCTACGCGGGCGCAAACCGCCTGATGGCCATGCGGCTGGCTCCGCTCGACCTTCCGGAAGGCAACGCGATGCGCGCACCGGGCGAGGCACCCGGCATGATGGCGCTTGAGGTCGCCATGGACGAGATGGCGGAGAAGCTCGGCCTGGATCCGGTCGACTTTCGGATCCTGAACGACACCCAGGTCGATCCAGAGAAGTCCGACCGCCGCTTCTCCCATCGCGATCTCGTCGGCTGTCTTCGACTCGGTGCCGAGCGCTTCGGTTGGGACAAGCGCAATCCCCAGCCTGCCCAGGTGCGGGACGAACGCTGGCTCGTCGGAGCGGGCGTGGCGGCGGGCTTCCGCAACAACCTCCTGACAAAGTCCGCGGCGCGGGTCCGGCTTAACCGTCAAGGAGTGGTCACGGTTGAAACCGACATGACCGATATCGGAACGGGCTCCTACACCATCATCGCCCAGACCGCGGCCGAGATGATGGGGGTAGCCTTGGACAAGGTGGCCGTGCGGCTTGGCGACTCCGCCTTTCCGGTCTCCGCCGGCTCCGGCGGTCAGTGGGGGGCGAACAACTCGACCGCCGGGGTCTACGCTGCCTGTGTCAAACTGCGCGAAGCCGTCGCGCAGCAACTCGGCTTCAACGCCGCCGACGCCGTATTCTCGGACGGCGACGTGCGATCGGGCAACCGCAGCGTACCGCTTGCCGAGGCCGCGAGCGCGGGTGAGCTTGTCGTGGAAGACTTCATCGAGTACGGCGATCTCGCCAAAACGCACCAGCAATCGACCTTCGCGGCCCACTTCGTCGAAGTCGGGGTTGACGCAGCGACCGGCGAGGTTCGGGTTCGGCGGATGCTCGCCGTGTGCGCGGCTGGGCGCATCCTCAATCCCAAATCCGCGAGGAGCCAGGTGATCGGTGCGATGACGATGGGAGTCGGGGCGGCTTTGATGGAGGAACTGGCCGTGGACAAGCGGCGAGGTTTCTTCGTCAACCACGACCTTGCGGGCTATGAGGTGCCGGTCCATGCTGACATCCCGCACCAGGAAGTCGTCTTTCTCGACGAGGTCGACCCAATGTCCTCGCCCATGAAGGCCAAGGGCGTGGCCGAGCTCGGCATCTGCGGCGTCGGAGCGGCGGTCGCGAACGCGGTCTACAATGCCACCGGCGTTCGCATCCGCGACTATCCGCTCACGCTCGACAAGCTCATCGACCGCCTGCCGGAGGCCGTCTGAGACGCGCCTCGCGTTTACACTGCATACCTGGCGGCTGGGGAGTCATTGCCGGCAGGAACTGTCGATGGTCCTGCAGAGCGATGCGCTGATCCGGGCTGACATCAGCGGGGCGCTTGCCGTAGCCCCGGCAGCGCTTGGATAAGGAATGTCGGTGTCAGTTGACTTCCAAGTTCCGCTTCTGTGACGGGTTTCGAATGCAAGCTATCACAGACGCAGCTAGATGTACTGGGGCCAGTGTCCAAAAGCCTCCAGCGAAAGAACCCGCGGGATGAAGATTGCAGTTTCCGGATCTATGGGGATTTGACGGTTCCGCCTCGTCGGCTTTGGCCGGGTAAAGGCATTTGGCGAGCGGGTCGTAATTCTTCGAGAGGTGGCCAGGGCTCGTGAAGCCCGTGCAGTTTGCGATGCAGCCGTTGAAGGGCTGAGGATTCCAGCGTTTCGAGCCGTGCGGCGCAGGTCGCTGACCTCAGCCACACGAAGCGATCCAGCCGCCGATGGTGCGCTACTTCGGCGGCGTTGCAATCCGGTGAGGGGCGGTTCGAGGTCATGGCAACCACGTCCAGGGCGGCGCGCGGGCCGTGAGGTCGCGCGCGAATGTCTCGATGACGATCACGCGGCCGCCGCAGTATGGGCATTGCGGCCTCGTGTGCGTGGGCGCGGCGGTGCCGGCATTGCTCATGCCGCCGCATTGAGGAGCATGAGGTTTTCTAGGGCACGCAGTCATGCATCCGTTTCAGGAGCCTGCCATCTCAACACGTTTACCTGCCCAATAATGAGTCTGAGGGCTGCCCCCCAAAACCTTATGCTCTCGTAATCCTGCGGCGGATCCTTTGGGTACGTAAGCGAGAGGCTCTGTACCGAGGCCTCGGCCCGGTCTAGGTAATCGGACTTCAAGCCGGCCGACCGTTCCTTTCTTGTGCCTCTTCGATCCAAGGACGTCCATGTTCCACCTGATATTCGCATTGCCGAGCCTCTATGTCCTGACGCGGTTTATCTGGCCGCTTCCTTGGACACCCGGCGTGAAGGTCGCCCTTGCCGTCCTCCTGCTCGTCGCGTCGCAATACCACCTCTGGAGCCGCCTCTCGTCCGGCTCAGTCTTCTCGCCCGAGTTCCCCCGCGCCCTGGTGCTTCTGTTCAACTGGGCGTTCGGAGCGATCCTGCTGCTGGCGCTGATGCAGATCGCGCTCGATCTTGCCGGGCTGATGGCACTGCTGCTTCGAGGTGGCGGGGCCACACCGGACAGCGTGCGCTACGCAGCCGCGAGCGCGGCCATGCTGCTGTCGGCGCTGGGCGTGTATCAGGCGACGCGGGTGCCGCCGCTCAAGGATGTCGAGATCGCCATCCCCGGGCTGCCGCCGCAGTTCGACGGCTACAAGCTTTTGCAACTGACCGACCTTCACATCAGTCGCCTGTTTCCCAAGGCGTGGACGCAAGCGCTGGTCGAGCGGTCCAATGCGCTCGGCGTCGACCTGATCGTGGTGACCGGCGACCTGATCGACGGCTCGTTTGACGCGCGCCGCGCCGACGTGGAGCCGCTGCGCGGCCTGCGTGCGAGGGACGGCGTCTGGGTCATTCCCGGCAACCACGAGTATTTCTTCGGCTACGAGACGTGGATGAGCCACTACGCCAGCATGGGAATGCGCGTGCTCGCCAACGATCACACGGTCCTGACCCGCGATGGCGGCGCACTGGTGCTGGCCGGCGTCACCGACCTGTCGGTGCCCGGAACCCGCTACCCGGCGCCGGATCTCGCCGCCGCCCTTGCGGGTGCGCCGTCAGATGTGCCGATCGTGCTGCTCGACCACCAGCCGAGGCACGCCGCGCAGGCGGCCGCACGCGGCGTGGCGCTGCAACTGTCCGGGCATACCCATGGCGGCATGATCCTTGGGCTGGATCGGCTGGTCGCGCGTAGCAATGGCGGTTTCGTCTCGGGCCGATACACGCTCGGGGCCATGACGCTCTACGTCAACAACGGCACCGCACTCTGGCCTGGTTTCGCGCTGAGGTTGGGGCGCCCGGCCGAACTGACGCGCATCACCCTTCGGGGCAAGCCGCCGCAGGTCAGTCATCGCGAACAGCCGGCAACGGCTTCGCGGCCACGTGCGCATGCTTCCATCGCCTCATGATGGCCTCAGGGACCTTGGCTCATCGCTACATCGACATATCGATGGCAGACATCACGACCAGAAGGACGGCAAGGATCCCTGCCGCGACGGTCAACTGCGAGCCGATCGGCTTGGCTCCGTCCATGACGTCCCTAAAGCGATTTTGATCTGGGCTTGAATCTGCCGGGGCAGGCTAAGCGTTGACTTAGCATGCGGTATAGGAGGCCTACATCCCCAGCCTTATTCCGCTGATTTGCGCGAACGGCACCGTCAACTTAACGCTTTTACTTGCCCGTCCCGGTGTTTAGGTCCGGAGCCGGCCACGCATTTTCAATAGCTTGGACCCGTCGCGGAATAGCTGAGAACTGCGGAGAACGGCCTTTACTCAGTTAAGTTGACGGTGCCCAAGGATGATCTGCCCTACTTCCTGATCGACTGGGAACGCGAACAGGTGACCTGCCCGCAGGGGCAAGGTCTCGGTGAGTTGGCGCCGCGCGCAGCCAGGACGGGACCCCGCGCATCAACGCTGTATTCAGCCGCTCCGATTGTGGAACCTGCGTCGTCAGAGCGCTGTGCACGCCCGCGAAGGAAGCCCGCCGTGCCGTCTACTTCCAGCTGCGCGAGGAGTACGAAGCGCTCAATGCAGCCCGATCCCGGATGCATGATCCTGCGTAGCAGAAGCGATATCATGCCCGGGGTGGCGTCGAGGACACTCTCTCACAGGGCGTGCGAGCGTTTGGCCTGCGACGCAGCCGCTATATCGGACTGCTGAAGACCGGTTTCCAGGAGGTTTGCATGGCGGCTGCGATGAACATCTCTCGGATTGTGCACTGGTTGGACGGATGGCCGCGCACCAAGACGCGCCTAACCGCTTTGCTGCTCTGGCATCGCCACAGGCCGCCTGAGTTCGCCGACAGTATCAAACATATATCCGCGTAAAAGGGGAAGTGGGTGTACCTGTACCGTGCTGTTGACGCGAGAGGGCAAACCATCGACTTTCTGCTTTCGCCCAAGCGGGCTGCCGCTGCCCGGCGGTTGTTCCGGAAAGCACTGAAGCAGGCCAATACGGTCATCCACGCACCATCACGGTGGACAAGAACGCTGCATACCCTATTGCGGCGAAATCCATGAAAAGTGGGGGAGAACTCTGGCGCTTTGCCAAACTGCGGCAGTGAAGTTCTTGAATAACATCGTCGAGCAGGCTCACCGGCGTATCGAGCGCTTGGTCCGGCCAGGGCTGGGCTTCAAGAGCTTCACGCCCGCCCCGCAGACGCTTCCTGGTTATGAGGCAATGGCGATGATCGGAAGGGGCAGGTTGTCAGTGTACCAGCGAATGACATGGGCGCTCAGCGCGACTTCATTGCTACCCTGTTCGGCGTAGCCGCATAACCAGCGTCCTTGCCCAGCCTTCGCTTGACCTACGTCAGGAGTTGCAACGGAACCTTCCTTCACGGGGAGGTGCTGAGCGATGAGCGAGCACTTCCTCCTCTCCCGCCTCGCCGGGGAACTTCCGGTGATCAAGGTCATCCGGATGAGCGAGGACGCGGACTACAACTGGTTCCGCCATGAAAATCTGGTGGCGTTCGCTACCGAATGCCGCTCCTGCGAGTGAACGCGGAGGAGTGTCCCGCGCTTCTCTAAGAACGCAGACGCGCCACGTCGTTGGTCCCCTCGGCATCTGGAGCAAGTCCATAGCTCATCCGGCGCATCTGCTCGATCACGCGCGCCATTTCATCATCTGGGAGCACCGGGGGTTCTCCGAGCGTCAGCGCCTGGACATAAACCCTGGAAAGCGTTTCCACCTCAATGGCGAGCCAGAGAGCCGCCTCCAGGTTGTCACCAAGGGAAATCTGGCCGTGCTGTCCAAGAAGACAGGCCTTTCGATCCATCAATGCTTCGAGAGCGTTGTTGGACAGTTCTTGCGTGCCAAAGGTGGCGTACTTTGCACAACGGATCGTGGTGCCACCTGCCACGCCGGTCATATAATGAAAACTCGGGATCGTCTTGTGATGACAGGCGAGCGTTGTCGCGTAAATCGAATGGCAATGAAGAACGGCATTGATGTCCGTCCGCTCCCGTAGGATATCCCGGTGGAAACGCCATTCCGATGAGGGCCGGCGGCCCTCGTAGGTTCCGTCGAAGTCCATCTCCACGAGATCCTCAGGCTGCATGGTATCGTAAGGCAGCGACGATGGCGTGATCAGGAAGCCGCTTCCGTGTCGGACGGACAGGTTTCCGGCTGTGCCCTGATTGATGCCGGAGGAGTTCATCCGGCGGCAGATATCAACCATCTGGCGCCGCAATGCCAGCGTTTCCTCGTTCATGGGGTCTCTCCGTTTAGGTGGTTTGGAACCGGTGCTGTTCAGAGATCACTCGCGATCGCCACTCCTTCGCGTAGTCCGGCAAGGCCGGACAATGGAATGGCTCGGGCTTTTCAAGGGTCACAAGCGGTACCTTGTTGGACATACCGTGCGTTGCCAGCAGCGCTGCCCCTGTAGCGACTCCGCTGCTGGCGAGATTGAAAGCCGTATGGCATTCGGGGCGCAGCGCGCCGACAAGGCTTGCATAAAGAGGTTCGCGAAGGAATGTCCCGTCGAGAATGACGAGATCCTTGCTGGACAATGCCTCCAGGCACTCGTTTGTCACGAGAGCAGCATAGAGCACTGCGAGGGTGAGACGTTCATCATCACTCCTCGGCAAGGGTCCGGCGATGTGCCCCCTTCCGGCGCTTCCCGGGAAAAGGCCGTCGTCCTGTCCAAACGATGGGATGGCCATAGTCCCTTGTGCGATGAGCTCCTGAAGAATCCTCGCTGAGGATTTTGCATTGGCTGCACCGTCGCCTGCAATGGCCGCGAACTCGCGCCCGGCCATGGTCAACGCTCCACCCAGAGGGCGTCCGTACACATCGGCATTGCAGGTCATGCCGCGGGTCTCGTTGAGGGTTGCCAGATCCGCATGATCGCTAAGCGCCACGATCCATGTGCCGGTCGAGACAACCGTCATCCGTGACAGACCGGCTGTCTGGTATCGGTAGAAATTGGCACTGGAATCGTGAATGCCGGTCAGGATGGGAAGGCCAGGCGGGAGTCCGTATCGACGTGAAAGCTCCGGCCTGATCCGGCCAAGGCGGTCCCAGGCAGGGTGAAAAGGGGGCATGAGCCTCCGCCAACCGCGCCGTTCGACGATCTCCGACCAGTGGGCGGCCGGAACATTCCAGAGGTGGGATTGAGCGCCCAGATAGGTCACCTCGGACGCCGCTACGCCACTCAAGCGCCACGCCCAGTATTGCGGCACGCCGAGGAACCAGTCCGCCTTGTCGAAATCCGACTTTGCCTCGGCTTCGATCCAGAACATCTGGCGCGCCTGATGGGTCGCTCCGAGCATGACGGCACTGCCTCGATCGAAGAAGCCGCCCGCTTGCGGCGCATAGGCCGCCCGTATGTCTTCGGGAAGCGCCTGTTCGTAGTCGATCATCGGGAGGGCCGGCGCTTCGCTCGACAGCTCCGCCTCACGCACGAGAACGCCCGCCGAGCCATGGCCGGACGTTACGAATGCGAGAAGCTCGAACCGTGTTGCGAATTCCGCCAACGTCGTCAAAAGCCATGTCTCGGTTCCAACCAGATCATGGCGGCGCCAGGGTGGATCGTCGACCGTGGCATGCGGCAGCGACCGGGTCCCGACGATGCTCCCCTCCGGCGACACCATACTCAACTTGACGTTCGTCTTTCCGACGTCAAAGACAGCAACGGCCTTTCCCCTTCCTGGATCACTCCCCTCATGTCGCATGCGAAAGTTCCCCTTCCATACCCTTCATGAGAGCAGCATCAGGCAGCGATGTTCGACTTCATTCCGACGATCTCCAGGGTTGGCTGTACGACGATCGGATCGGGTGTACCGGAGGCCATCCCATCGAGGATCGCGAAGCTCTGAGCGATGAGTCCTTCCACGTTCTGGCGCATCATGATCGTGGGGAGCGGCAGCGAGGCCGCGAATGGATCCCAGTCGAAGCAGCATAGGATGGTATCCCGGCAAGCCTCCCAGTTGGACCTCATGAACTCCGCGAAGCCCTCCAAGCTCGTAACGGAATTGATGAAGAGGCCGGGCGGAAACCCCGCTTGCTCCCCTGCCAAATCGTGCACGACGGTTCGTGCAGCACTCGGCTTGTAACCACATCGGATGACCCACTCATCCTGGACGTTGATGCCAGCGTCCTTGAGCGCCTGCGCGAAGCCCGCGGCCCGCTCGTCGGTCGCGTACTCATTCGCCCGGCCGCCGACGAAGCGGATCGTCGAGGGATCGCCGCTCCGCTCGCGGACCGCGTCAACGAGAAGAGCCGTAAGCTTGTACGACCCGCCGCGATTATCGGATACGACCGAAGGAGCGCCGCGCCCGGGCAGGTCGAGGTTCACGCAAGGGATTCCCGCGTTCACGCAGAGCGCATCGAGTTCGTCCGGATTGTCGACGCCGGTGATGATCAGCAACTCGACTTGCTGTGCGATCAGGGTTTCGATGACCGTACGCTCCGTTACCGGGTCGCGCTGGGTGCTCACAACCACCGGACACAGTCCACGCCGCCGCACCTCGTCCTCGAATGTTTCGGCAAGTCCGGCGAAGAAGCGGTTCCGGTAGTGGGGAATGATCATCCCGGCGAGACGCGACTGGTTCAACCGCAGTCCCCGTGCGCGGAGATTGATATTGTATCCCAACAGGTCTGAGGCTGCGAGAACGCGCTTGGCCGTTTCGGGATTGATCCGGTACCGCTGCCACGAGCCGTTGAGGACGAGACTGACCGTCGAGGCCGAAGTCTCCGCCCGCGCGGCTATATCATATATAGTCGACCGTTTTCCCTGCCTCTTGGGCATGCTCGTGCGTTCTTTCACGTGCCTGATGCTGCGGCTCATATCACAGTCCAGCACATCGCGTTGACGAATTAGCTAAATAGATTTAGCGTTTCGTCAAGTCTGCGGAAATGAGCCAGTCCTCCGGCGCAACGAACAATGGCTCCCGCCTTCGGCAAATTTTCCTTTGGGAGGAAAGCGATGCGTAGAGGCATTATCAGCCGCCGTACCTTGTTCGGCGCAGTGGCCAGTCTCTCAATCATGGGCACGCTGCCGGCAGTCGCGCAGGACCCTCCGACAATAGGTGTCGTGGTCAAGATCGGCGGCATTCCATGGTTCAATGCGATGGAGGCCGGCATCAAGGAGAAATCCAAGGAACTCGGGGTCAAGGCATTCATGGTCGGCCCGACTAGTGCAGACCCCGCTCTCCAGGTCCGCGCCGTGGAGGACCTGATTGCGCAGCGCGTCAACGTGATCGGCGTCGTACCAAACGATGCGCAGGTGTTGGAGCCCGTCCTGAAGCGAGCGATGGACGCCGGCATCAAGGTGATCACCCACGAGTCACCAGACCAGAAGAACGTGGACTGGAACTTCGAGCTAGCCTCTGCCCAGGGCTTTGGCGAAGCCTACGGCAAGCTTCTCGCTGAAAAGACGGGCGGCAAAGGCAAGTACGCCGTGTTTGTCGGCTCCCTGACTGTGCCGCTTCACAATGCCTGGGCCGATGCGGCCATCGCGTATCTCAAGAAAAACCATCCTGACATGCAACTCGTTGGGGAACGCTATGGCGTCGCGGAGGACGTGGATGCATCCCGACGCACCGCCCTGGACGTCATACGCGCCAATCCGGATCTGAAGGCGTTTCTTGCCTTTGGCAGCCAGGGACCGATCGGCGCCGGGCGTGCCGTTGCCGAACGCCGCAAGGGAGGTGAAATTCTCGTACTGGGCCCGTTCTCTCCCGGGCAGGGACGCAAGCTCGTCCACGACGGCATTCTCACGGGCGGTTTCATGTGGAACCCGAAAGTGGCCGGCGAGGTCTTCGTGACGCTCGGCACCATGTTGGCCAAGGGCGAGCCCATCAAGGACGGCATGGAGATCGCTGGCCTCGGCACAGTCCACCCGGATGCCGCCAACAAGGATATCATCGTCGACAAGCTTGTCCCAATCAATGAGAAGACTGTCGACGACCTGGCTGCGCTCGGCCTTTGACCCCCGCGCACGGAGCAGGATCTGCGTTGTTCTGCTCCGTCGGCGCAGCTTTCGCGTTCACGAGGTGGCTGCGCTACTACAAACCCATCTGAGCAAGGCTTGCTATCATGGTGGATCAGCAACCCGCTGCCGGGAGACGGCCCGGTCTTCTCCGCCTTGAGGGAATTTCGAAGCGCTTTGGTGGGGTTCAGGCGCTCATGGATATCTCGTTTGATGTTGCCGCAGGTGAGGTGCTTTGCCTCGCTGGTGAAAACGGCTGCGGGAAATCCACCCTCATCAAGATCATCAGCGGCGTTTACGCGCCCGAGCCCGGCGCGGTCATGGAATTCGACGGTACGCCGATGGAGCACCTCACACCAGCCCGGGCGCGGGAACTCGGCATCCAGGTGATCTGGCAGGACCTTGCCCTGTTCCCCGAGATGTCGGTGGCTGAGAACATCGCCTTCGAACGCAATCTCGGCGCGAAGCCGCACCTCGTCGATTACGGCGAGATGAAACGTGTGTCGCGTTCCATGCTGGACAAGCTCGGCGTCAGCATCGAACCCGACCGGCCGGTGAGAACGCTCTCCATCGCACAGCGCCAACTGGTGGCCATCGCCCGTGCGCTCGTGGCCGATGCCCGCCTCGTGTTCATGGATGAACCGACCGCATCCCTGAGCCATGCGGAAACACTCGCGCTTCTCGAGATCGTGCGCAGGCTGTCCTCCGAGAACATCGCCGTCGTTTTCGTCAGCCACAGGCTTGCCGAGGTTTTGGACGTCTGCGAGCGGGTGACGGTTCTGCGCGATGGGCGATATGTGGGAACCTTCCCGACGCAAGGCATGACCCAGATCCGCCTGACGGAGCTCATGACCGGGAAGGAATTCAATGAGCAGATCCGCGCCGGACGATCAGCCTCCAGCGAACCGATCCTGTCAGTCCGAAACCTGATGCGGCGCGGTCAATACCGCGATATCTCCTTCGATATCCGCAAGGGCGAGATTGTCGGCCTGACCGGCCGGCTCGGCGCCGGCCGGACGGAACTGGCCCTGTCCATTTTCGGCACGAGCCGTCCGGACTCGGGGGAGATCCACCTGAAGGGCAAGCCGCTCCAACTGCGGTCGAACCGCGACGCCATTGCGGCAGGGATCGCGTACGTGTCCGAGGACCGACTGTCGCTCGGCCTGGTTCAGCCACAGTCAATCGCCGACAACACGGCCGTCACGGTTCTGGACGACCTGACGAACAATGTTGGATTGCTGTCGTCCTCGAAGGAGGAGAGTCTCGTCGATCATTGGATCAAACGCCTCGCAGTGAAGATAGGTCATTCCGACGATCCCGTGTCGACCCTCTCGGGCGGCAACCAGCAACGCATCGTCCTTGCCAAGTGGCTGGCCACCAAGCCGACGCTCCTCATCCTGGACTCTCCCACCGTCGGCGTCGATGTCGGCGCGCGCCACGGGATCTTCGAGATCGTCCGCAAGCTTGCCGACGAGGGCATGGCGATCCTCCTGATTTCCGACGAAACACCGGAAGTCTACTTCAATTCGGACCGCATCCTGCACATGCGCGATGGCGCGATCGTCGCCGAGTACATCCCGGGTCGGACGCGTATGGAAAAGATCGAGGAAGAAATCCATGCCTAGGCTGAAGCAAATCGGGCCGACCGAGCAATGGCTCATCCTCGTTATCGCCCTGATCAGCATCTTTCTCGCGCTGACCACCGACACGTTCCTGACCCTCGTCAACCTGTTCGACCTTCTGAACTACTCCGCCGTCAACATCATGTTCGCGGCCGGCCTGCTCGTCGTCCTGATCGCCGGGGGAATCGATATCTCGTTTGCGGTCGCGGCCTCCGTCGTCCAGTATCTCACGGTCACCATCCTGATGCAGATGGGCGGCGGCGACTGGGCCGCCGGCCTCGTCCTGGCCTGCTTCGTCGGTGTCTGCCTGGGATCGCTGAATGCGGCGCTGATTTACCACTTCAGGATCACGTCGATTGTCGTCACAATTGCGACGTTCAACCTGTTCTTCGGGATGTTGATGTATGTCACGGGTGGCGTCTCGATCTATGATCTGCCCGACTGGTTGAGCACGCGCGTCGTCCTCTTCGAGCGCGAGACCGAAACCGGCTTTGCCGAAATCACCCTGCCGGTCCTGGCGATGGTCGTCGTGGTGACGCTGACCTGGCTGCTCCTGCGTCGCCTCAGCATCGGGCGTCAGCTCTTTGCCATGGGTGACAACACGGAGGCTGCACGGCGCCTCGGCATCAACCTCGGTGCGATGCATTATCTGGCCTATGGATGGCTTGGTGCCTGCGCCGGGATCGCGGGGCTCATGCAGGCGCATTACGCCCAGGAAATCGTGCCGAATGCGCTCTATGGACGTGAACTGGAAGTTCTTGCCGCCGTCGTCCTTGGCGGCGCACGGCTTGGCGGCGGGCGCGGCACGCTGCTCGGCGCCATTCTGGGCCTGGCTCTCGTCTCGATCACCCAGAACGGCCTGAACCTGCTCGGGGTTTCGCCCTATGCCTTCCGCATGATCGTTGGCGCGGTCATTCTCGTGGCCATCAGCGTTTCCGGCGACACAATGGGACGGGTGACCCGCCGACTCAGGGGACCGAAACTCGCGGGAGCCACCCAATGACCTCCATCGCGTCTCTTCTGTTTCGCCAGAAGGCGGGCGCATCCGGCGCAGCGCCTTCAACCAGGGGCGAGATCGCCGGCCTGCTCGTGGTTCTCGCGGCTGTCATTCTGCTGTTCAGCTTGACGACCGATCGCTTCCTCAGCGCGGAGACCTTCACGTCGATCGCGTTCCAGCTTCCCGAACTCGGCCTGCTGACGCTCGCCATGCTCATGCCGCTGATCTCAGGTGGCTTCAATCTCGCCATCACCTTCACGGCGAATATCTCCGGTCTGGCTTTCGCCTGGGTTCTGCAAGCATATGGCGGCGCTGATGCCGGCGTGGCAGTCTTCGCACTCGGCGTTGCGGCCGCGCTTCTCAGCGGCGCGATCATCGGCGGCGCCATGGGTGTTGTCATCGCCTATACGGGCGCGCATCCGATTCTCGTATCCCTGTCGATGATGATCTTCCTGCGCGGGCTCGGCGAGTTCCTGACCCGCGGCGGCGACATCTCCGGCTTCCCGACCTTCGTCGTTCACATGGGTCAGGGTACTATTTTCGGCATTCCGATCCCGCTTCTCATCTTCATGGCCTGCGTGGCGATGTGGACCATCCTGCTGAAGCGAACGCGTCTCGGTTTCGCAACCCACATGATCGGCTCGAACTCCGAGGCTACCCGCTATTCGGGCGTCGACACGCATAGGGCCATCATGCTGGTTTATACGCTCTCCGGCGTCATGTGCGCGATCGCCGGCATCGTCATGCTGACCCGGTTCAATTCGGTTCGTGTTGGACACGGCGAGTCCTATCTCCTGATCACCGTGCTTGCGAGTTTCCTCGGCCGAGTGGACCCCTTCGGCGGCTTCGGCCGGGTGATCCCCGTGGTGATCGCCCTCGTCGTCCTTCAGGTGATCGCCTCCGGCCTCAACCTGCTAGGCACGAACCAGCATCTGGCGACGGCACTCTGGGGCGTAATCCTGATTGTCGTGATGATCGTCCGATATGCCTGGGCAAGGCTGCAAGTTGGAGCGTTCATCCGATACGCGAGTGAAAAGCGGACATTGAAAGGGAGAGTGTGATGAGCGTCAGCGGCTTTGGTGTTCATACCGCCATGTGGGCCATGGAGTGGAACCGCGAGGCGGCAGAGTTCGCAATACCCGAAGCGGTCAAGCACGAGATCGACTTCCTCGAGATCACGATGCTTGACCCCGAAGGCGTGGACGCGGAACACACGCGCAACCTGCTTGAGCGGCACGAAGTCGAGTGCGTCTGCTCGCTTGGGCTTCCCCTCGACAAGCTGCCGACCAACAACCCGGAGGGTGCGCTCGACTTCCTGAGGATGGCGCTCGACAAATCCCATGCGATCGGCGCGAAGGCGATGAGCGGCGTCATCTACGGGGCCATCGGACAGCGCACCGGGGTTGCGCCGACGGAAGCCGAGAAGAACGCAACCGCGCGGGTTGTCCAGGAGGCGGCAGCCTACGCGAAGTCGCTTGGCATGGATTACGGCCTCGAGGCGGTCAATCGCTACGAGAACCACATCCTCAACACAGCCGAACAGGCGGTCGAAATGGTGGAGCGCGTCGGCGCCTCGAACGTCTTCGTGCACCTCGACACCTATCACATGAACATCGAGGAGAAGGGCATCGCGAACGGCATTCTGCGGGCTCGCGAGCACCTGAAATACATCCATCTTTCCGCAAGTGATCGTGGAACGCCCGGCGCCGATACGGTTGCCTGGGACGAGGTGTTCGCCGCGCTCGCGGCGATCGGCTTCAAGGGTGGCATGGCAATGGAAAGCTTCATCACCGTGCCCCCACAAATCGCCTCCGCTCTCTCGGTATGGCGCCCGGTTGCCCCCGCACGGGAGGAAGTTCTTGGCCAGGGACTGCCGTTCCTTCGGAATAAGGCGAAACAGTATGGCTTGATTTAGCTCGAGGCGTTCTGGCTCGGCTCGCAGACGCAGGCCTGAACAAGCGGGAGGTCAGGGGTGTTTCAAGCACGCTGGGGTGAAGCCAATACAGAACTTCACGGCGAATGGTCCTGTGGGCGTTCTCAAACCTCGTTGTACAACGAGGAACGGCCCCATGGCGCGATCGGGAATAAGCCCCCGACTGTGCTGACGAAATCGGGCGACGCAGCCAGCCCGTCGCCTTGATCAAGGACGGAAAACTCTAGCCTCGGGTGGTCCAAGCAAGGGGCTCAGCGCAGCGTTGGACGGACTCTAACCTCATCTGGAGGAATTCGCAGGGCTCACGTCACAGGCGGTATCCATCCGAGCCCTGACTATCGCTAATCTAGATAAGCGGGCTGGCCAATTCTCCCAAAATTATACCTTTTTATTCGTCGGTTCGTCGGCCAGACTCTTTATAGTCTGGGGCGAACTCTCAGTTGGCGTTATAGTCGGCAAAATTGGCCACAAGGCCAAGCTCACGGGAGGAAGAGGCATGTCCATTCTGTTGACTCGGCGAAACTTTGTGACTTCTACCGCCAGTCTTGTCCTCGGGGCCGCCGCTGGAGGGCGGATTGCCTTCGCTCAGGCGAAATCGCTTGTAATCGCGACATCTCTTCCAAGCCTATCCTTCCCGTTCTTCGTCCACATGCAGCGCCAGTTGCAGGCGGAGGCGAAGTCGCTTGGCGACATCCGACTAATCGAGACTGATGGACAGAACTCGGTCCCCAAGCAGACCGCCGATGTCGAGGCTGCTATCACTCAGAAGGTCAATGCGATCGTCATTTCGCCCCTGGAGGTGAACGCAATGGCGCCCGCCCTCGAACAGGCGGTGAAGGCTGGCATTCCTGTGGTAACCATCGACCGTCAGGTTCGTGGCGTGTCCGGCATCCTCGCCCATGTGGGCGCCGACAACGTGAAGGGCGGTGAAGCTCAGGCCGAAGCTATCATGAGAGCGTTTCCCAATGGGGCTAAGATCTTCCACTTGCAGGGACAACCTGGTGCTGGACCTGCCATCGACCGCAACAAGGGCCTGCACAACGTCCTCGACAAGGCAAAGGACAAGTATCAGATCGTCTTTGAGCAGACGGCCAATTTCGCTCGGGCGGAAGGGCTTTCAGTGACGGAGGCAGGCCTTGCTGGTAAGGGCAAGCCGGACGTGATCGTCTGCGCCAACGATGATATGGCGCTGGGCGCGATGGAGGCTGTCAAGGCCCGCAATCTCAGCGGCATTGCCATCTACGGCTTTGATGCTCTGCCCGAAGCTTTAAAGGCGATCCGCGCCGGGCAGATGGCCGCCACGATTGAACAGTTCCCCGGCGAGCAGAGCCGCGAGGCGATGAGGATCGCGGTCTCCTACGCGCGTGACAGCAAGAAGCCGGACACGCAAGTGAAGCTCATCACGCCGGTGGCGATCACCAAAGAGAACGTCAACAAGGCGGAACGCATCTCGGAAGTGTCGTAGCGGTGGCCGGGCTGGTTCCAAGCCAGACCGGCCGACTTCCGTGTGAACTCCGCCATGGATGACTTCTCGCCTCTTCTTCGGATCCGCGATGTCACGAAACGATTTCCGGGCGTCACCGCGCTCGATGGGGTGTCGCTCTCAGTAGCCTATGGTGAAGTCCATGGCCTACTGGGCGAGAATGGTGCGGGTAAGTCCACGCTCCTGAGAATCATCTCGGGCGCTCAGGCTCCCGATGCCGGAAGCATTCTATGGGATGGGCGGGAGATCGCCGTCCCGACCCCGCAGGCTGCCCAGGATGCTGGCATCGTGACAATCTATCAAGAACTGAACCTCATTCCACAACTGAGCGTCGCGGAGAATATCTTCATCCGCCGCGAGCCGCTGCGGCTGGGAGGCCTGGTCGATTGGAAGCGAATGCGGATCGAGGCGCAGGCTATTACCAGACGGGTGGGGCTGGACATCGACCCTGATATTCCGGTCGCGGAACTCTCCGTAGCCGAGCAGCAGTTGGTCGAGATTGCCCGCGGGCTCTCGATCAAAGCCCGGCTCATCATCATGGACGAGCCGACCTCTGCGCTGTCGGAGGCGGAGGTCAAGCGCCTTCTCGGGATCATGAGGGCCTTGCGCCAAGAGGGCGTGTCTATCATGTTTGTGACCCATCGTCTCGAAGAGGCGATGACGGTCTGCGATAGGTTCACGATCCTGCGTGACGGAAAGCTCGCTGCCACACGAGATCGCAAGGATCTCACAACGGCCGCCGTGATCGAGCTCATGGTCGGGCGTGCGGCGTCAGAGCTCTACAGGCGTCCAGCGACAAGGCATGCGGGCGGGGCCGTCCGCCTGAGCGTTCGAGGACTGTGCACCGAGGCCGCGCGGGCACAGGCGATCAAGCTGCGAGACGTCGATCTCGATGTGCGCGCGGGAGAGATTCTAGGCGTTGCAGGTTTGGTCGGATCAGGGCGAACGGAAATGGCGCGAGCGATCTTCGGCGCAGATCCGCCTGCCGCAGGGACAATCGCAATAGACGGGGAACCTGTCAAGATCCGCTCCCCAAGCGATGCCATCCGTCTTGGAATCGGACTCGTGCCAGAGGATCGCAAGCAGCAGGCGCTTTTTCTGCAGCAGGCCATCAGAAGCAATTTTTCCATTGCGTCCCTGGGCCATTTCCTGCGTGCGGGTATCTTTGTCGATGAACGCAAGGAGCAGGCGGCCCTGCAACAGTTCCGCGGTTCGATGAACATTCGCATGAGGAGCCCGGAGCAGCCCATCTCGAATTTGTCGGGCGGCAACCAGCAGAAGGTCGTGCTGGCACGCTGGCTTTCAGTGAAGCCCAAGGTGCTCCTTGTCGACGAGCCAACACGAGGTATCGATGTTGCGGCGAAGGCAGAGGTACACGAGCTTCTGGATAGGCTGGCCGCCAACGGCATCGCCATCGTGGTCATCTCGTCTGAATTGCCTGAGATACTCGCCATCTCCGACCGGATCGTCACGATGCGGGAAGGGCGGATCACAGGGGAGATCCGGGCCGACGAGGCGACGCAAGAGCGGCTGATGACCCTGATGACACTCGACCAACCCTTGGTCCACCGTGATCAGGCACCCGGTTGAGAGCATGGATTCATGGAGAGTAGGATGGCTCAGGCCTTTGAGGTAAACTCTGCAGCGCCGATCCGGAAGGAGCGGTCTCCCTGGGAACTGCTCAGCCGGTTTGCCCCTCTCATCTTCCTCCTTCTGATGATGGCCGTATTCGCGACTTTAGAGCCCCGATTCCTGGACCCCACGAACCTCTTCAATGTGATGCGCCAGATTTCGATTACGGGCCTCATTGCGCTGGGAATGACGTTCGTGATCCTAACTGCGGGAATCGACCTCTCCGTCGGCTCGGTGCTGGCGCTCTCCGCAATTGTGGCTGCCGCTGTCGCTAAGGGCTCGACAGGCAATTCTCTCTCGCTGGATTCCGATGAGGTCACTGGCTACGGATGGTTCGCCTCGCTGCTCACGGCTGTGGGTATCGGTGTGCTGTGCGGCTTCATCCAAGGCTTTACGATCACGCGCCTGAAGGTCCCGCCCTTCGTCGTGACCCTGGGAGGCCTATCTGCTTTTCGCGGTCTGACGCTCTGGTTTTCTGGAGGTGGTCCGATCTCCGGCTTCGACGCTGATTTCCGCTGGTGGGGGCAGGGGATGATCGGGCCGGTGCCCGTGCCGGTAATTCTCTTCCTGTTATGCGCTCTCATCTGCCACGTGGTGCTGCGCCACACCCGCTACGGGCGAAACGTCTATGCTGTCGGCGGCAACATGGAAGCAGCAAGACTGTCCGGCATCTTGGTCAGCCGCATCATTCTCTCGGTCTACGTGATAGTTGGTTTTTTCGCAGGCCTCGCCGGGTTTGTTCTCAATGCCCGCCTCAACTCTGCGGAGGCGGTAGCGGGGCAGGGCTATGAGCTGACGGTGATCGCGTCCGTGGTAATTGGCGGAACGAGCCTGTTCGGTGGCGCGGGGACAATTGCTGGGACCGTCATCGGCGCGACGCTGATCGGGGTTCTCGTCAACGGGCTCGTTCTCAACAACGTCTCGTCGTATATCCAGCAGGTCATCATCGGACTCATCATCATCAGCGCGGTCGCGTTCGACCGCTACATCAAGAACCGTCGGCGACATTGAGACGGATTGGTTCTGATAGGGAAGAAGCCTTCCAGCTGGGCTCACCGCTTGGGCGAGCTATTCGAACTTGGCACCAATTGGATTGGGAAGTCTCATATCAGGCCGACGCGGAGTTGGCCGTGGAGTCCAGGCCTTCAGCGTGCGCTTGCTTTCCCGATCATTCTTGCTAGCGGTGCCGAAGGTCAGTTCCTGGCAGTGCGCCCCGAAGGCGCGGATCACCAGTGGAGGAAGATTCCACCCAGAGAGTTGTCGATTGATCTGGTCGCTGACGAGCGGTTCGGCCGGGCAACCGGACGGGCCGGAGCCTCGTGACAAAGGTCGCTGTAAGGCGGCTGAGCAATCCGGTGGGCCGTCACGTGAGTGAAGCCTGAGCAGGCTATGAGCGTGACAATGCGGATGCCGACCCTCCTGCCATTTGGGGAAGGCCGTGCGAGCGGGGAAGCAATCGACACATGCACCCGCTCGATCCGCCGGGGTCGTGGGCACGGCACGTCGGAAGGGTGATGCGGGTCATCGGGGGAGACCCGTTCTGTGCGAGGGTAGCGGCCTCAACGGTGTTGTAAGACGCCGGCCAGGGCGGGAGTCGGACAGGGTCATACGAGCGCTGAGGCCGGGTAACGCCGGCGGAGCAAAGGACCCTGACTTCTGGTGCGCTTTCGACGATGGTGAGGGGAGGGTGATTGACGATGAGTCTAGCAACACCTGAGAAGACCCGGATCCTTCAGAGAAAGCTCTATTGCAAGGCGAAGGCGCAGCCCGCTTTCCGCTTCTATGGGCTCTACGACAAGATCTGCCGCGACGACATTCTCCGTCACGCCTACGGGCTGGCCCGCGCCAATGCGGGTGCTCCAGAGGCTTGTTGCACGGATGAGCGAATTGGTAACCGCAGCCGGGTAGCGTAGAGGCCTGTTCGGCTTCTGACCAAAGATTTCTACCGTGCCATTCAAAGCCAATGCCGCTCGCCGTCATCGTATCCCCAGGCAGCGGCACCGGGTGACAAACTGGGCCGAGTACGACGCCAGCTTGCGTCAGCGGGGCAGTCTCACGGTCTGGTTCACCGAGGAAGCCATTGCAGCCTGGCGGGCTGAGCCTCGGACGACACGCGGCGGTCAGCCCCACTATTCTGCCCTGGCGATCAAGACAGCCCTGACGCTCCGGGCGGTGTTCCGGCTGGCGCTGCGTCGGACGGAGGGTCTGATCGGCTAGATTCTCAGGCTGCTCGGTCTTGATCTCGCTGTCCCGGATCATTCAATCCTGAGCCGCCGCGCCGAGACCCTGGAGGTTCCAGAACCATGCCCGCTCTCCGCAGGGCCTGTTCACCTACTGGTCGACAGCACAGGACTTCGCTTATGCGGACCCGGCGAGTGGCTAATCGAGAAGCATGGCACCCGGAGACGCCGCTCCTGGCGAAAGTTGCACATCGGCGTCGACACTGAGACCGGGCAGATCCTCGCGGCGGAATTGACGACCAGCGAGGTCGATGACGGCTCGCAGGTCGAGCCCTTGCTCGACCAGATCCCAGATCCACTCGCTTCGTTCATCGGCGATGGTGCCTACGATCAGACTGGCATCTACGACACTATCGCCAAGCGCTATCCCGATGCTGACGTGATCGTTCCGCCACGATCAACGGCAGTGCCGACTGAGACGGCGGAGAGCACTCCGACCCAGCGCGATCGGCATCTCCGAAGCATCGCGGAGCATGGACGCACGGGCTGGCAGACGAGGTCCGGGTACACGCGTCGGGCTTTGGTGGAGGCCTCCATCAGCCGCTTCAAACGAGTGATCGGAGATGCACTGCGTTCGCGGACGGACCGGCGTCGCACGACCGAAATTTCCATTGCCATTCATGCCTTGAACCGCATGCTTGAGCTCGGATGCCCGACGTCCGTCCGCATCGCCTAAACTACAGACAGGGGGTGGGCTCAGTGCGTTCACCAACTGATCCATGCAACACGGTCACGGCAAGTTGCTGCCTTGGAGAAACGTCTGGCATCCGGACAAACCGATCCTCAGCCAGCTTCGGCTTCACCGAGCATGAGGACCATTGAGCCGGGATCTGAGCTACCTGCTGTGGCGCCAGACCATCGGATCTGAGGCAGGTTTGGCCGCTTGGCTGTAATTCTGGCCTGGAACACAGACTTGGTCACCGGCTCGGCCTCAACGTCTGAGGAGCGTTCGGTTTTTGCTCAGACCAGGAGGGTCACGACCGCCGTCGGCTGTAACCCCTCTGGTGCTGGCGGTTGGTCCGCAGCACCAACAGATTGCGCTCGTTCTGATACGGATCGCCGTTTCCAAGCTGATTCACAGGCAAAGCTTGTTCAACCCGCCACCCTTGAGGAGCCTCAGGCCGGCAGGAGGTCAGCTTCGCGCACAATGCGCTGAACCGGTCCGCTTGCGGCTTTGATGCGGTAGAGCGGCTCGCCATCCGGTCCACTCGGAAGCTGGCGCAAGATCTCGTAGATCCCGGCATTCTCGAGAAGCTTCTCGCGCGGCCGCACAAGCTGGCCGATCTGGAATCTGTGGTCCATGACACTTCCTCCTGCTCCGCGGGCGTGGTTCTGCTCAGGCAGTCCGCCCATTGATTAAACAACCGTATGGCTGTGCTCAACGTTCCCAATCCGGAGGGACAGTGCCTTGGATCGGCCGCAGGCACTGTTGCGCCCCTCCGGCTTCACGATGCCGGAGATGATCGAGTTGAACCGCAAGGTGCAATTGCTGCCTAACGGGATGGCAAAGGCATTGGCTTTGTCACGGGAACTTGAACCCAGCGCAACCAGGGCCGAACCACAACCAACAACAAGATGGAGATGACGGCAGCCATCAAGGCGCTTGAAGCTGTCCCTCAGGAACTCCCCATTGTGATCCACAGCGACAGCCAGTACGTGATCAAGGGTGCGACGGAGTGGCTCCGTGGGTGGAAGGCCATGGATTGGCGCAAGGCTGACGGTAAGTCGGTCATGAATCAGGATCTTTGGATGCAGATGGATGCCCTGATAGCTGGCCGAGAGATGAACTGGATATGGGCGAAGGATCACGCCGGTCATCCTGAGAATGAGCGGGTGGATGGACTGGCAAATGGTGAGGCGCGGAAAGTGGTTGGTTGGTCGCGGCCCCTCCCGGAAGTTCTCGTCGCCGTCCGAGAGGGGTTATCGTCACTGACCCACGCGCTACACCGACAGAAAATCCAGGTCACGGGTAGCCACTTCGAACGTGAGCCGGTACTCGCTTACGCCACTCACCGGGAATCCGGTGTCAAGTGGAGCGTCGTCTATCTCATCGAAATCAATAGCATCATTCAAGACGGTCAATGCAATGTACTCAATAAACTCCTGCCCAGTGGACGTAGTCTCAACCTCAAAGTCGAACGCAAACACGCCCGTTTCGGAAGTCGGCTCGAATAGGGTCCCGAGTGCTGCGACGAGTTCCTGCTGGGGCAGGTTCTCAAGCCCATACTGGATGTCGCCAACAGCATCCTCAACTGCGGTAATCAGCACCTTGGGTGGGAGGAAATGCAGCTTATCATTGATAGCAAGCCGTCCAATCATCGCGAAGGTTGAGCCCCCAGCATAGAGACTGGCTTCAGGATCATAACTGGCATCGAGCTTAATAAGTGATTTGACCAAGGATGCGTCCGCTTTCGCCTGTCCTCGGGTGTAGGCTTCCCCAACATCGTTGGATGCCACATCGTGCTTGTAGAAGAGGTAGTCTAGGCGGTCTAGCGGGTCCTCAGACTCAGATCCTAATTTCGTAAGACGGGTTTGACTGAGCGGCCTCCCCGAAGACGTCGTGAGAAGCTGCCCTCCAAATTCGCCAGCAGAATAACCTCCACCCCCGTAGTTTCCATAGGTTGGAAGTTCCAAGGCATCCTCCGTGCCTATCGGCAAGACCTCGCCTGTCGCTGGGTCGACAGGAAACGTTCGCTCCCAGTTGATGTAAGCCATCAGGCCCTCTCATGAAAAGTATCACGTGCACTACTGGGACAGCACAACGGAGCAATATGGCTCGACCATGTCAGCTTGAGCGGAGGAACATCCCTCTCCGGACGGGTGAGCTTCTATGAACTGTGATCAGGATTCTAAACTTAGCTGTTTCACAATAGTGCTGTCGGGTGCGTAGCGTATCACCCGGTGCGGTGTGCTCAGACACCCCCAGCGCCCTGGCGGAGTGAACGGCGGGAAAGCGCTGAGCCGATCCAGCCGACTTGAAGCAGTGCATCTTCCGTTCCCGTCGTCTGATCACCTGGTGTGAATTCTCCGCCCTGTTGTTCTTCCTCCGTCACTGCTCATGGCAAGCCGAGTGACCCAGCTCCCTTCGGGCCGCTCCATAGGACGGCAGCTTGTCGCTCACGAGCACGCGCGGAGCAAGCCCTGCTTCTTCAACAGCTTTCACATCAGCCTCAGCGCGGCAACCTTGTCTCTGCGTGGTTGCACGAGGACGTCCAGGACTTCACCTTCGCTATCGACGGCTCGCCACAGGTACATGCGCCTGCCTTGAATCGAGATCACCATCTCGTCCAGGTGCCACTGATCGCTCGGCCGAGGTTGCAGGCTGGCGCAGCTTACGGGCGAAGGTCGGGCCGAACTTGAGCACCCATCGCCGGATCGTCTCATAGGAGATCTCCAAGCCACGTTCGGCCAGGGTTCCTCCACATCCCGGTAGCTGAGGGTGAACCGCAGATAAAGCCATACGGCGTGCCGAATGACCTCGGGCGGGAATTTGATTCCGGCGATAGGACACGGGCTGCATCCCTACCCTACCGCGCAGCGACCTGGCTCGTCACTTGCTTCCCGTGAAAGTGCCAGCCGATCCACTGGCGCCTTATCCGGATGCAGAGCAGGATTACCGTGCGATCAAAATGCCTGCCTTTGAACATCCCTGTCTCCGCCGCTGTGATCGCAGTCACCGTAGCTGAAACTCTGAATCAAAATGTTTGCGACAAAACCTGCGAGATTGTTAGGGTCTGTTAGTTCTTGAGCCAGTCGAGAGTAGCGGCGAGGCAGAGTATGCCCATGAAGGACGAGGCCGTCTTCTCGTAGCGGGTCGCAACAGCACGCCACTCCTTCAACCTGGCCCAGAGCCGCTGTCAATGCCGTGTGAATCATCCCCAGAAGCGCCGAAGTAAAATTCCCCACTTCTGCCGCTTACGTCCCCAGGGGCTCGGGACCATTTTTCGGAGGCCGACCTCGCGGACGGGAGACGGACACCGGATTGGGTGGCGTGATCAGCGCCTTGGAGCGCACATGCTCGGGCATCAGTTCGGCGTGTTGCCGCAGCCGGTAGCTCGAGCCTTCGATCTGCACCACCACAGCATGGTGAAGAAGGCGATCCAAAAGCGCCGTGGCCACAACGGGATCGCCAAAAACCTCGCCCCATTCCGCAAAGCCGCGATTGGAGGTCAGGATCATGGCGCCTTTCTCATAGCGGGCGTTGACCAGCTGGAAGATCAGGTTGCCCCCGCCGGACACCACGGGCAGGTACCCGATCTCGTCAACGATCAGCAGCGAAGGCCGGCAGAAGAACCGGATCCGCTCCGGCAGACGCCCCTCACGCTCGGCGCGGGCCAGCATGCCGATCAGATCCGCCAGCGTGCAGAAGTACACGCTCTTGCCGGCCTTGACCGCCTCTACCCCCAGGGCGATGGCGAGATGGCTCTTGCCGGTGCCGGGCGGGCCAAGAAAGTGCACCACTTCGCAGCGGGCGATAAAGCCCAACTGCGCCAGGGTCAGGATGCGGTCCCGGTCGAGCGAGGGTTGGAAGGTGAAGTCAAAGCCCGACAAGGTCTTGATCGTCGACAGCCGCGCCATGCGCAAGCCGGTCTTGATGCGGCTGTTCTCGCGCAGGCTCAATTCCTCGGACAGCAGCGTGTCGATCGCCTCCAGCGCACCGATCTCGCCCTGCTCGAGGCGACGCACGATGGCATCGAGCGCCTCCAGGGCGCGCGGCATCTTCAGGCCAACCAGATCCTGACGGATCCGCTCCAGGGTCGTGGGAATGAGCTCCAGGGGCGCACTCATGCGCGCGTCTCCCGGGCCAGGTGACGGGCGACCGCGTCGTAGAACGCGAGCGAGCGCTGGGCGACCACGTCGCCGGTGCGGCCGACCGGAGCGACCTTGGCTTCACGCCTTTGCGGTGCGGGAAAGCTCTTGCGGTGGCCCGGCGCGACCCGGCGCTGGTGGCGGCCCTCCAGAACGGGATGGGCGCCAATCAGCTCACCCTCCTCGAAGATGCGGATCTCATCAGCCAGGGTGTGGACCTCGACCACGCGCCGGCGTGTGGCATCGGGCACGCTATAGAAGTTGCCGCCGACACTGACCATGCCGTCGCGCGAGATCCGCCGCTCCAGCCGCAAGACGGACCGGAAGGGGGCCAGCGGCAGAGGCCGCAAGAAGGGATGCTCCTCGGCAAAGGCCTCCATGACAACGCGGCGCGTGGTGGCATGAACGCGCGGGTTGGCCACGGTGGACAGCCAGTGCTGCAGCTGCCGGTTCAGGTCCTCGAGATTGCGAAAGGAGCGGGCCAGGAAGAAGTCCTCGCGGATGTAGCGGAAGGGCCGCTCGACCTTGCCTTTGGTCTTGGCCCGGTACGGGCGGCAGGCTTTGGGATGGAAGCCGAAGTGCCGGGCCAGGTCGATCAGCGCGCGGTTGTAGATAATGCCGCCGGGAGAGGTCTCGCCGGTGACCACGGTCTTCATGCGGTCGTAGAGCACCTCGTGCGGCACTCCGCCCAAAGCCTCGAAAGCCGCCACGTGACAGCGCAGCACGGTGGCCAGATCCTGATGCAGCACGAAGCGGGCCCAGATCAGGCGGCTGTAGCCGAGCACCAGTGAGAACAGCCAGACGATGCGCGGGGTTGTAGGCTCGTCGGCGAACACGACCTGGAACTGGGCGAAGTCGACCTGGGCCTGCAGGCCGGGCGCGGTCTCGAAGCGGACCTCGAAGGAGGATGACGGGGTGGGGCGGATCTCGCGCAGGAAGTCGGTGACGGCGGTGTAGCCCCCGGCATAGCCGTGCTCCTTGATCTCGCGGAACAGGCGGCTTCCGGTCAGGCCCGGGAAGGCGCTCACCCGCTCGCGCAAGTAGCCGGTGAAGGGATCAATGACGGTCTGACGCGGCTTGCGTGGGCCATAAGCCGGAGCCTCCAGGCCGCGTTGGATATACTTGCGCACGGTTTTGCGATCGAGGCCGCTCTGTCGGGCAATGGCTGAGACCGACATGCCCTGCCGGTGCCAATCCAGGATCATGACTAACTCCCCAAGCTGGATCACCGCATGCCCTCCTGATCATCAGGAGCAGCATCAGCGAAGAGGGCCTGCCCGTCTTCCCCGAGACGGCCAAACCAACTGGCCACCGCTCTCACCTGGGGAAAATTCAATCGGCAGGTCTGGGGAGTTTTACTCCGGCATCAACAGCCGCTCGACAACATTGCGATTATTGTAGATCCAGTCCGGACAGGCGAGCGGTGCTTCATTGGACTTGGACGGGATCGCCGGTCGAGCTCCCAGGCTCCAGATGTGCTCGCGAAAGGTATGACTGGTGTAGCCGCGATCGGCCACGACCCAGGTTGGCACGTCCGGTAGGCGCTCCAGCAGCGGAAGGGCGTGCGGCAGTTCATGCGCCTGACCGGGTGCGAGGCGAAACGCGATGGCGCGGCCCAGACCATCGGCGATCACGCAAGCCTTGGTGCCATAGCCGCCACGAGAGCGGCCAAGTGCTTCACGATCGTCTCGTTGAGCTTGAGAGCCCCTTTTCGGCGAGCCCCTGCGGCCTTCTGGTGCGCCCGCACGCTGGTGCCGTCGAGGAACGTCATTCCGAGCTGGATGCCGTGCTCCTGCACGAGCTTCAGCAGACGCTCCCAGACACCCAGACGCGCCCAGCGGATGAAGATCTGAGCCGCTCGCCACCACGGGCCGAGCTCAGAGGGGACGGCCCGCCACTTGGCGCCGTTCTCATGACGCCAGAGGATCACCTCGAACGTCCGACGCAGGTCTTGCGGCGGTGTCTTGCCGTTCGGACGACATTGTTCCACCAGCGGCTCCAGCATCGCCCATTGTGCATCCGTCAGCATGGCTCCTCCTCAAATCAGGACGAGCAAAACGCCTCCAGGCGCAATGAGTTCAAGCCCTAACAGGCCCTAGTTCTACCGATAGCGTCGATGCCGGCCACCATAACTGAGCCATAAGTAACTTGCCGCGCCGTAGTTGAATCGGAGAGGCAGCGCCTTAGGACAAATGAGGACAAGTGACGACAGGTTTTAGGACTTGACGGAAGGAGGGGCCGAGATAAGGCTCTGTGCGATGATTGAACATGCGCAGGTGTTCGAGACGACGAGGAACACTATGACAGCGCCAAACTTCGTTCGGCAGACCCAGTGGCTGGCTTTGTTATTACGCCGAGGCGCCAGGTCAACGGTGACCCACCTACGAATGCTCGCTCGGTAAACGTCCTATGCCCTAAGGAGCAGAGAGTAGTCGATGATCGGGGTCCAATTTCACCCTTTCCTCGCATTGGTAGGCTGAATGAATCGTCGGGCCCTTAGAGTGTCGGTTGTAGAATAAGGCGCCCCTTTAGAGGAGGAAATGATGGCGAGTGGAACACTGCTTACCACGTCATTGGTCGTCGGTTTCTTTTTGCTCTCCCCCGCCCATGCAGCCGACATCAAGGACCGAACCATCAAGGTTGGGATCGGATTAAGTGCCGATCATCCGCAAGGTCAATCGGTCACGAAGTTTGCCGAGATAGTCGGTCAGAAGAGCGGCGGTAAGATCAAGGTGCGGCTCTTCGCAGGCGGCACACTTGGAAACGACGTTACAATGATTTCGGCTCTCCAGGGCGGCACGCAGGAGATGACAATTCCAGACACCTCAACCCTGGTCGGGATTTCGGGATTGAAAGATTTCGGACTGATCAATCTGCCGTTTTTGATCCAGAGCGGCCAAGAAGCTGATGCCCTCTTGGATGGCCCGTTTGGACAGAAGCTCATGGCCAAGCTCCCTGAGAAGGGATTGATCGGGTTCGGGTTCTGGGAAAATGGCTTCCGCCAGGTCACCAACAGTCGTAGGCCGATCACCAAAGCTGAGGACTTTGCAGGCCTCAAGCTACGGGTCATTCAAAATCCTCTGTTCATCGACACGTTCCGGGAGCTCGGAGCCAATGCGGTGCCGATGCCCTTCACAGAGGTTTACACCGCTCTTGAGACCAAGACCATCGATGGGCAGGAGAATCCGCTCGCCACCATCCTCGCATCGAAATTCTACGAGGTGCAGAAATTCGCGGTCCAGTCCAACCATATCTACAGCGTTTGGGCTTTCCTTATGAGCAAGCGCTTCTGGGATCGCCTCACGCCGGACGAGCAGGCACTCATCACCGAAGCGGCCAAGGAAGCCCAGGACTTTGAGCGCAAGACCATTCGGGCGTTTGAACTTACGGCTCTCGATGAGCTCAAATCCAAGGGGGTGGAGTTTTCGACCCTGCCGGATGCTGAAGTGGCAAAGCTGAGGGAGAAGACCAAGGTCGTGCGGGAGAAGTTCACCGTCGAGTTTGGGCAAGCCAGTGCGGCAGAGATGATGTCGGAGTTGGAGCGAATTCGCTCGACCAAACAGTAAGTCTCGACGCTTCTATCGTCTCCGGTTGTCAAGGGAGGTGCCGGCACTCTTTGTCGGCGCCTCGAAGCTACAGTTCCAATACCACACCAAGCCTGCCCAATCTGTGCTGACCTATGCTGACGTTGATCGCGGCCTCGCAAGACGCTCACCACGCCAGCTGACTTGGTTGTCTCGGACGGGACGGGAATCGGTCCGGCCCAACGTTCGCCGGCAGAGTTGATGCCGCCGGAACGGTCAGGCTGCGAATGTCGAAGCGGAATGGATCGGTCTGAGCTACGCGCTCCAAATCTCAGTGGGGTTGCCAGAGCTCGACTTCCTCCATCGACACGGCTGCGAGATCGACCAACGCTGTGGCGTCGAATCCCGCAGCATCCTGTGGCCTGCGTTTGAGAATACACAGAGAGCTTACCGCTAACCCTTTCCGCGTCAGCAGAGGAACGCCGGCGTAGCAGCGGAAGGGAGCAATGGCGCATTTCCATAAAGGAGCGATAGGCGTATCCTACACGGGTCTGGAGAGCGGCCATGGTCAAGCCTGGACCAAGCTCAGTTATCTTGTGGGATTCCCTCAAGCTCTCAGCCGAGCCACTACGGGGGCGCGGTGATATTCTGGTTGTCGCTCGGATTAGGGTACGGGAGAGGGATCAGAAAAGTACTGCCCAGTATCGTATCAACTTTGAGCTAAACAGGCACCACGGCCTTGTGTCTCATGACACCGAAGTGCAGGTATCGGCTCCCAGAGGGGATAGCCCGCTCTGGAGATATTCAGGACGCCGCGACCTTGTTGTGGCAGTCAAAGACCGCTTCCTCACGACCCAGCTATACGCGCATGTCGCTGGTCAACTCGGCTGGCTTCGCAACCCGAGCGTCGAGCTAGTTGATGCCCTTTTTGACCCATGAGCAAATTAGCCTATCCGCACGGGAATATTGCCCATTCAGGATTGGTTGTATCGCCTTCACGCTTCCGCCCAACTTGTGCTGGTTTCCTTTGGAAGTGCCATTTGAGCCCAGAGCATGTCTTTGGGCTTTCTTTTGCCCGACCTTCGAGCCCCAGTGGTCAAAAGTGACCTTGGGAAAGTGGAGGCCCGCTGCGGACTGAGGCCCGAGCTTCCAGAACCATTGCCCAGCGTTCAGTGATTCCGCTTTGGTATTTTACGTGCATAGATTTTGCTCAGTTTCATCTCAGAGACTGGATGGATGTAGTCAATCACGCCGAGATACGCCACGAGTGCGACAAGCACGGCCCCGATGGCCACAACCAGTAAAGATAAGCTGTCCATAATACGCCCCTAATCCAAATTCACGCGGCCCAAGGCTTGATAAGATTATTGTCCCTTGGGCTAATTACATCAAAGTATCTGAAGAGTTACCCCATCCGTGACATGGGTAGGTCTGCACCTGGGATGCCAATGAATCGTTGTCCAAATTGTCAGTGACGCCCAAAACCAAACAGCGCCTTGATGATCTGAAAGTAGCTCGTTTTTCAATGCAGGAACCCTGGCCAGAGACCTTGACAATAAAAAGGCAAACGCTGGACGGGCACCCAGAATGAGGAGGGCTAAAGGCCTCCAGTTCCGGCCATGGGAGCGTAAAGTCAGACAGACGAGCGGCCGCTGCTAGGCCTTTGGATCTTCATCCCCAAGATGAGAATGCGGGTGGTAGGGGTTATACGGATAATTAGGGAATCTCCTGAGTGTCCTGACAATCTGATTGAGCGTTTCAGATGTGCCGGATTGCCCCTCATCGTCAGACGCCTTCCATGTGGTCCTCAGGATCATCGCTTTGATGTGCTTGGCAACCGGATCGTCCATATGCGTCATGAGACACCCTCCAAGGACCATCGAGGTTCCTCAGCAACCTTGACGGAATGTGCCGCACTTGAGGTCTTTCGCGGCAGTCAGCAGGTTTGTCTCAGAACTGGCAGAAACCCAACAGACAGCATAGGTTTAGCTGTGTAAGTGAGATGTACCGGCCTTTTATTCTGGCGCTCGGTTAAGCTCGTCAGTCGAGATCACCACATGGGTTAAACATCCAGGAACGACGTTCGCAGTCCTGGCGTTATCATTGCCGCGGGTTGCCGACAAACCTGCTCTGAGGTTCCTGGAGGGCTCTTATCGTGAACGTACTTGGTGTCAGCAGCCACTCCCCGCTCGACAAAGAGGAGCGTCAGTCTACGGAGTGCCCCCCGGACAATAAGCTGCCTGAAAACTCGCAGGAGAACCTCGATACAAGGCTCGACCACGCCATTGAGGAAACCTTCCCGACCAGTGATCCGATCTCTGTCACCATTACCAAAGGGCCTGAGCCTGATCGTCCTGGCCAGGAAGCCCGTTCCTCATCGGCGGATGACCAGCAGGCCCTGACGGAGCAGGACTCAACCGAGCACATTCTGGATCAGGTCCGTGAAGCCCTACACGACGTGACAGAGCAAGCGTCTGGAACAGCCCGTGATGTATATAATCGTGGCGAGCACTACGTCCGACAGGCAAGAGAGCGCAACCCAGAAGCAGAGCGGCACATTCGCGCGAGCCAGCATGCCGTGACCCAGCAGGTGACGAAGAACCCTTTGCTCTCGCTGTTTATGGCAGGTGTTGCCGGATATGCGCTGGGGTGGCTGATCCATGGTGAGAAGCAAGACCGCAAACCTGATGGGTCGGATTATATCCGAACCCGTCGCGGGTACGCGCCGCACCGTGACAAGCAGGGCTCATGTAGATTATAGCGCGATAGCGGCGTAGCCCTTGGTTAGGAACAACACTCTTTGGCCTGATTGATGCCATCCTCAACCGATCAATTAAGTTGCGCTGATGGCAAGCGAGCGGCAGATACAAGAAAACTTGGCCTTCTGCTTGCTTTCCACAGCCTGCCGAAAAGATTGTTAACGCGCCCTCAACGCCTCGCTACTTCTATTGAAGAATTGATTTGGAGGCGGCTATGGGAAGCAGCGTCGGGGGTAATAGACGGGGTTTCATGATGTCTGACGAGGAGCTCTTGCGCACGATTGGCAAAGACCTCCGCAGTTTCTACGCTGACATCATCTGCCAGCCCTTGCCTCCGAGAATCAAAGCTGCCCTGGCCCGCATTGATGACGAACAATCTCGAGACATCAGCCTGACCCAGCCAGCCTCACACTGGTGTAAAACTCGTCCTGCGCATATCTCATGATCGTCACGAAAGCAGCGTAACATAGGGCCTGGGCACTGTTGCAGTAACTTGAAAACGGCATAACGGACCTAGTTTAACGGGCCACTCAGGCAGCAAGACCGAGGAGCTGATTGACAAGACGGATTTCGCCTGTCGCGCGACGCTCCCGCTGGATGCAATGGCCGCGGCGGATCATGCGCATGATTTCAAAACCCGTCAGGGTCGCGGCGGCGGTTTTCATGGTCTGGAAGCCGCGTGTCGGACGGATCATGCGCTTGAGCGCGCCATGATCCGCCTCAAGGATGTTATTCAGATATTTCGAGGTGCGGTGTACCACATCTTTCGACAACAGCCCTTCGTTCTGCAGGCGCAGGATTGCCCTGGGATACGACGCCAGTTTATCCGTCGTGATGGAGGACGGTGGATAGTGGCTCATCGCCTTGAGGGCCTTACGCAGGAAACGATACGCAGCGTTGGCATTACGGCGATCGGACAGCCTGAAGGCGATCAACCGACCGTGCTTGTCGACCGCGCGAAACAGGTATTTCCACTTGCCGCCGACGCGGATGTAGGTCTCGTCCACTCTCCAGAAATCTGAGCGAGGTCCCAGATAGGGTCGGATCCGCTTCTCGATCTCTGGAGCAGAGCGCTGAATCCAACGGAAGATCGTGCTTGGACTGACGCTGACACCGCGTTCCTGCATCATCTCGGCGAGATCGCGATAGCTGATCCCATACTTGCAGTACCAGCGCACGCACAGCAGGATGATCTCGACCGCGAAGCGACGGCGCTTGAACAGAGACACGGGAGCGGATCCTTGATGAGCCGCTCCTCGCTATACGCCGAGGTTAATGCAACGGTGCCTGGAGACTGCCGTCATCGCAGCGCAAGATGATGATCTTGCCCGGAGCCGTCGCTGGTTCCAGAAGCGTCAGGTCTGTTTCGGAGCCGAATGGCAGATGTTCAGGAGAGCCAAGTTCGACCTGCTGCGGTATCGCGTGCTTCATGCCGCATGATCCCCGTCAATGAAGATGCGAGAAGCCAACTGATGCACCGAAAGGTGGATGAAGCGCCAGGTGCTAGGCCAATTCACACTACCGTCGGCTTGCGCGTTGCCATTCTATGGAATTTCGTAGATCGTCATCTCATCAGAGATCCCCCGCAGAACTGTGGAGTGCGGCTCAGGCCTAACACCAACAGTCTTGAGCAGCCGGGACGACTGAGGATCATCGATCACTGACCCCGTCGCACAGATTGCGCGAGCATCGGCCACCCCCTGGACACGAGCCGCCACATTGACGGTCTGACCGAAATAATCCTGGCGGTCGTTCAAGGTCACCGCGAGACAAGGCCCTTCATGAATTCCAATCTTGAGGTAGAGGTCCTCACGCTGTTGCTCCTTATTGAGGCGACGCATTCCTTCGCGCATGCGGAAGGCTGCGGCGATCGCCTGCTGTGGAGTGGGAAAGGTTGCCATTACCGCATCCCCGATCGTCTTCACAACGGCTCCAGCTTCGGCGACTACACTCTCGGACAGGACCCGAAAATGCGCCCGCACGAGGTCGTACGCCGCGAGATCACCAATGCGATCGTACAGCTCTGTTGAGCCTCTCAGGTCCGTGAACAAGAAGGTCATGCTGGTGATCTTCAAGCGCTGGTCCACGTCGAGCATATCGGTCCGGTGAAGATCCCGGAAGGTCTGGTTGGTCAAGAGACGCTTGGCGGTCAGATATGGCCGTCGCCGCGCGACAAGATCATTGAGCCGTTCATCCGCAACCCACACTGTCGGCAGAAGCCGCACGTCGCGGTGGTTCTCAAGTGAGAGACGGACCGGTCCAGGGTGCAGCTCGACGGGCTCGCTTGCCGCCATGGCGTGATCAAACACGAGCGAGAGGCTTTGGCGCTCGCGGGCCGCCGCGCCCTTGACGTCGATGAACTGCGTCGCATGAGTCACCGGGTCGAAGATGATGACGAACTTCTCCGGCAGCTGCAAAGACAGGATCGCCTTCTCACCGGGAGGCAGCTCAAGAGCCTCAAGGGTGATCTCCTCAACCACCGATTCCAGGTTCTCGGGCAGAGCGACACCAGAACTCCAGAACATCTGCCGGCAATACTCCCAGATAGGAAGACCGTTCGGATCATGCCCAGCGATCTGGCGGAGCCGCGGGCTTACGGTAAAGGTTACCTCGACGATCTCGTCCAGGTTCGGCTCATAGCCGATCGCGCAAAAGGCGCACCGATATTCGGCACGATTGATCGACTTCAAGCTGGTGCCTGCGTCAAGAACACCGCCACAGGCTGGACACAACACATTCCATGACATTTCAAATAGCCCAAGGCGCGTGGCGTGCAGGAAGGCGGCGATCGCCTGTTCTTCATCAACGCCGTTGTCTTTTGCGAAGGCAAGCGCATTCACGCGATGCAGTGCACGATCAGGGGCTTCTCGGACGAGGTGCTCTATGGCGGCGACTGCTTGAGAGTCGGCCACTTGTCTGAGGGGTGGGAAGAGAGCGTCAACTTGGGACATGGCCAACATCCGCCATTTGAAGTCCGGGCTATTACGCACGTGAAATTGTAGGCGGTTCTACCCAGAGGACTTCGTCCGCCAACCAGGTCACCCTTATACCGTATGCCAACATAATGGGCTCGGGTGACGCCTTAGCCCGCCAACACTGCCAGTGGTGAAGTTGAGATATGTTCGCGATATGTTCTGGATACGCCATCGGGCTTATCCCGTCAATAGGAATCTGCCCTCCCACGACCATGATGGGGCGGTTCTGTCGCAAACTCGTTTTTTACTTGCCTATACTAGCGGACCCGCAGTGACCGGCTGCTGTGGAACCAACGGCTTAGCACCGCTGCCCGAACGCCAAAATGGGGCTGAAAATGCCTATACTTCAAGTTTGCGACAGTACCCTCGACGCTCCCTCATGACAGGCAGCTGGCCGGCTGAAAGCCAAGCTTTGTCCGCCAGGCGGCCAGAGAGGCAGAACCAGGGATGACCGCAATCCTGAATCTTCTTTCCGATCAACTGCGGTAATTGTGCAACGCACAAATTCCCGCTCCGGGCGTTGTCCTGTCAATTCAAGGGGAACTGGTCAGATGGATCGCCAGCAAACATCCGCCGCGTGGAGCCGTCGACGAACACGCCAAGATCCTCCCGCGCTCAGGGAAGCCATCGCAGCCGCTCAGGGTTTAACACGGCACATCGAGGATCAGATCGAGATCGCAGCGCAGTTGATGGGCCTGCCAGATGCAGAGGTCCGGCCGGAGGTCCTGAAGGCAGCAGAGGGCGCTGCTGGGGTGGCAGGGGTGGCTCACGCCCGCCCGCGTCAGGCCCAGGTGGTTGTTGTTGAGCGCAGAGGCTCTCGGGTTACCCGGCGATGACGGCGGCAAATGTCTCCCGGGACGGGAACCTCGTAACAGCAATGCCCCTTCAGCGGGGGACCAAGCCGACGATCGGCCTCGAAACAACACCAGACGTTCACTCTTCGACAGGGAGATATTCGATGATCCTCTTTCCCTTGCAGGCGCTTCACAGCTACATCATTCGGCAAGGGTCATTCCGCGAAGCTCGTTTCACAAGGCGGGCTGCACGGTGATCCGGCGGGTCGTGGGTCCCAGGCCAACACCGAGTGTTTTGGTTGATCGCATTCTGCTGGCCACAGTTCTGACAGCCGGCAGTGTCGCTCTCCTGTTGTGCGCGCAGCTGCCGTAGAGAGTCATGGACCCGATCCACCTTACAGAACACCGTGAGACTGGCAGTCTTGGCATAAGGTCCTATCTGCTCTCCAGATCATCAAGTGGAGCGCGCCATGTCAGATCATGTCTACAAGGTGGTCGAACTCGTCGGTTCGTCTGAGACCAGCATCGAGGATGCGATCCAGACGGCCAACAAGCGTGCCAGTCAGACGTTGAGAAATCTGCACTGGTTCGAGGTGGTGCAGACCCGCGGGCATATCGAGAACGGGGAGGTCCGCCACTACCAAGTTGTGCTCAAGGCTGGCTTTACTCTGGAAGACGGTTCTCCGTAACAAAGGGCATCAGCACTTCAGGTCGGTCCTAGGTCTGATCGATGGACGGGCCGTCAGCTCTTCGCCTGTCCGACATGGCTGCACATGCGAAGCCATCTTCTGCGGTGGGGAGATCCAGGACGTATCGAGTTGGTGCCCGTGGCATCGAGGCTTGGTCTCCGCAAGGCCGCTCCTGAACAAAACCGCTTCTGGCAAACGCCTCGTGGAAGCCCTTAAAATCGCCATCGCGACCACGACCCTGAAACAATGATGCGAGAAGTTTCTGTGGTTGAACTTTGATCGGGTCACTTGAAGTGCATGTTGATCATGCGTCCCGCGCATAGGCTGGTTGAAGAAATTTCATTTCAAATTATATCACATTTTGGTAATGCCGTTGCGGCGCGGCGCAGCTCTACCCTGCGGAGTCGTTCCCTTCAGAGGCAAGGCCCTCTGCACTTCAGGCCGCTGGCAACAGCGGCCTTTTCCTTTAGCACTACAGTTGCACGCTGCACAGGCGCCCTAATTACCTCCTGATCTGATACAGGAGGCTGCCATGTCAGGCGTGGCCATCGAGCAGATGCTCGAACTCTGGTGTGTGGAGTTGCGTCAGGTCAAAGCTGATCTCAAACTCCAGTTTGCTCATCCCAGTGTCGCGGCCTCTGCGGCCGCCTTCCTCGACGGTCTGCTCGGGCCGGAGCGGCGCAAGACCGGCTGGATGCGGGCGGAAGCCGCCGGTGATCCGGGACCATGGCGCCAGCAGGCGGTGCTCGGGCGCAGCCACTGGGACGCGGATGCTTTGCGGGACATGGTGCGCGACTATGCGCTCGAGACGCTCGCCTCTCCCGGAGCGGTACTGGTGATCGATGAGACCGGCTTTCTCAAGCAGGGGCAGAACTCGTGCGGGGTGGGACGCCAGTACACTGGGTCAGCCGGCAAGATTGCCAGCTGCCAGATCGGCGTGTTTGCCGCTTACGCGTCGGACAAGGGCTGCGCCTTGATCGACCGCCAGCTCTATCTGCCCAAGGACTGGACGACGAAGCCCGAGCGCCTGGCCACGGCTCACGTGCCCGATGCGATCCGCTTCGTCACCAAGCCGCAGATCGCCGCCGCGATGATCGAGCGGGCCCTGGCGGCCGGCGTACCGTTTGAGTGGGTGGCCACCGACACCATCTATGGGGCCCTGGCCATGCAGCTGCGCCGAGCTGGCAAGGGTTACGTGCTGGGCGTTCAAGCCACAGACCGCTTCAATTCCTGGGACAAGAGCCCGCCGGTGGCCGGCACGGCCGCGACGATTGCACAGGGGCTTGCTCCCAAGACCTGGCAGCGTCTGTCGGCCGGGATCGGCACCAAGGGGCCGCGCCTGTATGATTGGGCCTATGTCGCGTTGGCCGATCTCGAGGCCGAGGAATTCAACGAGGCGCTGACCGGCCTGTGGACGCGCGGCCTGCTGATCCGGCGCAGCATCAGCGATCAGGATCTGGCGTTCTTCTCAACCTGGTGCCCGGCCGGCACACCGATGGAGACCCTGGTGCGGGTGGAGGGCCAGCGCTGGGCGATTGAGGATGCGTTCGAGACCGCGAAGACGGAGTTGGGGCTGACGCACAATGAGACGCGTTCGTGGCACGGTTGGCATCGGCATGTGTCGCTGGTGATGCTGGCGTTTGCCATGATGACGGTGGTGCGTGAGCACGCCAACCGCCTTACCTCACCCCAAAAAAGAAACGACGAAGCCCGACTGCAGCGCTGGTATGCTGGTCTGTCCAGGAAATCCGCCGGGTCGCCACACGTCTCCAGCAGCGCCGGATCGAGCCTGCCTTCGTGATCGCCTGGTCCGCGTGGCGACGAGCGCATCAGGCCATGGCGCAAGCCTCACATCGCAAACGAAAGGTGCAACTGTAGTGCTAGGGCAGGGCCAGCACTGGGAAGCCATGATGACGGCCAAAATGATCTTGGGGCTGATAACGGAATAGGACCTCATGCCTGACTTTTACCGGATTAAGCGCCTCCCGCCTTACGTCTTCGAGCAGGTCAACCGCATCAAGGCCGCCGCCCGGGCCAACGGGGCGGACATCATCGACCTCGGGATGGGCAATCCGGACCTCCAGGCGCCCCAGCATGTCATCGACAAGCTCGTCGAGACCGTGGGCAAGCCGCGCACCGACCGCTATTCGGCCTCCAAGGGCATCGGCGGCCTGCGCCGCGCCCAGGCCGGCTATTACGAGCGTCGCTTCGGCGTGAAGCTCAATCCCGACACGCAAGTCGTCGCGACGCTCGGCTCGAAAGAAGGCTTCGCCAACATGGCTCAGGCCATTACCGAGCCGGGCGACGTGATCCTGGTGCCGAACCCGAGCTACCCGATCCACGCCTTCGGCTTCCTGATGGCGGGCGGCGTGATCCGCTCGGTCCCCGCCGAGCCGACCCCCGAATTCTTCGTCGCCGCTGAACGCGCCGTGGCCCATTCGATCCCCAAGCCGGTGGCGCTCGTCGTCTGCTACCCGTCGAACCCGACCGCCTATGTGGCCTCCCTCGACTTCTACCGGGATCTCGTCGCCTTCGCGAAGAAGCACGAGCTGATCCTTCTGTCGGACCTCGCCTATTCGGAGGTTTATTTCGACGAGTCGAACCCGCCGCCCTCGATCCTGCAGGTGCCCGGCGCGATGGATGTGGCGGTAGAGTTCACCTCCATGTCCAAGACCTTCTCCATGGCCGGCTGGCGCATCGGCTTCGCGGTCGGCAACGAGCGCCTGCTGGCGGCGCTCGCCCGGGTGAAGTCCTATCTCGATTACGGCGCCTTCACGCCGGTGCAGGTGGCGGCCACCGCCGCCCTCAACGGGCCGGACGAGTGCATCCGCGAGATGCGCGCCACGTACAAGCGCCGCCGCGACGTGATGGTCGAATCCTTCGCCAAGGCGGGCTGGCAGGTGCCGGTGCCCACAGCATCGATGTTCGCCTGGGCGCAGATCCCGGAAAAATTCCGCGCGATGGGCAGCCTCGAGTTCTCCAAGCTCCTGGTGGAGAAGGCCGATGTGGCGGTCGCGCCCGGCATCGGCTTTGGCGAGCACGGCGACGACTACGTGCGCATCGCGCTTGTGGAAAACGAGCAGCGCATCCGCCAGGCGGCCCGCAACATCCGCAAGTTCTTCGACAACGCCGACCACACGCTTCATAACGTGGTGCCGCGATCCGCACGGACGAAGTAGGTTTACCAATCCATCGCTCTGCGTGGATGGGAAAGATACAAGCGGTTAAGGGAGCCTACGGCCTCCCTGCTGCATCAGGAAGGCAGTGTCGTGCAGGATTACATCAAGAAGATCCTCTCCGCTCGGGTCTATGATGTGGCGATTGAGAGCCCGCTCGATCCCATGCCGCGCCTGTCACAGCGTCTGGGAAGCCCTGTTCGGCTTAAGCGCGAAGATCTCCAACCGGTATTCTCTTTCAAGTTGCGCGGTGCCTACGCCAAGATGGTGGTATTACCACGCGAGGCCCTCGAGCGGGGCGTGATCTGTGCCTCCGCCGGCAATCACGCCCAGGGCGTGGCTCTCGCGGCTCAGAGACTGGGCGCCAAAGCGACCATCGTGATGCCGCGCACCACACCGGCCATCAAGGTTCAAGCGGTAAAAGGGCGGGGTGGCCGTGTCGTCCTGCATGGCGAGAGCTTTGACGAGGCCTATACCCATGCCCGCCAGCTTGAGGCGGAGAAGGGCCTTACCTTCATTCATCCCTATGACGATCCCGATGTCATTGCCGGGCAGGGCACCGTTGGCATGGAAATCCTACGCCAGCATCCCGATCCGCTCGAGGCGGTGTTCGTGCCGATCGGGGGCGGAGGACTGGCTGCGGGAGTTGCCGTCTATGCCAAGTTCCTGCGACCTGAGGTGAAAATGATCGGCGTCGAGCCGGACGATGCTGCCAGCATGGCGGCCGCCCTTGCTGCAGGGGAGCGCATCATCCTTAACCAGGTCGGTCTGTTTGCCGATGGCGTCGCCGTGCGCCAAGCCGGCGAAGAGACGTTTCGCCTGTGTCGTGAGTGGCTCGACGAGGTGATCACCGTCAGTACGGACGAGATCTGTGCGGCCGTGAAGGACATCTTCGAGGACACACGTGCAATTGCCGAACCCTCTGGCGCTGTCAGCCTGGCGGGGTTGAAGAAGTATGTGGAACGAGAAGGAGCGAGAGCCGACGGATTGGTTGCAATCAACAGCGGCGCCAACATGAACTTCGACCGGCTTCGCCACATCGCCGAGCGGGCCGAGCTGGGCGAGCACCGGGAGGCCCTGCTGGCAGTGACCATTCCGGAGCAGCCGGGGAGCTATCGCCGCTTCATCCAACTGCTCGGCAAGCGCTCGATTACCGAGTTCAACTATCGTTACTCTGACCCACAGGCGGCGCAGATCTTTGTGGGCGTGCAGCTCTCGGAAGGAGATGTCGAAAAGCGTCAGATCATCGCTATGCTGCAGGAACAGAGCTATCTCGTGCTCGACATGAGCAACAATGAGATGGCCAAGCTGCATGTGCGCTACATGGTCGGTGGTCACACACCTGGCCTTCAAGATGAGCAGATCTTCCGCTTCCAGTTCCCGGAGCGGCCCGGCGCCCTGCTGAAGTTTCTCAACGGGCTGTCCGGCAGCTGGAACATCTCGCTGTTTCACTACCGCAACCATGGCGCTGACTACGGGCGGGTACTCGCCGGGATCCAGGTTCCTGCCGCAGAGAGGTCGCAGCTCAAGCGCAGTCTGGATGAGCTTGGATACCCGTACTGGGACGAGACCGACAATCCGGCCTATCGCTCATTCTTGAACCGGGACGCAGTGCGTTTCCCATACTGAGTTGCAGAAAAGCAGTTCCTAACTGGCTACTGGGGGACTTGAGCATGACCGAAGATGAGGTTGAAGTTGTCGCGGCAGAGCTTGCCCGAGCGAGCGGAGTTTCCTGGCCGTCGGGGCCAGCCAGCGGCCCTCGGAAAATGGTCATCGATCGTTATAGAGACCGCGCTCGCCTCGCCATTGCAGCAGTCGACCGGGTCAGGGCGAAAGATCACGATGCGGCCGCCGGACAACGCAGGATCGAAGGCCCCGCGATGGACGAACCGGGCAAGCGTGAACCAAGGTCGCCAGCCGTGATCTCGGCCGGTTGCTTAGTCCTATACTGCCCGCCTGGGGACCAGAGAGTTCGTCGTTGTCGCGTTACCAAGGTCCAGGGTGACCGCGCCTACCTTGTCCCGGAGCTAGCCGATCCGCCAGGCTGGGTGGACCTTGACAACCTTGCATCTCCGGCCGTCAGTTGAGGCTCGAGACTGATGGCTGAAGCCCATGACTGACTTTCTCTGGATCGGCCTTGGTGTCACTGCCGCCGTCCTCGTCGGTGCTCTTGCTGGATGGGGACTCATGACTGAGATCGCCCAAGTCTTCGGCAGCACATCTGCCGTTCATGGCTGGCTGTGTCTGGGCTTCTCCATTGGGGTTGGCTACCTGGTCTTCAGGGGATGGATGAGCTTGGCTCACGAGACGGCTTTCAGAAGGAAGACCATGTCGAGATTTTCGGCGGAGCCGCGGCCGAATGGTCCGTTGAAGGCTGCCGAGATCGTCTACCTCAATCCGACGACGAAGCCGATCGAGGGAATGGCGAAAGCCGCGGTGATGCCCGGGGCGAAGGAGACCGTCACTCTTCGCATCGACCCGGACGTGCTCGACTTCTTCCAGAAGGACGGTCGCGGCTGGCAGGATCGCATCAACGCGGCGCTGCGGAAGGCGGCAGGCCAATCCAATGACTGAGAGCAACCCGACCCGAGCAGCTGAGGTCATCGTGCACCGCGGCTATCAGATCCGCCTCACGCATGCACGCCTTGAATGGATCTCCGCTGTGACGTTGCCTGAGCAGCGTCGGGCGCTGCTCATGGCTCATGACCGTGAGACCGCCTTCAACAAGGCCTATGACTGGGACGATCTGCAGACTGCACCTGGTAAGGCGTCAGAATGACCTATCAACTGATTCAACTGGCGCCGGGCGCCTATGATCTCCTGCTGCATGATGAACTCATGGGAAGCGTCGTTCGGGTGAAGACCAAGCAGGGAGCAACGTGGTACGCCGAGTTGCTGGAGGACCTGCCCGCCGATCGGCGACCTGCCCCCTTCCTTGACATCGAGCACGACTTCCCGAGCCTGGAGGCGCTGTGTGGCTGGCTGGGCGATGCGAAGGTCCAGACCAACAATCGGCACAGTGACGCGTTTGAGCGCTGAGCATCCTGCGACGGAACGCGCAATTGTGGGTTTCCGTGGCGGCAGGCAATAAGCTGACATCCTTCTTCACACATTCAGGGCTGCAGGGACGTCTCTGGGACCGAACCTCTGCCCCGAATAGAACCCGCTTGGTGCAAACCAAGCGGGTTTTTCGATGCTCGATCGTCAGCGGGTTTTTCGATGCTCGATCATCGCCGCGCAAGTGATGGAAGTGGGACACGTCAGAAAGCTTTGGGCATCAGTGAAGTCGATGTTCAGCGATGATTCACCGGCCAGGGGGCATCATTGCAGACCGGTTGCCCAACCGAACTCCCGGCCAAGCCCAAGGCCTCAACCTCTCACCCTTGGACTTGGTCGGGTTCTGCCATCAAGGACTGTGCGAAACCGCTCACGTGGTCGACGCTCAGGCAGGGCAGGGTTTTTTGCATGCGATCCCGTCCTGCAGGCAAGCCTTCTAAGAAGCGAGCTCGCGTGAGGCTTGCTCAAGATTGCGGGCGTCGGAGATGGCGGTGGTATCGCGGGAGTCAGTCAACACTGGTACCGCACCAGCGTGGTGATCCGCGATTTGGTGATTGAGAAAGGTTATCGCTGAGCGAGCAAGCTCGCGGTGTTGCTCTTGGAGGATGCCGGGTGCGTCAAACCACTCGGTCGGGTATTCGGCTTCATAGAACGCCTGGGCCACTCGTTCGACCTGCTCCGATGTCATGCAGCCTCCCCAAGTTCATTCCTGAAGAAGATCTCCTTAGGGCTATATGTTCCTACTCTCGAGGAATGCTCCTTTGAGGAGGAGTCGTGGTGAGGCGTGCCAAGGGGAATCGCCGTCGTTGAAGAGAGGGGTGATGAGGCCAGATCGACCGCAAGACGGAATTGGGGTTTGGTTTGGCCAAGCTGAAACCACAGCCGCAGCAAGGCATTTTCCTGCTGGACTCCTTGCTCGCTTGACCGGCGATCCACCGCAGACCTGACAGGGCCTCCTCATCTCCCTCGGCAATGGCGGATGAGGAGGCTTCTTCGTCAGTGGCGCGATACCGCGATGGTCATCAGGTCCTTCACCGTCCGTACCGGCGAGGGATTTCAAGCGTTTTGATCATTTTAAGGTTACGCTGAAACCGATCCTGGACGTGACGCCTTGGTGCGTCCATTTCCGGCTGCAAGGGCTTATCTTGCCAATGACTCCATGGCATGAAGGAACCGCAATTCTCCGAGCGGCTTTGCCGGTCAGGTGGTGTTCAGGAGTTCATGGGCACTGTCAACTTAACCAAGTAGAGATCGTTTTTGCTGTTTTCAGCTCTCCCCCAACACGTCTAAGTCATTGATGATGCGTAGCCCACTCCGTGCCGAAACCCTGCAGAGGACGAGTAAAAGCGTTAAGTTGACAGTGCCCTTGGGACCATGTGACGGATCTGAGTCTCGCTATTGGAATGCCCGTCACCCGAAGGCGGATTGGCATGATATCGTCTTTGCGGGTTCCTACCGGCAGCCAATCTCGAATGTCTCGGGCCGAGCACCCGCCCCGGCCCCGAATGGAGGGAGGCTAACATACAAGACCACCAGGGCCGAAGCGTGCCTCCATGCCGTCAGCCTGAGTCTCGGAGGCATTCCTCGGCTCGATATTCTGAATAACCCAGCCGAGTTCCCTAAATCACCGCAATGAGCGGGTGATTGCGGGTCACGACAAGATGGAAACGACCTGTTTTGGGTTTATCTCGCACAGCCTTCCTACCCGGTTTTGGATCTATGCAAAAAGCTGAAGCTGAAAACGCCATGGTTCCAAAATTGTGCCGGTGAATGAAGAGCACATTGAGGTGCTTCGGCACGCGAGTCGCCTGTCCCTTCCAGCAATTGCACGACTCTGATCGTGCAGCCTGAGACGTGACCATTCGTCGAAAAACGCCCAGTTGAGGAGAGGCCGCTCTCGCACACCTTCAACCAGGACGCCCGTGAACTGAGGGAGGCTTACAGACGTGAGGTCGGTCATCACGCTTGCGCGTTCACGCGGATGGAGATGAATACGCCCCGGCCGAGGGCTGTCTAATATGCTCAGCCAGAGCGTGCGAAGGGGTAGGACCTTCGCAACTGTTTGGGCTGATACGCAACGCACCCGGTGAACGAACTCCGACGCGACAACGTCAATTTTCCATGAAACCCAAGACGCCCCGGCCATGTTCTTCCGGCATCATGACCAAGGCGCCCGTGGCCCCTGTGAAGCTCACACGAAAACCACGCATAACAGGATAGGTTGTTCTGGATGAACCTAAACGCCTCAGAAGGTTAGCCCGACAATCCCAAAAGTGCCGCGCTCAGCATTTGGATTAACTCTGAACTCATAACGCCCCAGCCGAGGAGGTCGATGGACCTCTCAGCCAGGGCGTCCGCGGATCATGAGCATAATCCGCGCGGCAAGAACTAAGCTTCGATCCATGATCGTCAACACGGCCTGAGTGCGGCCTTTCCACATCCGCATCACGAGGCCTAACGGCGATGCAGCTCGACTTCATCGGCAGCGGGGACGCCTGAGCTAAAGGCCATTGATTGTAAGCCACGATGATAAAGGTTCGACGGAACCTCTCCTTGCCTGGGCGTCCCAGAGGGAGCCGAGGAGTTGATCGGGCGAGCAGTTGCGGTTCGTCACCGCCTATATCTGAAGTACCAGACGAGTCCGGCAATGATCGCCAGCCCGATGATGATCCACAGCCAAGGGATGCCGCCATCCGTTGTTGCGGGGGCGGCGGGTGTGCCAGGCGCAGCGGGCGGCGTGGTCTGGGCGAGGGTCTCGGTTATCGTACCGAGCGATATGATCGTGAACGCGTGGAGCCGGTTGAGCATCATGGTCCCCTTCCGCCCACAAGGGCTTGCGGATCAACGTTGTCCGCAAGCTCGCGTTCCTCAGACCGGCCGCGGGCTTCACTCTTGGAGCATTCATTCGGCGCGCGGGCCCACCGGTCGCCCCGCCGCGTTGCAATCGACGCCTTCGATAATCAGATCGGCGCTGCGGCGCGAGAAGGTAGTGTGATTGGGAACCGGGAGGTCAAGCCGCGAAGCGGTAGCGAGCCTTTGGGATCCTGTGGCGGCGCTCTTGATTGACCTTTTAGGGCAGGCGGAGCGTAACGTAAGAGGCCCCTAATCCAAGTCTGTCCGCAGCTTCACGCCACGTCTCTGAGCGTCCTTCAGGTAATCGACGACGATAGACGGCAGCTCGCGCCGCTGCCCGGAGGCGCGGCGCTGGAACGCATCAAACTCGCCCTTGCGGATCATGGCTGCTTCAACACTCAGTCCAAAACGGTCCGCTATCTCCTCAACCGTGTCAGTCGCACTGAGGAGATAATTGGGAGCCAGGAACATCGCCGCAAAGCGTCTCGCCTCACTCTCCTCCTTCCTGGCCTCTAACAAGCGTTTTCCAGTCGTCGCTTGAGTAGTGCTCCTGCTGCGAACACCCGCGTGCCGCATGGCGAAGTGCCCAATCTCATTGGCGATGGTCATCCGGGCTCTTGGCCCACCCCTCTGCATGGCAGCGATGACACTCTCACGGATGCGTAAGACGCCTTTTCGGGCGTCCCATTGCGCCTCGGCACCGGGCATTTCGGCGTCGGGAATCTGCTGGTAGCTGAAGTGCCGAAAGCGGGCCGTGAGCTTTTCGATCGCGGTTATTAGGTCGGGGCGGCTCTGGTTCTGCAGACCGAGTTCCGCTCGCAGAACCTTGACGCGCTGCTCAATCTCTTCATCCGTGACATGCCGCAACATATCGGGCCTCTGGATAAAGGAATATACTATATGTAGAGTAAGGCGAGATGTCTGGATTTGCAACCCGTCGCTTCGGGCCGCCCACAGCCCTGAACAAGCCTGTTCATCCCTTCAGAGCTCGGCTTGACCATGGCGTGTATCCCCGTTCGGGCACCGGCGGCGAAGGAGGCAGAGCCTGAGGTTACGCTGAAACCGATCCTGGGCAGAGGTGTTGACGCCTCAATACAGGGAGATGCAGCAGGCGAAGGAGATTGCGGTGCGGGTGAACGACGAGCAGATGAAGGGGCTTCCGCTCTCGGATACGGCATCCGCTTCGCCGGATTATACGGCCAGGATTGTCGGCCATTTTCTTCGCAAGCTCTACACGGACATGCTCGAGGAGGGGTTCCCTGAGCGCCTCAAGCCGCTGATCGAGAAGCTCGATGCGCAGGAGCAGGCAAATCGTCATTGAGTGAGGCATTGAGGCCTGAGACCCTTGGGATGCAGTCCATCCATCTCATCCCCCTGACCCCGTTATATCGTTCCCCTGAAAGGCCGCAGCCGAAAGAATGGCGGCGCCGCTTTGGGGGAGGGGACCTCTGGTTCAATACGCTCGGAAGAATCCAACGCCCTACTGCAAAGGAAAGCGCCCAGCCAAAGCGCCGAGCCCCTCAAGCACCATGTTGAAGGCAGTCGTTACTTCGTGCGGGCTATGGACTTCGTGGCACGGCGGATCGGACCGTTGCAGCCTCCAATGCGGCTGCTTTGCTCGCCAGTGGACCAACGTGCATGGCGTCGACGAATATGTCTTTACGCAAGCGTCCCTGGCAGGTCACTGCCACCGAACCTGGTCGAACCGAAAGGGAGAGGCGGTTGTTGAGCTGTGCCTCATCGACGGCATGGGCATGGCACGCCGGTGCGCCGGACGAGGGCACAGGCCAGCGCGCGAGGCGCCGAGCGCTTTATGCTGGATGTGGGCCTGTCGGCGCCGCTGCATCTGGCGCAATCGTGGGGCATTGTTCGCCGCACGCGAGCCAGCGGCACGATGTGAACGGCACGTCGCTTCTGCGCAGCAGCGCAGCCGGCGCTAAGGACAATCGAGAACGGGATGGCCTCGCAGGCGATGTCATCTGCCCTACGTGTGATCTTGGATGAAATGTGGAGAGCATGTGATGTCGGATCATGTCTACAAGATCGTTGAACTGGTGGGCTCGTCGACGACCAGCATTGAGGATGCCATCCAGACGGCGATCAAGCGTGCCGGCCAGACGTTGAGAAATCTGCAGTGGTTTGAGGTGGTGCAGACCCGCGGGCATATCGAGAACGGGGAGGTCAAGCATTATCAAGTCGTACTCAAGGCGGGCTTCACGCTGGAGGGCGAAACCCCGTAATGCCATGAGGCCGGGCGTACGCTTTCCGATCTGGAGTACGTGGCCGAAATCCTTTGATTCAGATTCATCTTAAAGCAATTGACGGTTGGCTCATCCATGGCTCCAGACTCTTCGGGAGCGCAGTAATCGCGCTCCCAACCCGTCTTGGCTTATGGCGGACGAGCCAAACGTCATAGATCGTTTGAAACTCAGGACAGGTGCTGAGCGAAGTGCTTGTTCATCTCGAACATGCTGACCTTGCTCTTGCCCCCGAACACGGCCTGAAGCTTATCATCAGCCAGAATTTCCCGCTTGTTCTCGGGGTTCTGCAGATTGTTGGACTTGATGTAGTCCCAAACCTTGCTCACCACCTCCGTGCGGGGCAGCGGCGAGGAACCGACCACGGCAGCAAGTTCACTCGAAGGCTGCAACGGCTTCATCAGGGCCGGATTTGGCTTTTTATCTGCCATTTTGATACTCCTTTGTTGTGCTAATCCGCCATCTGCAGGGGCAACATGGCGGGACCATGGCGAGCAAGACTAACAGGCTCCTGATCCAGGCGTCCTAGAGTACGAGCGCAATCCGTGCGAGCTTTGGAATAAATAGGAGGCTGACCACGGTGATTGATGCCGAACTGATCGTCACTGACCCCGGCGTTTGCTTTGTGGCTTCGCCATCAACAGACGCATCGCTTCTTCAGCCCGAGTCCGCGCTAGGGCCCACAAGCCGGCAGGCATCCAGATTCCGTTCACTGCTACCAGATGACACGCTAATGGATCGATCTGTCGCGGCGTGCATTGCAGATAAGCCATCGAACTCCAAGATCAACCTGTGTTGTCCAAGGCTCCGCTTGACTGTTAAACCGTCACGAACGGGATCTTGAGGTGAAAGGAGGTATTCGGTGGCACTCACAACCAAGGTCATCGATGGCGACCTCCTCACGCTCCGGATCGTGTTCCCTGACGACAGGACAGTGACCGTGACAGCCGGCAGGGACGGCAAGAGCGTCGGCATGGCTCCCAACGACGGGAAGATCGCCGACAGGCTGTCATCCATTTTTCACTGGAGTACCGAGAAGGTTGGGGAACCAGGCTATCCGTTCACCAGCCTCAACCAGGTCATCTATGGGATGGAGACGCTGGCCCGGTCGGCGATGAGCGTGGAACAGTTCATCGCCGGGCTGCGAGAGGTGCTGGAGGTGTCGGGAACGTCCTCTGAGCCCGAGATCGGGGTCAGAACTCCATCGTCGACCGTCGTCGACCTGAGCCCGAGCGGGAACGGATGGTTTGTCGATGCCCGCTTCCAGACCGGCGAGCGCTTCAAGCTCGCAATCAACAAGGCCAGCATTGGCTGGGCCGCAGACCCACCGGAACCCGGGCGCGATAAAGCGGTCATGAAGCTCCTCTCGCGATTGAAGGCTGCCCCAGCTCCGACGGACGAGGACCTTGCGCTGCTGGTGATGGAGGTGGCGCATTATTCATCCGACATCGCCGGATGGTTCAACGGCCTGCACTTCGCCCTCTCTGAGCAGCCGGGGCTCTAGAGGAAGCCTCGCAACCTTATCGTGCGGGGAGAAGCCTGAGGAGGAAGTGGCCAGGTGTGGGGAGGCAGTCTGATGAGCGGTCAGTGCCCAAAAGCCTTGATGAATTCCGCGGCGAGAGTTCGCTCCAGCTCCCATGTCAGAGGCGTAGGATTGGCTCTGTTCCAGGCTCGCTGACCTTGCTGAACGAAGAGTTTCCGTTTGCGCTTGATCTCGCTTGGCAGGTGGACAGCCAAAGGAGCAAAGCTTCGGCGCAATTGCGCCTCCGTCCTCTTCTTGGACGGGAGGGCAGCCTCCGCCGCTTCAGCCGCGGCTATGTCGTCTGGCGTTGGATCAGGATGGTGTGCGTACGCATCGTCCTCCAACTGGCTGAAGGCGCTATACTGTGCCGCATAGTGCTCTCTTAAGCCGGGGGCGTGTTCGAGGAGGTATGCCTCAAGTGCTTCAGCTCTGTCCTCTTGTTCCCGTCTGATCGACTGGGTCTGCTTTGACATCGTCCGAGGTTCTCTGGATTCTAGCCTTGGGTTTCTGTGTCCTGGAGTTCGGCTCCTCCCAGCCACGTCTGGGCCTCCTCCAGGCTGCCGAAGGTATGCTCTGTCGCTGTGAAAGGAGCAGGTCTTCTCCGTGGATGCACATCCATCAAAAGCTCCGCGGTCCAAGTCGCTCTGTTGGTTTCGCCGCTACGCACCAGACTGGCGATAATCACTCCATCGAGCAGCACGTCGTAGCTGCCGAGTGCAAGCCGAGAGAGAGTGTAGGGCATCTCTGTGGGTCCATTTGCTTCCTGACTGGAATAGGAGTCTTCCTGAGTGTCCTCCCGACGACGTGGAATTAACTGAATGCAAACCACTGGGACTTCCCAGGAGAGCGACAGTAGGTGACATATTGAGTTGCAACAGGCAACAGCCTGCAGAGTAAAAGCGAATAGAAGCTTTTACTTCGAAACTCGATCAAAGATCGACGCATTCTTGCTCAGCCTCCATCGCCAGCAAGCGAAACATGCCTACGGCCGGCCACCATCACTCACGGAGCAGCTCGTCCTACTCGCCGCGTGAACAATCATACGCAACTCTGTCTTGATTCGGCGCCTGGCCAGATTTGCGACAGATTCCCGGCCAATTGGCGGTTCCAAGATCTTTTGGTGGATTGAGGCCGGAAGCGGACTTCCTGCAGAACGCGCGCCAGAGATGTCAGATGCGGAAAATCTCTGGCGCAGATCTCTAAAAATCTCTGGGCGCGGGCAGGAGAAAGGATCCCATCGCCTGGGAAGGCCGCAGGACGGGCTTTTCAGGTCCTCTGACCATGAATCGGGTGGCGCCTGGATCGAAGTCGAGTTCGAGATCCATCGCTGCCTTGAGAGCTTCAGCGGTGGCCGGTCCATAGAGTCGATCAAGAGACGCCGCATCGTCCGCGGAAACGAGGATTGAAAGGTCAGTCTTCTTGGCAGCTGCGGTCAGCGCCGCCATTCCCGAGATCGGCTCGGCCTGGTCGGTGTTTGTGAAGATGAACGCGGCAGGCCGCTGAGGCTTGTCGGCCGCCTGTTCGCTGCGGCCGTAGATCGCTTCGTCAATGATCTGCTGCCACAGGAGGTGTGTCAGGAGATTGTAGGCCGCGGCATGCTGGCCGTGTCGGGTCGGACAGCACACATAAACGGTTGTCGGGCCGCTGATCTCGACCCCTTCAGAGGTGCTGATGTTCCGGTGGGCCGCCCACTGGCCGCGCGGATCGCCGGAGGCCCAGGACGTCTCGGGAGTATGAAAGGGCACTAGCCGTTGCACGATCGCGTCGTGGATCACCCGACGGCGCTCGTCAGAAAGAGCCGCATAGGCGCGCAATTCGAATAATGCCCTCGGGCTCCCGGAGTTGTCGGCAGCGGCAACATAATCAGCAACTCTATTGTCAAGACGGTGCTCGATGAGGACCGTGCACAGCCCCGTCAAGGTCGGCTCGGCCAGACGCAGTCCGCCGGTGTTCGCGACCTGAGCGGTGGCGAGTTCCAGAAGGCCCCAGAGAGCAGAGATCGCTTCCTGCTCAATTGTGTCGTTGCCATCGTTCATTTTGATCTCTGGAATCCTGTCGTATCCTTCTGTCCATTGGGTTATGAAGGTTTCCGCGACGTTGCGCAGCCGCCGGGAGCGGGTTTCCGGATCGGTGCCCAGATTGATGTCAGCGAGTGGATTATAGGAGCTTCCGTTGTGCCATCGGATGCGCGAGACGGGTCCCAGCTTGGCGCGGGTGGCAGCGGTGAGGTCGTAAACCTCCCCGGTCGGGTCGTCGACGATGTAGCTGGCCGATGTGCCCCGTAGAAGGGTCGGGACGATAACCCTCTCCACCCTCTGGCGCGAGTTGGCTCCGAGGAGGAGGGTATTGGCGTTCCGGGTCGTGCCGTGAGGAACGCCCCGGCGGTCCTCACCGAGCGTGAGGATCGCACCATGGGGAGCAATAATGGCGTCTTTAGAGAGCCCAAGTCCAAAGAGTTTTCTGAGAAGGTCTTTCACGTGGTCTGATCCATTCAGTGGACAGGAAAAGGAAAATGACTGGGAACGCTAGTGATGCTGTTACGCAGCAGAGGAACGCATAGGTTCATGCTTTGCAGAACTTTGCGGCAGGTTTTCGTTGCCAAGCGAAAACAACGACAGGCTCGGCATCAATCGTCGGCGTACTCCATCCCGCTGCGGCCTTAGGGTTGAGATCGGGAGTGAGCGGAGTGACGGGGTTGCTCGCAGGACCGGTGTGATTGTTCCAGCAGGAGAGAACCCGGCCCTTCTGGGTCGTCAGTGGCTGTGACCAGGAGCTTCGAAGGGAGAGCGGTGCAATGTCTAATTTGCGATGCTCGCAGCCGCTTAACCAGTCCGCAATCCAAGTGGGTTAGCCTGCCAACAGGTGAGTCCTCCGATTCGAATTCTGGAAATCATATCCATGACGGAAACGACATTTGAGAATGCAGTCGACGAGATGCTCGGCAGGCTCGACCCGATCATGCTGGTGATCCAGCAGGGAGGCGGAGAAGCCGCGTTGTACAGCCTGCAACAGCAGCTGATCGAGCTGATGGGTCTGATTGAACGGAATCCGGGCATTGAGGCCGCAACCGGAGACCTCTATGCTGCGGCAGAGGCGCTGGTTATCGATCGTGCCGCAAGTTTGCAGCCCATGGCTCGAAAGCTGCGGTTGCTGGTTGAGGCCCATCAGCGTTTCCGCAACCAACTGTCCGCCGCCCGGCCGCTCAAACCAGGTCACAAGGGCGTCTGGTTACATGGAAATCTCCGGTTTGCCGCTTGATGCCATGCGATGAACTCCCGCGATCATGCAGGTTTACACACTGATCCTCGCGATGCGGTAACGCCTCATTCTCCGACGCTATCGGCCGCTGTCAGCGTACGGTCTGGCAGCTGTCTTCCGCTTCTGCTTGCCACTCTCGGACTGAGAGCTCAGGTGAAAGGGGAGGGCGAGTTGCTTCTTGCCTCGCACAGGGGCTTCCGTAACACCAATCCGCTTGATCCATTGCTGGAAGTGAAGGTTGGCGGCCTGTCGAGCCTTCCCCTGCGTATCCTCGATACCCTGTAACTGATCCCCGGCTGAGGCCGGAACATCGTTGAGATCCCAACGGAAGCGGCCCTGATCGCTTCCGTTCGAAACACGATACACCCGCAAAGACGTGAAGGTGCGGGCTGCCCACCACATCATCGGGGCTGTTGTCGGCAGGAGTGCAGGGTCCCGTTGTATCCATGGAACATGCCCGTCGCGAGCGTTCCCGGGAACGGCACGAGCGGCCCTTTTGTTAACCCATCGAATTTTGACGCTCGTCCCGCAACGCCGCAACGACGTCCGCCGGCGGTACGCCGCGATGCCACAGGACATAGACGGTGCGATAGCGCGGTGGCGCAAGGCCAGCGGCGCGACACGCAGCAACAGCCTGATCATGTGCCCTGCGGATGCTGCCAAAAGGCGCCGTGTCGCCCTGCCTCCAAGCCGCAGAGCGACAGCTCAGGATGGCGCGCCAGATGATGACCAGTTTCAGATGCGGAAAACTGCGGCCTTTGCGTGTGGTCTTTGGCCTGGAGGCCTGTCTCGGCCCCTGCTCCGCGCGTCGTCGGGCCAAAGCGAAGCGACGCTGGAGGGCGCGGTGGGAGAGATTATGACCTTCGTCATCCGGGTTTGCGCCTCGCTGTTCCGCATCGCGCAAGGCCGCCCTCAATCGGGCGATCCGCCAGGCCGGAATGATTTCGAAGGGTGCTGCGCTCATCTCATTCCACCCTTGGATCGTTTCTCTCCTACCATGCAGGGCCGGAAATGGCTCGATCCTAGGTTTCCGCTCATCTGCTGCCGGGTTCTTCCTGCCCATGTTGTGGCTGCGCCTGACCGGTAACGCGCTCCCACCAGGCATCGGCTCGTGCCTCGAACGTCTGACTACCCCGGCCATCGCTTTGATAAAACTGGCCTGGCTCGACCCCAGGGGCATAGGCCTGCTCGACCCAGCCACGCGGATCATCATGCGGAAACTGGTAGCCGACATGGCCCAACTTGGCTGCTCCGGTATAGTGCCCGTCCCGCAGATGTGGAGGCACCGGGATCATGGGCTGCGATTTGACATGAGCCATCGCCGCACCGATGCCGCGGCAGGCCGAGTTGGATTTCGGTGCCCGGGCGATGTGCAAGGCTGCATGGGCGAGGACGATCTGGGCCTCCGGGTAGCCCACGTGCTGAACGGCTGCGAGGGCAGCAGCAGCGGTCTGCAAGGCCGTGTTGTCGGCGAGCCCAACATCCTCCGAGGCGTGGATGAGAATACGGCGAGCGATGAAACGAGGATCCTCGCCGGAATGGATCAGGCGGGCCAGCCAGTAGAGCGTGGCGTCCGGATCCGAGCCACGCATCGATTTGATAAAGGCCGAGATCGTGTCGTAGTGATAGTCGCCTTTGCGGTCAAAGGGCAGGGGAGAGGCTTGGTAGACCTCGTCGACCATCGCCCCGGTGATCGAGACGGCTGAACCAGGCTCGGATCCGAGCACCAATGTCTCAAGGGCATTCAATACCCGGCGGGCGTCCCCTCCAGCCCGGCCGGTGAGTTGCTTCATGGCATCGCCGTCAAGGCGGATATGAAGATCCTTGTGGCTCGCGAGAAAGGCCACGGCCCGCTCGACCACCTGCCGCAGGTCGTCCAGCGAGTGCGGCTCCAGCCGGAAAATGGATGCGCGCGACACGAGGGCAGGGGTGAGGACGTGATAGGGATTGCCGGTTGTGGCAGCAATCAGGTCGAAGGTTCCCGTCTCGGTGAGATCGAGGAGATAATCCTGCTGTGCACTGCTGAAGCGATGGATCTCGTCGATGAACACGAGGATGTCCTTCGCCTGAGCCTCCTGAGCCACAGCCTTGATGTCGGCAACGTTGCTGCTGGCCGGGTGCAGAGAGCGGAACTCCTTCTTCATCTCCTGGCCAATTGCCCGGGCAATTGTCGTTTTACCCACCCCTGGTGGGCCAAAGAGGATGACTGTGCCAAGTCGGCCCGCTCGGACGCGCCGCCGCAGCGGCCCGTGCGGCCCCAGGATGTGCTGCTGCCCAATGAGGTCGTCGAGAGTCTCAGGGCGGATCTCGGCGGCGAGCGGCTTGGGACGCTGCTCCTGAGCCTTGGAGAAGAGGTCGGCTTTCATTGGACGTCGATGCTTTGAATGATCAGAGATTTGATACTTGAGCGGAGAAGGACTCAGAGAAGCCCGAATGAGAGTTTCTGGGTCTCTTTAACACGTTAAGACCCGCGGAAGGCACACGAGAGTCAATGGGCTTAGGGTCACGCAGAAGCATGATTTTGGAGGAACAGAGCTTCAGGGTTCTGGTCTTTTTCGTGAGCTCCAGAGATGCGAAAGCCCGCCGGAGGGCGGGCTGAGCATCTCCTGCGACGCTGAAGCGAGTTAGGCTGCAGCAGCCGAAGTGCGCGCAACGGTGTGAATATCGTAGCGCACAATGCCAAGGTCATTGAGCTCACGATCACCAAGCTGCGACAGCTCACGAACCGTCTCGCGGTAACGCAGATACGCGCGGATTTGGGAGAGGATGTAGGTTACGAACATGCCATGCCTTTAGGTGCTAACTGCCTCGACCAGCGAGGAATTTCTGATTGTCTGTGATGGAATTTATATGGGTTTGGAGCACCTAATTCGGGAGTGATCACAAAGTAAGTGGGTTATGCTTTGTGAGCATACCGACCGTAGCCGTACTGCCATGGGCTAACGCCAAACGATCTCGCTCTGGCCCACCTGCAGAATGGCCCGCAGGGTCGGGAGTGCTGATCCGCCCACAGAGCCGTACAGACCTGCTTGGATGCGGTGAATTACCGGGGCTTGTCTTGATCTTGGATCAGGGCTGCGAGCTCCGGCCTGTTCGCGGCCAGCCAGTGCATCCCATCAGACTGATTGACGACGCAGTTGAGCGCATCCCAGGTGGGGTCCTCGAGCGACTCGTCGCGCAGCCGGGTGGCGGCATACTCGACCAGTTGATGCAGCCCCTCGTAGCCCGGCCGGGTCTCAAGCGCGTCGGCAATCCAGACGCTGGACCAGTCCTGCGCGGCAAGGTGCAGGAGGCTCTGCGGATCGGCTTCGCGAAACCATGGCGTCGCGTCGAACTCGAGCGCCAGGGCATTGTCGGCCGTATGGCATGAGGCCCGGATCATCACGCACCTCGCTGAGCAGCTATCCGGGGCCATCTTAGCACACCCGGCTGAAACGACCGGCCAACACGGCACGAGAACAGCATCTATCGCCTGAGCTTTTCCAGACCCAGATCCCGCCACAGCCAGGTGAAGTCGTAGCTGGCCATCGGTCCGTCAGGCAAATTTCCGCTCTTCGTCTGGTTCTCGATGTGTTTCAGCCAGTCCACGAGCTTGCGGCGGCCTGCGGCGGTTTGGGCCGCTGCCCGTGGGCTTAAATCCCCCAAGGCCGGGATCGGCTCGTCGAGAGTCTTGCGATAGTGGTCAGTCAGAGCACCATGGACGAGTTCGGCCTGCAGTTCGGCGGGAAGGTCGCCGGCCTGATCCAGATCCTCGTCTCCGGCTCGCCCAGCCATGACCTGTTCGAGCGTTTCAATCTCGGTCAGAGCCGGCCCGACCAGCGCCCCCGCCAGCTCGGCCAGGATAGCCCTCCCACGTTCGGCCCGCTCGCGGGAGTTCGCCTCCAGCAGCAATGTCTTGTCGGTCAGCTCGATGTTGCCAAGGATTGTGTCACCCGTGTCGAGCGTGACCCGCAAGGACCGGCCCTCTCCAAGGGAGGATTGGCTCGTCGCCTTGCGTGAGGAAGTGCGTTTGGCAGGCCGTTGCGGCTCGATCCAATTCCAGAAGCCCTCATTCTCCTCCCGGAAGGCTGGAACGGCGCGCAGGCGCTCCCGGAGCTCAGCGGCTGCGCCTTCTGAGCGCAAGGGAAAGCGAACCCGGCAGAAGACCACCTCATCGCCATCGCTGTTGAGAATGGTCGGCAGGCTCTGATCGAGGGTTGAGGCCAGCGCATCATCCAGCCAGATGTTGCTGAAGATCGGCGCGGCTGTTGCCATGAACAGGAGGTCGGCGATCTGGCCATCCTCCCGGGTGGAGCTGGGCAGCTGGGCCTCCCTGGTCAGCTTGCGGAACTCGCGCCGGGCCTCCCGTCTCGCCGCCTTGAGTTCCTCCATGAGCAGAGTGGCGGCGCTTGGGCGGAAGGGCAGGAGGCCTCCGGCGAGAATGTTCTTGCCCGAGACCTCAACGATGCGCGCGCCGATCTTGTCCCAGAGCTTGAGGCTCTTGGTAGCCGAGTGCTCGCTGACCCGGATCGGCTCCCCGCCGCGCACAAGATCCCGCGCCAGGAAGGACTGGCCAGGCACGATCTCGCTGACCTCGTACAGGCTCATGCAGGAGTCCCGCAGCGCCTCGATGTAACGCCGGTTGCCGGCGCTTTCCTTCCAGCCGCGGCGCTTGAGATAGTCCTCGACGATGTTGCGCCCGTCCGGCTCGACGGCTTGGGGCAGGAAATCCTCGAAGGCGCAGCCCCACAGGGTCATGGCCGCGTGATCGCCGATGACCTCGGCGATATCTTCGAAGTCCATCTCATAGTCGTCGCAAGCCGGACCGAGGTGCAGGTCCAGGACATCCGCAAATGGCTCGTGCCATTCCTCGTGCGTGAGCCACTTCATCAGTCCGGAGAGGGAATGATTGCCGAGCATGATCATTCGATCCTGATTGAGTTGCAGGACAGCTATGACGGAATTTAGGTGATGGGGCCGGTCAGGCGGCGCTGTGTGTTGGCACCGTTGTGATCTCGGTGCCGTCTTGGAATCTGACACCGGCGATTACCTTCGGCAACTGGTTTTCACCCATCAATCTCCGCCAGGTTTTCGAAGCCGCCATGATGAGCTTGAACACCATCAGCCGAGCGGTGGTTGGCGACAGCGAGCCCTTGGTGCGCACGGTCCTGTGCCGGACTGTCGCGAACACACTCTCGATCGGGTTTGTGGTCCGCAGATGGATCCAGTGCTCAGCCGGCCAGTCAAAGAAGGCCAGCAATGCTCGCTGATCCTTGCGCAGGCACTCCACCGCCTTGGGATAGCGCGCCTGGTAGGCGTCGGCGAACAGATCGACGGCCACCTCAGCCTGGGCTCGGGTGGGCGCGAGGTAGATCTCGCGCAGGGCCGCCTTCATGCCGGTCTGCACGGACTTGGGCACCTTGTTGAGCACGTTGGTGGTCTTGTGCAGCCAGCAGCGCTGATGATGCGTGCCCGGGAAGAGCTCGTCGAGTGCCTTCCAGAAGCCGAGCGCCCCATCTCCCACCGCAATGCGAGGCGAGATGGACAGGCCCCGCCGCTTGATCTCGACGAGCAGCTCGCGCCAGCTCTGGGCGCTCTCGCGCACGCCGGCCTGGAAGCCGACCAGCTCCTTCTTGCCTTCCGGCGTGGCGCCGATCAGCACCAGCATGCATTCAGCCTGGTCCTCCATCCGGGCCTGCAGGTAGACCCCGTCGGCCCAAACGTAGACGTAGTGACGCGCTGAGAGATCGCGCGCCTGCCAGCGCTCGTATTCGCCCTGCCATTCGCTGGTGAGCCGGGTGACCACCGTGGGCGAGAGGTTGGGCGCATCCCTGCCGAGCAGGGCTGAGAGCGCCTCCTGGAAGTCGCCGGTCGAGAGCCCGCGCAGGTACAGGATCGGCAGCAGCGCATCCAAACTCTTCGTCCGCCGAGCCCATTTCGGCAGGATCGCCGAGGTAAAGCGGATCCGATCCTCGCCGGTGGCGCCGCGGTCGCGGATCTTGACCCGGCTGACTTCGACGGGACCGATGCCGGTCTGGATCAGGCGCTCGCGCCCGTCCGGTAGCTTGAGATCGCGCATGCTGGCCAGATAGGCCTCGGCCTCGCTCTCGATGGCCTGGGCCAGGAGCTTGCGGGCGCCGGTGCGCAGGATATCGGTCAGTGGATCGTCAATCGCGTCGGGCTGACGAAGGCGCAAAACATTGGTAGTACCGTTCATGGCGTATCGCTCTCTCGAAGAGGTTCTGGCAGGCTCGTCACCCGCCTCGATACGCCGCCCTTCTCACACCGTCATCACCCAGTTTCCGCCATAGCTGATGGAAACTCCAGGTCTATTCTACCGGCACCGTTGCATTAACCTCGGCCGTATAGCGAGGAGCCGTTCATCAAGGATCCGCTCCCGTGTCTCTGTTCAAGCGCCGTCGCTTCCCGGTTGAGATCATCCTGCTGTGCGTGCGCTGGTACTGCAAGTATGGGATCAGCTATCGCGATCTGGCCGAGATGATGTCCGAACGCGGTGTCGCTGTTGACCCATCCACGATCTTCCGTTGGGTTCAGCGCTATGCTCCGGAGATCGAGACGCGGATCCGACCCTATCGGGGACCTCGCTCAGGCTCCTGGAGAGTGGACGAGACCTACGTCCGCGTAGGGGGCAAGTGGAAATACCTGTTCCGCGCGGTCGACAAGTACGGTCGGTTGATTGCCTTCATGCTGTCCGATCGCCGGAATGCCAACGCCGCTTATCGTTTCCTGTGTAAAGCCCTCAAGGCGATGAGTCACTATCCACCGTCCTCGATCACGACGGATAAGCTGGCGTCGTATCCCAGGGCGATCCTGCGCCTGCAGAACGAAGGTTTGCTGTCGAAGGATGTCGAACACCGCACCTCGAAATATCTGAATAACATCCTTGAAGCGGATCATGGTGCGCTCAAGCGCGTGATCCGTCCGACACGCGGCTTCCAGACCATGAAAACCGCCGCCGCGACCCTGACGGATTTTGAAATCATGCGCATGATCCGCCGCGGCCATTGCATCCAGCGGGAAGGTCGCGCGACAGGCGAAATCCGTCTCGTCAATCAGCTCTTCGGTCTTGCTGCCTGAGCGGCCCGTTGAACTGGGTCCGTTATGCCGTTTTCAAGTTACTGCAACAGTGCCGCCTTGCGCACCATTTACGCCATGATGGCCAGTACCGCCTTGGTTACCTCATGGCGATAAGGCTCTCCCGCCAGCATCCTGCAGACCTCGTCCACGGCCGTCGCGCCCTGACGCAGATACGTCTCGTGACTGTGCCCAGCCGCGTGCGGCGCGAGGATCGCGTTCGGAAGCGTGCGCAGCGGGCTGTCGTGCGCGAGCGGCTCCTTCTCGTAGACATCGAGGACCGCCGTGAACCGGCCCTTGCGCAGCTCCGCAATGATAGCCTGTTCGTCCACGATCGCACCGCGAGCCGTGTTGATGAACAGGGCGCCGTCCTTGATCATGGCAAGTTGAGCTGCGCCGATCATGTGCCGGGTTTCGGGGAGGGAGGGCACGTGCAGAGATATGATGTCGCTGCGGCGCAGGAGATCATCCAGACCGGATAGCTCCGCGCCCATCTCACGAGCTTGAGCCTCGGTGAGATAAGGATCGTAGACGAGAACCCGAGCGTCGAAGGCGCGAAACAGGCGCGTCATCATGCGCCCGATATAACCTGCACCGAGAAGACCCACCGTTTGTTCGCCGAGGAGACGCCCGAGCAGGCGCGCCCGAAGATCGAACCAGGGTTCGTTGTTGCGCATCCCGTCGGCGAGTTCCGCAGGATGGCGCAGGAATGACAGCACTTGCGCCATCACGAACTCGGAGACAGCTTCGCCAATATGGATCGCCGCGTGCGTGACGTGCAACCGACCCTCCTCGATAGCCGCGAAGGGGACAAGGTGCCGAACGCTACCGGCAGCATGGGCTACCAGCTTCAACGACGTCGCACGGGCCAGCAGAGCTTCGTCGAGAGGCGGCGTGCCCCAGCCGGTGATCACCGCCACTGCGCCGTCGAGCAGGCCGGGCAGGTTCTCGGGGGTCAGTTCCCCCTCTTGCGGTGCGCGAACGTCCGCCACCTGTGCGAGCCGCTTCTCCGCGGATGCAGGGATAAGCTTGGACCGCATGTCAGGCGTCAGCAGGATCACGACCTTAGGCTTCTCACTCACAATGCTCATCTGGGAGGCTCCATATCATGGGCTAGCCGCCTCTTGCCGGCGGCGATTCAGGCTGCTTGTCGGACACGCGCCGGTCGTTCAACTCGTCGGACGCCGTGCCGTGTCTTCGTCGTCTTGGCTTGTCAGAACCCGACGCCGCCATTGATCTGGACGACCTCTCCCGTCACGTATCCGGCACGCTCCGAGGCCAGATAGAGCACCGTGTCGGCGACATCCTGCGGCGTTCCCTCCCGTCGCAGCGGCGTGCGCGAGACGGAGTCGGCGCGGCCTTGCGGCGTGCTGAACGTATCGTGAAACCGTGTGCCGATGAGACCGGGCGCAACCCCATTGACCCGGATGCCGAGAGGGCCGACCTCCTTCGCCAGCGAGCGCACCAGTGTGGCAACGGCGCCCTTGGTCGCGGCATAGTGCGACGCGCCGCCGCCGCCGCCATCGAACCCGGCCAGAGACGACATCAGCACGATGGAGCCGGATTGGCGCGGCTCCATCGACCGCAGCGTTGCCTGAACCACCAGGAATGTGCTCAGGAGATTCAAGGAAATCGCCTCCTGCCAGAGCTCCAGCGTCGAGTCGACGCAGCGGCTCCTTTTCAACAAGCCGCCCGTATTGGCGAATAGAACGTCGATGGGTCCAAGGTCACGTTCCGTTCGCCTGACGACCTCAGCGACCTCGTCCGGCTTCGTCATGTCAGACTTCAGACCGAGTACCTGCCGGCCTTGCGATTCGTACTCCTTCTCGATCGCCCCGGCTTCATCGGCGCTGGTCATGTAAGTAAAGGCCACTTTCGCACCAGCATCAGCGAACGCACGGGTCGTTGCGCCGCCAATTCCCGATGCACCTCCGGTGACGAGGACAACCTTTCCTGAAAAGTCCATTCTGCTGGTCCCTTATTATGAGAAACGAATACGTTCTGTGCCTACCGGCGACTGGGTTGGATAACGAGCTCTGAAACATGCGCCCGCGGCGCCAAGCCCATGACGAACAGGCAGGCCTCAGCGACATCTTCGGGCTGCAGAGCGGTACTCCGAACCTCAGCGCTCACCGGAGACGGCCTGCGATCGAGCAGGGGCGTATCGGTCATGCCGGGCAGGATCACCGTCGCACGGATGCCGTTGGCCCATTCCTCCTCCATGATGGCGTGGTTCAGGGCGAGGACTCCCGCCTTCGATGCCTGGTAGGCGGCGCCCGAGCGGTCCGGCTTTCGCGCCGCAATCGACGAGATGTTGATGATCAGCCCTGCTCCCCTCGCGCGCATCGGCGGCACGAACAGCTTGCACAGGTTGAATGCCGCCATGAGGTTGACCTGAACCATCGAAGCCCAGGAGGCGCTCGTCAGCTGGTCGAAAGCACGTTCCACGAGATTCGTGCCGACCGAATTGATCAGGACGTCGACTGTGCTCAGATCGATTTCGGACACGGCGCCGGCCAGCGTATCCGCGTCGGAGGCATCGGCGATCACAGTCGTAATCCGTGTTCGCCCGCCTTCGGCCCGAGCGGATGTGGCGGTCTCGTCGAGCGCTGCCCGATTTCGCCCGAGTAGAACGAGATGGGCCCCGGCCCTTGCGGCGGCGAGCGCAGTCGCGCGTCCCATGCCGCTGCTCGCGCCGGCGACGAAAACCGTCTGATCGGTGAGATCTCGAGCCATCGACCTGTTCCTATCCTCACGCGCTCTGCAAAACTCGCGCCGATGCCGTTGATCCGCGCACGACCAGTTGCGGCGTGACGTCGATAAAGGCGGGCTCATCGGCGTGAATGGAACCCTCGATATGGGCAATGAGCATGCGCACTACCAGTTCGGCCATCGCTGGCACCGGCTGGCGGATCGTCGTCAGGGCAGGTTGGGCGATCTCGGCAAGAACGATGTCGTCGAAGCCGACGATCGAGATATCCTCCGGGACGCGAAAGCCGAGGTCGCGCGCACCGGCATAGGCGCCGAGGGCGTACATATCGTTGCCGGCCACGATTCCCGTCGGCGGATTGTCCCGACTGAGCAATTCGCGCACGCCCACCCGTCCAAGCTCTGCCCCTTCCATGTCCCCGAACCCGGAAACGCCGCCACCCTGCCACACCAGATTGTCGGGCAGCTGCAATCCGGCCCGAGCCATCGCCATCTTCACGCCGTTCATGCGGCCGATGCGGCTGTTGGTCTTGATCGGTCCCGAGACCATTGCAATACGCTTATGTCCGAGCCCGATCAGGTGCTGAGCGGCCATGGTGCCGCCGAGTTCCTGATCGACACTGACGCCGCAGGTCACGATGTCTTTCGCCACGCGGACACGTTGATCGAAGGCGGCAACCTTGAGACCGCGGGCCGTCACGTCTCGCAGGTAGTCGAAGGACAGCGGCGACGATCCGAGAATGACGCCGGTGATCCCCGAGCTGAGCATCGCCTCGGCGTAGCGCGTCTCGACCTCCGGGTCGCGCTCCGCATTGCCGATCAGGAGGTTGTAGCCACGCTGCCTGGCGGCGCGTTCGACATGGTGCGCGACCGAACCCCAGAATGGATTCGCCACCGACGGGACGATCAGGCCGATGCTGGAGTTTTGACCCGATTTCAGCTGCCGGGCGGCGACGTTGGGCGTATAGTTGAGCTGCTCGATGGCCTGGAGGACGCGGCGCTTGGTTTCCGGGCGCATCTTATCGTGTCGCCCGTTGAGCACATTGGAGACAGTGCTCGCCGAAACCCCCGCTTTTTTCGCGACCTCGTGAATACCAGACATCGATTCTTCCGTTCGCGGGCCGCATATCTCCCTTGCGGCGCACATACTGTAACGATTTACCGATAGGCCAGGAATCTCCCCTTGTCAAAGGGTCCTTATAGTAGCCGATAGTAAAACCTCGGCGGAAATAGCCCATTTTTATAGTTGACGCGCCTACCTTTCTTTGTGTTACGTTGCACTAAGAAGGCTAGAAACGGCTCGCTACAAGGGAGGAAAGAGATGTCGATGGTGATGAATCGGCGTGACGTATTGCGCCAAGGTGCCGCCTTGATGGGCGCCACGGCGCTTTCAGGGTTGCTGTTCGGTACGGCCGTTTCCCAGACCAAGGTGCGCGTGCGCTTTGCCGGATATGTGGAATCGCAGGAACAGCTGACGCAAACTCTGGCTGTGCTGAAGCTGTATTCCGAAAAGAATCCCAATGTCGAAATCGTCCCGGAGTTCACCAACTTCGGAGCGTTCACGGACAAGATCGCGACCGAAACTGCCGGCGGAAACGCGCCGGACATGTTCAGTGTCAACGTCGACCTGTTGGCCGAATATGCGCGGCGCGGCGTTACCACGCCTCTCGATGCCTACGTGCCGAACCCCATCAACCTAACCGATTACCTGCAGAGTGCCGTAAACGCGGCGAAATTTGACGGCAAGCAATACGCGATCCCCAACGACGCGATCGGGCCGACGATCATCACCAATGCCACGTCCTTCGAGAAGGCCGGCATTAAAGTTCCGGACCAGATGTGGACCTGGGAGGATCTGGCGGAAACCTCCGCTGCGCTCAGCAAAGCTCTCGGGCCAAGGTTCTGGGGCGTCGAGGATGCGGGCGGCAACTACATTCCTTGCGACATTTTCCTACGCGGCCGCGGCAAGTCGATGTTCACGCCGGATCACAAGATTGGATTCGCGCTCGAGGACATGGAGGCCTGGTACGCGTATTGGAAGATGATGCGCGATACCAAAGCGACGCCGCCCGGCGACGTTCAGGCGCTGGCCGGAAACGACGATCCGAGCACGGCCGGTATCGTCGCCGGACGCGCCGCGATGAATATCACGCTTACGGACAGCTTCGTCGGTTTCCAGGCCTTATCGCAGGACAACTTCATCCTCCACATGATGCCGAACGGGTTCAGGGGCGGAGAGATGAAGCAGCGCCACTATTCGTATGCCGGCAATTCGACGACGGTTTCGGCAAAGTCGCCCAATCAGAAGCAGGTCATCGACATCATCCGCTTCATGCACTTCGATCCGGAAGGCGTGAAGACCTACTACACCAACAGCGGCATGATCCCGTGCTCGAAGGCAGGACGCGACGCAATGGCTGCGTCCGGCGCGGACGCCGACCGGGAGATCATCGCCTATCTCGATCTGCTCCAGAAGGACCCGGCACCGCCGCGATATCCGGGCGTCCCCGGAATGACAGGCATGCTGACGCGCGCCAATGAAGGCGTGGCCTTCGGCAAGCTGACTCCCAAGCAGGCCGCTCAGCAGTTCATCAACGAAGTGAGCACCAGGCTGAAGTGAGTTTTGAGCAGTTCGCTTTTGATGCAGGGGTGCGGCACCGGCCTGCCCGATGCCGCATCCTAATTCGGTCTTAGCGGAAGATCCTTCATGAGCACAACCGTATCCGAGGCGACTTCCCTGGAGGCGACGGCTTCATCGGAAGCTCGCCCCCGTCGGCGCAAGGCCGTTGGGATCAACGCACGTCATAACGGTGTCGCCTTTCTGTTCCTGTCGCCCTGGCTCATTGGCCTGATGTTCCTGACGCTCGGGCCGATCCTGGCGTCGTTCTATCTGTCCTTGACGAGCTACGACATGTTCACGCCGCCGCAATGGCTGGGCCTGGACAATTACGTGAAGATGTTCACGGAGGACGGGCGCTATTATCAGTCCCTCAGGGTCACGTTCACCTATGTATTCCTTTCCGTTCCGTTGAAGCTGGCCTTCGCGCTCGGGATCGCCATGCTGCTTAATCGCGGTCTGAAAGGCCTCGGCTTCTACCGCTCCGTCTACTATCTTCCGTCGCTGCTCGGCGGCAGTGTGGCCGTCGCCATCATGTGGCGGCAGGTCTTTGCCTATGACGGCATCATCAATCAGGTTCTCCTGAAGTTTGGCATCGATGGTCCGAGTTGGATCACCAGCACGGATTACGCGCTCTATACGCTGGTGGCGCTCGCGGTGTGGCAGTTCGGCTCTCCGATGGTGATCTTCCTGGCCGGCCTCAAGCAGATCCCGCAGGACATCTACGATGCGGCGGAAGTCGATGGCGCCGGGCCGGTGCGCAAGTTCTTCAGCGTCACGCTGCCGCTCCTGACGCCGATCATCTTCTTCAATTTCGTCATGCAGATCATCGGTGCGTTCCAGGCGTTCACGCCTGCCTACATCATCAGCGGCGGGAAGGGCGGGCCTGCCGACGCGACGCTGTTCTACACGCTCTATCTTTACGAGCAGGCGTTCACCAATTTTCAAATGGGCTATGCCTCCGCCATGGCGTGGGTCCTGGTCGCCATCATCGGTCTGGCGACGGTCATCTCCTTCAAGTCGGCCCGATACTGGGTCCATTATGGCGACGAGCGCTAAGGATGCTGTCATGACCATCGCTGTTGCGGATGCCCGGGACAAGAAAAAGCGGGCTTTCAATTGGCGCAGTGTCGCCGTGCATGGTTGCCTGATCTTTGGTGCACTGCTGATGATCTATCCGCTGCTCTGGCTGGCAAGCAGTTCGTTGAAGCCGGCGAACCTGATCTTCTCCGATCTGAGCCTGTGGCCGTCAAAGATCCGCCTGCAGAATTATGTCGACGGCTGGCGCGGCGCGGCCTTGCCGTTCTCGACCTTCTTCATGAATTCCTTCATCGTCTCCGGCCTGGCCGTGGTCGGAAACGTACTCGCGTGCAGCATGGTCGCCTATGCCTTCGCCAGGCTGAATTTCATCTTCAAGAAGACGCTGTTTGCGGTGATGATGCTGACGATCATGCTGCCGCTGCACGCAACGCTGATCCCCCAATATGCGCTGTTCCACAAGCTCGGCTGGGTGAACACGTTCCTGCCGCTGACAGTGCCGAAGTTCCTGGCGGTGGATGCTTTCTTCATCTTCCTGATGATCCAGTTCATCCGCGGCATTCCGCGGGAGCTGGACGAGGCGGCGACCATCGACGGTGCGGGCCCGATCCGCATCTACTGGTCGGTCATCCTGCCGCTTCTAACGCCGGCACTGGTGACCACAGCGGTCTTCTCCTTCATCTGGACTTATGAGGACTTCCTGTCGCCGCTGGTCTATCTCACGTCGATGGATCGCTACACCGTGCCGCAGGGCCTGAGCCTCCTCATGTCATCGAAGGGCGCTTCGTCGTGGGGCCCGCTGCTGGCGATGTCGCTTCTCTCTCTCGTGCCGTTGTTCGTCGTGTTCTTCATCTTTCAGCGCCGTCTGATCGAAGGCATTGCGACGTCGGGCCTCAAAGGCTGAGCAGGCACCATCGAATGCCGAGCTCCGTCGCTCATATGGCGGATGTGAGGCTCGAACGAATTCGCCGCATCAGAAGGCATACTCCATGTCGAAGCATTTGATCTCTGTCTTTACGAAGCCCTGGACCGAGCCTCTGCCGCCGATGGCCGATAAGGTGGCGGCGCTGGGTTTGGACGGTGTCGAACTTCCCGTGCGTCCCGGCTATCAGGTGACGCCGGAAAATGCCGCTGCCGGTTTGAGAGATGCAACCCGGGTCCTCTGCGCCAGCGGGCTCAAGATCACCAGTGTCGCAAGCACGGCGGACGAGGCTATCGTCGCCGCATGTGGCGACAGCGGCATACCACTCATCCGCATTATGGCGCCCATAGATCTCAAGGTCGGCTATGTCCGGTCGATCGAGAATTACCGTCGCCAGTTCGACGTGTTGCTTCCGGTCCTGGACCGTTACGGGGTGACGATCGGCGTCCAGAACCACTACGGTAACTTTGTCGGCAGTGCCGTCGGGCTTCTCCACCTGATCGAGAAGTACGAGCCGCGCCACGTCTGTGCGGTGCTCGACATGGCCCATTGCGCGGTCGATGGGGAGCCGACCGCGATGGCAGTCGATATCCTCAAGGAGAAGCTCCATCGTCAGGTCAACTTCAAAAGCGCCTATCACGCGCGGGTCAATGGGCCCGAGGATGAGGCGGTGTACAAGGTCAAATGGACCACGCATCAGCACGGGGGCTATTCGTGGCGCGAGTTTGCCGACTGTCTGAAGAAAGTCGGGTTTTCGGGCACATTGTGCCTTCCCGCCGAGTATAGCGACCCCGAAGGCAAGCCCCAGCGGATGGGGGACAATGTCATTCCCTATTTGAAAGACGATCTGGCCCGCCTCAAGTCGCTTATCGCAGGCTGGTGAACCATCGGATGCCCGCATGAGGTCTCGGGCCGTGCGGCAGCACGCGTTCCGTGACCGACCGCTCGACAGAGCGGACTGGTCCCGAACCGATCGTCACTTCCTTCGGGGATGTGGGCAGGGGCGGGTTCCGCCACACAACACTGCTGATGCGGAACCCGGGCTTGGATCAGGCTGCAAGGAAGAGCTCTTTCTGCCGCCAGGCAGCGCCCACCCTTCTTTCGTTCGGGCGCGCCGTAGAAATGCGCTCCTTGAAGCGTGTCTGGGCCTTCTTGAGCAGGCGTTTTCGGGCCATAGGCTGCAAGGCCGTCGTGGTGTCGTTCACGACGGCGGCAGCTGCCGAATACAGATCGGTTGTTGCCGCATCCAGCGTCTGAGGCTGCCGGGTCTGAACCGCTGCTGGAGGACGACCCCGAAAGTGACGCCCGCTGCCTGCGCCGCAGCAACGAGCCGCTCGGCTCGGTCGAGGGTCAGTTCCAGAGGCTTTTCCACCAGAACATGCTTTCCTGCCGCAAAGCAGCGTTCCGACACCTCGAGGTGGCTGCTCGGGGGCGTGAGGACCAGGACCGCATCGACGGCCGGATCCTGGATGGCCGCGTCGAGATCGGTCGTCGTACGAAAGGGAAACTGTTGCTGATAGGCCTGAACGCGCTCGGGTGAGCGGCTGACCGCCCAGTGAACGTCGATCCGGTCCGAGAGGTCGAGGAGGCTTTTCGAGTGTGGTTGCGATGCGGGCCCGAGGCCGATGATGGCTAAACCGATCTTCTTCATGAATGAGGGAACCTTCTGTCTGCGAGTCGTCCGGTCCGTGAAGGCGCTCGGCGTTCGCCTGAACCTACAGCGTGAGGCGGCCTACTCAAAAGAGATGGGCTTACCTCATGGTGGTGGGCGGCCAATGAAACACCGTTAATGGGTACGACCGGACTGCGGACAATCGGACATCCTAAGTGGCCGCTATGGGTCAACGTGTGATGAACAGCAAATGGAACGTCAGCTTACCGCCGCATGAGCTGACCTAAGCGTTTTCTCTGGGAGGTGACAACTAACGAAGTCGAGCCGCTGCCAGGAAGCTAACACTTGTCGGCGTGTCAGTTCTCCAAATGCGTCGACTTGCCCGGTACCATGAAGTGTGTCTGTGGCGGCAATGTCACGCGGCAAGCCAAGGTTGGTGGCTAGAACGTCGACCGGGTTCGTTGCGATCCAAGCGGAAAGGTCATTGGCCTCATAGCGTCCATTGTTGAAGCCGATCAGGACCCGCAGGAGAGACTGCCCTGTGTTGCGGATATAATGGCCAGTTCCCATGGGGGCATATCCAACGTCGCCGGCTTCGAAATTCTCCGTGACGGCCTGCCCGTGGGCAAGAAAAACGGCCATCTCCGCGTTGCCTTCGAGATAATACTGCCACTCGTCAGCATTCGGGTGCCAATGAAGCTCACGCATCGCCCCCGCTTGGATCTCAAGGATCGAGCTAGCCATAGAGCTTGAGATCGGAAACTCGTTTACGGTGACCACACGCTGCGTTCCTCCGCCAGCCACGCGGCGCGGCTGCTGAGCCAGCAGCGGATAGTGATGCGTCGATATGAGTTGCGCGGCCGGGCGTGCTGTAGCGTCCGGCGAACGATCGTCTGGGACTGGGCCCTTGGCAAAATACGCCTCCCCATCCGGAAGACCGGCTAGTTCGACAGACGAAAGACCCAGATGTTGCGACACGATGTCCGGCGGGGTCTGGGACAGCCAGTTCGTTACGCTGAAGGTGTGATCCTCAGAAAAGTCGCCGTTGTCGAAGATCAGGATGAAGTAGCATTCCCCTGGCCCAAGCCCCTGAATGGAATGCCCCCAGCCACGCGGGAAACACCAGACGTCGCCGGGTCCGAAGGTGTCGGTCGCCGCCTCGCCGCTGGGATGCAACACCGTCGTACGACAATTGCCTGAGACCACATAGGCCGATTCCGCTGCATTGGCATGCCAATGCGGTTCCCGCATCGAGCCCAGTGCGAGACGCATCGACACGCCGGCAATCCCGACGCTTGCGGGAAACTCCCGGACCGAACGCCACGCGTCACACCACCGGCGCCGACGCGCGGTGCCGCCTTTTCAAGTTGGTAGCGTAACGAAATCTTTGGTTCGCCCATCACTCTGTCCTTCGATAGGAAGTTTGCTGAGATCAGCTGGAAGAGGTTGCGATGATTACTGGTTCCTGCACAGTGTACTTAATGAGATGCCTGAGTGAGTGCCTCAACGAGATTGTGTATATCATAATCGCCGTCGTAAAGGAGCCTGTCTATGAACAGCGTCCGAGTTCTGTTATCGACGCGGCAGACCCCGCTCAACCTGCCTTTCGCTTGGCCAAAACCATCGCCAAAGGATTGGGCTTCGCTTCACCGACGCGCTGAAGCGTGTTCCGGTCCTGATGGACAAAAGGTACGTCCCGCCCATGTACCTGCAACTCGATATCCGGATAAAAGGGGATCGTGATCTGGTAGTTGTCCGTGCGGAGCGCCTGCTCCAGCAACGGCGACACCGTTAAATCCTGGTTCATCGAGCGGCGCAATTTGGCTGCTGCCAAACTGTTCCTGAGCCGAGCCCTCAAGCAGCATGGTCGGCTCGAGCGGACCGTCATCGACGGCAGCCAGACCAACCGGGAGGCCATTCTGGCCTGCTACACAGAAAACCTACTTCGAGATCGCTCAAGGTGCAAACTGAAGCCGATCCGGATCCAGCAGAGTGTCTACCTCAACAATCGGATCGAACAGGATCATCGTGCCGTCAAAAGACGGGTCCGACCGATGCTCGGGTTCAAGTCAGTGAACAGCGCTCGCACGATCCTGAGCGGCATTGAAATGGTGCACATGATGCGCACAGTGCAGGCGAAGTACACCGGCAATCGGCAGCCGTCGCTCTCTGAGCAGTTCGAGCGACTCGCTGCATGACCATCGCGCGAGGTTCGCTTCTATCCTGTTGTCTCAGCTCCAGAGTTGCGACAGAACAAAGCGCCGGACATACTCTGGTCCAAACTTCGTCCCCCACCGGCGGACGGTCTCATAGGAGACGAGGATACCGCGCTCGAGCAACATCTCCTCGAAGAGCCGGGGCTCAGAGGAAACTCGAAGTACAGCCAAACGGCATGAGCGATGATCTGGGGTGGGAATCGATAGCGCTTGTAGCTGACAGGCTTAGTCATGCAAGAGCACAAAAGCCACAAGCAAGTGCCCAAAGTTTACCGCAACATCCCCGAATCCGAGACCGTGAATGAGCCAAGACGCTACATCGTGACCTGAGCGCCAATCGGACGGGGCAAGATCCAGTCAGCCACACGAATAGCGGCCAGAAGGCTCAGTCCCGTATGATAGCCGGGGTCTAGATCGGGCGTTGCTGGAACAAAATCAATGGGGCCATTCCAGGTCAGGGTCTGGTAGGCCAAAGAACCCCGCCAGTAATGCGTGAAGAACGCATCGTCGGCTTGCTCCCAGATGCGTAGGATCTCACCATCACCGGACGCAGCGAAGCACAAGGCGGCGGATCGAATGGTCTCGGGCAGAGACCACCAGGGGCAGTACGGACTTAAGGGATTGCCGGTTGCGATGGAAACCGACAGGCAGAGACCCGGATTGATAAAGCCGCGAGTGAAGGAGGAGATAAGCACCGACCGAAGTTGCTGCACCAAAGCGGGTTCGGCGCTATCACGTAGGTGGCCCAGCGCGAAGCCCACAAACTCAATGGCATGACCAACATTGCAGGCGTCTGTGCCCGGGACATTGCGCAACAGGCCGCTCTCCGGGTCGAAGTGGGATTCGAGAACATGGGCGATGAAGCGATCTGCGAAAGCTGAATGCTCGCTCAGCTCCAAGCGGTGGAGGAGACCCGCCGCGCCGAGAAGGATCATCCGAGGACCAAAATCCTCAGGCTCATCCATAGCCGTACGGGGCGAGAGGCGGCAGCGCTCGTCCATTTGAAAGCGTCGCTGCTCGATCGAATCGATGACCTCGGATAAGTAGGCAATATGCTCCGGAAGGTCCGCCGGAGCATAGCGTGCTGCCCCAGCGATCAGGCCTTTGGCAAAGAATGCATCCGAATAGGTGAATACCTGGTCAGCGGCGGATTGTCGGTGCAACATACCATCGGGACTCACATAGAATGGGTCTAGGTTGCCGTCGTAGCAGAAATAGCCATGCCCATCGCGTCGCTGCAGATCGCGGAGCGCTTGATAGAGAGCGAAACCTGCGTCGTCGAGTTCAGCAACCAGGGCAGGTTCCTCTGTCTCGAAAAACTCCGCATGTGTTGCAACAGCCTCAAGCCCCCGACCTTGGATCCAGCCATAGAGATAGGCAGGTCCACGGACCCCGTCTGCATCTCCATAGTCCGTGAGGCTCAGACTGTTGACCTTGGTGTTGAGGAACGCGCCGGCGAGGCGTGGGCGCCCGAGTATCCAGCGTAAGGTCGCCGCATTAGCCTGCACGTAGCGGGCGCGCGCATCCGTTAGCGAGAAGTCGGATCTGTTCATTCCTTCAGCCCCGTGCTCGCCACTCCCTGCACGAAGTTCCGACGCAGCAGGACGAATAGTGTAATACTTGGGATAAGGACCAGCGCGGAGGCTGCGCTCAGCCGACCAAGATCAACCGTGAATCCGGTCTGAAATAGAGCCAGCCCCACCTCAATTGTGTAGCTGTCCCGAGTCGTCGCTACGATCAGAGGCCACGCGAAGGCTGTCCAGGCTTGGAAAAAGGCCAGCACTCCGAGGGCTCCGAGAGCGCCGCGCAGGAGCGGAAGAACGATGCGCCAGAAGATCCATAACTCCCCGGCACCATCGATTCTCGCGGCTTCCAGCAATTCGTCTGGGATCGAGTGAATCACATTCTGTCGTATCAGGAAGATACCAAAGCTCATGACCAGATAGCCCAGCAGCAATCCCCAAGTAGTGTTGAGGATGCCGAGCGCCTTCGCCTGGAAATAGAGCGGGATCATGTAAACCTCGAACGGCACAATCGCCGTGGCGAGGATGATGGCGAAGAAGATATTGAGCACGCGGTAGCGGAACTTTCCCAGAATATAGCCGGTAATCGCCGACGTCGCGAGAATGCAAACGGTGGACAGGACCGAGAACATGATGCTGTTCCCGATCCATCGCAGCAGTGGAGTGTCGCCCAAAACCGCCTTGAAGTTCGCGACTGTGGGATCGTTCGGGATGACCGTAGGCGGCCAAGCCAACATCTCTTGTGGTGTCTTGAACGCATTGGAAACGAGGAAGACGAGCGGTAAGATCATCAGCAGGCAGACGGCCGTCAGCACGACGTCGATCATGACGTTGACCAAACGTGTTTTCGTCTGCCGGGACACGCTGCGCCTCACAGGGATTTCGGGAAAGGCTCTCATGAGCGGCCTTTCTCCCGTAGCAGCCTGAATTGGATCAGGGTCAGGACCAGAACGATCGCCAGCAACACTACTGCCTCGGAGGCGGCATAGCCGACGCGGTAATTTCGAAAGCTGTTCTCAAGCATGTCGAGCACGAGAACGCGCACTTGTCGTCCTGGCGCCCCTTGTGCATCGGAGGCCAGTACGAAGGCTTGAGCATAGACGTTGAAGCCGGACACCAGGGTGACGACTGAAACATACAGCGTGATCGGCTTGAGCAGCGGGATCGACAGATACCAGAAGCGCTGGGGGGCTGATGCGCCGTCGAGCTCGGCCGCTTCGTAGAGTGAATTCGGCAGGCTCTTGAAACCGACAAGATAGATGATGACGGCATAGCCAAGAGCCTGCCACGAGCAGAGTACAATGACGCATATTACCGAGAGGACGGGGTCGAAGAGCCAGGACTTCGGTGCGAATCCCGCATTGGTAAGCAGCGCGTTCAGCGGGCCGAGACGGGCGTCGAAGATCCACTTCCATGCCATGGCAGCAGGCACGAGCGATACGACATGCGGAATGAAGATCGCTGCCTCATAGAAGCCGGCAAAGCGAGAGTGCGTGCGGTGATAGATGAGAGCGGCCAGGACCAGTGCCAGCGGGATGGTGATGATCAGAACGCCGAATGCAATGACGGTTGTATTTAGCAGCGCCTCCCTGAACAGCGGATCGTCGGTGAGCTCCTCGAAGTTCGCCAAGCCGATGAACGGCTTGTTCTTCGACAGAATATCCCACTTGTGTAGGCTCAAACGCAGGGTATCGCCAATGGGATAAATCCGGACATAGGCGAAGATCACCAATGTCGGCAAAATTGCGAAAAGCGGGAACATCCATCTCTTGCGCTGCACCAGGATACCTCTTCAAACTCCGTCCGGTGCACGAGCGTACACCGGACGACGCAAGTCTACGCAAGAGCGGAGGCTACTGTCCGAGAAGACCTTCTCGGCGGAGGATCTGGTTGGTCTCGTCCGCCGCCGATTTGAGGAAGGCATCGATGGCCGCATCATCCTTCGCCAGAGACGCATTGCGAAAAGCATTGGTGAGCTGGGCGGCCAGCCGCGTCAGAACCTCCTCGATCGGTCCAATCGAGGGCAAAGTGAAGAATTTGTAGTCCTTTGGATAGTTCACGAACGCGCTGAACGCCGGCGTTGCGTTAGTCACGCTGGAATAGTCCACCCCGGAGCGATTCGGCAGCCAGCCGACATTCTTGAGCAGCCACGTCAGGTTCTGAGGCTCATTGGTGGCCATGACGAAGTCCCAGGCCGCCTTGGCGTCGGCGCCCTCGGCCTTCACATAGAGATTGGTCGGCAGGGCGATGGAGCCTCGCGGCAGCGGGGCGGTAGCGTAGGTGAGGTTAGGCGCCTTGGAGGAAATATCGCCGATCACCCAGGATTCGCGGATGAACATGGCGGTCTGCCCGCGCTCAAAAGCCTCTGCGTCCGCCGGCATCTCGGGTGTGACGCTTTTGAGAACATACACGTTCTGCAGGTACTGCTTGAGCGTCGCGCGGCCTGCCTCGTTGGCGTAGTTGGCGCGCCACTTGCCGCCAGCCGCAGGTTCGAGCACTGAGCCGCCATATTGGAATAGATTGATCCAGAACTTCTCAGCGATGCCCTGCCCGCCACCGGTGAGGCGGAGGCTCCAGCCGGAAACAGTCGGATTGCCATCGCTCCCCCGCTTTGTCAGCTTCTCGGCGTACTGCGTGTACTCCTCCATTGTCTTGGGTGGCGTCGTTAGTCCGGCCGCCTTGAACATATCGGTGTTGTAGAACAGCGCAGCCTGTCCGCGGAACAGGGGCAGGCCATAAACAGCACCCTCATAGCTCGCGCTCGATGTGAAGAACTCGTCGAAATTGGCCTTGTCCTTGACGAAATTGGCCACCGCATCAGGAGCCTTCGGCAGGAGGTCATTCTCGAGATAGCGGCGGACGGTGGAGCCTTGGAGCTCGATCACCGTTGCACCGGCAACGCCGGAGGTAAGGCCGAGAGCAATGCGTTTCTCATGCTCGCGAAGGGCAATCGCCTCCACCTTCACGTTGAGATTCGGATGCTTCGCTTTCAAACTCTGAGCCACATGCTCGTAGAATGGCGCCATTTCCGGATAACCACTCCAGACCGTAACGGTCTGAGCTGGGGCAGGCAGCATTCCCGCAAGCATGAACGCTCCGACGGCCAAGCCTAGCAGAGCGGCGTGGCCAGGACGCCGTGTCAATAAAGTCGTGGTAGCAGAACTGAGCGCGTCGATCATTCCGTTCCCCTGTTTTTGATGGTGTCGATGCTCGCTAACGAAAGGTTCTCATGCAACCGGTTGCGGGTCAAGCCGCGCCCTGGGGCTCGGCAGGACGGTTACCTTGCTCCGACCTGCCGGAAAGAAGAGTAATGGCGGCCTCCGCCAAGGACTCCGCCGATCCGGGTGCGAATGTGGCTGGCTGGCCATAGAAGCGGTGCGCCTCATCGACCTCATATCCGCCGAATGCATATTCGGATGCTGGGGGGATGTAGCCGGGATTGTCGTCAGCAAAGCCGACAACGAAACCCGGATCGATCGGCATCGCCTGGCGGATTTGAAGCGCCGTTTCCGCGAAAATCTCTCCGGGAAGAGCGACAATCGGCATACCACCCCAATTCAATACCGAGACGCGCATCTCGACAGGCCTCAGAGGGCGGCCTGCGATTTCCGTTGCCCAGAAAATCCAGTGAGTGAGTAATGCGGCACGAGCCGCATCTGCCGTTCTCCGTTCATGGTACCAGCGTTCCGCCATGACCTTCGGAGGCTCTGCTTCGCGCCGCTCAAGATTCACGTGCAAGGTTCGGGTTGCCGCCGAGACATGCTCTCCCAGTGGAGCTCCGTCGGCTTGACATGCTGCGGCGGCAATCCGCTCGCCATAGACCTGTGCCGACTCAAAGCTGCGATTCGCGTTGGTCGCGAGGCTGATCGAGGCATGCGCGGAGTGACCGGTGTTGGCGTCGCCCGCGCACCCAGTGAGAAAAAGGGCCATTGCTCTGGGATAGGCAGATTCAAGGCGCTGGCGCACGTAATGCGGGTAGTCAGCCGTCCAAAGCCGATTGTCGGCACCGAGCACTACCGGGTGACAGGCATAGGCTACGATCACCGCAATCGGATTACTGGCCGCATCCCGGATGTGCAGAACCGGCAGGGCAGAATCGATTGTGCCGCCGGCATGGCGGCGGTTTCGGGCGACACCGGGATCTGCGCCCCATCCGGCCGTCAGACGCGCGGGTCGCGCGGAAGAGACTGCCTTGTCGATGGCCTGTACACATGCAGCTTCCAACTGCTCAAGATATGCAGTGTCGGCCTGGTTGCTCAGACGGCCTATCATGGAGTTGGGGGCACCGTGGGTGTGCAGCGCTGCGACGACCACATTGTCGGCGGGCAGCACGCATCGCTCGCGGATGCGCCGTACCATGTCGCCATGAAGGCCGATCACGTCGGCGACCACGAGGGCGGTATTCTCCACCACGACGGCGCGCACTGTCAGAGGATCGTGCGCGCCGAGAGCAGGCTCAGTGCGGGCCGCGAACCCAGAGAGGGCAAGCCCTGCCGGAGGCGTGATGTCCACCAGAGCTGTCCCGGCGCTGATCATAGGAAGAATACCTTCTCGCCTCGCAGCCATACGGCGGAGACCTTTAGCCGGCGCTGCCCCTCGTGCCAAGAGAACTGCATCAGATCGGCCGGGGCGCCAACGGCGAGACGGCCTCTGCCGCCAATGATGCGGCCGGGATTCTCCGTTGCAAGCCTGAGACCTTCGCTGAGAGTCAGTCCGGCCGCTTGGATGGCTATGGCGACATTGGCGCAGAGCGGTAGTCCTGCGCCAGCGAGATATGGTGTGCCGGCGATGCCGACACGTCCGTCGGTTGTGACCTCGACACTGCCGCCAACACGCTGCTCGTAAAGACCAGGCGGCATGCCAGCGAGCGCAACCGCGTCTGAAACCAGGATAGCCCTCTCAAAACCCTTGGCCCGAACCATTGCCTTGAACGTGTCGGCCGGGAGATGATGGCCGTCAGCAATAAAGGTTGCAGTCAGTCGGTCATCCGCAAGCTGGCTCCATAAGAAATTAGGATGCCGGGGCAGAGTTGCTGCGGCACCGTTGCCCAGATGTGTGGACAGGCTTGCCCCCGCCGCGGCGGCTTCGTGGATCTCCTCTGGCGAGGCGGCCGTATGGCCGAGCGCAACATGGACGCCGCGGCGCACGAGAGCCGAGATGTAATCGATTGCTCCGGGTAGCTCAGGGGCCAAGGTGACAAGACCCACGAGGCCTGAGCCGGCCTCCTGCCAGCGCTCCAACTCGGCAATGGAGGGCGATCTCACATACGCGGCAGGATGAGCGCCGCGTGGCCCCTCAAGCGGTGAAATCGAGGGGCCTTCCACGTGAACGAACGGAACCATCCTGGCCACAACTGGAAAGCGGCGGCGGGCTTCCGCGATGACTGTCAGCGCGCGGACAATGTCAGCCTCTGGCGCGGTGATAAGGGTCGGCAGAAAGGTCGTGACCCCCACAGAGAGCATATGGTCCGCCAGGGTCTTCACTCGCTCAGGCGTTAGCTTTCCGTCATTAAGATCAAGGCCTGCGAAACCGTTCACCTGCAGGTCGATCAGGCCAGGGGCGACATAATCGTTACTTATTTCATCCGTAGTCCGGATCGCGGCGATGACACCGTCCTCAACCGTAATGGCGATGGTCCCACCGGTCGCAGGGTTGCGTCCGAGAATGTCGCCTGACGGGTTCACAGAGCTCTGACCCGATTGTGGAAATTCGCAATGAAGCGCGCATTGGCTTCGTCGCCACCTGGAGCATTGCCGCTCCGCCACACTGGTGGTTCAATACCGCGTTCAATGAGCTTTGATACGGTGCGAATTACCAAGCAGTTGAGTGCGAAAGCATTGGCAAAAGTTGAAATCGCAGCAATGTCCTGGCTCATGCCGGGAACCTGAACGACCGCGTCACCAATCGGGACTTTGGTGTCCACGGCGATGTCAACCAAGTCATGCAGGTTTTGACGCGTGGGATGACGGGCAGGATGTTCCGGTGAGGTACTGCTCGCGTGCTCGCGCGAACTGATGCCAATGAGAAAGACGCCGCGAGCCCTCGCTTCAATGGCGGAGTCGATCAGAGCCGCGTTGATACCATAGGCGTTCACGAGGATGAGAAGGTCACCTTGGCCGAGACGCTGGTTAGCGATCACGACCTTGCCATAACCGGGCGTGCGCTCAATTGCCATGGAACGTAGAGCCCCGTTGGAGAGCAGGGTTCCTTCGTCAAGAATGGCGCTGACATGCATCAGGCCTCCCGCACGGAAGAATACCTCCTGCGAAGCCAAGTTGGAATGCCCGCCTGGACCGAAGATATGAATCAGCCGATCAGCCGCAATTTGATCGGCAAGACGAGCAGCGGCCTTGTCGGTCGCGGCGCGTTCTTCCGTCAGGATGCGCTGCATCAAGTCTTTTGCAGAAGCGAGATAGGCGGCGCAGAGGGTATCGGCGTCAATGACATCACCGTTCGGCATCGGGATCGGACTCCGCATCAAGATAAAGCGTGCAATGGGCCTGCTGACGCAGGATACTGGCCGGACAGTTGATCGCTATTGGCCCATAGAGGGTCCGACGAATGGCATCCAGCTTCGTAGAGCCTGGGACGATGCAAAACAGGCGATCCGCTCGCAGGAGGCGCGGAATCGTCAGCGTCAATGCCCGTTCAGGAACGTCATCGTAACGTGCGAAGCATTGATCATCGACTTGTTGCTGGCGGCAGGTCTCATCAAGAGCGACAAGCTTGACGTCAAGTGGATCCTGGAAATCTGCCACTGGGGGATCGTTGAAAGCGATATGACCGTTCACGCCGATCCCGAGGCAGACGATATCGATCGGCGCATCGGCAAGGTGAGACGCATAAGCCTTCGCCGCCGCCGCCGGGTCTGGTTCGGGAACAATGCGATGCACAGCCGTGAAGGGGAGATGATCGAAGAGGGCGGCATCGAGCCAATGGGCGAAACGCTGCGGTGCATCAGCCGGAAGACCGATGTACTCATCCATATGAAAGGCCGTTACTCGGTCCCAGTCAATTCTCCGCTCCTCCCGAAGGCGACGAAGGGTTTCTGCTTGGCTAGGTGCGGCAGCAAAAATCATTCGCACTTGCGATTGGCGGCCTAGCCGCTCTCGGAGTTCTGTCGCAATCGCTTTGGCGCTGGCGGCCCCCATCTCTTCTCGCGTCCGGAAGCTCTCGACACGAAGCCAGTCGACGGTGCGAGGGCTCGATGGGGCTGGGGGCTGGGTATGAGTATCCGTCACAGTAGCCTCAATATGGCCTGCCTAGAGATGAGGTGGGCTCTTGTACTCTGACTCTGGCAATGGCATGAACTAGACCCTGCAACCGGTTGCATGTCAACGGGCAGACTAGCATGATCACATCCTGAAAGAGGTTGGACATTGTACTTGAATGAGATGGCCGGTACTGCCTGCCTGCGATTGGCAATAAAGGGGCAACGGTGAGTGGGCAGAAAGAGAAGCTGACTATCAAGCACGTGGCGGAGGCGGCGGGTGTCGCCCGCTCCAGCGTCTCTCGTGCCTTCACTCGTCCGGAAATGTTGAGCTCTGAGACGGTCAGGCGCGTCCTCGATGCTGCCGAGAAGCTTGGTTATGTACCCAACCAGACGGCCCGCGCGCTTAGTACCGGACGCCATGGGAACGTCGCGCTGATTGTCCCTGATATCGCCAATCCATTCTTCCCGCCTTTGATCCGGGCCGCCCAGATGGAGGCCGATCGGTCGGATTTTTGTGTGTTTCTTGGCAATTCGGATGAGGATCCAAAGCAGGAAGACAAACTCGTGGGTCGTTTCGCAGGCCAGGTCGAGGGGCTCGTCCTCGTCTCGTCGCGCCTGTCAGACGAACGCATCCGAGCCCACGCTGCCCAACGGCCCTTGGTTCTGATCAATCGGGATGTCGAGGGTATTCCGCGTGTTCTGATCGATAGCGGTTCGGGTGTGCGCGAGGCGGTTGCCCATCTGGCGGAAATTGGACACCGGCACATCGTCTATGTCACCGGACCGGCGGCATCATGGTCAAATAAGCAGCGCCGACTTGCCGTGCGTAAGTCAGCTGAGCGCCTGAAATTGAAAGTCGATATAGTAGCCGCGGTCGTACCGAGCTATGACGCAGGGCGTGAGACCGTAGAGGCGATCATGGCTACGGGAGCGACGGCTGCGATCGCATTTGATGATCTGACAGCGCAGGGGATTCTGGCTGGACTGGCGGATCGGAAGATCAGTGTCCCTGGGCAGTTCGGGGTTATCGGGTGTGACGATGTGCTGGGCGCCGCGACATATCCCTCTCTGACAACGGTGTCGAACAGGTCGGTAGAGGCCGGCAAGGCAGCGTTGTCATTGCTCGTCGAGTTGCTGCAAAGCCAGTCAGCTCGTGACATTCGCTATGTGTTGGACACCCACTTAGTCGTCCGCAATACAACCACCGGCCACAAAGAGTGACGATAAAGTTTTCGCCACTCAAACCTTAAGCGCGCAGAAGTTGATCAATAATATTGCACTTAAGTTTATAAGTAGTTGGCGGCCTGCCCTAAAGGACCATCGCTTTTCCGGGGGGGCCTTAATTGCTCCGTTGTTAAACACTTGGATCCGGTTTGCTGTTTTTCAACTGGAAAGCCAACGAAGGAAGCGCTTGAATGCGAAGCCGCGTTCTGGATGAAGTAGGTATTGAGCAGGGCCACAATATTTCGGCCCAGCGCCTAATACCGTTCAGGGGCGTTGTCACGTTAACCCGGATATGAGATCGAGCGGTGTAGACAGGCCGGCATGAGCAAGCTTATCAGCTACAAACGCCATCGCTTTGTGCCTGAGATCATCGCCCATGCGGTTTGGTTGTACTTCCGGTTTCCTCTGAGCCTGCGGCTGGTCGAGGAGATGTTGCTCGAGCGCGGCATCGTCGTGTCCTATGAAACTGTCCGCCGGGGGCGCTGAAGTTTGGACCAGCCTACGCGCGCCGCCTCCGGCGCAAGACGCCAAGCCGCCGCGACATCTGGCACCTCGATGAGGTCGTGGTCACGATCTCTGGCCAGAAGCACTGGTTGTGGCGGGCGGTTGATCAGGATGGATACGTCCTGGATGAGATCGTTCAGAGCCGGCGCAACACCACGGCTGCCAAGCGCTTGCTGAGGCGTCTCTTGCGCAAGCAGGGTTGCCCACCCCGGCGGATGATCACCGACAAGCTCGGTTCCTACACAGCCGCCCAGCGCCAGGTTATGCCAGACGTCGAGCACCGCTCGCACAAGGGGCTCAACAATCGGGCAGAGAATTCGCATCTCCCGTTCCGCCGACGCGAACGGGCGAGGCAGGGCTTTCGATCACCCAGGTACCTGCAGCGGTTCGTCAGTATCTTCTCGGGCGTCCGCAACCTTTTCGTTCCACCCCGCTCCCACCGCTCCGCCTCTGCCACCCATCTCCACCGCCTCAGCGCCATAGCGGAATGGAAGGCTATGGCCAACATTGCTGCTTGAGCCTGTCCGGCGACCAAATCGGCCTCAGCGCGCCTGGCGACAGTTAACGTGACAACGCCTCGCAGAGCCAGGACAAGGATAGCTTGACCGAGGACGGGGTCGCACAGATCATCGCGGAGTTGCGGGCGCAGTTCGACTGGGTGATCTGCGACAGCCCCGCGGGAATCGAAAAGGGAGCCACCCTGGCGATGCGGCATGCGGACATGGCGGTCGTGGTCGTCAATCCGGAGGTGTCCTCGATCCGCGATGCCGACCGCATCATTGGCATGCTCGATGCCAAAACAGCCAAAGCCGAGCAGGGACGCCGCATCGACAAGCATTTGCTTCTCACCCGCTATGATCCCGTTCGTGCTCGGCGTGGCGAGATCATGAAGGTGGAGGACGTACTGGAGATCCTGTCAATTCCGCTGCTGGGCATCGTCCCGGAGAGCGGGGATGTGCTGCGCAGCTCTAACGTTGGAGCCCCGGTGACCGTGGGCAGCCCTGGTAGCGCAGCGGCTCAAGCCTATCGTGAGGCAGCTCGACGGCTGAAGGGTGAGAGGACCGAAACGATGATCTCGCATGACAGGCCGCGCCTGTTGCACAGACTGTTCACCCAACGAGCGGCGTAGATCTGTCCAATCGACTTGCGTGAGGGAGATCAGAGGCTGTCTCGATGAAGCATTCGTACAGAATATATTCTGAAGCCGTGCGAATCCACAGGCCCAACCCGAAAGGGTACGTGTTTCCGGCATTGACGTTCGGCGAATAAGATCTTAGGTCATCATCGTTCAGATTAATAATCAGCACATGAAATGAAGCGCAATCCGAAGCCGTTCTCGGTTGAGATCAAGAAGTCCCGCGTTCAAGGTCAGCGTCATCAGCTCCCGCCAAGGCACTTGTTTGTATTGACACCGGCCAAGATCACACCAAGTGTCCAAGAGAACGGGCCCCCATTGGTGGCTCAGCCGCCGGCTGCTCCACGCATCCTGCCGAGCATTCTTGAGCCGGCGCGAAGTCACTCTGAAACTGTTGAGCCTGCCCGTCGCAAAAGTTCGCCGCGCTCGAAGTCCGATCAGGGCCAGATGGAATTTAGTCTGAATACGATCGCGACTGAGGATGCGAATGATGCTCCCGACGAAGACCGCATGGTACCGGCAGCCATGTGGCACACAGATACTTCTCTCAGTGAAGTGACCGCAACACCCGTCAATGAGGTTCAGGCTCAAGAGGTTGGGCGCACAAAGGCGAAGGCACGAAAGCCACAGAAGAAAGTCTCGGAGACAGGTGTGTCGGGAACGGTGCCCCAGCCAATGCCCCAATTGGAGACGGTACCGGAGACGCAAGTGGTTGAACCTGCGCCCGTGACGGGGTCGCAACGAGTGGATCGGCGCAGGATCACGAAGCGTCAGGCTGCTGCTGTTCAACTCCGGCGCAACGAGCGTTGGAAGCGACGTCTCCATCCGGCGGCCTGGTGAGTTACCGGCATCCAAGGCAGGATTGATGCGGCTGCCGCGTCAAAGGCGTGGACGATGTTTACTCTATCTAGCCCTGGTGCGGTTGCGGCCGTCAGCTTCCGCGGCATTCAAGACCGATCTACACAAGGCAGAATGAAGTTCGTCGTTTCCTGAGGCAAGGCCTCTGGGAGCCCGGTGTTGAACGTGGAGGCGAGTTCCACGCCGCAAGCTCCGATTTCGGCCGACGAAAGTCTAATCTCAGGTGGACTAGAGCCCGAGTAGAAGCGTTTTGCCTCCGGTTCGGCCAAGGGTGACCGCGGGGCTGAGCCTCCTACAGCACTGGGATGCAACGTGTTTGTAGCACCAACTCGCCAACGTCGTGGCCATGGCGGCTGTTGATGGATTTGAGCCAATCGATATCAATCAGGGCGATATGCGCGTCCTGTTGCCGATGCGAGCTTCGCCGAGGTCGACCCAGTACGTTCCAAAAAGGTAATAGATTCGTTGACCTGGGAGGCCCGGCAGGTCTAGGTTCATGCTCCAGCCACACAGGACAAAGCACTGCGCCATGATTGAGGGACTTCGCCGGTCGTTACTGCTTGTTCTACTTGGCATGAACTCTCTATTAGTTGCCCCTTTGGCCATTGCCGCTGAACTCACTCTGGATGTCGGCTCACCGATGACGCTTACTACGCAGGAGCTCTTGGCTCGTCCTGATGTCGCGACCATTCACATTCCAAGTGACGTGTCCTACCGCCGAGCTATGACCTACCAAGCAGTTCCGCTGCGAAGTCTTTTGGGCATGGAAAGAATCCCCTTCGACGGAGACCTTCAGATTGTTGCGACCGATGGCTTCGTGACGAACCTGCCGTTCGCGCTACTCAACGCATCCGGCCCTGGTGCTGTCCCGTGGCTGGCGATTGAGCCGCTCAACCAACCCTGGCCAAAAACTCCAAATGGGGTTGCTACCGGCCCATTCTATCTTGTCTGGCTCAACCCGGCGGCCTCTGGGATCATGAGCGAGCAATGGCCTTTTCAGGTTGCTGCGATCAGAAAAGTTGCTGCTCATACAGCAAGGTGGCCACAGCTTGCGGTTGGAGATGATGTGCCTACGTCATCCCCAATCCGTAGGGGACAGCTTGTTTTCGCGACGCAATGCATGGTCTGCCATCGGATGTCAGGTGCGGGCGACGCCACAGTCGGGCCGGACCTCAACATCCCCCGAAATCCAACCGAATATTTTCAACCATGGGCGCTGAAAGCCTTTATCCGGAATCCTCAGTCGCTCCGTTCATGGCCGGAGATGCGGATGCCAGGGTTTGAGCAGGAGGCCGTGAGTGATACTGACCTCGATGCGATCATAGCCTACCTCGCTTATATGGCCGGACAGCGACGTTAGATATCTCCCAAGACGCTGTTTCGGAAGCTTCTAGCGCGGGCCTGCGGCGACCCGCAGCGCCGGATGGATAGACCGGACGTGAGAGTTGCGATGCCGACCGGCTTGCGCAAGGGCCGAGCCCGCGCCGCACCCTGACCGACGCTCACAGCAGGGTGTTGTCATGTCTGGATGGCGCCCGTTTGGCAATGTGATTGTTGTTGACGTTTAGGCCTAGCGGGGCGGGTGCAGTCATGTCTCCGGCCTTTGAACGCGGTGCTTCATGACCGCCGGCCCTGATGTTTTACGCTGGAAGCTGGTCCCTCTCACATTATCGCGCTCGACTGACGCAAGACAACGTCACGGGTTTGCCAGATCCGGCGGTCCATATCCGCTTTGGCTTCACATCATCTCATCGTCACCGTGCCAACTGGGATGCCCTATGGGCAGATCGTTTGAACTGGTCGCCTATGCCGCCGACGCTGCAACTCCCTTGCTCCCGGGCTCGTAAGTCGTGCTCCTGGCCATCACCGCCCAGGCGATCCGGGCCATCTTGTTGGCCAAGGCGACGGCGACCACCTTGAACGGCTTCTTGGCCAGCAGAGACCGGGCCCAGTCAGCCATAGCCGTCCTGGTCTTGCCAGACTTCATGCTGTAGAGCGCAGCGTGCGCACCGACGACCAGCAGCTTGCGCAAGTGCCGGTTGCCCATCTTGGAGATGGAGCCCAGCCTCGCCTTACCGCCGGTTGAGTGCTGCCGCGGCACGAGGCCGAGATAGGCTGCGAACTCCCGGCTGCCCTGGAACAGGCTGGCGTCCGGGACGCTGGCCGCGAGACAGGAAGCGACAATCGGACCAATGCCGGGGATGGCGGCCAGTCTCATGCTGACCGGATCGCTGCGATGGGCCGCCAGAATGGCCTTATCGAGCTTGGCAATCTGCGTCTCGATCCCGAGCAGCATCGTGGCCAAAGGCTGAAGCGCAGTTCGAGCTGCCGCGGGGAAGTCTGGATTGGCCTCCTCGTGGAGGAAGGCGATCAGCTGGCGCGTGTTGCGAGCGCCTTGCGCCACCACGATGCCCAACTCTGCAAAGTGACCGCGCAAGGCATTGATCAGGGCAGTTCGCTGCCCGATCAGGAGATCGCGGGCTCTGTGTAGCATGAGAGTGCTTTGCTGCTGTGGACTTTTGACCGGGACGAAGCGCATCGACGGCCGCGCGACGGCCTCACAGATCGCCGCCGCGTCCGCGGCATCATTCTTCTGCCGGCGCAGATAGGGTTTGACGTAGGCGGGCGGGATCAGACGGACGTCATGCCCGAAAGCCATGAGCGTCCGAGCCCAGTGATGAGCCGTCGCGCAGGCCTCCATCCCGATCAGGCAAGGCGGCAGCCTGCTGAAGAACCCCTGCACCTGGCTGCGCCGCAGCGCCTTGCGCAGGACGATCTTTCCACTCCTGTCCACCGCGTGCAGCTGGAAGACGTTCTTTGCGATATCAAGGCCGATCGTGGCAATCTCAGACATGGAAGTGATCCTCTCCGGTTCTTCAACATGCCCATTCTGGCACGTCGACGCTGGTGGAGGGCGCCATCCACGACATCACGTTAACCAGCATCGGGCGCATTGAGGCAAATTTGGCCACATGACAGCTTCAAGCGGCGACATTCGCCGCGACTTTCCACTCCGCCATGGCGTTGAGGCGGTGAAGGTGGGTCGCACGGGCAGAGCGGCGGGAGCGGGGTGGAACGAAAAGGTTGCGGACAGCAGAGAACACGTTGACGAACCTCTGCAGCCCTCCGGCAGATCGAAAGCCCTGCCTCGCCCGTTCGCGTCGGCTAAACGGCAGATGCGAATTCTCTGCCCGATTGTTGAGCCCTTTATGCGAGCGGTGTTCGACGTCTGGCATAACCTGGCGCTGGGCGGCTGTGTAGGAACCGAGCTTGTCGGTGATCATTCGCCGGGGTGGGCAACCTTGCTTCTTCAACAGCCGCTTCAGCAAGCACTTCGCCGCCTTGGTGTTGCGCCGGCTCTGAACGATCTCATCCAGGACGTATCCATCCTGATCAACCGCCCGCCACAACCAGTGCTTCTGGCCAGAGATCGTGACCACGACTTCGTCGAGATGCCAAATATCGCGACGGTCTGGTCTCTTGCGCCTGAGGCGGCGAGCATAATCCGGCCCAAACTTCAAAGCCCAGCGGCGGACCGTCTCGTAGGACACGAGAATCCCGCGCTCGAGCAACATCTCCTCAACCAGCCGCAGACTCAGAGGAAACCGGAAGTACAACCACACCGCGTGGGCAATGATCTCAGGCGGACAGCGATGGCGTTTGTAGCTGACGGGCTTGCTCATGCCGGACCATCTACACCGTTCGCTCTCATGTCCGGGTTAACGTGACAACGCCGGGCCGCGATGCCACCGACGTCGCGATCTCGACGAGCTTCGGCCCGTCCTCCCTGGCGGAGTTCTCCGTCACGATGGACGAATTCCGCGATACGTCAGAGTGACTGGGTCAGAACCCATCGGCGGCGAACCGGCCACCATAAGGCTTGGATAGGGGAGGGGCATACCCTTCGATCTTGGATGTCTTGAGGCCCAGTCCTACGAGAGTTTCTACGAGTTTGACGGCGCACGCGACGCCATCGAGGACCGGCAGCCCGTGACGGGCTGAAAGGTCCGCCGCGAGGTCCGCCATGCCGGCGCAGCCCAGCACGACGGCTTCGCAGCGATCCTCGCGTTTGGCCGCTTCGATCTCGTCGGAAATCCGCATTCGCGCATTGCTGGTCGCGTCCTCCAGCGCCAGCACGGGAACGTCGGATGCCCGCACGCGGGCGCACCGTGCGGCGAGGCCGTACTTCCCGAGATTATGCTCGATGATCGGCACGGACCGCGATAGGGTGGTGATGACTGAGAAGCGACCTGCGATGAGGCTGGCGCAGTGAAAAGCTGCCTCACCGATGCCCACCACCGGACCAGTCGCGAGCGATCGGGCCGCGTCCAGTCCCGTGTCGTCGAAGCAGGCGATAACATAACCTTGGAATCCCGCCTCTTCGCCTTTCCGGATCTCACCTAGCAGGCCCGGAAGACTGTAGGCCTCATCGAAATATCCCTCGATAGAAGCGGGACCGTCGACCGGATTGACCGCCGAGAGCGTCGTTCCTTCGTGGGCGACAGCCCTGGCCGCAGCCTCGATCTTTCGCGTCATGGAGGAGGTGGTATTGGGGTTGACGAGAAGAAGCCGCATGTTGTCAGAGCAAGCCTTTCCCGGCATCGGACCCGTGTCGCGAGCGCCGCTTCTGTACGAGGAGAACGATTGATACGGTCACGATGATGACCGCGAACGAGATCCCTGTTGTCACCGTGCCAAGGGCATAGATAACGGGAGTCGTCACGGTCGTTGTCAGGCCCTGCAGGGTGAGCGGGAGAGTGTTGTCGGCCCCGACCGCTTGGCTCGAGCGGGCGATCTCGTCCCATGACAAAGTGAACCCGAAGAGGACAACGCCTACGAGAGAAGGAGCGATAATCGGTACGAGAACGTAGGTGAATGTCTGCCAGGATGAGGCTCCGAGGTCTCGCGCCGCCTCCTCGTAGGCGCTGTTGAAGCGGTTGAAGATGGCGAACATGATCAGCACACCGAACGGCAGCGTCCAGGTCAGGTGAGCTCCGAGACCCGACGACATGAGGCCCATAGCGGTCTGGTAGAAGTTCTGGATCGTGTCGACCTCATAGGCGTCGCCGACAGCTTTTACATTCTGGTCGATAATCTGAAACTCAAGGGCAATGCCAAGGGACACAATGATGGAAGGCAGGATCAGGCTCGCGATGGCCGTATAGAACAGCACGCTCTGTCCTCGGAAGCTCCGGCGAAAGGCCAACCCGGCCATCAATGAGATTACGACGGTCAGGACTGTAACGAGCGCCCCCAGTTTGAGGGAGTTTAGAAGCGCATCGACCACATAAGGCACGCCAATGCCGGCCAAGAGATTGCGGAACCAGTGGAGGGACACGCCGTTCATGGGAAAGGTCATGCCCCCTTCAGGTCCCTGGAACGACAGGGCCACGATGGTGATCGTCGGCCCGTACAGGAACAGCACGTAGAACCCGAACAGGAACGACAGGACATAGAAGCTGCGGGACCGACCTTCGCTCATGGTCTTAAAGCTCCCTCCGGATATCGATGAAGCGGATGAGCGTGGCGATGATCATCAGGACGACCGCCAGCAACACCACTGCGTTTGCGGCCGCGATCGGGAACTGCAGCGCGCCGATCTGGGTCTGGATGACCTTGCCGGCTGACGCGATCTGCTGCCCGCCCATGATGCCGATGGTGATGAAATCTCCCATCACGACCGTGATGACAAAGATTGACCCAATGGCGATCCCCGTCTTCGAGAGCGGAATGATGATGTGCATAAGGATCTGCCAGCCTGTCGCGCCAGCATCCCTCGCGGCTTCGACCAGAGACTTGTCGATGCGCGACATGGAGTTCGCAATGGGAACAATCATGAAGACCGTGTTGAGATGCACGAAGGCGAGCAGCACCGAGAAGTTGGAATAGAGGAGCCAGTCGAGGGGCTGGTCCACGATGCCCGCTCCGACGAGAGCTTGGTTGACGAGGCCGTTGCGTCCCAGAAGCGGCACCCAGGAGATCATGCGGATCACGTTCGAGGTCCAAAACGGGATCGTGCATAGGAGCGCCAGCACAAGGCGGGCCGTCGCGGTGCGGATCTCGAAGGTCAGGTAATACGCGATGGTGAAGCCGATCACGAGGGTGAGGAGCCACACGGCCAGACAGAAGCGGAGCGTCGACAGGTAGGTTCGGAACGTGGTGCAGAGATCTGGCAGAGAGACGATGCAGCGGTCAAAGGCATCGCGGTAATTGTCGTAGATGAAGTCGGGCTCGATGGAATAGCCCGTATAGCTCCAGAAGCTGACAATGAAGGTCACCACGAGGGGCAGGGCGAAGAACAGGAGAAGCACCGCCGCCAGAGGTGCGGCCTGCCAGTAGGAGGTCCAACGCGCGTGACGGGTCATCGCCTGCTTGTCGTCAGTCGTGAACGGAAGAGGCACGGCTGAACGCTTCAGCCATGCCGGAGCTTGCGCATCCTCAGGCGGCGATGAACTCATTCCACTTGCGGACCATGTACGCGTTCTCGTCCATGATCGAGTTCCAGCACGCCACCGAGCCCATGCGCTCATCGTAGGATCCGCCGTCTCGGACCGCGCCCGCCTTCTCTAAGATGCCGCCGTCGGGGCCCTTGATGTCCTTCTCGGCGGGCTTGCCTTCCATCCAGTAGGCCCACTCGTAGGGCTCCATGTTCTCCTTGGCGGTGTCGAGCACCGCGGAATAATAGCCCTGCCGGTTGAGGTAGGCGCCCGCCCAGCCAGACAGGAACCAGTTGATGAACTCGTAGGCCGCGTCGAGTTCCTTGCCCTTGAGAGTCCTCGGCAGACCAAAGCCCGAGGCCCAGGCGCGGTAGCCCTCCTTGAGCGGCTGGAACTTGCACTGGATGCCCTTGAGGCGCACGGCCGTGACGGCCGGCGACCACATGGACTGGATCACCGTCTCGCCCGATGCCATCAGGTTGACGCTCTCGTTGAAATCTGTCCAGAAAGCACGGAACTGTCCTGCCTTCTTGGCCTCGATGAGGGTCGCGATGGTCAGGTCGATTTCGTCTTTCGTCATGTTGCCTTTGTCGGCATATTTGTGCTTGCCTGAAGCCTCAATGACCATGGCGGCATCCATGATGCCGATAGACGGGATGTTGAGGATCGAGGCCTTGCCCTTGAACTGCGGGTTTAGGAGCTCCGCCCAACTCTCGACGGGGCGTCCGATCAGGTCGGGCCGGATGCCGAGAGTATCAGCGTTGTAAGTGGTGGGGATCAGGGTGATCCACTCCGTGGGAGAGGCAGCGAACTTCTTCGCGTTCTGACCCTCCAGATACATCACCTTGTTTGGCGCGGTGCCCTGAAGGCCGATCTTCTTGCCGCTGATCTCGCCCTTGGTGATGGCGGGCGCAAGCTTGTCAATGAGCTTGATCTTCTTGGCGTCCATGCCCATCAGGTTGCCCGACGGGATGAGGTTGCGCAGGCTGAAATACTCCGTGTCAACCAGATCGAAGGAGTTCGGCTGGGTGATGATGCGCTTGGTCACGTCGTCAGTCGTGACCGTGACGTACTCGATCTTAATGCCGAGATCTTTGGCGGCCTTCTCGGCGATGGCAGGGGACTGGTTGGTGGCCGTCGAAAGGTACCGGAGCGTCACAGGCTCGGCCGCGATAACGGCCGGAAAGCCCGTGATTGCCGTTCCGGCGGCCGCGCCTGCCAGCGCTGCGCCGCTTTTCAGGATTTGCCGGCGAGATAAGTTCGTCGCGTCGTCGTTCTTCTTCATCGTAGTCCCCTTTTTCCCTCTTTGGGTTTGAATTCGATCGCCTACCGGGCTCCGCCCTCGAGGACGTGGGCTTCGGCGGGAGCCCATGAGGCGAGCACACGCTCGCCTTCGGTGAGGGGGGTGGCGCGAAAGACCTGCTCGGACATGAGCGCGGTCAGTTCGCCGCCACGATCATCGACGAGTTGGATCGAAAAGCCGGTTCCAGCGTATTCGACAGTTTTGATTGTGACTTCCCGGCTTGTCGCATCCGCAGAGCCGTCTCGTCCGAGCATCGTTCGGTCTGTTCTGACCGCAACCGCGCGGTCACCGAGATCGATGACGTTATGAGCCCCGATGAAGCGAGCCACAAAGGCTGTTCTCGGGCGGGTAAACAAATCCTCTGCCGTGCCTTTCTGCTCGATCCTGCCGGCATTCATCAGGACCACGAGATCCGAGAGCGCCAAGGCCTCATCCTGGCTGTGGGTGACGTGCACGAAAGTAATGCCGAGGCTTTTCTGCAGTCGCTTGAGCTCACCCCGAACGCGCAGGCGAAGAAATGGGTCGAGAGCCGAGAGCGGCTCGTCGAGGAGAAGCACCGATGGGCGGGTGATCAGGGCGCGCGCAAGCGCGACGCGTTGCTGTTGGCCGCCTGAGAGCTGTGAAGGGCGTCTTTCAGCATAGGCCTCAAGATCGACGATCTTAAGCATCTCCTGTGCCTTTATGAGGCGCTCGACCTTCGGCACACGTTTCATTTTGAGGGCAAAGGCGACGTTCTCGGCCACGGTTAGATGGGGGAAGAGGGCATAGCTTTGGAACATCATTGCCGTTCCGCGCTTGGCTGGCGGCATCAGAGTGATGTTCGCATTGTCGAGGAGGATGTCGCCCGAAGTGGCCGCCTCATGCCCTGCCAGCATGCGCAGGCTTGTGGTCTTCCCGCATCCAGACGGACCTAAGAGGCAGCAGTACGTCGAAGCAGGTATCTTAAGGTCGATGCCGGCAACTGCGACCGAGGCACCGTAGGCCTTCACCGTCTGCACGAATTCAACTTCGCCACGGCTGGCCTTTTGAACCATTGATACCTCGGGCGCTGCCACAACTCAGCATCGTATTTATAGCTTTATCTGTCGTTGCTTAGCCAGTTAGCTGCAGGTTCATTTGTGATCTTGCGATGAGCAAAGAATAGGCAACCGCCTATACGTTTCGCACTACGATACACATCAATGGATGGCGCCAAGGTTATGGAGAGTGGCGGTTGCCGATTACCTTGGCGGCCGAGGCGAAGTTCCTGTTGGGCTACAACGACAGTAGATTGATCGCTCAATCCGACTGGCACCTTCGGTTGAGCATTTGTCGGCTGCGATGGATTAATATTTTCATCTGACCTACGCTCACCAAAGCCTCGTTGAACGGCTGACCGGAGATTTGGGGAGCGGATGTCCGGTCTGCAGACGATCGCCGGGTTCATGGACCGCCGCTTCCAGCCTGCGATGCGGATCTTGATCTCGACCGCCGAGAGGCTGGAAAGCTTGCCGCAGCGAACCATACGAGCCAGCGACCAAGTGCGGACCGGAATCGACGTTACGATGGCAGAGCAGCAGGAACTGCTTTCCGCCGCGCAAGCCTTGGCGCGGCTGGTCACTGAGTTGGCGGCTGAGGACACATTCTTCAGCTACCTCCGTTAGCTCGCACATCGCACTGAGGTGATACATCTACAAAATCGTCAGAGACCAGCAACGCTCTGACTTTTAATCAGAGGGTCCTGGGTTCGAGTCCCAGCGCGCTCACCACCTATAACCCTTAACCGGCAAGGGTTTTATGGTCTTTTTCGTGTCTGCAGTCGCGCGCCTTCATTTCTTCCGGGTAACACGGAGGGTAACAGCAGACAAAATTCGAGCAGTCTGCGCCAGCCCCGACTTACTCTGCGCTGGGTAGCCGAACGTCTGCAATGTGGGTACGAGCTGACCTTTACACGGCCAAGCTGAATGGCCGTCCGTGACCCCTTGCAGACCTTCAACCTTCTCCTAATGTGGAGCCGCAAATTGGCACCGAAGGGAACGGCATCATGACCCACGCAATTCGCTTCCATGAGACTGGAGGGCCTGAGGTTCTGGCCTGGGAAGAGGTAGAGGTCGGCCAGCCGGGGCCGGATGAAGCCCGTGTCCGGCACACGGCTATCGGCCTCAACTACGTCGACACCTACGTGCGCTCGGGCGCGTACCCATCCTCCTTGCCGAGCGGCCTTGGTACGGAGGCGGCTGGCGTGGTCGAGGCGGTCGGTCCGGGCGTCATGGACGTAAAGGTCGGCGACCGCGTGGCCTATTCGGGCGGCCCACAAGGGGCCTATTCCGAAGAGCGGGTCATGCCGGCAGATCGCTTGGTCCTACTGCCGGACGGCATCTCCGATCAGCAAGCCGCCGCGATGATGCTCAAGGGCATGACGGCCCAGTATCTGATCCGGCAGACCTACAAGGTCAAGGAAGGCGACACCATCCTGTTCCATGCGGCTGCCGGCGGGGTTGGCCTCATCGCGTGCCAATGGGCCAAGGCGCTAGGTGCAACCGTCATCGGCACCGTCGGCAGCGATGAAAAAGCCGAACTCGCTAAGGCTCATGGCTGCGACCACACAATCCTCTACACGCGTGAGAACTTCGTCGAGCGGGTGAGGGAAATCACCAATGGCAGCATGGTGCCGGTCGTGTACGACTCGGTCGGCAAGGACACCTTCTCTGCCTCGTTGGAGTGTCTTGCCCCACGCGGGCTCATGGTGCTCTTCGGGCAGTCCTCCGGGGCGGTCGAACCTGTCGATCTCGGTATCCTGGCCCAGAAGGGCTCGCTCTATGTGACGCGCCCGACCTTGAGCTTGAGTTTGGCCATTTTTGAGGGTGCTGGAGGATCAGACATGGATCCAGAAAGCGGGCTCTGAGGCGATGTACTCGACGGCTTGGTCGACCGGCATCGTCAGCCTGCCGAACGGACCAGGGTCCTTCCAGCGCTCGCCATTCCACCACAACACCTGAACCTTCTCGGGATCGTCGGTCGGACGCAGCCGTGCCACCGGCGCCCCGGTGCGTCGGCTCAGCAACGAGTAGCCGCGGCCTCGCTTCTCCACCACAACATCATGGGCCTGGCAGAGGGTTTCGAGCCCCTCCAGGATGCGATCGCGTTGTCCCATGAACAGGCCAGCTCCGCAGAAAGGCGTTGATCTGTCGGTCATCACGTCCGTCAGAGCGCGCCATGATACCTCCCGCACCCGCTCCTGTCCTCACCGGCTGGTTCGCACCCTTCGCGAGTGCCTTTACGGCGCCGACCTTGCGGGGCGTGCTCATCCTGATGACCGGCGCCATCCTGGCTCCCGGCCGGCGGACCGTCACGTCCGCCTTGAGCATCCTGGGCCTGCGCGAGATTGCCACCTTTACAACCTTCCATCGCGTGCTCAACCGCAACCGCTGGGCGCCGCGCGATCTCGCCCGTCGGCTGCTGCATCAGCTCATCACCACCTTCGTGCCCGAAGGACCCGTGGTGATCGCCATCGACGAGACCATCGAGCGGCGCTGGGGTGCCCGGATCCGGGCGCGTGGCATCTATCGCGATCCGGTCCGCTCTTCCCATGGTCATTTCGTCAAGACGTCGGGCCTGCGCTGGATCAGCCTCATGCTCCTGGCGCCGATCCCCTGGGCTGGCCGCGTGTGGGCACTGCCGTTCCTCACCATCCTGGCGCCCTCGGAACGCTATGCCCACGAGAGGCGGCATCGGCACAAGCTGTTGACGGACTGGGCGCGCCAGCTGCTGCTCCAGGTCGCCCGTTGGCTGCCTGAGCGACAGGTCATCGTTGTGGCTGATATGAGTTATGCGGCCATCGAGTTGCTCGAAGCGGTGCGGCGGCACCTGACGGTGATCACCCGCTTGCGGCTCGATGCGCGCCTATTCGATCCGCCCCCGGTGCGCCCGCCCGGCCAGAAGGGACGGCCGCGGGTCTCGGGCCCTCGCCAGCCCACCCTGGCGCAGCGACTGAGCGATCCGACCACGCGCTGGCGGCGGATCACTGTCCCACACTGGTACGGAGGACAGGATCGACGGCTGGCGATCGCCTCCGGCACGGCGCTCTGGTACCACCCGGGCAAGAGTGTGCCGATCCGCTGGGTGCTGGTGCGGGATGAAGCGGGCGCGTTCGAGCCGCGGGCTCTCCTGTGCACGGATCTGACGGCGAATCCGGTGGATGTGCTGCGGTGGTTTGTGCGGCGCTGGTCGGTCGAGGTGACGTTCGCGGAAGTGCGCCGCCATCTCGGAGTGGAAACGCAGCGCCAGTGGTCGGACAGAGCGATTGCCCGCACCACGCCTGCGTTGCTCGGCCTGTTCTCGTTGGTGACGGTGTGGTCCAATGAGGCTCTCAAGGATGGCTGGAAGCCACGGCAGGCCGCCTGGTATGCGAAATCGCGCCTGACCTTCAGCGATGCTCTGGCGGTTGTACGGGCCAAACTGTGGAGCACCAGTTTTGAAACGTCTCGACAGGACCGGGACCAGGTAAAAATCCCACGGGCTCTGCTCAATCGCCTTACCGAGGCTGCATGCTTCCCCACCTGAAAGGGCCAAACTCCAGTTGAGAACCTATGCGGATAAGCGGGCCGATCTTCTGGCCGTGGCCCAGGACCTGTTCGATGTCGTGCTCTCGGGCGCGGTCAAGATTGAGGTCAATCAAACCTATCCATTACGGGATGCGGCCAAGGCCCATCAGGATCTGCAAGCTCGCAAGACCACTGGATCGACGATCCTGACCGTGTAGCAGTTCGGCTCCACGGCTGGATCACGTCTCGCCAGGAGAACGAAGCCTGCGGGGAGCCTGGACAGTGCGTTGTACATGTGAGTCTTGGCGCATCCCCCGGCATTCACTACCGGGCAGCCCGGAAACGCCTGGACTGTCCCTCTAGGCATCGACGGCACCGATGCCTAGCTACCGTCCGAGATCCAAGGAGGCTGCAATGGCGAAGACGGCATTGGTGGTAGGTGTCAGTGGTATTGTGGGAACTGCAACGGCCACGCATCTCGCCGCTGAGGGCTGGGACGTGCTCGGTCTGGCCAGGCGGCCAACGGCACAGCCGGGTGTGATGCCGATTGCGGCCGACCTCCAGGACCAAGCCTCGCTCTGCGCAACTCTTGCGGAGGTCAAGCCGGAGGCCGTGTTCATCACGACCTGGTCGCGGCAAGAGACGGAAGCCGAGAACATCCGCGTCAACGCCGCCATGGTGCGCAACCTCTTGGATGGGCTGCGTCCCGCCGGCACGGTCCGACATGTCGCGCTGGTCACAGGTCTCAAGCACTACCTCGGCCCCTTTGAGGCTTATGGCAAGGGCACGCTCCCGCACACTCCCTTCCGCGAAGACCAAGGCCGGCTCGACATCGAGAACTTCTACTATGCGCAGGAGGACGAGGTGTTCGCGGCAGCCCAGCGCGACGGCTTCACCTGGAGCATCCATCGGCCGCACACGGTCATCGGCAAGGCGGTCGGCAACGCCATGAACATGGGAACGACGCTGGCTGTCTATGCCACGCTGTGCCGCGAGATGGGACGTCCCTTCCGCTTTCCCGGCTCGGCGGCACAATGGAGCGGCCTGACCGACATGACTGATGCCCGGCAGCTCGCCAAACATCTGCTCTGGGCTGCGACAACCCCCGCCGCCTTTAATCAGGCGTTCAACGTGGTCAATGGCGATGTCTTCCGCTGGAGCTGGATGTGGGGTCGCCTTGCAGAGTGGTTCGAGCTCGAGCCTGCCCCTTTCGACGGCTCCATCCTGCCGCTGGAAGAACAGATGAAGGCGGACGCCCCCATCTGGCGCGGGATTGCCGAGCGGGAGAGCTTGGTCGAGCCTGACCTTGGCCGTCTTGCCTCCCCTTGGCACACGGATGCCGATCTCGGACGACCGATCGAGGTCGTGACCGACATGTCGAAGAGCCGTCGTCTCGGCTTCACCGGCTACCAGCCAACTGATGACGCATTCTTCGACCTCTTCGCGGAGCTTCGGGCTGACCGATTGATCCCCTGATCCTTACAGTGCGATTAGGTGGCTTTTGCTACCGAATGCCGAGACCATGGGTTGCTGCGGGTGTGGGCCGGAAGGACCGCTTGTGGCACGGGGCTGACGTAAGCCGAATGTCAGCTTGCGGCGGCAACACCAGACGTTCCTGAACAGCAGGAAATATCCTGGTTTGACCGAGCCTGTATAAAAACGCGGACAGGTCCGACCTCGACGAATTATTTGTATAAATTCACGTCATTCGGCAGCAAAGACCACCAAGCAACAGTAGACGGACAGGATATTTTCTGATCGCGATTGTAGACAACTTTCAAGGCAACCATGAAGGAGCAGGTTCATTGCCGCCGATCATTGAAAGAGCACCCTCAGGGAAGTGGAAAGCGGTCAATCAGGTGGCATGAGCCGCCGGATCGAGTGGCCTGACATCCAAAGTGATCCACCGCCGAAGCGAACTGCATCTCCCCATCCTATTCCCTTGAAGACTGCGACGACTGCGTTGGTCCTCGGATCGATTTGGACGAGCGGGGTACCGCTCAGAGAGAACCAGACATAACCTCCGCCTGTCGCGATATCTCCACCCCTTCCAACCAGGCCCGTCTCGATGGTGGCGATCACCTCACCAGACGCCGGATCGATACGCTGCAATGAATTATCGCCTTGATTGTGAACCCAGATGGAGCCTTCGCCTGCGGTCAGGAAACGGGGCCTGGGACGGAGGGGAATCGTCTGAACGAGGGTGTTCGTCCGGGCATCGATCTTGTACAACTCGCCGCGGTCGAAGCCCGTCACCCAGACGATGCCATTGTCGACGATTGCCGCCGGTGCCTCGCCCGGTAACTTGATCGTCGCTTCCTCCGCCCCGGTGATGGCGTTGAAACGGGTCAGGACATTGCCCCTCGCCGTGATCCAAACTGATCCCTCGCCGACGCCCACACTGCCTTCGGTGCCGTTGAAGCGGACTGGGATGGCCAGTACAACCCTTCTTCCGACCGGGTCGAACTTAAAGATCTGTTCCGTCCCGGAATTCGGTATCCAAATCGCGCCTTCGCCGATGGCCAGGCCTCGGACGCTTGCCGTCGCCTCCCGGATCACATTGTCTTCGGCCTGATTGGTCTTGCCGTCGACGCGAACGAGAGAGGCGCCAATAGACTTCCACTCGCCGTCCACGAGAGATGTTGCCGCGGCTGTCATCATCCAGAGGGCATCGAACCCCCAGGCCACGAAATCGCCAGTGCGCTCCACTTCCGCGGTCACGGGCAATTCGTCGATTGATCGCTCCTTGGCTCCTTGGCTGGCTTGCACATCGGTCGGATAGGCGAAGCAGAAGGCAAGGAGCATTGCGACAGAGAAGAGCCACGTCATATCCGCCTCCTGGGCCGACATGGAAACCGTAACTGCTGCCTCCCGACGACCCGAAGATACCGCGATCTGGTGGCATTTGCTACCGAATGCCGTAAATTCATGCCTCTGCACCGAGGAAGCTCCGGCCTTTCGGGGCCTGCGAGACACGAAATTTCTCCAACGAGACTCTTGCCAGTGTTTTCACAACCAAGACCCTATGCAGACCTTTGCGGCGTTCGGCAGCAAAGAGCATCTGACCTGTCTGTTACCCTCCGGCCCCTCCAGGACAGAGTTCTTGTAATAAAAGAAATGCTCAGCAATCATGTGTTGCGATGAAGTTGGTAGTCTCCTCGAGAAATTGGTCGAAGGCTGGTGTCCCTGCCAGTGCCAGCAGGGAATGGTTGCTTCCCGGCAGCTCGATGAAGCTCGCGCCTGGGATGAGCCGGGCCATATAGCGTCCCTCCTCAAGCGGTACCACACGGTCGCCTTTGCAGTGAAGCACCAGGGTCGGGACCCGCACCTGTTTCGCCAACTCGGTCACATCCAACCGAATGGCCATCTCCCAAAGCCGTAGCGCATTCGTCGGACTCGTGGCGATACGCTGGAGCTCGTCGAAGCTCGAGGCGACTTCAGGCGGGGCATCGGGAATGAAGTTCGAGGTGAAGAAGTGACGGAAGACCGGGTTGGGCGATCCCCACCCGTCGCGGATAATCAAGCTCAGGGCTTCACAGAGCTTCTTCTGCTCAGGGTCTGGGCGCTTGAGCCGGCCGCGAACGAAGCCGCCCAACAGCACAAGGCAGCTCACCCGCTCCGGGTTCTCGACGGCGTAGCGGATCGAAAATGCGCAACCTTGGGAGATACCGAGGAGTGCGAACCGATCGAGTCCTGCGGCGCGAGCGACGGTCGCCATGTCACCGATCATCGCGTCTTGCGAGATTTCATCCACCTCCCAGTCGGACAGCCCGTTCCCGCGCTGGTCGAAGCGCACTAGCCGGCAGTGGCGCGCGAGTTCGGCGAAGGCTGGGCCCCAGACGGGGCTACGCCACTCGTATTCGATATGGTTGAGCCAGTTGGGCGCCTTCAGCACAAGCGGCCCCTCACCGACGCTCGCCCAGGCGATTTGGACACCATCCGGTGCCATGGCGAATTGAACGGATTGATGGAGCGCTGCCTCGGCCAGATCCTGTACATCTGCGGGCGCATTGGGCGTCCACTGCCAGACCCGAATGGGCCGGGAGATGTTCTTCACGCGCTGCCTGCCCATGTCGCGGAAAGGCTCGCGGAACCTATCCGCGACTGATTGGTGAACGATGTCGGATATACATAAGCCTCCAGGCTCCGAAAGTCCTTGAAGGCGCGAGGCGACGTTCACGCCGTCGCCGAAAACATCCCCTTCGTCGAAAATGACGTCGCCAAGGTTGATCCCAACGCGATATATGATCCGCCGATCCATCGGGCTCAGGCTCTCGCGCTCCGCCATCGCGGTTTGGATATCGATTGCGCACCGCACGGCGGCCTGAGCGGAGGCGAACTCCGCCAGCATTCCGTCGCCAGTGGTCTTGACGATGCGCCCGCCGCGGCTGGCGATTTCAGGGTCGATCAGCTCCCGCCGATGCGTTTTTTGCCGCGTGAGCACGTCCTCCTCATCCTGTTCCATGAGACGGCTGTAGCCCGTCATATCGGCGACGAGGACGGCGGCGAGTCGCCGTTCCATTAGCCTTCTCCTCCGTAGCTTTTTCTGCCCCGCCGAATACTGTCTAGGTCTTCACAAGGACTGATGGCAGCTACGCGGCCTGGGAAATGTCACGCTTGTGAGAAAAATGGTCTTAGGGTCGTCCCCGGCAACTCCACGTGCATTCTACTCCCGAGTGGAACCGTAACCTAGAGCCGGCCAAGCGGGCCGAGAACGGCAAAATATCAGTCCCGGCTCTTGTGTTCGCCGCCGCGACCATCCAAATACCATCCATATAGATGGTAAGTGGAGGGTCGTCATGGCGAGCAACGTGCACGAGCTTCGGTCAAAGGCTTCAGACAGCGAGAAGATTACGATCAACCTGGGCTATGTCGACCTTGGCCACATCGATCTGCTCGTGCAGGAGGGTTTCTACTCCAACCGGACCGACTTCATCCGGACCGCTATTCGAAACCAGCTTGATCGTCATACCGACGCCGTCAAGAAATCAGTGGACCGGCACCAGCTCGACCTCGGCCTGCGCCACTACGGTCGCCAGGACCTCGAGGCCGTGCAGGCAGCCGGAGAAATGCTGCACATCCAGGTTCTGGGTCTTGCCAGCATCGCCAACGATGTCACGCCCGAGCTGGCGCGGCAGACGATTGCCTCCCTTCACGTCCTTGGCGCCTTGCACGCCAGTCCGGCCGTGAAAGAGGCGCTGAAGGACCGCATGCGCTGACCACCGGGTAGCTCCGTCTCCCCGACTTTCGAACCTGCCCAACCCTTCCCGACGGAAGGGGCAGGCCCCGCTTTGCCCAACCACAGGACCGAAACCATGAACGCAAAAGCGAATATCGATATGCTCGAGGCAACCCGCCTCACCCGCGAAGGCCGGCTCGCCGAAGCCATGGCGGTCCTTCGGGGCGAACTTCCGGGCGCCAATCCGTCAACCGCCCCGAGCGATGCCGCAGGAGATGCAAGCAAGCGCCCACCGGGGCATTTCTCGCGGATCATCAATATGGTGCCCCCATCCTCCGGAGGAGGGGCGTGGACCCCGCCAAAATTCGACTCCTCGCATCCTCCTTCTAACGCGTTTGACAGTCTTGCCGGAGGCTTGGCCCATCCGCAGGTGCCGGAGGCGCTACGCGGCTTCCTCGACCGTGTGGGCCAATCCGGCTCCACGCTTGGTCTCGATGGATTGGTCGGGCTTGACCCGACCCGCGCGCCGGCCCCGCTGCCGGAGGGAGCCCGGTTTGAAGAGAAGTCCTTTGCCAATGAGGCGGGAAGCCGTGCCTACAAGGTCTACATCCCAAGCAGCTACTCGGGTCAGCCTGTGCCGCTCGTGGTGATGCTGCACGGCTGCACCCAGTCGCCGGACGATTTTGCCGCTGGGACGCAGATGAACGAATTGGCCGAGGAGCAGACGTTTCTGGTTGCCTATCCGGCACAGGCCCAGTCGGCCAACGTGTCCAAGTGCTGGAACTGGTTCAACGCAGGCGATCAGCAGCGGGATCGGGGCGAGCCCTCGCTGATCGCCGGCATCACGCGTCAGATCATGCGCGACTTCTCGGTCGAACCAGGACGGATCTATGTCGCTGGGCTCTCAGCCGGCGGGGCCGCCGCGGCAATCATGGGCTCGGCTTACCCAGACCTCTATGCGGCGGTTGGGGTGCACTCCGGGCTAGCGTGTGGGGCGGCTCGTGACATGCCGTCCGCGTTCGCTGCCATGCGACAGGGCGGAACGCTTCATCATAGTGGAACCAATCAGCTCGTGCCGACCATCGTGTTCCATGGCGATCGCGACACGACTGTTAACCCCGTCAATGGCGATCAGGTCATTGCTCAGTCGAAGGCGAGCTCGGATCTCCGCACGACGGTCAGCCGCGGGCAGTCTCCAGGGGGAGTAGGCTACACCCGTACAGTCGGGTGCGATGACAGCGGACACCCAATGCTTGAGCATTGGGTGCTCCACGGGGCGGGTCATGCTTGGTCTGGTGGAAGTGCGACTGGTTCCTACACTGAGCCACACGGGCCCGAGGCCAGCCGCGAGATGATGCGCTTCTTCCTTGAGCACCCAAAGCCGAAAGCTCCATCTCCCGTGTAAGCACAAAGAGCCCGCCAATCCTCGTTGTGATCTGGCGGGCTTTGACTGAAATCTACCAGACCGAATTTGAGTTCACTTCGTCTTGGTCCATGGCCACGGCATTCCAGAAGGTCTGCAACTGGCACGGGGCCGACCTTAGCTCGACTTTGGCCAATCAGGCGGCTTGGCAGAGCGCGTAAACCAAGCCTCGTTGAAGGGCGTGTGAGGGTTTCGACATTTTGTGTCGGTAGCGTGATGTGAATAAACCCATCTCGCTCCAGATCTGACGCCGCACGGCCGCCAGGGCATCCGCGAAAGTCGGATGAGACTTGCGATACCAGCTGTCGATCCAAACAGCGGTTCGGGAGCGCTGACCGAGTTGCGCGGCCAGCAGAGTCACGATTGAGAACAGTCCGAGCAAGCAGGGCGTGGTGCGGGCGACGGCCTGATCCGACCATTGCCGCTGGGTCTCTACGCCCAGATGTGCACGCGCCTCCTGGAAGGTGACCTCGATCTGCCAGCGCAGGATGAACCAGCGGATGATCTGCAGCGGATCGCGCGTGGGATCGGTGCACAGCAGGGCTTGGGGCGAGAACCGACCGAGAGGATCACGCAGCACGACCCAGCGGATCGGCACGATGGGCATTCCGCCATGGCGCCACACGGCCGTGGCCGAGCAGAACTCGACCACGCGATCTCCTTCGCCATACCAGCCAGGCACCGTGACGCGGCGCCAGCGCGTGCTCGTCCGGAGCAACACATCGGAAAGGTTCGGCAACCGAGCTCCTTTGGTGCGCGGACGGCCCTTCGTCCCCGGCCGGCGCCGTGAAGCCGGCTCGTAGAGGGCGGCATCCAGGCGAAGCCGGGTAATACAGATCACGCCGCGGCGAGACAGCGCTGCCAGCAGTTCCAGGGCGGCAAAGCCCATATCGGCCACCAGCACCAATTCGCGCTCAGGCAACCACCGCCTGACCTGCAGCATCATCTGACGCGCCCAGTCGGTCAGCTTTTTGTGCCGCTGCCCCCGCTCACGGCAATACCGCTCGGAGGGTGCCAGGGCAGTGAGGAACGGCAGGGCCCAGGTGCGAGCTGCCCATGGAATGGGAGCCAGGAGCATGAGGTTGATCCACCGCAGGCCCGAGGCCTTGACGAAATGAGCATCGGAGGAGCGCACCGGATCGCGGTAGATGCCCTTGGCTTTGATGCGCTTGCCGCGGCGGCGCTCAATGGTGTCATCCAGGCCGAGGATCACCGGACCGGTTGGGGCAAAGGCCTGGATCAGCAGGCCCAGCAACAGCCGGGCCGCCTCGCGTGTGCTCCAGCGAGCCCGACTGAGCACGCGATGATAGTTGACGAAGTGGCGCTCGCGACTGAGGCCGGTGATACGCAAGATGCTGGTCACGGTGCGCTTACCGGGTGCCAGGATGGCTCCGACGAGCAGGACCTCGGCATGACGCCAGGTTCGGTGGCGAAAGAGCGGGGCAAACGCTACAATGATCGCGGCGAAGCGGGCGGGCAGGTCCGGCATGGTGGTGTCTCTTGGCGGAAACGCTGCCAGTCTACCGCATCGTTCGCTTCGCCGCCCTGCGCTCCCACATCACCCGCCAGAAATGGCCAAAGTCGAGCTTAGAGTTAATTCCGCAATTGGGCTACGAGGCGACCTTCATGTGACCTCGCTTGAGGGCTTAGGTTGACCCAATCGGGAAGTTGACTAGCACTACTTTGGCATTTTCATCAGTGATCCAAGGGTGAAGTGGGCCCGGCAGATCGGACATCGCAAGCGCATGGCATACGCCATATGATCAAGCAGCATGCGCCGAACAGCCGGCAGCGTCGGTTGTGGCGGTGGCCCGCTGGATCTTCTTTTTTTCCCGCTTAGCGGCGCGCAAGCGCAGATGCTGCAAGAACAAATACGCAATCAGCGTCAGCAGGGCATGCCGATGCAAGCCCCGCCACGAGCGGCCCTCGAAGTGATCGAGCCCAAGTTCTTCCTTGAGTTGCTGATGCGCCTGCTCGCACACCCAGCGCGCCTTGATGAGCGAGGCCAGCTGCTTCAACTTTGTGTCGGGCGGTAGGTTGGACAGATAGTACTTGCGCTCGCCCGACGAGCGGTGCTCGCCCACCAGCCAGACCTCGTCGCCGGGCAGATGCTGGCCGGTACGCCCCTGCAGACGCACCTCGGGCCCATCGGCCACCCGCACGCGCACGGCCGCGAACTTCGCCCGCAGCGGCCCCTTGGTGCCGCGTCGCCAGGTGATCCGCTGCCATGAGCTCTTCGCCAGCTGGGCTTCGGCCGCAATAGAATCCTCGTCCGGTACAAGCGTCTTGCGCGGCCCTCCACGGGTGACGGGTGGCAGGACTAACCGCACGTCTGCAGGATACACCTTCTGAATGCGGGGAATGCCCACCGCCCATGCCAAGCCGAGCGCTGACAAGCCCTGCCGGAACGGAGCACTGATGCCGTAGCCGGCATCGGCCAGAACCGCCCCAAAGCTCACACCCGCCTGCATCACCTGCTGGAGTTCCTCCAGCGCCATCTCCGGCTTCGAGCGCTCCACCCAGAAGGCTTCGGGAACACCCGCGTGCTGCAAGCGCTCCGGATCCGCGATCCAGGTGTCGGGCAGAAACAGCCGTAAGACGATTGGGATCGGCACTTCACCCTTGGCAAGGGTGAGCGAGACCAAGCTCTGGCAGTTCGTCTTCTTGCCCAGAGCTCCGGCATATTGCGAGGACACGCCGACAGACTGCGTGCCCTTCTTGGGCAGGGCCGTGTCGTCGATCACCAGGATAGCGTCAGGCCCGCCGACAAGCCGGTTGGCCTGGGCCAGGAGTTCAGCTTTCAGCGGCGCCTCGTCCCAAGGGCCCACCGCCACGAAGTGATGCAGTTGGTCATAGTCGGCCGGAGCCACCCGGGCGGCCATTGGCTGCAGGCTCTTGCGCTCACCGGGGCCGATCAACCCGGCCACATAGAGTGGGCACATGCGCCAGCGTGCCGGGTGACGAAGAGGTTTGAGGAAGGGTTCAAGCCAGGACTGAAGTTCGTGTTCCCAAGCAATCGAGGTGCTCATGACTCACCTCCAACCAGGATCTCTCAGCGGGAGAAATCTTCTGAGCTCGCCCGGTTCCTCATACCTGCCAAAGTAGTGCTAGATGTTTGGTGGCGGAACGTTGTTGGGACCGGGTGCGTTGGGCGATTGAGGAGTATACTTGGCGCTTTGACGGCCTGCGGCGCCGAACTCCTCATCGAAGGAGGACGTGATGCACTCCATTCATCCGCAAGCCCGCACCACCCCGGCCATTCGGAGCGAGATTGCCCGCTCACACGAGCCCACCGGCGTGCTGGCCCAGCGCTTTAGTGTGAGCACCGAGACCGTCCGCAAGTGGCGCAAGCGCGGGGCCAAGGACTGCCAGGACCACAGCAGCCGGCCGCACAAGCTGCCCTGGAAAGCCACTGAGGAAGAGCGGGCCATTGTCTGCGCCCTGCGCCAGGCCACCGGCTTTCCGCTCGATGATCTGACCTTCGTGGTCACGCACTTCCTGCCCCATCTGAACCGCGATGCGGTCTACCGCATCCTCAAGGCTGAGGGGCTAGGACGATTGCCCCCGGCGCAGCAGCGCAAGCGGGAGAGCGGCACGTTCAAGGATTATGATCTCGGCTTCGTCCACATCGACATCAAGCACTTGCCCAAGCTGGAAACCGCCAATGGCGAGAGCCGCAAGCGCTTCCTCTATGTCGCCATCGACCGCTGCTCGCGCTGGGTGCACCTGGCGGTCAAAGACGATGAGCTGGCCACAAGCGCGGTCGCCTTCCTGAAAGAGGCGATCCGCGCGTTCCCCTTCAAGGTCACCCACGTGCTGACGGACAGAGGATCCTGCTTCACGGCTGATGGCTTTGAACACGCCTGCCGCAAGCTGAAGGTGGAGCATCGCAAGACCAAACCCTACACGCCGCAGACCAACGGTCTTGTGGAGCGCTTCAACGGCCGGGTGCAGCGCGAGGTGCTGGGGATCACGATCTATAGCCATCGTGATCTCGAGACGCTGCTCAAAGGCTTCAACCAGGCCTACAACAGGCGACGCCAGCGCGTGCTCAAGGGGGCTTCACCCGAGCAAGTCGTGCACCGGCGCCTCGCCGCCGAGCCCAACCTCGCCAACGCGCGCTTCAAGCCGCCAGATCGATACGCGTTGGCCCAAGCCCTCCACGTCGTCGCTCACGCCAAGGAGGTCTCGCATCCAGACAACTAGGCATCCGAGATAACCTGGCGAGCTGACATTTCTGATAGATGTGGCGCTGTGGTCAGGCTTGATTCTGACTGAGATTTCGGTGGACACGTTTCCTCATTCATTGGGCGTCAGGCGGCCCTCCAGCCCGCCCGAATGTGTGTCTCCTTACTTGCCGGGCCCTTGCTGCTCGCCCCGAGTCCCAAACATTTTCTGATAGCGCGGATGGATGCGGACAGCGTCCAGGTCCGAGTCTTTCTCAAGCCACTTCATCAACTCGGGGGAGAGTTGTGGAATGACCTTCTCCAGATGATCCATCGCCTCGTCGAGCTCGCCCAGGAGTGAATAAACACAAGCGACGTTGTAATGGGCTATGTTCTCACCCGGATCGATCGCGAGGGCGCGGGCGGCCCATTCCTTGGCACGGTCGCGTTCGCCGAGATGCGCCAGTGCGACGGCACCCCGATGAGCGGGACCGGAGCTTTCCGGATGCAGCTCGAGCACACGTTCGGCTCGTTCAAGGCCGATCTTTGCCCATCTCATCTGGTCTACCGGCCGGTCCAGCGCACGATAGATGCCGAACAGATGATTTGGCGACCGGTAATCGTCGGGCCGTATCTCGGCAGCGCGCTCGAACAGATTGGCGGCCGCCGCAAGATCGCCTTGCGTATTCAGAAGTAGGGCATAAAAGAAATTCGCGTCGTACAGACTGGGATCAAGCGCAAGAGCCCGCTCGAACTCGGCAACGGCCTCCTCGTGGCGTCCGTGTTGATACAGGACCAGTCCTTGGGCAGCGTGGGCCTCAGCCAGATCGGGATCGAGCGCCAGGGCCTTGGCGCTCATCTCAAGAATGTCATCTAGGGAGACCTCAGCAGCATGCCACGCGTGTAGGGCCGAATCGCAATTGGCGATCCCTGCATAGGCGCGGGCATAGCGTGGATCGAGCTCCACAGCCTTGGAAAACATCCGTCGCGCCAGCAGCAGGTACGACTTCGTCCACTCATGAAAGAATTGCCGGCCCCTGAGATAATAGGAATATGCCTCGATGTTTTCGGTTGGGACCGAAGAGATTGCTGCTTGCTCTTCGGGTAGAAGCTTCACTTTGAGCTGCTCGACGATTGCCTGCGTGATCTCGTCCTGTATCGCGAAAATGTCCGTGAGGTCGCGGTCGTAGCGCTCGGCCCACAGAAGCGCCCCGGTGGAGCCCTCTATAAGCTGACCGGCAATGCGAACACGCGATCCCGCCTTGCGGACGCTTCCCTCCATGATGTACCGGACGTTACGTTCCCGCGCTACCTGTTGCGCCGTGATCGACTTGCCCTTGTAGGTGAACACGGTATTGCGGTCGATGACGAGCAGACCGGAGATCTTCGACAGGTCGATGATGATATCCTCGGTAATGCCATCCGAAAAATACTCCTGCTCTGCATCTCCACTCATGTTGGCGAAGGGAAGCACCGCAATCGACAGCCTCTGCATCGTTCCATCGCGCGGCCGAGGCCTTGAACCTGTCGCAGCCGGCGCTCAGCCGGCGCATCCAGAAGCTGGAGGCCGCGGTTGGAGCAGCGCTGCTGGAGCGCACGACCCGGCGCGTGGCCTTGACGACCGTCGGACGGGAGTTCCTGCCGCTTGTCCGACGGATGCTCGACGAGTTCGACTCGTCGCTGTTCGCGATGCGGGATGTCGGCAGACAACGGCGGGGTTTGATCTCGCTCGCTTGTGTGCCGACGGCGGCGTTTTACTTCCTGCCGTCTGTCATCGCACGGTTCAACGAGCAGTACCCGAACATCCGCTTCAGGATCCTGGACCTGTCCGCGAACGAGGGCTTGGAGAGCGTGGCACGTGGCGAGGTCGAGTTCGGCATCAACCTTCTCGGCTCGTCCGATCCGGAGCTGTCGTTCGAGCCCCTGATCGAGGATCCCTTTGTCCTGGCTTGCCGACGGGACCACCCGCTGGCCCAACGGGACGTTGTCGCGTGGTCGGATCTCGAGGGCCAGCCGCTTGTGGCCGTGAGCCGGACCAGCGGCAACCGCATCATGCTGGATGCAGCACTCGTGCGAGCCGGTGTAAGCCTGAGTTGGTCCTATGAGGTGACCCACCTGTCGACATCCCTGGGTCTCGTGGAGGCTGGGCTCGGCATCTCGGTACGGTGGAATTCTGGTTCAGTGAACGGCGTAACTTGACTGCGGCCAAGCACTTCTTGCGCAAGGCACTCAAGCCGCGTTGTTGCATGGATGAGCGAGTTGGCAACCGGGTGTGGATAGCGTAGAGGCCTATTTGACCCGGGGCGGCCAAGCTCACTATTCGGCTTTGGCGATCAGAACGGCGTTGACGTTGCGGGCGGTGTTTCGATTGGCGCTGCGTCAGACCGAGGGCTTGATCGGCTCGATCCTTCAACTTCTGGGTCTGGATCTGGCGGTGCCGGATCACTCGACCCCGAGCCGTCGCGCCGAAACCCTCGAGGTGCCAAAGCCCTGTCCAAGCTCGCGAGGGCCCGTTCACCTGCTGGTCGACAGCACAGGCCTGCGTTTGTGCGGACCCGGCGAGTGGCTGATCGAGAAGCATGGCACCCGAAGACGCCGGTCTTGGCGAAAGCTGCACATCGGGGTGGATGCCGAGACTGGACAAATCCTCGCATCAGCGCTGACGCCCCATGCTATCGAAGATGGTACGCAGGTCGAGCCGTTGCTCGACCATATCCCCGGCCCACTTGCCTCCTTCGTTGGCGACGGAGCCTATGACCAGTCCGGCATCTATGGCACCGTCACCCAGCACCATCCTGCTGCCGAAGTCATCGTTCCACCCCGAGCAACGGCGGTGCCGAGCAACATGGCAGAGGGCACTCCTTCCGATCGCGACCAACATCTCCAAAGCATCGCGAAGCATGGACGCATGGGCTGGCTGAAGAGATCCGGGTACACGCGTCGGGCTCTGGTAGAGACCGCCATCAGCCGGCTTAAACGAGTGATCGGAGATGCGCGGCGCTCGCGAACAGATGGGCGTCGCGCGACCGAAGTCGCCATCGCCATTTCTGCCCTGAACCGCATGCTTGAGCTTGGGCGCCCGGAGCCTGTTCGAGTTGCCTGAGATCGGGCAAGGATAGGTTAAATCCATGCCCCGGTCGATCCGTGCAACATGTGTGGACGCCCCAGGTGACGCAAGAGAAATCTTTAGGTTCGGTGTAGTGCGTCGGCGAGTGCTTACATGTGTGCGGCCTCGTCTGCGGCCATTCACATGCCGCGGGCCCGGATGGAAGTCCGCGGATCAAGTCCAACTCACGGTCACGTGCTCAAGGCACGCTGTTGCACTCTGGTTTTCCTGATCCCGTCTCATCGACCGTTGCGCCATCTCTCCCCTTCGACTTTCCTACGCCTCCAACAGCCCCACGGACGCGAGCGCTTACACGCTCACGGCCGGAGCTCGGTAGTCCCCACCTTTGGCCATCAAGGCCCAGACCATGCGGGCCATCTTGTTGGCCAATGCTACCCGCACCAGCATCGGCGGCTTGCGGGCCAGCATGCGAGACAGCCACGATCCGGCTGGTGCGCCATGACGGGCCGCCCAGCGCAGGACAGCACTCGCCCCGATGATCAGCAGGCGACGTAGAGTTCGCTCGCCCATCTTCGAGGTGGCCCCCAGCTTCTGCTTGCCGCCGGTCGAATGCTGCAAAGGAGTTAAGCCGATCCAGGCGGCAAAATCTCGTCCACGCTTGAACGTCTCGGCCGGCGGCGCCAAGGCCGTCAAGGCTGTTGCAGTGATCGGGCCCACTCCAGGGATCGTCATCAAACGGCGTGCGGTTACATCCTCCTTGGCCCTCTGGGCAATCTCGCGATCAAGCAAGGAAATCCTGCCATCCAGCCTGTGCAGCATCTCGATTAGCACCGACAGGATGGCACGAGCGATCTCCGGCACCGGCTCAGCCGGGTCCTCTACGGCCCGCACAAGGGAAGAGACATGGGCCGGTCCTTGGGCCACCACGATCCCGAACTCGGCCAGATGACCTCGCAAAGCATTGATGATCTGGGTCCGCTGCCGCACCAGGAGATCCCGCGCCCGGAACACGAGAGCGGCGGCTTGGGCCTGCTCGCTTTTGGGCGCCACGAAGCGCATGGTCGGGCGCTGGGCCGCTTCACAGATCGCTTGCGCATCGGCGGCATCGTTCTTCTGGCGCTTGACGAAGGGCTTCACGTAAGCCGGTGGGATCAGCCGCACGGCATGACCGAGCTTGCCGATCTCGCGCGCCCAGTGAAGGGCGCTGCCGCAGGCCTCCATAGCCACGGTACCGGGCGGCTGAGTCGCAAAGAATGATAGCACCTGAGCCCGCCGCAACTTCTTGCGGAACAGGACTGCTCCAGATGCATCGGCTCCATGAGCCTGGAACACATGCTTCGCCAAATCCAGCCCGATCGTACAAACCTCTGCCATGGACGCCTCCTGACGTGATGATCAACACCTCCACTGTGGCACACCAGGGCCGTTGGGGCGTCCACTCCATCACGGCCTGCCGATATAACCACCATCCGGCCCGAAGAAGAGTGAAGAAGAGTACTGTGCAGTAGAGGGTGCCGACGTCCCGCTCGATGACCCCGATACGAGGTGGATCCGGTTGGTCCGCGCGATCCGGGACAGATGATCTGTATAGGGTCCAGGCACCTCGATGGCACTTTCCCAATGGAGCCGGAACTGCTCCCGCCCGGCAGCGGTGCGGGCACCCACCACGGCGCCGAAGCCGAGCCCGCGTGGGTAGGCCGAGACGAAGGCCTCCGGAAAGAGCTCAAGTCGCGCTCCTCGCCGGCTTGCGTCAGCTGCAAGATCGGCGACCTTCTGGATCGTGCGGTCAGTAACGAAGGCCACGGGAGCTGCTTGGACAACGGCGACACGGTGGGGTTGGCCCGTTGGGTCCTGGTGATCAGTATCTGTCATGATCCGACCTCCTGGAAGGAGCGGAAGCATATCATGACTTCGGTCGGCAGGGAGCAGCAGCCATTTCGGAGCGTTATTCCGGGGTTCCCGCGTCGAGTTCTCCCATCTGACGGCGCTTCAGATGCGGCAGGTGGGTAGTTCCGACAAAAAAGCGCCTCGGTTGCTTCCGAGGCGCTAAGTCGGGGAGTACCAGAAGGAACCCCTTCTACTTAGCTCCTGCTTCACCGGATGACTGTGATCCCGGTCACACAAGGCCTGTGTGGCCTCGGTCACGGAAGAATGGGTTGTTGCGAGCGATCCTGGTGACATCGCAGGAGGTCACCATGACACGATCCTCAAAACGCCAAGCCAGACGCTGGGTCATCCAAGAGCTGACACGCAGCATGGAGCAGCGCAGCCAGCCTCTCCCGCCATCCAAGCCGATCGAGGACTGATCATGTTGCGCGCGCAGGCCCGGGCGACACCCGACATCATGGACAACCAGATCAGGGCCAAGGCGAAGGCTCTCTGCGTCGAGGACGGCTTCGACCCAGACCTGAACGTGACGCACGCGTACGGCGACGACTTCACCGCCCAGGAGTGGGATTCCTGGTGGACGTCCAATCTGGAAATCCCCTTTCAGTCGGTGGTCAGCCCGATGTGGAGGCTGTATCGCGCCCACGCGTTCATCGAGCTGTCTCAGCTACAGAAGGTGCTCGGTACCACTGACAACGTCGTCTTCTTCAGGAGAAGCAACGTTTAGCCCGAAACAGCATGGACGTTTTATCGGCCGCTCTGGAACTGCAAGAGCAACGTCAGGGACAGCTCAGGATACTGCGCTGCTATTACTGCCATGCTGCTTTTCTCAAAGCCCTGCCTAGGTTCAGGTCCCAGAAGTGAAAGACATTCTCGGCGCATGCCGCCCGATGTGCCAAACAACGGACGGCTCATAGGTGGATGAAATTTCCCGGAACGCCGTTGATCGAACGGTGAACAATGGTCTCTTTGGGCCGTTGGTAGGCGAGGAACTCCATCGGAGGTATGAATTATGGATGCGTTCAGCCGCGAAAAGGCGGCCGAGTATCGCCAGCAGGCTGTGAAGATCCGCAGCTTTGCAGAGCAGGTCTCACTCCTCGAAGCCAAGTTGCACCTGTTTGAGGCGGCCCAGCACCTGGAGGAGCTGGCTGTGGACGAGGATCGCCGATAGGCCTGCGCCTCAAACCCCATAGGTGCGAAAACGGACCACGAATTTCCGATGGGCTCGAGTCAAGGCCGCACTGGAAGTTTCGACATTCAGTCCGTCATGAACAAAGGGTGCAGCGGTGCAAGGCGCAGTTGGCGTTTTGCGCTTTCCGGACAGGGAGGAGTTAGATGGCAGAGAGTGTTTACAAGGTCATCGAACTTGTTGGGACAAGCACCGAATCTTGGGAGAAAGCCGCGAGCGCAGCCGTCGAGCGCGCGGCCGAGACTTTGCGTGATCTTCGCGTTGCTGAGGTTGTCGAGCAGGACATCAGCATCAACGACGGCAAAGTGGAATTCTATCGCGTGAAGCTGAAACTATCGTTCAGATACGAAGCCGCGGACTGAGTTCCCTTGCAGAGCGAACGAGCGATGGCGGAGGCGCGATCGGTTCGGCCGACGCCGTCGCTATTTCAGCCCGCACTCTCTCGGACGAGGCATTTGCTCCAAGCACGGATGATCCATGCAGGACCATCCTCTGCCGATCCCTCTTCATTCGAATGTCTGGTTTCGTGAGGGTTGCCGCCCTCGATCTTCGAGCAAACCGTGGCGTCTACTTGGCAGCAGTCGCGGTCGGTGCGACCTGATCCCCAAACCAGACCCAGGCTTTACCATCCACTCCCTCACCCTTGACGTAGACGTAGCCTGTCTGCTGCCAAGGCAGAACGGCATCATTCTTGTTGTCCAGGATGAGATCGCCGCGGTCCGTGCGCACCCTCATGACCGCGTGCCCGGCACCCAGCTCGTCGATGACAACCGTCATGCGGATCGCTCGTTGCGGCAGTCCCTTCTCAACCAGGAGCTTTCGCTTGAGCAGTTGGATGTCCTCGCAATCTCCGAGCCCGTCATCCGGATAGTCCCAGCGATCCACAACGCCCCAATGATCCTGGTCCGGTACCGCCATGATTGTGCCGTTGACGTGTCGATTGACCTCCTGAAGAGAGGCCCAGGTGCCGTCGGTCAGCGGGATGGTGTCCGGCTCGGAGAGATCGATCGAGCACTCCCATGGCTGCTGATCACAGAATTCGATCCAGGCCAACGTTGGTCCGGCTTCCCCGGAGGAGCGGAGGTTCTCGCCGGCAACTGACGGGGCTTCATGAGCAGGTGAGGGCGTTCCGGCGAGGACAGGGGGTGCAGCCAACACGCTCAGGAGAGCGGCGACTTGGCCAACCTGTCTCAGGGTACGATAGACACACTTCTCCTCTTGGGCGCGAAGCCCCCTCGCTGCATTCCGGTGCATACCTTGCTCGCTTGGCTTATTGCTTGGGCATTGGTCCACGATCAGTAGACCTGCACAACGACAAGGCAGGAACCATCAGGGTGCTAAGCATTCGAGCGATGGGCGCTGATTTTACAGGCTTCTGCCTATTTATTAGGCAGATTATTGCACTGCACAAATATGTCGCGGCCCGCCTGACTGCAAAGCCGCACCGTATGAGATAATGTCAGTACAACCGACACCCTCGCTACGGAGAGAAAGGACCATATGGTCCAAGCGTTCTGCCCAAAGTGTTCCTGTGATGCTGCGTCCGTCCTGAGCTCCGCTATGGAGGATGGTTGCTTCACTGCCTCTGTACAGTGCCACGTCTGCGGATTCGAGAAGAACACGGATCAGGGTTTCCAGGACGAACAGACCGCGTGCGAGGCTGCAACCCAGTCCTGGATGGATGGTGCGGACTCCCTCCGTTCAAGCCATCAATGATTTCGGCTTACTCCTGGGATCAGTGACAGCCGGAATGGCGGGATCCAGCTTCGTTCGCAACTGGATTTGCCACAATAACGCGACGCCTGGACCGCTGCGCAGCTTCCTCGGCACACTTCTCCAGATGGGCTGGTTTGTTGATCACCTGGAGATTGGGAGCGCCCCAGTAGCCCTGGAGTTCTGGCCAGGCTCGCGTGCGATGCTCGGACCAGACCGCAAAGAGCGGAGCGCGATGATCCACCTCTGCTGATCTCAAGAGGCGGCGCCCGGTCGCTGCGCATTTCCTGTTCTGGCGCAGCTTCAGCATCCTGAGATGCTCGGTCGGCGCAGTCCAAAGCTGCCAGGCGACAACGCAGGCGGCGTGCCAGGAGGCATTCCCGTTCGGTCTGTCATCGCCCCAGAGATCCCGGTGCCATCCCAGCCGATAGACCGGTTGACCGCAGACACCGCAATGGCCCGGTCCTCGTGAGAAGGCGGTCTCACGATAGGGTGCTGGCGGCATGCGGAAGGATATGGGCAGGCCGGACTCCCTGTCAGATCCGAGACGCCACTCCCATCCTGCGGGCTGTCCTGTCTTGGCCGCGAGCGCCCGCGCCAGCCTGTCGGCAAGGAGCGGCCGATGCCGCCAATACGATTCCACGGCGCGGCGCTGGGTTGCCGGGATCAGAGGCTGCCTGAGCGCATGCGACAGAACGCACGCCGGAAAGGACGCGGAAAGGCGCTTCTCGAGGCGAACTCGAGCCCTCTGGTTCTTCTCGTCTCGCCAAGTCGACATGCCGAAGCAGCCATCTCCGTTCCATGCCATCCGGGCTATAGCGGCAATGCCCGCCAAGGAGAACTGGGGTCCGTGAGGCGTGGAAGTCTGAGTCAAAACTGGAACCCGCAATGGGTGAGTTCCCCGATCGGAGGTCGATCCGGCATTCGGTAGCAAAAGCCACCAGTTTCGCGGTATCTTTGGAGCCTTGGAAAGCAGTCATTGCGGGTTCTCTGTCAGCCTGGGAGGCGAATATGAGGTGGCTCTGCTCGGTCGCAATGCTCCTTGCCTTATTCGCCGATCCGTTCGACGTGCAAGCTGGCCAAGGGGCCAAGGAGCGATCAATCGACGAATTGCCCCTGACCGCAGAGGTGGATCGCACGGGCGATTTCCTGGCCTGGGGGTTCGACGCCCTCTGGATGATGACAGCCGGGATGACAGTTCTTGTGAACGGCGAGCGGCAGTCGGTCGGTCCATCGCTCGTCCGCGTCGACGGAAAGACCAATCAGGCCGAAGACAATGTGATCCAGGAGGCGACGGCACGCGTCCGGGGCCTGGCCATCGGCGAAGGGGCCGTTTGGATCCCGAATTCCGGGCCGGGACAGATCTTTAAGTTCGATCCGCTCGAAAAGAAGGTTGTGCTGACGATCCCGGTCCGCTTCTTCGGCACCGAAGGCAGTGTGGGCGTCGGCGAGGGATCGGTCTGGATCACGGCGAGGGGCAATATCCTGACCCGTTTCAACGCCGCGACGGGGGTGGAGGAGGCAGCCATCAAATTACCTGGCGAAGCACCGGCGGCCATCGTCGACAATGGCTTCGTCTGGGTGTCGGGGTTCGAACGCGGCGAGCTGTACAAGGTCGATGCATGGACAAACACCCTCGTCCAGACGATTCCCCTCCGTCCCGGACCGCGGTTCCTGACCGCAGGCGAAGGCTCCATCTGGGTTCATAACCAAGGTGATAGCTCAGTGCAGCGCATCGATCCGGCGTCCGGGGCGGTGATCGCCACCATCGAAACGGGCCTGTCGGGCAGGGGTGGAGATCTCACGACAGGCGGGGGCTATGTCTGGCTGACCCTTAGCGGTACGCCGCTCGTGCAAATCGATCCGAGGACCAACGCGGTTGTCGCGGTCTTCAAAGGGATCGGATGGGGAGACGCAATTCGCTTCGGTGGGGGATCACTTTGGATATCAGGGCATTCGATCCGGCGGCTCACGCCACCAGGTTGACCGCTTTCCACCCAAGCAGTGGTGTTCTTGCTCCCGATGGTCCCGCGATCGAAGCTGGAGCACACTGCGGCACACTAAGCCAGGAGGCGCGCATGATGACGATGCCTGCAATGGCGGCGGACATGCTCGGAAGGCATCTCACCGAGGACTTCCGACGGCTGTTCGGATCATCCCGCCTGGACGACGCCGAGCGACTTGGTGAGGCCGCTCGGATCGCGCTGGAGTGTCTCGGGAAGAGCGACGCCCTCTACCACAATGTTGAGCATACGTTCCTGGTCACCCTCGTCGCTCGGGACATCCTCCATGGTCGGATCCTGACGGAACGCCTCGAGCCGGAGGACTATGCGCACCTGATCGTTGCCTGCCTGGTGCACGATCTCGGCTACGTGCGGGGAATCCTGAAGGGTGACGGCGACGGCCGGTACGTCATCAACGATCAGGGCGACACCGTTACCCTCGAACGGGGTGCGTCGGATGCGGCGCTCGCGGCTTACCATGTCGACCGCTCGAAGATCTTCCTCCGGGAGCGCCTCCAGCACGTACCCATCGTCGATCTGGAACGGGTGGCACGGGCGGTCGAGTTCACCCGCTTTCCCACGAGCCCGGAGAACGACAGCACTCCCGAGAACCGGGAGGGGCGCCTCGTCCAGGCTGCCGACCTGATCGGGCAACTCGGGGATCCGCTTTACCTGAAGAAGGCAAACGCCCTGTTCCATGAGTTCGAGGAGATCGGCCTCAACAAGCAGCTCGGCTACACCTCTCCGGCCGATCTGGTCGAGTGCTATCCCGACTTCTACTGGAACAGGATCTCGCCACACCTCTCGGAGGCATTCGCCTACCTGAACGTCACGACGGCGGGGCGGCAGTGGATCGCGAATTTGCACAGCCACGTGTTCTGCGTCGAGCACTCCCTGACCTTGATGGGACCGGAGCGCTGACGACGACAGGCGAGCCAAGTCAATCGCCCGATGTTTGGATCCGCACAGACCTCAAGAGTGTCCGGTGCTATGTTGCCTTTCCGGACCACGGGAGGAGCCCATGCCTGCGCTCGCCTTCGTGTGTTGCCTAATCCTGTTTTGGAGCCCCTTGGCCCTCGCCACTGAGTCCGGCCGAGGAGATTGCGAAACCGCCCGGTCCGCGGCAGGCGACGCCATCGCCCATCAGATCCAGGCCTTGGGTTTTGCGCTTGAACCCTACGAGGCGGCAATCAGGGCTGGGAACCTCATCGCTTTCGACGAGGCTTCCCCTGCCGTCGTCCGAGACTGGAATGTCCTGCTCCTCACCATTTCCCGCGAACGTGACCGGATGCGGGAGGCTGGGTGCATGGATGACGACCTTCCCGATCCCTCGTGGCTACCGGCCCGTTGGTCCGTCTTGCGGACTTGGGCGCCGAGCACAGCGTCGCCCAGGACCGGGCCGGTATCGCGCACCGCTCCCTCGCGCGGATACAGAAGAAGTGAGGGGTTTCAGCAATGACAACCCGCTCCCTTGGACCCATCGCTCCCAGAACCTCTCGACACCGCTCTTCGAAGGCATTCCCGAGGACATGACTGAAGAGGAGATCGCGTTGCCGCAATCGACACCCGGCTTCCAGATGGGCTAAACCCTTCGGCAACGCCGATTTCGGGTGAGCTTGGCCGATGGCCATGGAAACGGGTTACTTGCGCGTCGCCAAGGCTGCGGTGATCCCAAGACCAATGAATGAGGTACCCGCGAACCAGCGCTGAAGGCGCAGGAAGCGACGGCTCCGACGCAGGAAATCGCCGGCAGCTCCGGCGATCAGCGCGAACATCCCATCGCTCATGATGCCGAGCCCCATGAAGGTGAGGCCGAGGATTAGGATCTGCCAGTGCACCGCGCCCCGCGCCGGATCGACGAATTGCGGGAGGAAGGCGAGGAAGAAGATCGCCGTCTTCGGATTGAAGAGGTTGACCACGAAGCCATCGCGGAAGACCCGGCGCAGCGGCTCGGCCGGCACAGCGGGCGCTGTGGGATCGGGATCCTTGGCCAAGAGGGTGCGGATGCCGATCCAGATGAGATAGGCGGCCCCGAGATACTTGACGATGGCGAAGGCGAGCGCCGACGACACGAGAAGGGCCGAGAGCCCGACGGCGGCTGCGGTGATGTGGACGATGGTGCCGAGATGGATGCCGAGCACCGAGACCAGCCCTGCGGCCCGACTCTGCTCAAGCGAGCGGGCGACGATGAAGAGCACCGCCGGACCCGGCGTCAGCAGCACCACCACGGACGCGACGATGAACAATCCCCACAGCGTCAGATCGGGCATGGATTCCCTCCTCGTAACCCAGTGAGCAAGCCACATGGCAGTGGTCGAAACAAGTCAGCCTCGGGCCGGGCCCGAACCTTACTCCATAAACGTGATGCGGCTGCTGGCGACAACATGCATCGCCGCGACGATCTTGGGCTCCCGCGCGACAAAAGTGTCGTCGTGACAACATCTCAACCTCCCTTTTCCAAATCCTGCCGCTCGGGGGTAGCCTGATCCGAGGGGACCAGCATCACCACTGCGCCTGACCTGCCTCTCGGGGCTTCCCTGCCGACCTCCTGCCACTGCCTTGGATCGCCTGCCCGGATAACGGTAGCCTCCGAGGCCACCAAGGGCGCGCCAAACCGTTTCGTCGCCTGCTCGATACGGGCGGCAACGTTCACCACGTCGCCCAGGACCGTGAACTCCAGCCGTTCATGGGCTCCCAGCACGCCGCAGAACGCTTCCCCGGTATGTATGCCGATGCCGATCCGCACGGTCGGGACAAAGCGGCGCTTGGCATTCCAGCGATCAACGAGGCGAATGATCTCCCGTGCACACTGGATGGCGCGCCTGGCGTCGTCCGGCTTCGGTTCCGGGACGCCGAAGATCAGGAGCGCGCCGTCTCCTATGAACTTGTCGACTACCCCGCCATAGGACCCGGCCGCTTCCATCACCCGGCGGCGGAAGGACGAGATGAAGACCGACAGCCGAGCCGGGTCCATGTTCTCGGCCAGCCCAGTCGAGCCGCGAAGGTCGACGAACAGGACGGTGACCTCCTGGCGCCTGCCCCTCCGCCAGGCCTCCAGATTGCCCTCCTCCACGAGAGGGGCGATCTCCGCGGGCAGGAATCGCGCGATGCTCGCGCGCTCGCCGGCCTCCTTCACGGCGCGATGGAGCAAGTGGCGGGCCCGCAGCATGACCAGCGCGGTCGTCACGCCCGCGAGTGCCAGCATGGACGCCCGGACCAGGTTGGCGGGCAATGACAGAAGATCGTAAGCGGTGGCATTGGCCGCGAATGCCGTCGCATCAGGCGGCGACACGACGAAGCTTGCCCCAGAGGCCGCCACGACAAGACCTAGCCCGGCCACCAGCAGACCCGTGACCCAGAGCTGGATTTCGGGGCGATAGCGCAGCGCTCCCACCGCCAGGATCAGCGGAGTGGCCCAGAGCGCCGGAGCGATGGCGATCCAGTTGCCACCGAGCCCGGTGTCATGCAGTGTCGCGGCGACGGCCAGCATGATGATGGCCACGTCCGCCGCCGTGAAGGCGAACGCCATCCAGGGGGCGTACGACCCAATCCGCGTGAGAACGAGCGATGCGACCCCGAGCGCGAGGAATGCCGCGACGGCAAGAGCCCCGAACCCGAGCCGAGCCCAAAACTCCCCGTAGCCGGCGATTGAGGCGATCCCGCCGGAGCCCAGCAGGCTTACGGCCAAGGCCAAGGCCAGCACGACGCGGACCCATCCCGTCATGCGTTCCGCTTCCATCTCCGCCTCGTTCAGGAGGATCCTGATCGCAGGCGGACCGATCTTGTCCTCTGGCATCATTGTACCTCAGGCCTCACCGCCCGAGGACGATCAGTGCGGACCAGCGGGCCGTGTTTCCCGGAATGCTTGAGACAGTGCCGACAGTCATGCCCATGGAGTCCTCCCGAGCGCGTGATCGGCGATGCCGAGGTTGGTGCCCTGATCGGGAACCGATTCCCGGCACGTCGTGGAAGTTCTTATCGGCGTGACGGCGCGCTCAAGGGCACTCGGCCTCCTTCCCTGGGTCTACGCAACCACGCGATACGAAGCGAGGTCGACAGGGATGTCGATTAAAAGTGGACCATCGTGAGCCCAGTCGAACGCAGGACCCTGGCTAGTGCGCCAGTATACTCCCGTGGGTTCTGCTTGTCAGGGAAGCCGTGGCCGACACGGCCTCGATGGGAGGTCCGCTTGCGCTAGCCCTTCAGGCTCGGGCGGACAGCGCCCTCCTTTCGGGACAGTCGCTCCCGCACGGCTCCGCTCGCCCCGTTGGCCGCGGTCGAAACGAAGCGGCCCGTCCCGGCGTCCGCTCGAGCTTTACGGCACCACGGCGAAGACAGGAAAGCCCCGAAGATGACCAGGTGGACGGCACCCCATTAGAACGACAACACGCCCACGGGTTCAGTCATCAGGCATGCTTCCGGCTCCGGCTGCTTGCCTTCGGCCCATGAGGGTAGGGGGCACCTGCGACCTTGCGCGGAGCCGCTCTTCTCGGCCTGTCAGCCGTTACGCGGGGAGTAGGGGCGCGATCTGAATGGGCAAACGACAGCGAGAGCGAAAACGAAACCAGCGTGCCGGAATCGCCCTGAGCGGCATCCCGGACTCTCAGCGTCCAGGTGCCCTTGCATCCCTTGTCCGCGAACTTCGATAGCGCCGGAGTCGTAGCGGCGTCGTACTGCTTTTTCAGGTTATTCGCCGAGACACCAGCGCGGTCATGCAGCACGACCGGGGCCACGCCGATCCCAGCAGGCGGCTCCAGGGTGATGACGAGGTCACCGATGAAGGTGTGCTTGATGTTGTCGGCGACAGTCAGGGCCTCGACCGGGGTGTTGTCTGCCACTTCCACTTCGAGGGTCGCGGTGACCGTCATCATGTCGGGGATCGGAGCGTCGAAGGTGCGCTTGATGGTGATAGCGCTCTGCGGCCGAGGCTTCGCCAACTCGATGGCGGTGAGCGCATTCAGCCGGCCGAAACCATACTTGGGTCTGCGACCGGCCGCATCATACTGTCCTCCGGCCGGATCGATCCTGTCGCAGGCCCGCTTGAGCACGTCCTTCACCTCCTGCCATTTCAGCGCAGGATTGACCGACAGAATGAGCGCGGCGACGCCAGCGGCACCCGGGCAGGCACTGGAGGTACCGCCGAAGCTGTTCGTGTAGTCGCCCGCGACATCGCCATCGGTGGGCAGGCCGCTGTTGTACCCGGCGCCCCCCCTGGCGGTCGATCGTCCAGATCCCCGGCGTGAGCGGATCGGGATGATTGAACGGCGCATGGCCAAAATCATTGCTCGGGAAGGCGCACCACACCGCCTTGCCGAAATCGCTGTAGACGCTGCGCCGGCCGCGATCGTTGCACGCGGCGACCGCCGTCACCTTCGCGTAGCTGGCGTAGCCGTCGTTGTCGACGGACTCGTCTTATCGCATGCTTCGAGCTGAGCGCGTGTGATGCGTCGGGTCTCAACAGGGCCGGCCGTTTCATCATATCGTCATCAATATCTGCGAGAGGCAAAAATCTACCCCATATCGTCCAATCAGACATCAGGCGCGAGCGCCTGATGTCTGCTGTTGTTCAGCCACCGCCGGGCCACATTGCTCGTTTCAAGTCAGAATAAGATGCAACGTTGGAAGGCTCAGAGCCGCTATGCTCACATATCATTTCGACGTCACTGTCCTCGCTCGCCAGGAGCCTTCATGGTTCCAAATTTCTACGAGGAACTTTGCAGCAAATCCCTTCGATGATCGTTGCCGAGACATGTTCACGATCAACGACACCACGACCGCAGCGATCAATATCCTTGGGGCAATCGATGCTTTTGAGGCTGCCCTGGATTGTCACAATCTCGACGCTGACGTTCTCATGGCGACAGACCATGAGCGGGAACTGCTGACGCTTGGGACCAGAGATACGCAGTTCATTCTGGGGATGCACCGCCAGCCACTGCCGAAAGTCTATTGTTGCTCTCACTCCTGATGGCAAACTCCCGCGGGATCTCTCGCACGAAGGCGAGCGCGGCCCTGCGTGAGTTTCGCCTGGTGGAGGAACTGGCCGAAGGACGGTCTGCGCCGGCAGTGTGCGCGGCCTAAGATACACATCACGGGATCGGTCCGGCACAATCACATGCCGGGCTGCTGTTAGGGCCGTCCTCATGAAGGTGCCTTTCGTACTGTTCCTCTCTACCAGATTGTCCTTCAGACGTAATCGAGACGGACAGGGGCAATAAATGACATGACGGGGCTAGTCTCGGCAGCAGAATTCTGGTATTGAAGCTGCCCCGCGGATCGTCCGCCCGGTTCACAGCCACAGCCAGAGGAGGCGTTACATGACTATGCGACTTTGCACGTACCAACGCGCCGCTCTCCTCGTCACAACTTTTGCTGCTGGTGGCTCCAATGAAACCGACCGTATTCCCTCTGCCCTTTGTCGGGTTCGCATTCCGCTTTGAGTTCTTTCGCGTTCGGCGCAAGCCGGCGAACGATCATAAGCGCCCTGTCCTGACATTCGACTTTGTCGAGGCTCTGCGACGAGAGGTGAGCCCTCACATCCTGCGCGATATCGGTGTCGATCGCAGCCGGAGTGACTAGAGCATCGGACTGGAAATTGGACTCCTGGGCTTCTGTACGAGCCGGGGTTGTGATTCACTCTCTTGAACGGGAGGTGGATCATGGGTCACTGCTATTCCCTCGATCTTCGGGTGCGGGTCGCGGCTTTTGTCGAGGCCGGCCATTCCTGCCGGGCGGCGGCCCGGCACTTTGGTGTCAGTGACGGTTTCGCCATCAAGCTCGTCCAGCGAACGCGCCACCTCGGCTCGCCGGCACCAGACCGTCAAGGCCGTCCTCCGGGAGGCGGCAAGCTGGCGCCGTATGAGGCGTTCCTGATCCAGACCGTCGAGGCTCGGCCCGCCATCACCATGCCGGAACTGGCTGTCCGGCTGCTCGAGGAACATGGGATCGTCGCGGCTCCCGCGATGCTCTCGCGTTTCCTGTGCCAGCGCGGCTTCACTTATAAAAAAACACCTGATGGCAGCGGAGTGCGCACGCGCCGACGTGCGTGAGGAGCGTCGGGTCTGGCACGCCCAGCGCCAGCCGCGCATGCGCCAGCAGCCATACCGATTGGTGTTTTTGGATGAGACGTGAACACCAAGATGGCTCGCCTGCGCGGGCGCAGCCGCAAGGGAGAGCGGTTACGCATGAGCGCTCCCTTCGGGCATTGGAAGACGCATACCTTTCTCGCCGGGCTGCGCAGTCATGAGCTGAGCGCGCCGTGGATCATTGATGGCCCGATCACCCGCTCAGCATTTGACATCTATATCGAGACGCAACTGGCACCGACCCTGCGCCAAGGCGATGTAGTGATCCTCGACAATCTGGCGGTTCACAAGAGCGAGAAAGCCGCGCGGTGTCTGCAGCAACGAGGCGCCTGGCTTCTGTTCCTGCCAGCTTACAGTCCCGATTTGAACCCGATTGATCCTTCGACAGGCTCAGGATGAGGAGGCCTTTGCTAAGATCAAAGCGCATCTGCGCAAAGCCGAAGCCCGCACCTTGGATGCGCTCCGGCGCACTCTCGGTGACATCTGCAACCTGTTTGAGCCACAAGAGTGCTGGAACTACCTCAAGGCTGCCGGATATGCCTCCGATTAAGCATCCGATGCTCTAACATTCCAGCTGCTATGCGGTCGCAATATCTCGATTGGGACTGACGGTGTGCGTCGTCACACCTCGGCATTCCGTGCGCGCACCACGTAGATCGTGCGATGCTGGAACACATCGCGCGCGCTCTGGTGGGAGGTCTGGTGCTCAGCCTCTCGCCAGGGCGCATTGTACTTGTCCACAGCGTTCGGTTGAACTTGCGGCGTTCATGGAGCATGATCGCGGCGTGGTGTTGCAACCGGCATCACACAAAGCGCCCTGACAGTGAGCTCCGCACGGCTACCTCTGTCAGGGCGTTGTCATTTGTGAAAGACCTTCTTTCGTTGGTGAAATGCCTGTACTCGGGGTATGGTTTTCCCTTTGTACGACCAACGTCTGGGTCGAGGAGTTGTAAGAGCACCACTGCCAACGCGCCTTTGTATCTTCCGCTCAGGCTTTAGCCGGTCGACCACATCTCACACCGTGGTTAGGGGTTAAATGTGGAGCTCTGCGAGCCTGCGCTGATCGACTGTGTCTCTGAAATCGAAACTACCTGACCCAGTCAGCCGATCCGCGAGGAGAAATCTTGGGCTCAAGGCCGGTGGTTGAGCGGAAACCATAGTGCGGGGTTTAGGGTTGCCTCTCCCTTTCTGCACCATGTACCAAAGACAGGCGTTCTCAATCCGTTACAGGACTTGGGTTTCATGACTGTTCGCCGCCGCTTTCTCCTCACCCCATCCTTCGCCCGCCTGATCCGGCGTGAGAGGGGCGGAGTGCGTCATGTCGAGGGCTTCTTCCCGGAACAGCAGGATCGCTCCTCCTGGGTTCGCCTCGAAGAGGAGAAGGGCCTGCTGATCCTCAAGACGGCCGGTCCTCACGGCGAGGTCGAGGACCAGACCGACATCCCAGTCGCCCATGCCCATGCATTGCTCGATGTCTGCGCCGGTGAGGTCGACTACACCCGAACAGCCCTGCCGATCGGCGAGGGGCATGCCCTGGTCGACGAGATCATCCGGTCCCGTGTCCTGCAGCTCGTGACCGTGGAATTCACCTCTGACGCGGAGGCGAGTGGCTTCCGCCCGCTCGAGTGGTTCGGCCCTGAGGTGACGGCGGATCCCCGCTACACCAATCAGTCCATCGCCCTGAGAGGTCTCGACGAGGCTCCGGAGATCCCGCTGTCCGATGCGGCACTCAACAGCCTGATCGATACTTTGGATGGCCGCTTCCCCGCCCAGGCGCGCGTGGCCGCCACCCGGCCCAAGGCCAAGCAGGTGCCGGAGACCAGAGCCAAAGCGCAGACCGGCGGTGAAACCGTCAAAGTCAACCTCGATGCGGTCGAAGAGGTCATGATGCGCGAGATGGAGAAGACACTCCAGAAGGGCAAGCCCAAGTAGGGACCGCTGGAGATGCCTGACGCCCGCTCGCCCATACGGCACCACTTGGTGCTCCATCAGCGTGATCCGGAGCAGGGCAGGGGGCGCTTCTTCAGCCAGATGATCGAACGTGACCTGTTCGGAACGATCCGGCTCGTCCGCAACTGGGGGCCGGTCGGCTTCAAGGGCCGGGAGCAGGTCGAAATCTTCCCCAATGAAACGGAAGCGGCTCAGGCTTTGGAGACTTGGGCCACAGCCCAGCGGCAAAAGGGCTATACGGATCTTTGATCACCCTAGGCTCGATCTCGTTGCACATATCAGCCTTGTGCCGAGCGTGCGACAGTCAACCGAATGGAGGCACGAGAGAGGACGACCTCTCCCAGACGCTGCGCCGATCATTCGGCATGACCGGAATTTCGACCGCTGGGGGCGTACGAGATCACGAGAGCCGCGGCAGCACTTAAGGCGCGACAGACTGCAATGGCTAGCAAGGCGCCTTGGCCGATTTCCATGACGGTCTGCCGGCTCTGCGCGGGTCGAGCCCGCTCGAATGGACGAGACGCCAAAATCGAACGTTAAGAAGGTCAATCCTGACGATGATAAGGCCTACTCGTGTACAGGGGCAGATCCCAGGCTCCGGCATGTCCTACGTACAGAGCCAAGCTTATGCTGTCTGTCGGGCTTCGCGCTGGTCAGAGACAAACCTGCTGACTCCGCAAATACCCTTAACCCTGCCGCAACCCTGTCTGTCTCATCCTCGCCTTGCTTTCGGTGAAACTGACCCTGCCAACGTGAAGGCGAAACAAGGAGCAAGCACTGTAGATCACAGCGATCTCGTTGAGTTGGTAGCTGACGACCTCACCCAGATCGTCTCAAGGATGCTTGTCGAGATGGGCTCAGAGGATGGGGAGAGGTTCGCCAAGACAGCCCTTATCAAGTTTGCGAAACAAGCACTGAGCGGTGCGCCCCAGATCGGCGGCATGAATATCTCGACTTTCACAAGCCGCGAGAGGCACGCCCTCGCCCGAGCCTCCGCGATCGTTCTGGCAACCCTCCAGGCGGACACTTCAAGGCCGCAGTAAGAGGCTTAGGGCCTCGCTACGATCGCTTATACCCCTGCGCCTTTGCGAAAAGTTCTCTTCACCAAGTTCTCCATCACGTTGGTCATTGACCTTGATCTTTCGACCTCCACATTTCGAATGGCGGAGGTGGAGAGCATGTAAGGAATCGGCATGTTATCTGGCCAACCATCAAGCAAGATGACAGCATCGCGGTGAAAGTCCCTCGCCTCACAGAAAGCAGCGACAGTGTGCGGACCAGTTGCCTGGCTGGCGGCGCCGGTGAACGGTGGGATCTGCTTGCTGTTCTCATCATCGGCCCGAAGGGGACTCCTGGACACCTTCAGCCATAAGGGAACGGCCAGTCGCTTCATGCCTTCTTGGGTGGCATTGAGACTTCCTTGAAGGTGGATCCCAAGACCGGCACCTTCAAGCGCGGCTAATTCAAACAGAAAGCCGCCCCGTCAGGAGCGGCTTGAAGAGCCAGCATTGAGCTGACGCTATGACGGGCTCAATCAAGCCTTCTGCAGGTTGGTTGCAGACTCTTTGCCGGTACGGCGATCAGCTTCCACCTCATAGGAGATCTTCTGGCCTTCAGCGAGGCCGCGCATGCCAGCTCGCTCTAGGGCTGAGGCATGGACGAACACATCCTTGCCGCCACTATCCGGCTGAATGAAACCATAGCCCTTCGTCTCGTTATACCACTTCACAGTACCAGTCGCCATTGAATATTCCTCAATTCCCATCAGGTGCGCTTCGCCAAGCTATCCTGCTGTGTCTGGCCGAGACGTCAAGCCCTTGGTTACTGTTGGATCATAACGCATATCCTGCACCAGCGTGAGGCCGCCTCGGCTGCGATTGCTCTGGCGCCGATTACAGACTTCAACCGCACTCGCTGGTGGCAACAGGTTCCAGAAAAATGCTATATTAAATGTTATCTCGTAAATTTACTGCCGTCCCGCATTGCTTTCTGCGTCGAGGATGTGAGCTTTGAGGGCCTGCTCACACGGCGTCACTCTCAGACCAGTCGCCCGTGCACACCCTCTCTCAGGCGCTTCCACGAAGTTGGCCTACCTCACGATCGTTGCTGCACGTGCGTACCGGATTGTTCGACGAAACTCACTCGGATCCTTTGGCTGGATCGCAGCCTTCCGGGAGAAGATATCAAGATCCACGTCGAGGATGTTCTTTGCTTGCTCGAGCGGGCCTACTGACCTTTGGATCCGAGAAATGACCGGCGTAAGCCGGCTAGCTTCGATTACCTCATCTGCCCGAGCATCAAGCGCCGCTCCGGATTGTTGGAGGGTGATCGTTGGGGAAACTGGCCGCGGCTGGAACGTGGTTGCATCGGAATGGATCATGCTTTGTATTTCCCACCCGAGAATATCATAGGCGTGGCCGAGAATGTTTGTCCGCATTGCGAAGTCAATGTGCTCATCGTGAACATCTAGCGATACTCTTATGGAGCGAATTACCGTTTGCTTTTACGAACGATGGCTCATAGCACTTCTCGGAAGGAACGCTTTGGTCTGCTCATGAGACGCTGGGAGGGCCGTCATTTTATCGAGGATTGCTCTGGCAGCATGAGGCTACGTCGCCGCTAAATGTGCAGCAGAAATTCCGGATTGTCCGCCAGCTTGCACTCAAACTTCATCGGCTTGAAGTCGGAGTCAAACTTCAGGATGATGTTCTCGCTTCGGCTAGCGATATAAAAGTGCCATGATTTCGTGAACGCCATTCCGCACGCATTTTTCACCTTCACTCCTTCGATTGGGGAGAGCGTGAAATCACCCGGAGAACTGGGCAGTTTCGCAGTAAGCACCGCGTTGCCGGCGCTGACGTACAAACTACCCTTCCACACCGCCATATGGACGGGCGATTCCATGCCATTGCTCTGGCACAGAAAATTCCCGTTCTTGTCATAGGCTTTGACTCTGCCAGCGGGCTCGTCGGCAACGTAGAGTGCGTTGTTCGCCCACACCACTCCCCGAACAGAATGCTTGTTTTTGCCCGAACCGGAGTATTCCAGCCCGGCCGGAGACTTTACCGGCGTTGTCGTTGAACCCAGGGTGCCCACGCTGGAAGCTACAAAAGTGCCAGGGTAGAACGTGCCATCTGCGGGTAGCGCTAGAGCTTGCGGAGCCGGCGTCGCGCTCGTGCCGTCAGCGGAGATAATCAGGCGGGTGACGATGTTGGTGTCCTGGCTTGAAACGTAGCAGTAGCCCGCGCCATCAAACGTTATGTCGAAAGGATGCTCGATCCCTTCGCAGCTTTGCCTCGAAACAAGCGTGCTGACGAGCTTGTACTTCGTGTCCGCCCCTTCGTAGCAAAGCACGCTGTTTTCCTTTCTGTTGCTATTCACTACATAGAGGTACTTGCCAAACAAATGAATGCCGCGAAGTTCATCCAGCAAGATTTCTCCGCTGTCCCGCAGCACCCTGGGAGTGATCCTCTTCCCGTCCTTGTCGTGGGCGTGCACGTTGTTCTTGTGTGGGTCTGTTTGGGGCTTGCCACCGTGAAGCGTAACGAAGAGCATAGGACTCACCGTGCCAACCGGCGAACCAGGGCCGCGCGCTTCAGCAATTGGCCCAGACCGTCTAATCGACATCCACAGGATGATCGGCCTCAATGATCGAAGATTTGCGCGAATTGACGTGATTGGCAAGCTCTGACGCTGACCGCATAAGCTGTAGCGCATCAAAGTCCGGGACTGCGGCATCCGCCAGCCTCACGAAGTTCGATTTTCCTCTTATCAAGACGCACCTCTCCCATGCTTTTTGCTTGAACGCATGACAGCCGAACCCGTTCACTTCGCGGCGAGATCAGGTGGTGGCCGCGAACGACAGGCATGACAGCTATGTCCATTTGACCGCGCCTTTGCCTTCCTTGATCCATTGTTCACAGGTGCCGCGCTGATTGTAGAAGGCGACAATGTTCTCGGCAGGTCTCGACAGGTTACAGACGATGAAGCCGACGCGGGGAACAAGCTCGCCGGGATGCCACTCGACCTTGGCAACCTCCCAGCACGGCCTGGCCCAGCTTCCGGACTGACAGCGGAAGTTGGTATAGCTGCGTCGAACCTCGTTGGGAGGCCACCCCACCGAGCGCCTGTGCAGGTAGCCGATCCTGTCCTGTAGGACGCGATTGGCCGGTAGCCGGATTGCATACTTGATCCGCTCGGCTTCGAGGAATTCGTAGACATCGGGATTGGCAAAGCCGGCATCGGCGCGGAAATAGATGCGCGAGGTGGACCTGCCGAACTGAAGAGTTGATCCTCGCGTTACAGGAAGGCCTCATTCTCCGAGGCAATCGATCGATATCAGCATGCAGGCCGGCAGCTGGCTTTGTCTTCGGCGTCTGCTTGCCACGCTCGGGCTGAGAGTTCAGGTGACAGGGGAGGGCGAGTTGCTTCTTGCCTCGCACAGGGGCTTCCGTAACACCAATCCGCTTGATCCATTGCTGGAAGTGAAGGTTGGCGGCCTGTCGAGCCTTCCCCTGCGTATCCTCGATACCCTGTAACTGATCCCCGGCTGAGGCCGGAACATCGTTGAGATCCCAACGGAAGCGGCCCTGATCGCTTCCGTTCGAAACACGATACACCCGCAAAGACGTGAAGGTGCGGGCTGCCCACCACATCATCGGGGCTGTTGTCGGCAGGAGTGCAGGGTCCCGTTGTATCCATGGAACATGCCCGTCGCGAGCGTTCCCGGGAACGGCACGAGCGGCCCTTTTGTTAACCCATCGAATTTTGACGCTCGTCCCGCAACGCCGCAACGACGTCCGCCGGCGGTACGCCGCGATGCCACAGGACATAGACGGTGCGATAGCGCGGTGGCGCAAGGCCAGCGGCGCGACACGCAGCAACAGCCTGATCATGTGCCCTGCGGATGCTGCCAAAAGGCGCCGTGTCGCCCTGCCTCCAAGCCGCAGAGCGACAGCTCAGGATGGCGCGCCAGATGATGACCAGTTTCAGATGCGGAAAACTGCGGCCTTTGCGTGTGGTCTTTGGCCTGGAGGCCTGTCTCGGCCCCTGCTCCGCGCGTCGTCGGGCCAAAGCGAAGCGACGCTGGAGGGCGCGGTGGGAGAGATTATGACCTTCGTCATCCGGGTTTGCGCCTCGCTGTTCCGCATCGCGCAAGGCCGCCCTCAATCGGGCGATCCGCCAGGCCGGAATGATTTCGAAGGGTGCTGCGCTCATCTCATTCCACCCTTGGATCGTTTCTCTCCTACCATGCAGGGCCGGAAATGGCTCGATCCTAGGTTTCCGCTCATCTGCTGCCGGGTTCTTCCTGCCCATGTTGTGGCTGCGCCTGACCGGTAACGCGCTCCCACCAGGCATCGGCTCGTGCCTCGAACGTCTGACTACCCCGGCCATCGCTTTGATAAAACTGGCCTGGCTCGACCCCAGGGGCATAGGCCTGCTCGACCCAGCCACGCGGATCATCATGCGGAAACTGGTAGCCGACATGGCCCAACTTGGCTGCTCCGGTATAGTGCCCGTCCCGCAGATGTGGAGGCACCGGGATCATGGGCTGCGATTTGACATGAGCCATCGCCGCACCGATGCCGCGGCAGGCCGAGTTGGATTTCGGTGCCCGGGCGATGTGCAAGGCTGCATGGGCGAGGACGATCTGGGCCTCCGGGTAGCCCACGTGCTGAACGGCTGCGAGGGCAGCAGCAGCGGTCTGCAAGGCCGTGTTGTCGGCGAGCCCAACATCCTCCGAGGCGTGGATGAGAATACGGCGAGCGATGAAACGAGGATCCTCGCCGGAATGGATCAGGCGGGCCAGCCAGTAGAGCGTGGCGTCCGGATCCGAGCCACGCATCGATTTGATAAAGGCCGAGATCGTGTCGTAGTGATAGTCGCCTTTGCGGTCAAAGGGCAGGGGAGAGGCTTGGTAGACCTCGTCGACCATCGCCCCGGTGATCGAGACGGCTGAACCAGGCTCGGATCCGAGCACCAATGTCTCAAGGGCATTCAATACCCGGCGGGCGTCCCCTCCAGCCCGGCCGGTGAGTTGCTTCATGGCATCGCCGTCAAGGCGGATATGAAGATCCTTGTGGCTCGCGAGAAAGGCCACGGCCCGCTCGACCACCTGCCGCAGGTCGTCCAGCGAGTGCGGCTCCAGCCGGAAAATGGATGCGCGCGACACGAGGGCAGGGGTGAGGACGTGATAGGGATTGCCGGTTGTGGCAGCAATCAGGTCGAAGGTTCCCGTCTCGGTGAGATCGAGGAGATAATCCTGCTGTGCACTGCTGAAGCGATGGATCTCGTCGATGAACACGAGGATGTCCTTCGCCTGAGCCTCCTGAGCCACAGCCTTGATGTCGGCAACGTTGCTGCTGGCCGGGTGCAGAGAGCGGAACTCCTTCTTCATCTCCTGGCCAATTGCCCGGGCAATTGTCGTTTTACCCACCCCTGGTGGGCCAAAGAGGATGACTGTGCCAAGTCGGCCCGCTCGGACGCGCCGCCGCAGCGGCCCGTGCGGCCCCAGGATGTGCTGCTGCCCAATGAGGTCGTCGAGAGTCTCAGGGCGGATCTCGGCGGCGAGCGGCTTGGGACGCTGCTCCTGAGCCTTGGAGAAGAGGTCGGCTTTCATTGGACGTCGATGCTTTGAATGATCAGAGATTTGATACTTGAGCGGAGAAGGACTCAGAGAAGCCCGAATGAGAGTTTCTGGGTCTCTTTAACACGTTAAGACCCGCGGAAGGCACACGAGAGTCAATGGGCTTAGGGTCACGCAGAAGCATGATTTTGGAGGAACAGAGCTTCAGGGTTCTGGTCTTTTTCGTGAGCTCCAGAGATGCGAAAGCCCGCCGGAGGGCGGGCTGAGCATCTCCTGCGACGCTGAAGCGAGTTAGGCTGCAGCAGCCGAAGTGCGCGCAACGGTGTGAATATCGTAGCGCACAATGCCAAGGTCATTGAGCTCACGATCACCAAGCTGCGACAGCTCACGAACCGTCTCGCGGTAACGCAGATACGCGCGGATTTGGGAGAGGATGTAGGTTACGAACATGCCATGCCTTTAGGTGCTAACTGCCTCGACCAGCGAGGAATTTCTGATTGTCTGTGATGGAATTTATATGGGTTTGGAGCACCTAATTCGGGAGTGATCACAAAGTAAGTGGGTTATGCTTTGTGAGCATACCGACCGTAGCCGTACTGCCATGGGCTAACGCCAAACGATCTCGCTCTGGCCCACCTGCAGAATGGCCCGCAGGGTCGGGAGTGCTGATCCGCCCACAGAGCCGTACAGACCTGCTTGGATGCGGTGAATTACCGGGGCTTGTCTTGATCTTGGATCAGGGCTGCGAGCTCCGGCCTGTTCGCGGCCAGCCAGTGCATCCCATCAGACTGATTGACGACGCAGTTGAGCGCATCCCAGGTGGGGTCCTCGAGCGACTCGTCGCGCAGCCGGGTGGCGGCATACTCGACCAGTTGATGCAGCCCCTCGTAGCCCGGCCGGGTCTCAAGCGCGTCGGCAATCCAGACGCTGGACCAGTCCTGCGCGGCAAGGTGCAGGAGGCTCTGCGGATCGGCTTCGCGAAACCATGGCGTCGCGTCGAACTCGAGCGCCAGGGCATTGTCGGCCGTATGGCATGAGGCCCGGATCATCACGCACCTCGCTGAGCAGCTATCCGGGGCCATCTTAGCACACCCGGCTGAAACGACCGGCCAACACGGCACGAGAACAGCATCTATCGCCTGAGCTTTTCCAGACCCAGATCCCGCCACAGCCAGGTGAAGTCGTAGCTGGCCATCGGTCCGTCAGGCAAATTTCCGCTCTTCGTCTGGTTCTCGATGTGTTTCAGCCAGTCCACGAGCTTGCGGCGGCCTGCGGCGGTTTGGGCCGCTGCCCGTGGGCTTAAATCCCCCAAGGCCGGGATCGGCTCGTCGAGAGTCTTGCGATAGTGGTCAGTCAGAGCACCATGGACGAGTTCGGCCTGCAGTTCGGCGGGAAGGTCGCCGGCCTGATCCAGATCCTCGTCTCCGGCTCGCCCAGCCATGACCTGTTCGAGCGTTTCAATCTCGGTCAGAGCCGGCCCGACCAGCGCCCCCGCCAGCTCGGCCAGGATAGCCCTCCCACGTTCGGCCCGCTCGCGGGAGTTCGCCTCCAGCAGCAATGTCTTGTCGGTCAGCTCGATGTTGCCAAGGATTGTGTCACCCGTGTCGAGCGTGACCCGCAAGGACCGGCCCTCTCCAAGGGAGGATTGGCTCGTCGCCTTGCGTGAGGAAGTGCGTTTGGCAGGCCGTTGCGGCTCGATCCAATTCCAGAAGCCCTCATTCTCCTCCCGGAAGGCTGGAACGGCGCGCAGGCGCTCCCGGAGCTCAGCGGCTGCGCCTTCTGAGCGCAAGGGAAAGCGAACCCGGCAGAAGACCACCTCATCGCCATCGCTGTTGAGAATGGTCGGCAGGCTCTGATCGAGGGTTGAGGCCAGCGCATCATCCAGCCAGATGTTGCTGAAGATCGGCGCGGCTGTTGCCATGAACAGGAGGTCGGCGATCTGGCCATCCTCCCGGGTGGAGCTGGGCAGCTGGGCCTCCCTGGTCAGCTTGCGGAACTCGCGCCGGGCCTCCCGTCTCGCCGCCTTGAGTTCCTCCATGAGCAGAGTGGCGGCGCTTGGGCGGAAGGGCAGGAGGCCTCCGGCGAGAATGTTCTTGCCCGAGACCTCAACGATGCGCGCGCCGATCTTGTCCCAGAGCTTGAGGCTCTTGGTAGCCGAGTGCTCGCTGACCCGGATCGGCTCCCCGCCGCGCACAAGATCCCGCGCCAGGAAGGACTGGCCAGGCACGATCTCGCTGACCTCGTACAGGCTCATGCAGGAGTCCCGCAGCGCCTCGATGTAACGCCGGTTGCCGGCGCTTTCCTTCCAGCCGCGGCGCTTGAGATAGTCCTCGACGATGTTGCGCCCATCCGGCTCGACGGACTGGGTCAGGAAATCCTCGAAGGCGCAGCCCCACAGGGTCATGGCCGCGTGATCGCCGATGACCTCGGCGATATCTTCGAAGTCCATCTCATAGTCGTCGCAAGCCGGACCGAGGTGCAGGTCCAGGACATCCGCAAATGGCTCGTGCCATTCCTCGTGCGTGAGCCACTTCATCAGTCCGGAGAGGGAATGATTGCCGAGCATGGTCATTGGATCCTGGTGCGACTGCAAGAGAAGCGCTCGCGATCTGGCGAACTGTTACTGCGTTTCTTCAAGGCAGAAGCGATTCAGGCTCAGTGTATCGTCGCAGCAATGCCGATCAAGCGCGGTTGCCACTACGACGCGCACGCATTAGTCCAGCGTTCAGACGGTTGTCGTCGCTCCTCATTGAACGGGTGCAGCTCGCGGACCATCTGGTGCAAACGGGAGGTGTCGAGATGGGTGTAGATCTGGGAAGTCTCGATGCCAGCATGTCCGAGCAGCTCCTGCAGCACGCGCAGATCGGTGCCCCCGGAATGCATGTGGGTGGCGAATGCATGGCGCAGCACGTGCGGCAACATCCGCTCGGGGCTGGAGAGCCCCGCCGCCACAGCAGCTTCCTTAATCTCGAGCAGCCCCGCCTGGCGCGACAGCGCCTTCGTGCCGTTGCGCACCGAGTGGAACAGCCAGGGGGAGGGCACTCCGCCGGAATAGGCGCCGGCCAGCTTCTGCCAGTGGGCAATCGCCGCGATCGCCCGCTCGTGCAGCGGCACGAGCGGATGCTTGTCACTCTTCACGCACCAGCAGCATGCGGGTACCTGGAAGTGCTGCATCGGAGGGCAGCGGCAGTGCATCACCTGACGCGCATACCCGAGGCACAGATCGGCATAGAGGGTCTCGAACAGGGCGGCCCGCCGGGCATCGCCGGCCTGACGATACAGCCCCACTGAGGGATCGGCTCAAGCGTGTGGGCAGTCTCCAGGAGCGCTTCCGACTCAGCCACGGACAGGACGAAGGGCAGCTTACTGGGCCGACGCATGGTAGGAAGATTGGATGTGGGCTTGCGGGAGCCGAGTTCCTCCACGATCAGGAACTTGTGCGGCCGCGTGCCACTGTACCCGTCTGGCGACCACTGACATCGATCACGCGCCATCTGGTGGATCAGCGGGGACCGGCAGCCAATGCGAAGGCTCCAGCACGACACTCGTATCCAGATAGGCCAGCCACTTGCCTCGAAATCAGATACCGGTGTGCCAGCCGCCCTGATGCGAGTAGAAAAGGAGAAGAAGGTGGTCGTCCTCGTGCGGAGCGGTGGAAATAGGGCGTGGGGTCATGGATGCATTCTACCGTAATAGCTCAGCCCGTGCCTTAGACGACACCTCCCGACAACACCACGGACTGAACCTCCGGCGATTGTCCCCAGGAGAGAGGCCAAGGCGCTCCACCAGGGTGAACGAGCGTCCGATCAACCGAACCTCCGTTCAATGATCAGGCAGGAGCCGGTGTCATGGTAACGCAGGTCCAACGTCACGTTGTCCTTCGTGATGCCGACGACCGCGTTCCAGTAGGTGTAAACGTGTGTGATCGGCACTGATCCCGACCGCACCGTGATCGGCCTGACGACCTGTCTCCTCATCTGGCTGGTCGGCTTCATCGCGATCGGTGGCGAATGGTTCGGCATGTGGATGTCCCCGCAATGGAACGGCATCGAAGCCGCCTTCCATTTCTCGGCCTTGATAAGGCACCCTTGCACGGATGCCGCGATTGCCTCGGAAACTGAAGTTTTCTGAAGGAGCTTATACGCCTGCTGCTCGGCCGTCTTCGCGCTGTAGCCCGCCCGAATAGCCGCCTGTGTGGCGTTCAAGTCCACGAGGTAGTCCTCGACGAACCGTTTCTGCTTGTCGGTCAGTGGCATGAGAAGTTTCAAGGATGAGGCTGGCGAGCGTGTAGCTATTCTCGTCTTTCCCACGAGTCGAGCATACGATCCAGCGCAATGGCGGCCGCGAAAAATCCGATGAAGAGGACAAAAGCGAATTTAGCGCACAGAAATCCGGCGGCACCCGCAAACAGTACACCGGCCAATACAGTCATTAGCGCAATGAGGAGAATCATTCTGCTGACTTGAAAACCTTATCAGCAGTAGTTGAGTCTCACCGGGTCGCGGAGGCAATTTCTATGAGAGACTAGCTCAATCTAGTGAGCGATCAACCTGTTGAGAGGATCCACAACGTCAAGTACATCTACAGCCAATACGAAAGTAGCAAGAGCAGTGCCAAGATAAAGAGCGGCTATAACGAGGGCATGCATAGTACACCTCGGTGGATAACTAGTATGACTATGTCCTTTCGCGACATTAGGAGCAATGTTCCTTCGCGATATAACTCTTTTTCGTAGATTAGGATGGGAACATCGAGCATGCGAGCTCCACCCGGTAGGAGGGCCGACAACGAACATAAGACGGTCCCGAGAGCTGCACCCGACTGTGGGTAATCCAGAAGAGGATTCGACTCGTCGAAGAGGATCAGGATTCTAGTCTGCCTACTCAGCCGGGGGGCTGTTGCCATGTATGACGACGATGACGATCGCTTTCCAGCGGGGCCTAAGCCTCCGCGTCCATCCGATCCGTCTGAGGCGATCTTCAGATGGATCGGCTTGATTGCCGGACTTGGCGTCTGCGCGTTTATGACTCTCTTTTTCTTAGAGTGACGCTAAGCCTTGGCCTTCTCGGCGGACGGTTCGAACTTGCTACGCATATAACCGAGGCATTCATCAAGGCTGCCGGCAAAGATGATGCCGGGTAGCTCGCCCCAGCTGTTATCGGAGCAGACGACGTAGCCGCCATCGCGGGCAGCGTTGAGGTTGAGCGATTGCATCAGAGGAACCCCTTGCCGGCATGGTTCTTGAAGGCCTTGGCGCGGCGGTCATAGGCCTTGAGGGTCTTCACTTCCCGGTGCCGAGTGACGTCCATCACCTTCAGCAGGTCGGCTCCCGCCTCGAGGGCGGAAGTGACGAAGCCGGCGCGCAGCGAGTGGCCCGACATCGTTTCCGGGTCGAGGCCTGCGGCCTTCGCGTAGCGCTTTACGATGTCGGCGACGGAGCCTTCGGAGAGGCGATCCGGTTTTACAGATCCGCCCTTTCGGAATGACTGGAAGACCGAACCGGTCTCCACGCCGGCGGAGCGGAGCCAGTCTTCGAGCCCCGCGGCACGGCCACTTGGTGGCCTTCGCCCTCCTGGTCCGTCTTGGACCTGCGGATATGAACGATGATGCCTTCCGGCATTCGTTCCAGATCCGCCACGTCGAGGGCGACCAGCTCGGAGCGGCGCAGCGCGGCGGCGAAGCCAAGGAGGAGAAGCGCGCGATCGCGCTTGCCCTGAAGGTTATCGGGGATCCGCCGCACCATTCTTGCGATGGCGACTGCCGTTGCCGGACCTTTGCGATTCACGGCTGCCCCTATGCGGCGGCGGATCCCTCGGAGCACGGCCTTGACCGGCTCCGAATTCGTTGGCGGCTCGTAACCCTTCGCCCGGTGCACGTAGCCGATGGCGGCCGCGCGGCGGTTGATGGTCGAAGGCTTGAGCACCTTGTCGGCGAGTTGGGCGAGGTAGGCGGCCGTCGTCTCGATCGACGCCGGAAGCGCCGAGGCCTGCACCAACTCGCACCAGGTGTGGTAGTCGCGGAAGTCCGAGAATTACGCCCGCCGGGTGGCGTCGGCCTTCTCTGACTGGGCGTACTCCGCGGCCGACCTCAGTGCATCCGTAAGTGTCGGCGAGTTGTCCGCCGGCGCGACCGGCACCGGCAGATTCATATCTAATGGCATGGACCGGCCGTGCTCTCCGGGGGAACATGGGAGGACGGGATTCTCCCGCAGGCAAGGAGCTATGCCATATCAAACCAGACTGCGCCTGAGTGCATCATCACCACGATCGGAATCGATCTGGGCAAGAACACCTTTCACCTCATCGGCATGGATGCACGCGGCAAGATCGTGCTGCGCCGGAAGGTCTCGCGCGGGCAGCTGCTGCCCTGCCTGGCCAATGTGCCGGCCTGCCTGATCGGCATGGAGGCTTGCGCGGGCGCCCATCACGTTGGGCGCCAGCTCGCTGCCCTCGGCCATGACGTGCGCCTCCTGCCGGCCCAGTATGTGAAGCCTTTCCTCGAAGGACACAAGAATGACTACCGCGATGCCGAAGCGATTGCCGAGGCGGCACAGCGGCCGACCATGCGGCCGGTGCCGCTGAAGTCGGCCGAGCAACTCGATCTGCAAGCCCTGCACCGGGTGCGCAGCCGGCTGGTCGGGCAGCGCACGGCGGTGGTCAACCAGATCCGCGGCTTCCTACTCGAATGCGGCATCCCAGTTCGAAAAGGGCCGGCTGGTCTGAGGGAAGCCCTGCCATCGCTTCTCGCCCAGCGCACGGACGTGCTCTCGCCGCGCATGATCCACCTGATCGAGGATCTGGCGGGAGACTGGCGCGGGTTGGATGAGCGCATTGACGCCATCACCCGGGACATCACGGCTCTGGCTCGTCAGGATGTGGGATGCCAGAGGCTGATGGGCATTCCGGGCGTGGGCGTGATCACCGCTAGCGCCATGGTAGCAGCAGTGGGAACTGGAGCTGCCTTCGCCAAAGGCCGCGATTTTGCCGCTTGGCTCGGTCTCGTGCCCAAGCAGATCTCGACCGGCGGCCGCACCATCCTGGGTGGCCTGTCCAAACGCGGCAACCGCTACTTACGCATCCTCTTTGTCGGAGGAGCGCAGGTTCTCCTGCAGCGACAGCGCCACTGGGATGGGCACGGCTTCGGGCGCTGGCTGCAAGCGGCAGGAACGCGGCTGCACCGGAATGTGCTCGCCGCCGCCCTGGCCAACAAGCTTGCGCGCATCGCGTGGGGCGTGTTGTCCCACGAGAACGGTTATGATCCGGAGTTTGCCGCACGGACGGCCTGAGCCAGCTCAGACGGCCGACAGTTCGAGGATAGAGTTCCCGCCGAGGTTCGCGAGGAGGATGTGACAGGATGGAGGAACGGTTGCCCGGCGCACCGCAAGCCTAATGAAAAAAATGGCCCTTTGAGGTCTCGCGTCTAAGTAGGCTCGGTGCGCGCGGATTCCCATGATGGCCCGGAGCTCAGGCTCCACCCAGAGGCCGGATAGATTGATGCGAACCGTCACTCACCCATCTGCCACAACCCTCTTGCAACGCACGGCCGGTCCATAGATTTTTTCAACCTCGTTGGAGGTGGTGAAAGCCTTATGCTCTCAAAACTTGAGCCCTTCGCGATCGGTCACGGGAAGGGTGATTATCGTGAGTAATCGTAAAGGGTTCGGACTGGGCGAGATCACACGAAAGGGAAGTGCTTCTTACCCCCAAGTGGCCGTTCGGTCAGAATACAAACCCTCGCAGGACGATGTTAGCCTTAGCTCAGTATCTTAGAGCGAGGCTGCACGATGCCCGACAATGATTGGGTTGATGAGTTCATCCAAGAGGTGAAGAAGCTCGCCTATGATATCCCGGGCCCGAACCCTTATACTCCGATGCTTCTATCTCACTGCCTTGAGGCAGAACGGCGCTTGGTAGAAGAGCACTCCGAAAATGAGAATGCGGGGTTCGAAGCTTTCAAGACGCTCCTGAATACTTACCCCTCGGCGATCACTAAAGCCAAACGCTTTGTCGCCCAAAAGGAAATGGGCTCTTTAGATCCGTCTGCCTCCGCGAAGTTCAACCTGCACAACATTGCCTTTGGCATCGCGGATGAAACCTGGCCTCACGGACGTCTCGGGCCTTGATCGACCGAGCCGGAAGTGTCCGGACAATACGTTCGCAATCTCAGATCTCCGGAGGGCGAGCTCGTCGCGACCCTCTTGGAACGCATGCGGGTTCCGCGCACTGGGCGGAGGGAGACGCCTCGCCTCATCGGCAAGAAGCATCACCGCACGATCCCAGGCGCGGTCGCCGCAGGCCTGAAGACCCTCTTCCAGAGTTGGGGCTACGTCGCCGTCAGCCCGGTCCTCGCGCCGATCGGCCGGATCCAGGAGTTCAAGGCGCAACGGGCGGCCGGCACCTTCCGCGGCTACGGCTATGCCGTGTTCGATGTCGTCGTGACGATCATCGTGTCGCTGGCGCTGTGGATCTTCGCGGTCATCATCCCGCTTATCTTTGCGGCGATCACCTGCCACGAGGTCTTCGGTTAGATTTTGGATGGACGCACCTAGTAAAAAACTCATCGGTGCGTCCGAAAACTTACCTTGCAACAAGATCCTGCAACTGGCGATTTCGGCAGACCACATCAGCTATTAAGCGGATTGATCCTGTTTGCCGGTCATCGCGTCGATTGCCTCAAAGCTCCGCGTGAGCGCCCGCCAAAGGCTGCCGATCTCCTCCGATCCAGCCGACCCGGCGCTGAACTCGCTCACACCGGCTCCATGGGCCAGGGCGAGTGACAATTCAGGGTGATGCGTGATCTGACCTGACCATGTCGGAACGTCGAGCGCCTGCATCGCCCCGCGTGCATCCGCAACGCTTGGATCCTCCGAGCCGTTCTTGGCCGGGGCAGCGTTGATGACCACTGCATAAGGCTTCTTGAGATCACGGCACATTTTGATCGTGGCCTGAACGGCGTCGACATCGAACAGCCCGGCGCGCATGGGGATCACAACAAGATCCGCGTGCCAGATCGCCTCGGTCACGGAAGCTTCCGCGTTGGGTGGCGTGTCGATCAAGACCCATTCCGCCCCAGCCCGCCGCGCCTTCGCCAGGGTGGCCGCGAGATGCTTGGTGCCAACATGGAGCGGCAGATTCCGCGAGCCCCGAACCCGGTGCCAAAGGGCCAACGATCCCTGAGGGTCTGCGTCAATCAGGAGCGTCGGCCGGGAATGCTCGGCCATATAGCTACCGAGATGCGCGGCAAGGGTGCTCTTTCCAGAACCGCCCTTGCGGGAAGCAAAAACCAAGACATTCATGCCAATTCCCCAGTCTTGATCAGGCGATGCATGGTCGCGCGCATATGGTTAAAAGAGTATTGATCACGGACACGGATTGGTGATCTCGTTCCATAACCGCGTTACTCCGCATTTGTTGTTGTAGGCGCGTAGAACAGGCGTTGTCTCTTTCACAGGCTGCTCGTCCACCTCTCGTTTGGTTCGTGATCGAAGCGGGATCCTGTCACGCGCCACACCACCTTAAAATGGCGGCGGTTTTCAACACCATCTGCACACAGCTGAACGCGGGATCACCACTGGTGAGGATGCAAGATCTAATTATCCGGTGAGTGTTACGATCGATCTTGGGTGAAGACCTTCCTGGCCGATTTCACGAGTGATCTCCGCCACCCAGGTGGATCACGTCCTCCAGATCTTTGCTGCGCTGCTTCGCCCGGCGGTCATAACTCGCCTGGTTCTTGGTGCACACCAGCGTGTAGGGCCGACCGCGACGATCAGTGGAAACGTCCACATCGCAGTGAGCTCGCTGGATCGTCTGCTCCACATGAGAGCGTTCTGCTTCGACAGCCTTGAAGGCCCAGGCCCTGCGCTCAGGATCAGCAAGAAAGCGGCTCAAGTCCGCGCAGTGGCGGCATTGGCAGGGGAGCACGCTGGCCCGGCTCCAGTCATGAGGCGGCGCCAGCGGCTTCGCAATCCGGGTACGCAGATGCGCAAGACATGCATCCCGTAACGGCGCTACCGCCGGCTCTCGCGCAATCGTCGATCGGTTCAAGTCCCGCATGGCCGGGACCAGAACGGCATCCAACTTATAGGTTTGGGGCCATGTCAGCATGTGCCCGACTGCATGCTCGGCCAATTGCGGATCAATCCGGCAGAGTGCCTCCAGGAGATCCAGGACGAACCGGGACTTCACGCTCCGATCCTGCCACCACGGCCCCTGTGCCGGTGCGTGCTGCGGATCGCCGGGCAAGGCTTCGATCAAAGCCGTCGCGGCCCCTCTGAGGTCACCCCCTCGACCGGGTCCCCCTGAGGCCGCCAGCCGGGCAAGCAGATTTCCGCAGACCATCAGGGAGGTCGCCGCATTTCCGGCGACGATCTGCTGACTCAACGCTGCAGCTAGCCGGGGCCTCAAAAGACCAAGCGCCTGAACGATGGCATCATTGTCCCCCTCGGCGAAAAGGCCGCTGCCCGCCGCGATGGTCGCCAGGAACGCCTCAAGGCGGGTCTTATCCATGAGTTGGATCAGGAGGATCAGCATCTCGGTGGCGTGGGAAGGAGCCTTCTCCCGCGCTGGGTATCGCTCCTGCCCGTGCCACGAGGAAATCATGTGCCCGCAGAGTTCATGCGCTTCACGCCACAGCAGTGATGTATGATCCTCACCGCTGCTCAACCAGCGCTCGGTCAGGTCGGCCAGATAGGGGAGGGTGACCGCCAAGCCGGCCTGACACAAAACGGCAAAGAAGCGCTGGCGCGGCCAGAGCACGAGAGCCGCCCGGCGGTAAGTTCGCTCGAAAGAGGCGCCCTCGTTGCCAGTCGCCTCATGAAAGTGCTCCTCGTCAGGCTCTAGGTCGTCGAGCGCGTCGGGCGGGCAGAGTTCGTCGTCTCCAACTGGAATCTCACCCAGCACCGAGGGCTGACCATCGGGCCGCTGCCATGTCGACAGGGCAATGTAACGATCGAGGACCTCAATCTCCTCAAATTCATCTTCGTCCGGCTCCGACCACCGGCGGTACGAGGAGGTGTAACCCGTGTACTCCGCACTGCCGCTCTCCTGGACCGAAATCAGCGCCAGATGGAGGTCGCAGTCGGCCGCTTGGGCAGCGGCCTTGAGAACCGCCGCTGCGGCTGCGTCAGCGCCTTTCAATGCTCCAAACCCGAGCTCAGCGGGTGTATAGGCATGCTCGAGCGGAAAGATGAGTTTTTCTGGCGCATCAACGTTTGAAAGGCTCAGATCAGCGCTCCAGGCCTGCAGAAGTGCCGCAAGCTGGGCCTGTTGGTTGGCATAGCTCGGAGGCTCGGGCCGCCGACCTGGCCCGGGACGCAACAGGTTGTAAATCAATGCCAGCCGAAAGCCCGACGTGATGGGCAGAACTTCGTGAACGCAATCGGCATAGAAGGCGGCGAACGCCACCTCTGAGGGATCAGGACCATGCAGGTCGAGCCGAACCTCACGATCCTTATGACGGACCAGAAGTTCACCTCCGGTCGATGCCGAGGGCAGTACCACCACCAGCGTGGCGAACATCCCGGGCGCTTTCTCGGTATCGCGGTGGCTCGCGAAGAAGCTGCCTTCATCGTAAAGCAGCAGCTTATAGAACTCGGCCTGCACAGGCTCAGCGACGCCAAGGCCGTCACACACGCAGGTTAGGATTGCGCTCAGTGTCCGCGCCCAGCCCCGGCCCTGGATCCGGACCTGGTTCGGGCCGATCTGCCACGTCCGCCGAACCGCCGTGTCGACCAGGGTCTGCTGTCCCCGCCCGAAGGGCGCGCGTTCGGCAGCTGCAACGAGCTGTTTGGCCTGGGTCGGCAGAAGCGGCAGTGCGATCTGACCGACGCCATCGACCTCCAACTGGGGTGCAAGGAGTTCGATCAAGCCGGAAGCGAAGAAGTCGCCAGGCCGACGGACCGTGGTCAGGATAGCAGCCAGTTCGTTCGTGATGGAGGCCATGGATGCGGTCCATATTGCATGTGGCGCAATGAGGATAACTATACAATATGCCGGCCTCGGCTCTAAGGCTGGGCGACCGACTTCTTGTCAAAACGGCCCATCCGCTTCCCTATTGTCGCATGGTCATCTCAGCGACGGGATCGACATGCCCTCCTGTGCGCTTGCGGCCCGTCCCTGACAGTCGCACTATCAGGTTGTCAACGACGCAGATGATGATGGTTCATGCATCTGCACCGCATCGTCCTCCCAAGCGGCCACGGCACCTGGTCCGCCTATGACGGTGACGCCATCGTCACCGAACGCCTCAAGGGCCAAAGCTGTCTGACAAGAAACGGAGCATCCTGAGATCGCCATGGCAAAGAAACCGGATGCCGCTGGCACGCGGACCGGTCAAGAACGCCCGCAGGCCCCCGCCAGAGGCAGCAGGGCTGTTGTTGACCGCGAGCATGGCGGTGGCACCTTGATCAGGGTGCCCATGGTCGACATGTCAATCAGGTCTAAACGAATGCTCTATCTGAGGAATTAGAGAACCCTCAGCCAGGGTCTCTGCCACGCTTGGGGCAATTCAGCGCGGTCGGGCTGATAGGCTACGCGCCCGGCGCCCGCATCCTGCAATGGTCAAGGTAAAAAAACATCACATTCGGTGCTGGGTGTTCAACGAAGCTCGCATTCGTGGAATTTGATCGTTCAGGCGGCCGCCAAATAGACTAAATCCGTTCGGCAACTCATCGACATCGGGGCATTAGCACAAAGGCCGCCCTTGGCCCCGAACCATTCATCTTGCCTCGGAGGCTGCGCCGCCACTCTATCTTTATGATCTTGGCTGATTCTCCTATGGCGACAAAGTATACTCAACAGCCTTATTGACTGCTGCTTAATAAAAGACCAATTCCTTTCTTACCCGGGTTCATGTACGGCAGTGGCGTGCGCAAATGTCGCAAGGTCAGTCTGGTACAATGTCTTCGTACTGGAGACGACCTTGAATCAGAGCCGCGCTAACCTCTCTTGCCGAATTCCAGAAGCTTCCTCACGTACTCGCTCCATGGATGATCACATCATTACTTCACACCCTGACCAAGCCGATAGGCCTCTGCTCGACCTGACTGGTGCCGCTGTTCGACAGATGATCAGGCTCGCGAAGCAGCGGGGCTATGTGACGCACGGTGAATTAAACAAAGGTTTGCCCTCCAGGGACTTCTCCTCCGAGCAGATCGAGGACGTGCTTGGCCAGCTCTCCGCAATGGGGATCAGCGTCGTCGAGTCCGAAGAGGTGGACGAGGGGCAGCAGGCAGAGGCCGAGGAGCAGGAAGCCGACGGCGGTAACCTCGTCGAGGCCTCCCAGAGCCATCCGATCGCGGTGCGTGAGACTACCGCCAAGGAGCCGACCGAGCGCACCGACGATCCGGTGCGCATGTACCTGCGCGAGATGGGCTCGGTCCAGCTTCTGTCCCGCGAGGGCGAAGTCGCGATCGCCAAGCGCATCGAGGCCAGCCGCGAGGCGATGATTGCAGGCCTGTGCGAAAGCCCGCTCACCGTTCAGGCCATCATCATCTGGCGTGACGAGCTCCTGGCCGGCAAGGTTTTGCTCCGTCACATCATTGACCTGGGGGCGACCTATGCGGGCCCGGACGGAACCATCCTCCCCAATGTCGATGGGATCGGCGAAGACCTTCCGGAGGAGGAACGAGCAGCCGAAGGCGACGAAGCGGCCCCGTCCGAGGAAGAGGGCGAGGGCGACGACATGGAGAACAACGTGTCGCTCTCGGCCATGGAGGCCGAGCTGAAGCCGCGCGTGCTCGAGACCTTCGACTCCATCGCCGACAACTACAAGAAGCTGCGCCGCCTGCAGGTCGAGCATGTGGAACAGCGCATGCAGAACAAGCAGCTGACCCCGGCCCAGGAGCGCAAGTACAAGGAGCTCAAGGCGGATATCGTCACCGCGGTGAAGTCGCTGTCGCTGAACAACAACCGCATCGAGGCCCTGGTCGAGCAGCTCTACGACATCAACAAGCGCCTCATCTCCCATGAGGGCCGCCTGATGCGCCTGGCCGAGAGCCACGGCGTCGCCCGCGAGGAGTTCCTCAAGCACTACCAGGGATGGGAACTCGATCCCAAATGGGTGCTGCGCGTCTCCAAGCTCGGCGGCAGGGGCTGGAAGGACTTCGTCGCCAAGGCGAAGGACGGCATCCACGACCTGCGCGAGAACATCCACAATCTGGCGAGCGAGACCGGCCTGGAGATCCAGGAGTTCCGCCGCATCGTCATGATGGTGCAGAAGGGCGAGCGCGAGGCGCGCCAGGCGAAGAAGGAAATGATCGAGGCGAACCTGCGCCTCGTGATCGCCCTTGCCAAGAAGTACACGAACCGCGGCCTGCAGTTCCTGGACCTGATCCAGGAGGGCAATATCGGCCTGATGAAGGCGGTCGACAAGTTCGAGTACCGGCGCGGCTACAAGTTCTCGACCTACGCCACCTGGTGGATCCGGCAGGCGATCACCCGCTCGATCGCCGACCAGGCCCGCACGATCCGCATCCCGGTGCACATGATCGAGACGATCAACAAGATCGTCCGCACCTCGCGCCAGATGCTGCACGAGATCGGCCGCGAGCCGACCCCGGAGGAGCTGGCCGAAAAGCTCGCCATGCCCGTGGACCGAATTCAGAAAGTGCTCAAGATCGCCAAGGAGCCGATCTCCCTCGAGACGCCGATTGGCGACGAGGAGGACACAAATCTCGGCAATCTTATCGCGGACGACAACGCCGTCTCCCCTGACTCGGCAGCGATCCAGTCGAACCTGCGCGATACCACGACGCAAATGCTTGCCACCCTCTCGCCGCGCGAGGAGCGCGTGCTGCGCATGCGCTTCGGCATCGGGCTGAAAAGTGACCACACTCTCGAGGAGGTCGGCCAGCAGTTCTCCGTGACTCGAGAGCGCATCCGGCAGATCGAGGCGAAAGCTTTGCGTAAGCTGAAGCATCCGTCGCGCAGCCGGATGCTCCGGAGCTTCCTCGACATCTGACATCTCACCGCTGGAAGCCCTCATGACGATGGCAGCGTCGGGGAGGCGATTTTCCTGACGCACCAATGAGTTGGCGGTCAGAGCGGTGCATCAAGGAGCCGCTCTGTTGCCAAGCGTGTCCTCCGCTCTCTATGTGCATCTGACGATCCACCTCCGGCATTATAGCATCGGACCCAAAGGTGGACCCACTTTTGAGATCAGTTCCGATGCTCCTTCTCTTTGGCTGGTGCATCATTCGGGCCCGCACGATGCGCCAGCTCACGACGCGCTAGCTCACGTGGCCATTGGCTCGCTGAGCTCGGGTCGCATCCAGGCTGGTGACCGTCGCGTCGCCTTCGGACGCGGCCGTGCCGGCTGGGACGGGCGACAATTGGGGAGCCGATTGCGTGTTCACGGCCTGAGGCACCTTGTGCGGTTGTCCGATGCGGGGGAACAGGGCGGCAAGAACCTGCTCCTTCGGGCCGAACATCTCGGCGCGGCCGCTGCGGACCGACAGGATCTTGTTGGCGGCGAAGATGGCGCTCGGCCGATGGGCGACGATGACGACGATCTTGCCTGCCTGGCGCATCTGCTGGATGGCGTCATTCAGGGACTGCTCGCCGAGCGGGTCAAGGTTGGAATTGGGCTCGTCGAGCACCACCAGGAAAGGATTTCCGAACAGAGCGCGGGCAAGGCCGACGCGCTGGCGCTGGCCGCCCGACAACGTGGTTCCACCCTCGCCGACCGGCGTATCGTATCCCAGGGGGAAGGTGAGAATCATGTCGTGCACGCCCGCCATCTTTGCAGCTTCGATCACCTGTTCGGCCGTCGCGTCCTTGCGAAAGCGCGCGATGTTCTCGGCAATCGTTCCGTCGAACAGCTCGATGCTCTGGGGAAGATGGCCGATCGCATTGGCGAGTGCTTCCGGCGAGTACTGGCCGATCAGGGCATTGTCGAAGCGCACCTCGCCGCGGGCCGTCGGCCAGGCGCCGACCAGGGCGCGGACGAGCGTGGACTTGCCGCAGCCGCTCGGGCCGATGATCCCAAGGGCATCGCCCGCTTCGATTTCGAACGACACGCCGGCGACGGTTGCGACGGCCCCACCCGGCGGCACGATCGCGACATCCCGGACCGACAGGGCGTGGTTCGGGCGCGGCATGCCGTGCTGCTGCTGTGCAGCCTTCGGAAGCTTGGCGGAGAGGGCACGCAGGCGGCGGAGGGCCTGCCAGGCGGCCGACGTGCCGCGCCAGTTGCCGATGACCAGATCGATCGGCGTGAGCGCACGGGCGAGGATGACCGAGCTCGCGATCATGGCACCCGGCGACATCAGTCCGTCGATGACCAGAAAGGCTCCGAGCGCAAGCATCGCCGATTGCAGGACCTGGCGAATCGTCTTGGAAATCGCGCTGAAGACGCTGGCGTGATCTGCAAGATCGCGCGCATGGGAGATCGCGTTCACGTAGCCGCTGCCCCAGCGCTTGCAGAGATCGTCTCCCATGCTCATGGCCGCCGCGGCTTCGGAATTGCGCCTGGCGTCCAGGAGAAGGGTCATCGTTGCCGAATGTGCCTGGGTTGCAGTCTTGACCGTGCCTTTGGTGACGAATTCGTTGACCAGGCTCAGGATCACGAGAAGCAGAGCGCCACCCGCGGCTGCAAGAAACAGGATCGGGTTCACCAGGAACAGGATTGCGAAGTAGATCGGCATCCAGGGAAGGTCGAGAAGTGCGACCGGGCCAGGGCCCATGAGGTAGTTGCGAATGATCGCGAGATCCTGAAGCGGGTCATGGTTGCGGGCGTGCGGTCCGAAATGGAGCGGCAGCTTCAATGTCGCCTCGAACAGGGTCGGCGCCAGCCGGTGGTCGAAGGTGATGCCCACACGCGCCATCAGCTTGCCGCGCAGTCCTTCCAATACGCCATAGAAGGCATAGAGCAGCAGGGCGAGGAAGGTGAGGGCGGCCAGTGTCGGAATGCTCTTGCTCGACAGGACCTTGTTGTAGACCAGCATCATGAACATCGGGCTGGTGAGCATCAGGACGTTGCCGAGGCAGCTGATGGCGCTGATCCCGATCAGCGGCCTCTTGAGCGCGCTCAGAACGGTGCGGAGTTGGACTTCAGCGCTGTTCCTCATTCCATTCTTCATTGCGAAGGTCCTTATTGCGAGCCATCCACACGAATTGAACTGTGAGGCAAGAGAGGTGGGGGCCGATTGGGGTATCTGGCGTGATCATGGGTGAAGCCTGCGCCAAGCGCTGTGACGTGCTTCACAAGCATTTCCGATTGGAATTCCTTCCTGCCTCAAGGCGAAGGGCGGCATTCCAGGCATCGGCACGACTGGATCGAGCAGGTTGGGATGGCTCGCCGCGGTGTCGAACAAAAAAGAGTGCCACCGGCTGTGGGCCGATGGCACTCCCGAGATAGGGCTTGTTAGCCCTGGAGGTTGAAGAGGTCGGCGTCCTGGTTGGTGAAGGCAAAGGCGTCGCCGCCGTCGCCGAGAATGCCGGGGCCGCCAACGGCCGTGGTTTCCGCTACCTGAAGGATCGGGCTGGCATTCACGTTGAGGTCGGGACCACCACCCCAGGGGAAGTAGTCGTGGTCGCCAAACTGGACGTTCGTGCTGTCAGCTTCCTGGTTCGTCACGGCGATGGCGTCGCCACCGGTACCGAGAACGCCGGGGCCGCCGACGGCGGTGGTGGCAGCAGCTTGGGTGATCGGGCTGGCATTCACATTGAGGTCCATGGGATATCCTATCTCTAGTGAAGGGTTGCGCTTCGTACCGCCTGAGATGCGCTCTCCGGTGGCGACAATTGAACTTTGCGCCACTTTGCAGACAGGGACTGTGAAGTGCTTCACACCGGAAGATCTTTTTGGAAGGGGCGAACGATCTTGAGTTCCCATCGGTGCGCTCACACCAGCTGATGAGCGCTGAAGTTCGGCCAGAATTTTGCCATCCAGATTTGCAGACATCTTCCCGCACCAGAAGATAAATGGCATCTCGATGAGATCATCATCAGCTTTGCAAGCCGAAAGCACTGGCGCGGCTGGATTCTGATGAGCCTGAAGCCAGTCTCCTCCTACCCAAGGTGCTGATCACTGCAGTTGAGGATGCTGCTGGCGACATACAGTATGGGCTTGAGAACCTGCCCCAGCAGGAACTCGTAGCAGCACTCGGGACGCAACTACTCACGCGACTGTCATTGGCTCCTCTCGTTCATTCTCGTTGAGCGGGTGGAGGTCGCGAACCATGTTGTGGAGGCGGGAGGTGTCGAGATGGGTGTAGATCTGGGTGGTCTCGATGCCAGCATGGCCGAGCAACTCCTGCAGCACGCGCAGGTCCGTGCCGCCGGAATGCATGTGGGTGGCAAAGGCATGGCGCAGCACGTGCGGCGACACTCGCTCCGGGCTCGCAAGGCCTGCCGCAATGGTAGCCTCCTTGATCTCGAGCAGGGCCGCCTGGCGCGTCAGCGCCTTGGCGCCGTTGCGGACTGAATGGAACAGCCAAGGGGAGGGTGCTCCACCAGAGTACGCTCTGGCCAGCTTCTGCCAGTGAGCAATCGCCTCGATGGCGCGGTCGTGCAGGGGCACGAGGCGCTGCTTGTCGCCCTTGCCGCGCACCAGCAGCATGCGGGTGCCAGGCGGCGCAGCATCAGACGGCAGCGACAGGGCCTCA